>CAVQCA010000046.1:0-48545 GCA_963710815.1 uncultured Gammaproteobacteria bacterium | reverse complement strand
TAATACTGATATCACGCTTCATGGCTTGGTTGCTGCCACTTGCCTCGAGGCGTGCCTGGGACAGATACGCTTGCCGGACCCTGTTGATGTCTTCCTGAAGTAGCCCGATAGTCTCTTTCATTACTGCCATAGATATCCGCTACCCTGAATTGATCCAGTTTGTGTTGTGCATCGTCGAATCTTTGCATGACAATCAGCAGGTTGATCAGGTTTTTCCAGTATTGCGGTTCGCTCGGGTCGCGTTGAACGGCGCGCTCGAAAAGATTCCAGCCCACCGGAGAAGTCCTGTTTTTTGTTGATCCTGTAGTAGCCATAGATGGTAAACACATCCGCGTTTTTGCTGCGCAAGGCCTGCCTGAATATCGCCTCCAGCGTCGCCTCGGGGATATCGCATCGCTTGCTTGTGCACTCTGCCAGCGCCTTGAGACTGCTGACATCCGACGGCGACACGGGGAAGTGTGACAGTTTGTAGAGTACTGTATCGAACAGCCGCTGATCTACCGGTTTGTGCAGCAGATAGTCCAGTTTGATCATGGTGACATCGGCCATGATTCCGGATTTGTCCAGTCGGTCTGGCTTTTTCCAGAAACTCAAAAGCCTTGGCTTCGCTTCTCGGTTGACCGTTCAGCGCCAGACGGGCATGAATGCGTCCGGCGACGAACACCGAACGGAATGATTCCGGATGATGTCGTGCCTCATAGACGGCCTGATTGATATTGTCTGACCATTGTTCACTGCGCAGCCAGGTGGTGTAGGAGAAAAGCAGGAACAGCGCGGCAGGCACGGCATAATTGACGATGGGTGCCAGCCGGCGCAGTGGTGCCTCTGCAAGGCCGCTGGCTAGCGCCAGGAGGATGCCGTAGTCGGCCAGGTAATTCCGGTGTTCATGGGCGATTTCGAGGGGGAAGATGCTGGATTCAAGGCTGTGTCCGGCAAAGAACCAGAAAATTCCCAGGCTGATGAGCGGTCGTTTCCCCAGCAACAGCACCGCGCTCGCCAACATGCCGCCCAGAGCCATAAGGGAGAACAGGGTGGTGGGGGGAGCCAGCAGGCCATGCGAAATCGCAATGTCGTCGTGATACAGCCCCAGTTCCCTGATGGACGGCATGACGATCATCTTCAGGTAAAACACCAGCACTCGCGCTTCGGTCAACAAGCGCTCAGACAGGGTAAAGTCGCGGCCGCTGTAATCCAGGTAACTGGACGCATGGCTCGCCAGGTAGAGCAGGGCCAGCACGGCGGGAATGGCGACGACCAGGATGAAGAAGCTGACGATTTTGACATCGGCCCGCTCCGAACTATCGCGAAACCGGAACAGCGCCGTTTCCAGCACCAGCATGTACAGTGGCAGCAGCACACCGTTTTCCTTGCTGAACACGGCAAGTCCGCCAAAGACAAGCAGGCCGGCGATTATCCACGCCAGTCCGGCCCCACCCGCCAGCATGCGGCGTCTGCCGGCAACATACATACACAGGCCGCAGGCCGTGAACAGCGCTGAGAGACTGGCCATGCGTTGCACGATGTACAGGACGGCCGACAGGTTGAGTGGATGCACCAGCCAGAGCCCGGTGACGACAAGCGGCATCCAGGTGACAAGCCCGTCTGACAACCCGGGCTTGCGATAGTCCCTGTAGCTGAGCAGGATCAGTCGGCTCAGCAGAAAAGGCGCGAGGCCCGTCAGCAGGTGAATGGCCAGGTTGACCACCTTGTTGGAGTAGGGCCCGATACCGAAGAAATAGCGGTTCAGGGCAAAACTGGCCATGCTGACAGGCCGGCGCAGCGTGCCTGCTCTCGAGGAGAATGCTGCGCTTTCCAGCGACTCCATATTTAGTGAATCGATGTTGAGCTGCTTGTTCTCCAGCAGATTCGAGCCATCGTCAAACATGTAGTCACCGGCCAGGCCGGGATAATAAACGATGACGGTGAGCAGGCTGACAAGCAGGAATAGCCAGTTAGCGGCACGGCAAGAACGGAAATTGGTCATCTGTGGTTGCAGGATGTTGTTATTTCGAAGTCGGGCTCCCGGGGTATCTTCTGCACCTTCTTCCTGAGCCGGAGTATAAGACAGTCGCAAGAAAACGCCCCGTTTCCGGGGCGTTTTTTGGTGCGGCGGTTAAAGTCTCCGTTAACGGCAGTTGGCCGGCAGGAAACGGGCATTAATGGTAGAGCTGGAGCATGTCCACTTCATGGCACCGGCATTGGTGGTGTCAGGATGCAAAATTACCGTATCACCATCATCAACCTTGCCGGGAGCGATTGCCTTGTACATGATTGTGATCAGGCCAGTATCCGCCGCAGCAACAATGTTCGATACATAGGTACCGGTAATGCTGGCTGCCTTCGGCAGGCCGTAACTGACATTGTCAACGACGGAAATTTGCCGCTGCTGTCGAATGTCTCGGCAACCGCCAGCTTGGCGGCGCCGGCCATGTTCAGACCTTCCGAGACCTTGGAGCGGATGGTGTAGTCCTGATAGGCCGGGATCGCGATGGCGGCCAGAATGCCGATAATCGCGATCACGATCATCAGTTCGATCAGTGTAAAGCCCTGTTGCTGTTTCATGGTAATGCCCTCGTGTGTGTTGAACTGGAGTTACATCCTGTCTGGTAGCCCGACAACGAGCCTCCCTGTTCAGCCTTGCTATCGGGCGGATGCCCGGATTCTTTGGCTGCCTTAATCGAATACAGATTCCATGCCAGTTTTCTGACGGAGTTGGAAATTTTGTTTGAATCGAAGTGGCGTTGATAAATATTAATAATAAACAATGAGATAAATATCGATGGCGCGCGGGGGTGGATTGGATGGCAAAGCGGGAACGAATTCAGGACCCCTTGTATTGCGGCCCCTGCCTGGGCCCGATCTGCAGATCACGTCACAATGTGACGTATTACGTCACCCGTGTCTTCTCGCCATGGGCTTCTGATCCGCCGGTGGGGCTTGTCGCGATCACTCCAGGCCAAGCTTCTTCAGGCGATAGCGTAGCGCCCGAAAGCTGAGGCCAAGCAGCCTGGCGGCGGCGGTCTTGTTGTAACGTGTTTGTTCCAGCGCCTTGATCAGGGCCTCTTTCTCGATCGTGTCCATGAACGTATCGAGTGGCAGCGCCCCGGGCTCCAGGTCCCGGACGGATTCCTCCATCGAGTCGTCGTCACCCGCCGGCATCTCCGGCAATTGCAGATCGCTGGAAGAGACCACCGTGCCCTCGCACAGGGTGGTGGCCCGTTCGAGGATATTTTCCAGTTCCCGGACATTGCCCGGGAACGGGTAATGCGACAACGCCTGCAGGGCGTCATCGGCAATTCCATACGTTACGTGACCGTTGCGCCGGGCCAGTTGTTTCATGAAGTGCTCCGCGAGCATCGGGATGTCCTCGCGGCGCTCACGCAGCGCCGGCACCTGCAGCTGGATGACGTTCAGACGGTAATAGAGATCCTGCCGGAACTGGCCGTTCTCCACCAGTTGACCGAGATTCTTATGGGTGGCCGACAGAATGCGGACATCCGTCGGTATCTCCTGCTGGGCCCCGACCGGGCGCACGGCCTTTTCCTGGATGGCGCGAAGCAGCTTGACCTGCATGTGCAGCGGGAGTTCCGCAATTTCATCCAGAAACAGGGTGCCGCCCGCGGCGATCTGGAACAGGCCGTCCTTGTCGCTGAACGCACCGGTGAAACTGCCTTTCCTGTGTCCGAAGAACTCGCTTTCCATGAGTTCGGTGGGTATGGCGCCGCAGTTGACGGGTACGAACGGGCCGTCGGCGCGTGGTCCCTTGGTATGGATCAGCCGCGCTACCAGTTCCTTGCCCGTCCCGGAGTCGCCGCTGATATAGACCGGCGCCTGGCTGCGGGAGAGCTTTACGACCGTGGAGCGGATGTCGCGCATGAGCTGTGATTCACCCAGCAGGGTGTCACGGCTGCGCCGGTCACGCTCCGGGTGGTCGCCCGTCAGTTTCAGTACGCTCCCGATCAGGTTGCGCAACACCTGCAGGTCGACCGGTTTGGATACGAAATCGAAGGCGCCGGCCTTGAGCGCTTCGACGGCCGATTCCATATTGCCGTAGGCGGTGATGACCGCGATCGGAATATTCAGCTCCTGCTGCTGGATATGGCGCACCAGGTCGATGCCGTTGCCGTCGGGAAGGCGCATATCGGTGAGGCAGACATCGAATCGCTCAGTCGAGAGCAAGGCGCGCGCCTCCTTCAGGTCGGCGGCGCAACGCGACTCGATATGCATGCGTCCGAGGGTCAGCACGAGCAGTTCGCGAATATCGGGTTCATCATCGACAACCAGCGCGAAGTGGGTCTTCATAAGCGTAGTGATCAAGTTATCCGAAGGCGGGAACCGGCAGGCCTTCCCGGTAGGGAAAAGTGATGCGGAAGCAGCCGCCACCCTCGGGGGTGCCAGATACGCCAGCCGCGCCTGGTTGCCTTCGCAGATTTCCCGGGCGATATACAGGCCCAAACCGGTCCCGCCGCTCTTGGTTGTATAGAAGGGTTCGAATATCTGTTCCGCCATGTCCGGCTTAATGCCGGTCCCGTTGTCGATGATATCGAGATGCGGCGCCTGCCCGCTGTCTTTCAGGATACACACAAGCCTCAGTTTCACGGGTACCATGTTTACTGGTTTCGCGTGGTTCAGGGCATTGTGACACAGATTCCATACCACCTGATGCAACTGGCTCGGATCCATAAAAACCTCGATACCCCTGGGCCTGACCGTGACGTCTATCTGCGCCGCCATGCAATGCCCGCTCTGAATGAGTTCATCCCTGAATCTTTCCAGCCACGGCAGCAGCGCAATCCGCTGTGGAACGGAAGTTCCCGGTCGTGACAGCTGGAGTACATTCTGCACCACGGTGTTGACGCGCCGGGTATGCTCACTGATGATCGCCATGAGCCGATGATCCTCGGGACCGAGGGCATCCGATTCGTTCAGTAGCTGGGCGGCGTGACTGATGGCGCCGAGGGGATTCCTGATTTCGTGGGCGATGCTGGCGGTCAGGCGTCCCAGCGATGCCAGTTTCATCTGCTGGGCCTGCCGCGCCATGGCGGCGGTGTCTTCCAGAAAGATAAGGGACCCGATACCATCCGCAGTGCCCAGCAACGTGAACTGTGGCAGGATGCTGGCGCCGTCCGTTGCGGATTTCAGCAACCCGGATTCCTTATCGGGGTGGCTCCGCCACTGCATCAGCCTTTCATGAAGCGCGGGCGACATTTCCGCCAGCGGACGTCCCTCACCGTCTCTCGGGATTCCCAGGAGCTTACGGGCGGTATTGTTGATCAGACGTATACCGTCCCGGTGGTCGGTGACCAGAATGCCGGCCTGCAGGCGTTGCACGATGTGGGCGTTGAGTTTGGCCAGATTGGCGATGTCGAGGCCGCGGCGACGCGCCAGCGCCTCGCTCGCATGGATCCGGCGCGCCATGAGATACGTCAGCCCCGCGGTGGCAAACAGGGCGGCCCCCAGCAGTCCCGACTGGGTATAGCCGCTGTCCCGGGGCTGCCCTGCAAACAACGTGCTGTAGATCTGTTCGCCGAGGAGCGCCATGGTGGCTACCGCCGCGAACAGAAAGGCCATGCGTCCGGGCATCAGCAGACTGCCGGTCGCCACGGTGATGATCAGCAGGATACCCAGCCCGCTCGCCGGCCCGCCGCTGGCGTGTATCAGCAGGGTGATAGCGGCGATATCGACCAGTATCTGCGGTATGGTTTGCAGCTCAAAGCCGGGCCGGCGGAGCCTCGCCGTGAAACCCGCAACCAGGCTGAACCCGACATAGAACAGGCAGGTGAGCGTATATAGCGCGGGACTGGCTTCACCCAGCGTGGAATTGTTCTCGAGTCCAAGGTAGAGCGTCAGCAGCATGCCGGCGAGGATCAGCCGGTAAAAGCTCAGGAGCCGCAGCGGTTTCCAGGTCAGGGAATCGCGCCCTTTCCCTGTTTCGCCGCTGTCCTCGGGTAACGCATCCATGGCGTGAGTTTACTGTAAATGTCTCTGAATCGTAGCCGGGATTGCGCGTGTCAGGGAGCGTGTTCGTCGCGATGGGACGGTGAGCAGTAATATTTTCCCTGATGGTGGATGGCTTCCCGTTCAGGCAGGTACAGGCCGCATGCGGCGCATTGCACCATTTGACCGGTCCTGGTCCTGGTTTTTTTCTTCATATCCTGCCGGGAAGCGGATTCTTTCAGACGCCTGAACGCCAGCACGGCGATGACGATGAGTATCAGAATAAGCAGTGATCGGCCGGGCATATGTGTGTCAGGTCCCCAGTGCGTGTACCGGCGGATGGTCGTAACCGTGGCGCAGTTTCCTTTATACTCCGATCCATGATCTGGAATATTGAATAGTATGCACCTGCACGAATACCAGGCAAAACGCTTGTTTTCAACCTATGGTATCCCGGTTCCCGTCGGCACCATGGTGGATTCATCGGCCGACGCCGCCGGGATCGCCTCCACCCTTGGCGGTGATGCGTGGGTGGTCAAGGCGCAGGTTCATGCCGGCGGCCGCGGCAAGGCCGGAGGCGTGAAGCGGGTGACCGGGCGGGATGAACTGGAAGCAACGGTCGACGCGATGCTCGGTACCCGACTGATAACCCCGCAAACCGGCCCGGCCGGTCTGCCGGTCAATTCCGTACTGGTCGAGGAAACCGTCGACCTGGCCCGGGAGTATTACCTCGGCATAACGGTCGATCGAGCTCGGGAGCGCCTCGTGGTCATGGCCTCAGCGGCCGGAGGCATGGACATCGAGACGGTGGCGGCGCGGGATCCGGATGCCATCCTGACCGAGGCGATCATTCCGGCGGCGGGGCTGCAGTCGTACCAGTGCCGCAACCTGGCGTTCGGGCTGGGCCTCAAGGGCAGACAGGTCGGCGCCTTTACCGGCCTGCTGTCCGCGGCCTTCCGGCTGGCTGCAGGAATGCGATGCCAGTCTGCTTGAAATCAACCCCCTGGTCGTCACCACGGCCGGTGAGTTGCTGGCGCTCGATGCAAAACTGGACCTGGATGACAATGCCCTGTTCCGACACAAGGAACTCGCGGATCTGCTGGATGCCGGCCAGGAGGATGCGCGCGAGCATACCGCCCGGGCGCACGGCCTGAACTATATCGCACTGGAAGGCGATATCGCCTGTATGGTCAACGGCGCCGGTCTGGCCATGGCCACCATGGACCTCATCAAGCTCCACGGAGGTGAACCCGCCAATTTTCTCGATGTTGGCGGCGGCGCAACGGCCGAGCGTGTGGCGGAGGCCTTCAAGCTGATACTGGCCGACAGCGGAGTCCGCGCGATCCTGGTGAATATCTTCGGCGGGATCGTGCGTTGCGACCTGATCGCCGAAGGCATCCTGCAGGCAATCGAGGAGGTCGCGGTGACCGTACCCGTAGTGGTGCGCCTGGAAGGGACAAATGCCACGGAAGGGCTGGCCCTGATTTCACAATCCGGTCTCGCCGTGCAGACCGCCGGGGATTTGACCGATGCGGCCCTGAAGGCGGTGGCCGCGGCCTACCCGCGGCAAGACTGATGCGGATGATTGGCCGATGAGTGTCCTGATCGATGAAAACACCCGGGTGATCTGCCAGGGATTCACCGGGGCGCAGGGAACTTTTCACTCCCGTCAGGCGCTGGCCTATGGCACCCGCCTGGTCGGCGGTGTGACGCCCGGGAAGGGGGGGCAGACACACCTGGAGCTGCCGGTCTTCGATACCGTGCGCGAGGCCGTGGGCGCGACCGGCGCGGATGCCAGCATGATCTACGTGCCGGCAGCCTTCGCGGCCGATGCCATCCTGGAGGCCGCCGCGGCCGGCATCGCGCTCATCGTCTGCATCACCGAGGGCATTCCGGTGCTCGACATGCTGCGCGTCAAAGCGGTGTTGTCGGGGTCGAACTCCCGCCTGATCGGGCCGAACTGTCCGGGCATCATCACACCGGGCGCCTGCAAGATCGGTATCATGCCCGGCAATATTCATCTTCCGGGCGATATCGGCATCATCTCGCGCTCCGGGACGCTGACCTATGAAGCCGTGTTCCAGACCACCCGGAATGGTCTCGGCCAAAGCACCTGCATCGGCATCGGCGGTGATCCCGTTCACGGACTGGGATTTGTTGAATGCCTCGCGTTGTTCGAGGACGATCCCCGGACGCGCGGGATCGTCCTGATCGGTGAGATCGGCGGCAACGACGAGGAGCGCGCGGCGGAATATATAAAAGCGCATGTCAGCAAGCCGGTGGCCGCCTATATCGCCGGCGTGACCGCCCCCGCCGGCAAGCGCATGGGGCATGCCGGCGCCATCATCAGCGGCGGCAGCGGAACTGCCGAGGCGAAGATCGCCGCACTGGAGGCCGCCGGAGTCACGGTGGTGCGCTCCCCGGCCGAGATCGGGGCGGGCATGGAAGCTGCATTGAAACCCTGATAACACATTAATTTTTCTTGCATACATCTCGTGCCCCCGGGAACGCACCCATCACCCGATCGCCTGCGCATCGTCATGGCGCAGCTGGATTGCGTCGTCGGTGACCTCCACGGCAATGCCGACAGGATCATTTCCGCCTGTCGCCGCTCCCGCGATGAGTTCTCGGCCGACGTGGTTGTCTTCCCCGAGCTGGCCCTCACCGGCTATCCGCCGGAGGACCTGCTTCTGCGTCCGCACTTTATTGATCTTGTCGATGAACTCCTGGCACGCCTGAAACAGGACATCGGACAGGTGACGGCGATCGTCGGACACCCGCTGCGTTGCGAGGGGCAACTGTACAACGCGGCTTCCGTCATCCGTAACGGGGAGATCATCGCCAGTTACCGGAAACAGCAGCTGCCCAATTACAGCGTCTTTGATGAAAAGCGCTATTTCTCGCCAGGTGATGGCCCCTGTGTGGTGAATATCAACGGCATCCCCGTCGGGATCACCATCTGCGAAGATATCTGGGTGGCGGGGCCGGCCACGCAGGCGTCCGCAGCCGGCGCCCGTCTGCTCGTCAACCTCAATGCTTCTCCCTTCCATGCCGGCAAGGGCAGGGAGCGCGAACATATGCTCAAGCAACGTAGCCGCGAAGCGGGTATCCCGGTGGTCTATGTCAACCTTATCGGTGGACAGGATGAACTGGTATTCGACGGTGGCTCGGTGGTGGTGAATGCGCAGGGCGAAGTCACCCACCGGGCGCCGGCCTGCGAGGAGAGATTGCTTCCGGTCGATTTCGAGGAGGGCCCGGCCGGCGTGTTGCCGGTACCCGGCGAGTGTGTTGCCGCACCTGGATATCACCGAGGCCGTCTACCAGGTGCTGCGGCTCGGTGTACGGGACTATATTCACAAGAATCACTTCGAGGGCGCGGTGATCGGTCTTTCCGGCGGTATCGACTCGGCGCTGACACTGGCCCTCGCCGTGGATGCCCTGGGGCCCGACAAGGTCGAGGCGGTGATGATGCCCTCGCGCTACACCGCCGACATCAGCCTCGAGGATGCGCGCGCCGAGGCGCAGGCGCTGGGGATCGACCTATCACGAGATTTCCATCGAACCGGCCTTCAATGCCTTTTTGGATGCCTTTGCGGAGAGCTTCGCGGGGCTGCCGGCGGACACCACCGAGGAGAACATCCAGGCGCGCTGCCGGGGTGTTATCCTGATGGCGTTGTCCAACAAGAAGGGCAGGATTGTGCTGACCACCGGCAACAAGAGCGAGATGTCCGTGGGTTACGCGACCCTCTACGGCGATATGGCCGGCGGCTTTGCGCCGATCAAGGACGTGCCGAAGCTGCTGGTCTACCGGCTGGCGGATTACCGCAACAGCCTGGGCAGCGTCATTCCCCGGCGGGTGCTGGAGCGGGCGCCGTCGGCCGAACTGGCGCCGGATCAGAAGGATCAGGACAGCCTGCCGCCCTATGAGGTGCTCGATCCGATCCTGGAGCGCTACATCGAGCAGGACAGGAGCATCGAGCAGATCGTCGCCGAGGGATTCGATGCCGGGGTGGTCTCACGGGTGGTGCGCATGGTGGACCGTAATGAATACAAGCGCCGCCAGGCGCCGCTTGGCATCCGCATTTCCCGGCGAGCGTTCGGGCGTGACCGCCGCTACCCGATCACCTCGGGATACACCAGCTAGTGTATCCAAAAAGAAATTAATTCACCGCAAAGACGCAAAGTTCGCAAAGAAACTTAATTAATAAAAGAATGGCACTAAGTTAAGACCCAACCCCAATAAATAGCCACGGAATCACACGGAAAAACACGGAATATAGGCTCTTCTTTCCGTGTGATTCCGTGGCCATAGGGGTGTGATTAGGCTTAACTTAGTGCCATTCAATTAATAAAACAATTAAACAGCTTTGCGTTCTTTGCGTCTTTGCGGTGAAAAAGGGTGTTTATGGACGGCCACTTACCTGGAGTCCGGTAGATCGTTATAACCAGCTGAACCAGCCTTTCTTTTTGTTCGTGTCCTTTTCCCGGGACAGGGCGGGGATGTCGGGATTGTCGGGGTAGTTGAGGCGCAATACGCGCAGGGCGTCATCCGCAAGTTCGTTCATCTTCAGTTTCCGGTAGGCGCGTACCATCATGACCAGGGCGTCGGGTACCGAAGGCGTGCGCTCGTAGTTGTCGATGACGTATTCGGCGCGATTTGCCGCCGCGAGATAGGCGCCGCGGCGCATGTAATAGTCCCCCACGTGCATTTCATAGAGGGCCATGTTGTTGCGCAGGAAAATCAGGCGCTGCCTCGAGTCGCTGGCATACTTGCTGTTCGGATAACGCTTGACCAGCTGGTAGAAGTCATCGTAGGCCTGGTGCATGATCGTCGTGTCGCGCTGCGAAGGATCCTGGGGAAGGATACGGTCTATGACCGTCTTGCCGCGATTGTAGTTGGTCAACCCCATGATGTACCAGGCATAGTCGACATTCGGGTGACGCGGGTTCATCTTGATGAAGCGCTGGGCCGCGGCAATGGCGGATTCGGGTTCGTCGTACTTGTAATAGGCATAGGCGATCTCGAGTTCGGCCTGCTGGGCGTAGGCCCCGAACGGGTAGCGAGCCTCGAGTTTTTCGAAATAGTCTATGGCCTGTTCATAACTCTTGTCATCGAGTGCCTCTTTTGCCGCGGTATAGAGTTTGTTCGCCGACCAGTCCTTGGTCTTGTCCACCTGTTCAGGCAACAGGGAGCATGCGGCGGTCTGCAGCAGCAGGAGTATCAGTAAATAACTCGACAAACGCATGGGCTTAGGGTATCAGAATCGTCTTCATCAGGAACGGGGCAAGCGGCAAAGTATAACCCAAAGCCCTGCCGGGAGCCTGTCCGAGTCAATTATGTCCCAGTCAATCCGGTTATCCGTCAGCATCCCGGAGCATCTGAACGGCCGGCGTCTGGACCAGGCGCTGGCGGAACTGGTGCCGGAGTATTCGCGCAGTCGCCTGCAGCAGTGGATACGGGGCGGGCAGGTGATGCTGGATGATCGGGTCCCGGGTGTGCGGGAGCGGCTGCGCGGGGGTGAAACGGTGCGCATCGACGCGCGGATCATCGCTGAAGGCGTCGATGCCCCCGAGGCGATTCCTCTGGAACTGGTCCATGAGGATGACCATCTGCTGGTCATCAACAAGCCACCCGGGTTGGTGGTACACCCCGCGGCCGGCAACCCCAGCGGGACCTTGCTGAATGCCTTGCTGCACCATGATCCCCGGCTGGCGGCGCTGCCGCGCGCCGGAATCGTGCACCGGCTCGACAAGGACACCAGTGGACTGATGGTCGTGGCGCGCAGTCTGGTCGCCCACCGCCGGCTGGTCGAGGCCCTGCAGGAGCGCAACATTACCCGGGAATACCTCGCCGTGGTCAATGGCGTATTGACCGCGGGCGGCCGGGTCGATGCGCCGATCGGCCGGCATCCGGTAGATCGCAAACGCATGGCGGTGGTGGCGGGCGGCAGGGAGGCGATTACCCACTACCGCGTGATGACGCGCTTTCGTGCGCATACGCTGGTGCGGGTTCGACTGGAGACCGGTCGCACCCACCAGATTCGGGTCCATATGGCGTCTATCCAGTCTCCCGTCCTCGGCGATCCACTCTACGGCGGGCGGCTGCGTCTGCCCCGGGGCGCGGGGGATGCGTTACGGAATGTCTTGCGTGATTTCAGGCGCCAGGCGCTGCACGCGAAGCGCCTGGAGCTGGTACACCCCGCGAGCGGGAAGCTGATGGCATGGCAGGCGCCGTTGCCCCCCGATATGGAATTGCTGGTTAATGCCCTGCGGGAGGATTCCCGGGGCGACGGAGCGTCAGGTGGCTCAATGACTGGATTATTCCCGCGTGGCCCGCGCCGGCGCGGGTTAGCGCCGTTTCCACGACTCGCGTCGGCGGGATCAGCCGGCCGCCCTATGCCTCCCTGAATCTGGCCACGCATGTCGGTGATGATGCCGAGGCGGTCGCGGCGAACCGCGGGCATCTGGTGCGGACGCTGCGGCTGCCGGTCATGCCGGCGTGGCTGCATCAGGTGCATGGCACGGAGGTGGTCGATGCCGCCGGGCTCACGGCTCCGGTTGCGGCCGATGCCGCTTACGCCCTCGCGCCGGGGGTGGTATGCGCCGTGATGACCGCCGATTGTCTGCCGGTGCTGCTGTGTGATCGTGGCGGGCGGGGCGTCGCGGCGGCGCATGCCGGGTGGCGCGGCCTGGCGGCGGGCGTGATCGAGCGGACGCTCGCCGCAATGGCGGCGCCGGGCAGTGACTTGCTGGCGTGGCTGGGACCGGCGATCAGTGCGCGGGCCTACGTGGTGGGGGAGGAGGTTCGCGAGGCGTTCGTGAGTCACGACCAGGCGGCGGTGACGGCATTCCGGCCCGCTACGGGTGGAGGCTGGCACGCCGACCTGTATGAACTCGCGCGACAACGCCTGCGACGCCACGGGGTCACGGAGATCTACGGGGGAGAATGCTGTACCTTTCTGGAGCCGGCGCGCTTTTACTCTTATCGCCGCGACGGCGTTACCGGCCGCATGGCGAGCCTGATCTGGCTGCGGGAGGTATGAGGTCCCGCAGCCATCGAGTATCATCGCCCGTTCGCGAGTGACCCCGGGTTAAACGAATGCCGCTGATCGTCTGGATCATCCTGTTCTGCCTCGTTGGAGGGGTGCTGAGCGTGCTGGCGGCGGCGCTGTTCCTCGTCCTCAGTGAGCCCCTGCGCAACCGGATGTTGCCGCACCTCATCAGTTTCGCGACCGGCGCCCTGCTGGGAGCGGCCTTCATGGGTCTGTTGCCGCACGCGCTCGATGCGCCGGGGATCACCGACTCCCACTACATACCCCTGGCGATACTGCTGGGCCTGCTGGGCTTCTTCCTGCTGGAAAAAATGGTGATATGGCGACATTGCCATGCCGATCACTGCGAGGTCCATACGCCCGGCGAGTCCCATGGGCATGGCGGCATCGCACGCCAGCGTTCCGTCGGTACGCTGATACTGTTCGGGGACGGCCTGCACAATTTTCTTGACGGGGTCTTGATTGCCGGCGCCTTTCTCACCGACGTTCATCTCGGCATCGTCACCAGCCTGGCCGTCACCGCCCACGAGATACCCCAGGAAGTGGGCGACTTCGCCCTGCTGCTGCACAGCGGTTACGGGCGCGGGAGTGCGCTCTTCTACAACGTCCTGACCAGTCTGACAACCGTGATCGGGGGGGTGTTGAGCTACTATACCCTGTCGGATATCCAGGCCGTGCTGCCCTACGTGCTGGCCGTCGCCGCGTCGAGTTTTATCTATATCGCGGTGGCGGACCTCATTCCCACCCTGCACCAGCGTGTCGAGGTCCGCGCGACAATTCAGCAGATCGTGCTGATCGCGGCGGGTGTGCTGGTAATCTATTTTACCCATTCGACGCTGCACTGATCGCCCGCCGGGCCGCCGGGGGTTGAAACCGGCCCATTCAGCCCCATAAACAGGGGTAATACCTGAAGGGCACTTGCTTGGGCCTAAATGTAGGGTGGGTGAGCGCTTTTTGCGTAACCCACCAGGCGTTGCGCAGCAACACCATGCATTTTTTAATGCGTGCCTGTCGGCACAGCTTGGTGGGTTACGGCACGAACAGCGTGCCTCACCCACCCTACATCGATGGCATTCAGACCTGAGTCAAGCGCCATTCGGGGGAATACCCTGCTCAAACGGAGATGATTTGCCATGCGAATGGACAAAATGACAAGCAAGTTCCAGATGGCGCTGGCGGATGCCCAGAGCCTGGCCGTGGGGCGCGACCACCAGTTCATCGAGCCCGCGCACCTGATGATCGCGCTGCTCGACCAGCAGGGCGGCACCGTACGCCATCTCCTCGCGCAGGCCGATGTCAACGTCAACCTGCTGCGATCCCGTCTGGGTGAATTGCTGGATCGTATGCCCCGGGTCGAGGGCGCGGCCGGCGATGTGCATGTTTCCAATGAACTGGGCCGGCTGCTGAACGTCACCGACAAGCTCGCCCAGCAACGCAAGGACAGCTATATCTCCAGCGAGCTCTTCATCCTGGCGGCGATCGAGGACAAGGGCAGCGTGGGCGAGCTGCTGCGCCAGGCCGGCGCCAGCAAAAGCCTCATCGAGCAGTCCATCGACAGGCTCCGGGGCGGCCAGCAGGTCGATGATCCGAATGCCGAGGAACAGCGCCAGGCGCTGGAAAAATACACCATCGACATGACCGAACGGGCCGAACAGGGCAAGCTGGATCCGGTGATCGGGCGCGACGACGAGATACGCCGCACCATTCAGGTTCTGCAGCGACGCACCAAGAACAACCCGGTGCTGATCGGCGAACCCGGCGTCGGCAAGACCGCCATCGTCGAGGGTCTGGCCCAGCGCATCATCCACGGGGAAGTTCCCGAAGGTCTGAAGGGCAAGCGGGTCCTGTCGCTCGACATGGGCGCACTGATCGCCGGCGCCAAGTTCCGGGGTGAATTCGAGGAGCGGCTGAAGGCCGTCCTCAACGACCTGGCCAAGCAGGAGGGCCAGATCATTCTGTTCATCGACGAACTGCACACCATGGTCGGCGCCGGCAAGGCCGAGGGCTCGATGGATGCCGGCAACATGCTGAAACCGGCCCTGGCGCGCGGCGAGCTGCACTGTGTTGGCGCGACCACGCTGGATGAATACCGCAAGTACGTGGAGAAGGATGCCGCGCTGGAGCGCCGCTTCCAGAAGGTGCTGGTGGATGAACCTACGGTGGAAGACACCATCGCCATCCTGCGCGGGCTCAAGGAGCGCTACGAGGTGCATCATGGCGTGGAGATCACCGACCCGGCGATCGTCGCGGCCGCCACGCTGTCTCATCGCTACATCACCGACCGCCAGCTGCCCGACAAGGCCATCGACCTGGTGGACGAGGCCGCCAGCCGCATCCGCATGGAAATCGACTCCAAGCCGGAGGCCATGGACCGGCTGGAGCGGCGCCTGATCCAGCTCAAGATCGAGCGCGAGGCGCTCAAGAAGGAATCCGACGAGGCCTCGAAGAAACGCCTGGATGCGCTGCAGAACGAGATCGACCGGCTGGAGCGGGAATTCTCCGATCTCGAGGAGATCTGGAAGGCGGAGAAGGCCGCGGTGGAAGGTACGCATCATATCAAGGAGACGCTGGAGCGCGCCCGCCAGGAACTGGACACTGCGCGCCGCGCCGGTGACCTGGCGCGCGCCGGTGAGCTGCAGTATGGCCGCATACCCGAGCTGGAGAAACAGCTGGAAGCGGCGGACAACGCGCAGACGCAGGAGCAGGAGATGCAGCTGCTGCGCAACAAGGTGACCGACGAAGAGATCGCCGAGGTGGTCTCCAAGTGGACCGGCATCCCGGTCTCGAAGATGCTGGAAGGCGAACGCGACAAGTTGCTGCGCATGGAGGAGGCCTTGCGCAAGCGCGTGGTCGGCCAGGACGAGGCAGTCATCGCCGTATCCAACGCCATCCGGCGCTCGCGCGCCGGCCTGTCCGATCCCAACCGCCCCAACGGCTCGTTCCTGTTTCTCGGCCCGACCGGCGTCGGCAAGACCGAGTTGACGAAAGCGCTGGCCAATTTCCTGTTCGACACCGACGAGGCCATGGTACGCATCGACATGTCCGAATTCATGGAGAAGCATTCCGTCGCCCGGCTGATCGGCGCCCCGCCCGGCTATGTCGGCTACGAGGAGGGCGGCTATCTCACCGAGGCGGTGCGCCGCAAACCCTATTCGGTCATCCTGCTCGACGAGGTGGAGAAGGCTCACCCGGATGTCTTCAACGTCCTGCTCCAGGTGCTGGATGACGGCCGCCTGACCGACGGGCAGGGCCGCACCGTGGATTTCCGCAACACGGTGATCGTCATGACCTCCAACCTCGGCAGCCAGATGATCCAGGAGATGGCAGGCGATGTGCAGGGACGCGCGAGTGTCGCGGGAGGCAGGACGCCCGGAGCGACCGAAGAGTATTACGCGGCGATGAAATCCGCGGTGATGGAAGTGGTTGGCCAACACTTCCGGCCGGAGTTCATCAACCGCGTCGACGATGTGGTGGTGTTCCACCCGCTGGGGCGCGAACAGATACGCTCCATCGCCAGTCTGCAGGTCGATATCCTGCGATCCCGTCTGCGGGAGCGCGACATCCATCTGGAGCTCACGGACGCGGCGCTGGATCATCTTGGCGAGGCCGGCTTCGACCCGGTCTACGGCGCACGCCCGCTGAAGCGGGCCATACAAAACCAGCTGGAAAACCCGCTGGCGCAGGAGATCCTGGCGGGCCGGTTCGGCCCCGGCGATCTGATACGGGTCGACGTGGATCAGGACCGGCTGGTGTTCACCTCCGGGACGAGCACGGCGTCAGTTGCCTGATGCATTCATTCACCTGATTTCCCGTGAAACTCGGCTGCGGCGGAGGCCGCCCGCCTATCCGGTTGCATGCACCTGATAGCTGAGTTTCAGAGGCCATCAGGTTATTGCTGCTATCGCAAAACCACATCGCGCGGTTTAGATTCTGAGCAGCAGCCGGTCGAGCATATCCTGCGTCAACAGCCGCTTCAGCACCCCGAATAAATGCGTGGGGAAGGTGACGTAGTAACGCGCCCTGGGGCGGCGGCTTTCCAGTGCGTGGATGACCTTTTTCAGCACCGCTTCCGGCGGCAGGGTAAACGGGGCGGCCGGACCTTCCTTGAGCAGGCGTTCCTCCATTTTCAGATAACGGCTGCGGTAGGCGCTCGTTTGCGGGTCGAGGTTGCGTTTGTAGGCGGCATAGGCATTCTGCCGGAACCGGCTTTCTATCGGCCCCGGTTCGATCAGCGAAACATGGATACCGGTGCCGTACAATTCCAGTCGCAGGGTATCGGTCAGTCCTTCCAGTGCGTATTTGCTCGCCGTATAGGCGCCGCGAAACGGCAGGGCCATGAACCCCAGTATGGAGCTGTTATGTATGATGCGGCCGTATCCCTGCCGGCGCATCACCGGCAGCACCCGGTTGGTCAACTCGTGCCAGCCAAACAGGTTGGTTTCGAACTGCCGGCGCAACACCTCACGCGAGAGGTCCTCAACCGCCCCGGGTTGTCCATAGGCCCCGTTGTTGAACAGGGCATGGAGGCGCCCGTCGGTGCGCGCGAGGGTCTCGTCGACGGCCGCGGCGATTGAACCCGAATTGTTCAGATCCAGCCGCAGACTTTCGAATCCTTCCGACCCCAGTTTTTCCACATCCTCCACCCTGCGGGCGGTAGCGAACACCCGGTACCCGCGGGCCTTCAGTCCGCGGGCCACGCATCGACCGATGCCGCTGGAGCAGCCGGTGATCAGTATCGTTCGAGAGTCCATCCTGTTCATCTAAGTTGTTGTGTATCAGAAAAAATGTTCATTGGCCGGCGCGTCCGGCCGGCGCCGGTATCCTGGTCAAAATCAGTCGGGGATGTCCGGGGTGCGTGAGAAACGCTTGTGTCGGCGTCCGGTATTTCTTAGTATCGCCGTGCTTATAAGAAGCATTCAAGCATTAGAACAAGATAGAGGAGGAGCAGGGTGATGAAGAATCGACTGATTGCGACACTGGGGTGCGTCCTGTTGCTGGCGGTTTCACAAGCCACGAATGCCAGGGGGTTCGATTATTCCTACGCCGAAGTCGGTTACACGAACTTCAAGTCCGATCCGGTGGATGCCTCCGGCGTCAACACCGAGCTTTCCATCGCCGCGGGAGATTATGTCCATATCAAAGGCGGCTATTCCCGTCTCTGGGTCGATAACGTCAAGGGAAGTAACAAGGATAATATCGACATCGATTCCTTCCGCATCGGCATGGGCGGAAATTATACGATCCACGAAAAAATCGATTTAACCGGCACCGTCAGTTACCTCGACAATGAAAACACTGGCGACAACAACAACAGTGAGCGCGGTTACGAGGCGGAGTTCGGCGCCCGTGTGCAGGCGCTGAAGAATCTGGAAATGACCCCCTCCATCGTGCGTGTGCATACGGATAACTTTGAAGATACCGGCTACAGTCTCGGTCTGGTCTACGCGCTGAACAAGAAATGGGCGCTCCGCACCCGCGTGCGCAAGTTCAGCGACGATGACGTAACCGATTTCTTCGCGGGCGTTCGTCTCAATTTCTGAGGCGCATTCCTCCAGTGTTACCCGGAACCCGCCGAACGGCGGGTTCCGCCTTTCAGGCCCGGTTGATTCCGGCGGCGCCCATCGCGCTCAGGCCGTAGCTTGTTGCCGCACTCCCGTGAGCTCCTGCCGTTTTTCCTCCTGTTGCAGCGTCCACAACCTGGCGTAGAAGCCCTGCTGGTCGAGCAGGGCCTGGTGCGTCCCCTGTTCGACGATCCGGCCGCCCTGCATGACCAGGATGTGGTCGGCATCCACGATGGTGGACAGCCGGTGGGCGATGGCCAGCGTGGTGTGGTGGGCGGCGACCACTCGCAGGGCGTCCAGGATCAACTGTTCTGAGTGGGAATCCAGGCTTGAGGTGGCCTCATCGAAGACCAGTATCCTGGGGTTTTTCAGAATGACGCGGGCGATGGCGACGCGTTGTTTCTCGCCCCCGGAGAGTTTCAGGCCGCGCTCCCCGACCACGGTATCGTAACCCAGGGGCAGCGACATGATTAAATCGTGAATGTTCGCCAGACGGGCGGCCTGCTCGATCTCGTCGCGCTCCGCGCCGGGTCTGGCATAGGCGATGTTGTAGTACAGGGTTTCGTTGAACAGCACCGTGTCCTGCGGAACGATGCCGATGGCGCGCCGCAGACTCTCCTGGGTGACTTCCCGGATGTCATCCCCATTGATGAGAATTCGCCCCGAGGAGACTTCATAGAACCGGAACAGCAGCCGCGCCAGCGTGGATTTCCCGGCGCCGCTGGGGCCGACCACCGCCACCTTCTGTCCCGGGTGTATGGCGAAGCTGACCCCATGCAGGATCGGCCGGTCGTTTTCGTACGCGAAGGAAACGTGTTCAAAGCGGACTTCCGCCGCGCCGTCGGCAAGCGCCCGGGCGCCGGGCCGGTCGGTGATCTCGGGCTCGCGCTCGAGCACATGGAACATCAGCTGCATGTCGGCCAGGGCGTGCTTCAACTGGCTGTAGACGACACCGAGAAAATTCAGCGGGATGAACAATTGCAGCAGGAAGGCGTTGACGAGCACCAGGTCGCCCAGCGTCATGGTGCCGGCCACGACGCCGCGGGCGGCCAGGATCATGATCAGGGTGACGCCCGTGGCGATGATGGCGGACTGGCCGAAATTGAGCGCCGAGAGTGAGGTCTGGCTCTTGACCGCGGCGCGTTCCCAGCCTTGCAGCGATTCGTCGTAGCGTCTGAGCTCGAAGGCCTCGTTGCCAAAATATTTCACGGTCTCGTAGTTCAGCAGGCTGTCGATGGCCTGACTGCTGGCCCTGGAGTCCAGTGCGTTCATCGTGACCCGGTACTTCATACGCCATTCCGTGACCTTCATGGTGAAGACAATATAGATGGTCACCGCGGCGAAGGTGATGACGGCGAACCAGACGTCATAGCGCGCCAGCAGGATGCCGGCGATCATGGTGATCTCCACCAGCGTGGGCAGCAGACTGAACACCATATAGTTGAGCAGCGAGCTGACGCTGCTCGTGCCCCGCTCGATGTCGCGCGACAGCCCTCCGGTCTTGCGTTCCAGGTGGAAGCGCAGGGAGAGCCGATGCAGATGCTCCAGCGCTTTGAACGATACGCTGCGGGTCGCTCCGTGCCGCACACGTGCGAAAACCGAGTCCCGCAGTTCGTTGAACAGGGAACTTGCCAGTTTCAGCACCCCGTAGAGGACCAGCAGCAGGAGCGGCAGCAACAGCGCCTTGCCCCCCGCGACATCGAGATGATCGACGATGTGCTTCAGCACCAGTGGAATGCCGACGTTGGCCATTTTCGCCAGTATCAGGAAGAGCAGGGAGAACAGCACCCGGCCCCGGTACTCCCAAAGGAACGGCACCAGCGAGCGCAGCGTTTTCATGTCCGCGCCGGTGTCGCCGGGAAGGGTGGTCGGGCGTGGATGCATGGGCTGACGGAGGCATTCCTGACTGGCGGTTGCGATGCCGTATTGTCACAGAATCCCGCGACCCGCGAAACCGGTCACCAGGAGGCTGCCCAGTTAACCCGTGCATTGCGAGGCGTAGACAGCGGTCCCGGCGCGGGCGCTATAATATCCACGGTTGGCGCCGGCAGGACCCGGCGGCAATGGCAAGACACCGGACGGAAGTACCTGACATGCCTATTTATGAATATCGCTGCGAAGCCTGCGGACACTATCTGGAAACCCTGCAGAAGATCAGTGATCCACCCCTGACGGATTGCCACAAATGCGGCAAGCCGGCCATGAAAAAACTGGTATCCGCCTCGGCCTTCAGGCTGAAGGGCGGGGGCTGGTACGAAACCGATTTCAAGACCGGCGGCAAGAAGAATGTCGTCGCGTCGGACAGCAAGGAAGGCTCCGCCGGAAAACCGAAGGGCAGTGACACGACCTCAGGCACTACCGCCAAAAAGGAAACTGCCGGCGGTTGAGGTCGTCACCACGGATTCGGTCCCGTATTGCGCCGGCTGGGGCGACCCCGTACCATCCCGCGTTTCCCCTTGAAAATCACAGGAATTCCATTCAATGCGCAGCATCTACTGTGGCGAGCTGAACACCGCGCACCTCGACCAGGAAGTCACCCTGTGTGGCTGGGTTCACCGCCGGCGTGATCATGGCGGCGTTATTTTCGTGGATCTGCGCGATCATACCGGCCTGGTGCAGGTGGTGTTCGATCCGGATACCCCGGAGGTGTTCGCCACCGCGGAGCGCCTGCGCAACGAGTATGTACTGCTGGTCAGGGGCCGGGTGCGGAATCGCCCCGAAGGGACGGTCAACAAGGATCTGCCCACCGGCGAGATCGAGGTGCTGGGACAGGGACTGGAGGTGCTGAATGCCTCCGAAACGCCCCCCTTTCAGCTCGATGAGGACGGTGTGCAGGACGAAACCCGGCTGCGCTTCCGCTACATCGACCTGCGGCGGCCGGAGATGCAGGAAAAACTGCGGTTGCGCGCCCGCATCACGCGCACCCTGCGGGCCTTTCTGGACAACCATGGTTTCGTCGACGTCGAGACCCCGATACTGACGCGCTCCACCCCCGAGGGCGCACGCGACTACCTGGTGCCGAGCCGCACCCACCCCGGAGAATTCTTCGCCCTGCCGCAATCGCCGCAGCTGTTCAAACAGCTGCTGATGATGGGGGGGATGGACCGCTACTACCAGATTGCGCGCTGTTTCCGCGACGAGGACCTGCGGGCGGATCGCCAGCCGGAGTTCACCCAGCTGGACATCGAGACCGCGTTCCTGGATGAGCACGCCATCACCGCCCTGATGGAGACCATGATCCGCGAACTGTTTGCCGGGGTGCTGGGCGTCAGCCTGCCGGACCCGTTTCCTCGCCTGAGCTACGCCGAGGCCATGGCGCGCTTCGGTACCGACCGCCCCGACCTGCGTATCCCGCTGGAGCTGATCGACCTCGTCGACGTCATGAAAGACGTCGAATTCAAGGTGTTCTCCGGGCCCGCCAACGATCCTCAGGGACGCGTCGCGGCCCTGCGTGTCCCCGGGGGGAATGCGCTCAGCCGCAAGGACATCGATGACTACACCCATTACGTCGGCAAGTACGGCGCCCGCGGGTCTGGCCTATATCAAGGTCAACGACGTCGGGGCGGGACGCGACGGGCTGCAGTCGCCGATCCTCAAGTTCCTGCCCGATGAGGTGGTCACGGCCATCGTCGAGCGCACCGGCGTCGTGGACGGCGACCTGGTTTTCTTCGGCGCGGATCGTGCGTCCATCGTCAATGAATCGCTGGGCGCCCTGCGCGTCAGGCTGGGCCATGACCTCGGCATGCTGGGCGGTGACTGGGCGCCCGTGTGGGTGGTCGATTTCCCGATGTTCGAACGGGATGAGAAGGCCGGCCGCTGGATGGCCCTGCATCATCCCTTCACCGCGCCGAATATCGATGACCCCGAGCGGCTCGCCGAACATCCCGGGACCAGCCTGTCCCGGGCCTACGACATGGTGCTGAACGGCACGGAAGTCGGCGGCGGATCGATCCGTATCCACCGCAGCGAAATCCAGCAGGCGGTGTTCGGGCTGCTCGGCATCGGGGAGGAGGAAGCGCGCGACAAGTTCGGATTTCTCCTGGATGCCCTCAAGTACGGGTGTCCTCCGCACGGCGGCATCGCCTTCGGTCTCGACCGCCTGGTGATGCTGATGACCGGCGCCGCCTCGATCCGGGAAGTGATGGCCTTCCCCAAGACCCAGACGGCGACCTGCCCCCTGACCCAGGCGCCTTCGCCGGTGGCCACCGGCCAGTTGATCGAGCTCGGCATCCACCTGCGCAAGCCGCCGAAGATCGAAACCTGAGCGGCATTTATTCACCGCAGAGACGCAGAGCAGACAATATTTCTCATTAGTGTCAATCCATAAACAATTTAACTCATCGCAAAGACGCAAAGAACGCGAAGAAACTTATCAATAAAAACATGTAAACGACTTTGCGTTCTTTGCGTCTTTGCGGTGAAAATGACGTTTATGGAGGAACACTGATTAAAACCGCTGATAGCGGGGTAATATCTATCCAGTGAGACTATTCTGCATGCACGAATTAATTTTTGTTTGCTCTGTGTTCTCTGCGTCTCTGCGGTGAGATAGTTCTGGAACACCAGCAATACAAACGGCCGGAATCGGTGCTGGTCATCGTCCACACCACGACGGGTGAGGTGCTGATGCTGCGGCGCGTTGAGCCAGCAGGATTTCTGGCAGTCGGTGACCGGTTCGCTGCGATGGGGTGAAACGGCGGCGGCCGCCGCCCGGCGCGAGTTGCGGGAGGAAACCGGCATCGATCGGGAACCGCTCGACTGCAGGCTGGTCGAATCGTTTTCCCATTCTTCCCGCCTGGCGCAGGCGCTACGCGCCGGATGTTACGACCAACCTGGAGCATGTGTTCCGGGTTGAATGTCCGGTCCGTCCGGCGGTGATACTGAACCCGCAGGAACACGGCAGCTATCGCTGGCTGCCGCGCGAGCAGGCCGCCGCGCTGGCCTCGTCCTGGACCAACCGGGACGCGCTGCTGCGGTTCGTGCCGGTCCCGGATGCGGATCACCGTCAACAGGATATTCCGTCATGATGTCCGATAACTCCTCCGCACCCGCAACCGTCGTCCTCGTTCACGGCATCTGGATGAGCAGCCTGGAACTGGTGCTGCTGGCCCGGAGGCTGCGTCGCTGCGGTTACCGGACGCTGCGGTTCCGCTACCGCTCCCTGCGCCGGCCGGTGCGGCACAATGCGGCGTGTCTGGCACGTCGCGTGCGGCAGCTTCCCGCCGGGCAGATTCACCTGGTCGGCCACAGCCTGGGCGGTCTGGTGGTGCTGCAGGCCCTGCAGGATCATCCGGACCTGATCACCGGCCGCATCGTGCTGCTGGGCAGTCCGGTCGGCGGCAGCGCCGTCGCGCGGCGCATCAACGAACGCCCCGTGTTGCGCTGGCTGATCGGTCGCAGCGGCGAACAGGGCCTGCTCGGCGGTGGACCACGCTGGGGCGGCCGGCAGTCGCTGGGGGTGATCGCCGGGATCCGTTCGCTGGGCATCGGGCGGTTGCTGGGCGGCCTGGGCGCTGTCGAACGACGGCGTGGTGAACCTGCAGGAAACAACCATTGACGGCGCACAGGACAGCATCGTCGTGGAGTCCACGCACATGGGACTGCTTACCTCCCGACGGGTTGCCAGCCAGGTCTGCGCCTTCCTGAAGCATGGCCGCTTCGATGCCGATGGTCCCGCGGGCTGAACGTACTGGCGAAGGCACTCATTGATAGTGTTCATCCATAAACACCGTTTTCACCGCAGAGACGCAAAGAACGCAGAGAAACTCGTTAACGTTATCGTTAAAGAACTTCTCTGCGTTCTTTGCGTCTCTGCGGTGAGTTTGATTCTTTGGTGGACGAAGACTGGATAATGTTGTGACTATTCCGTTCTGGTATGAGCGTGACTGTGCCCGCTGTAACTCTTTCTCCGGGCAGTGCTAAAATGCGCCCACTGCAAGTCATGAGGTGATGCAAAAATGGCAGGACACAGTAAATGGGCCAACATACAACACCGGAAAAATGCCCAGGACGCCAAACGCGGCAAGCTGTTTACCAAACTGATCCGCGAAATCACCGTGGCGGCGCGCGCCGGGGACCCGGACCCGGCGGCCAACCCGCGGCTGCGCCTGGCGGTGGACAAGGCGTTGGCGGCCAATATGACCAAGGACACCATCGAGCGCGCCATCAAGCGCGGTTCGGGCGCCCAGGAAGGCGAGAACTTCGATGAAATCCGTTACGAGGGTTACGGACCGGGCGGCGTCGCCGTCATGGTCGACTGCCTGACCGACAATCGCAACCGCACCGTGGCGGAAGTGCGTCATGCCTTCACCAAGGCCGGCGGCAATCTCGGCACCGGCGGTTCGGTCGCCTACCAGTTTGCCAAGACCGGGGTGCTGAGCTATCCGGCGGGCAGCGATGAAGACCAGATCATGGAAGTCGCGCTCGAGGCCGGCGCGGAGGATGTCGTCGGCTATGACGACGGTTCCGTCGATGTGCTGACCGACCCGGATCAGTTCGAAGCGGTGCGCGACGCCATGCAGGCCGCCGGGCTGGGAACCGAACAGGCCGAGGTAACCATGCGTGCGGCCAACTCGACTTCACTGGCGCTGGAGGAGGCGGAAAAGATGGTGCGCCTGCTGGATACCCTGGAAGAACTCGACGACGTGCAGAACGTCTATTCCAATGCGGACATCTCCGAGGACATCCTGGCGCAACTGGGCTAGCCTGAATGATTCACGATTCACCGCAAAGACGCAAAGTACGCAAAGGAATATATTGCAAAATCTATTCTAAGCCCTGATGTGTCGTGAGGCCGGATGTTTTTCGACATACACAGGAATGATGGATAAAAGAATTAAACAATTTTTAAAGTGTTTCTTCGCGTACTTTGCGTCTTTGCGGTGAAAACAACGTTTCATGGAATGCATGAGAAAAACAGTTTGGTGAATAGTTACTTCAGAGCGCGCACAAACAGACGACCGCGCCGCATGATCCGGATCCTCGGCATCGACCCCGGATCGCGCATCACCGGCTACGGGGTCATCGACCAGGACGGTCAGCGGCTGCGCTACGTGGCGAGCGGCTGTATCCGCATCGAGGGTGATGCGCTTGCCGCGCGGCTGGGGATGATCTTCGAAGGGGTGAACCGGATTATCGATGACTACCGGCCGCAGGAGATGGCGATCGAGCGCGTGTTCATGAACAAGAACGCGGATTCCGCCCTGAAACTGGGCCAGGCCCGGGGCGCCGCGATCTGCGCCGGCGTCACCCGCACGGTGCCGGTCGATGAATACGCCGCCCGCGAAATCAAGCAGGCCGTGGTCGGCAGGGGCGGCGCGACCAAGGAGCAGGTCCAGCACATGATCCGGGTGCTGCTCTCCCTCGGCGAGCGCCCGCCCAGCGATGCCGCCGACGCGCTGGCCGTGGCGATCTGCCATGGCCATATCCGCCAGACCCGCGAGCGTATCGCCACCCTGGGACCCGGGAGCACGGCCGCATGATCGGGCTGCTGCGCGGCACGATCCTCGCCAGGCAGCCGCCGCACCTGCTGCTCGAGGTGCAGGGTGTCGGCTACGAGCTGGAAGCCCCGATGACGACCTTCTATGACCTGCCGGCCACGGGCGGCGTGGTGACGCTCTATACCCATCTGGCGGTGCGCGAGGATGCCCACCTGCTCTACGGCTTCGCGAAAATCACCGACCGCGATCTGTTCCGCCATCTGCTGCGCGTCAACGGCGTCGGCGCCCGGCTGGCATTGACCATCCTCTCCGGGATGGATGCCGGCGCCTTTGCCGGCTGCATCCAGGCCGGCGATACCGCGGCGCTGGTGCGCCTGCCGGGGGTGGGGCGGAAGACGGCCGAGCGGCTGGTTATCGAAATGCGCGACCGGCTGGACAGCCTCGCCGGAATCTCCCTGACCCCATCGGGCAGCGCCGCGGCGCGCGCGCCATCCAGCCCGCTGGAGGATGCCGTCACCGCTCTCATCGGTCTGGGGTACAAGCCGCAGGAGGCCAGCCGCATGGTGCGCGCCATCGATACGGCGGAGCTGACCTCCGAGGAGATCATCCGCACGGCCCTGCAGGCCAGCGTTCAATAGCTTGATTCACACGGCCGGAGAGCCGACACTTGCCGCCTATGATAGAAGCCGACCGCCTGGTTAATCCGCAAGGGACGCGAGATGACGAGCTCATCGACCGCAGCGTCCGCCCGCAGTCGCTGCAGGACTACGTGGGGCAGCCGCAAGTCTCTGAACAAATGGACATATTTATCAGGGCGGCACGCAAGCGCGGTGATGCGCTGGATCACACCCTGATTTTCGGTCCGCCGGGCCTGGGCAAGACCACGCTGGCGCATATCATCGCCAACGAGCTGGGCGTGCACCTGCGCCACACCTCGGGGCCGGTGCTGGAACGCGCCGGGGACCTTGCCGCGCTGCTGACCAACCTGGAACGCAACGATGTGCTGTTCGTGGACGAGATTCACCGGCTGAGTCCGGTGGTCGAGGAAATCCTCTATCCGGCCATGGAGGACTTCCAGCTCGACATCATGATCGGCGAGGGGCCGGCGGCGCGCTCCATCAAGCTGGAACTGCCGCCCTTCACGCTGGTCGGCGCCACCACGCGCGCCGGATTGTTGACGTCTCCATTGCGTGACCGCTTCGGCATCGTGCAGCGGCTCGAGTTCTACAATACGGCGGATCTGTCCACCATCCTGCGCCGCGCCGCCGGGATACTCGGTATCCAGATCGATGCGACCGGGGCGATGGAACTGGCGCAGCGCTCGCGCGGCACGCCGCGCATCGCCAACCGCCTGCTGCGGCGCGTGCGTGACTATGCCGAGGTCATGGCGGACGGGCATATCACCGCGGCGATCGTCGCACGCGCCATGGAGATGCTGAACGTCGATGCCCACGGCTTCGATGCCCAGGATCGCAAGCTGCTGCTGACCATCATCGAGAAATTCGACGGCGGCCCGGTGGGCGTCGACAATCTTTCCGCCGCCATCGGGGAGGAGCGTGGCACCATCGAGGACGTGCTCGAGCCTTATCTCATCCAGCAGGGTTTCATCATGCGCACCCCGCGGGGGCGCATGGCGACACGCAACGCCTATCTGCATTGCGGTCTGAAGCCGCCTGCTTCACAATCCGCAACCGATGCGCTTGAATTGTTCCCGAACGGCCGGTAGTCCGTTAACTTCACCCCGGGCAGAAGTTTTCCGTCATGTCAGTGACAGACGTCTCCCGGGCTGCGCCGCATCCGGGGAATTTATGCCGCGCGGCGCGGTCCACGGAGGGATAGCGTTTGCCGGTGACTGAGTTTCGCTGGCCGGTGCGTGTCTATTACGAGGACACCGACAGCGGCGGTGTGGTGTACTACGCCAATTATCTGCGTTACATGGAACGGGCACGGACCGAATGGATGCGGGCGCTGGGTTTTGAGCAGGACGCCCTCATCCGGGACACAGGGATTCTGTTCGCGGTCCGGTCGGCCCGTCTGGAATACCTGCGACCGGCGCGTTTCAATGATCGGCTCGAGGTCAGCGTGCGTTTGTGCGAGCGCCGCCGCGCCAGCCTGGTCTTCGAGCAGGTGGTCAGCCGCGAGGGCGAGGCCGGACGCCCCCTGTGCACCGGCAGTTTCCGCATCGCCTGCCTGGATGCGGCGTTGTTCCGGTCCAGGCCGATCCCCGAATTCATCTTGAAGGAGATACCGCATGTCGACTGACATGTCATTTTTTCACCTGATTTCAGGCGCCAGCACCGTGGTGCAGCTGGTGATGCTGCTGCTGCTGACGGTCTCGATGGCGTCCTGGACCATGATTTTCCGCCGCCGCGCCGTGCTGCGCGAGGCGCGTCTTGCCGCGAATGAATTCGAGCGCCGTTTCTGGTCCGGCGGGGATCTGGCGGCGCTGTATCGCGAGGTCGACAAACAGGAGGACGAGGCCATCGGCATGGCCGGAATCTTTCATGCCGGGTTCAGTGAATTCGCCCGGCTGCACAAGCAGCCCGGCATTGAACGCCGCGCCGTCGTTGAAGGCGCGCAACGGGTGATGCGCGTCATGCTCTCGCGCGAGACCGACGAGCTGGAAACCCATCTCTCGTTTCTGGCCACCGTCGGCTCGACCAGTCCCTACGTCGGCCTGTTCGGCACCGTGTGGGGCATCATGAATGCCTTTCGCGGACTCGGCAATGCGCAGCAGGCCACGCTTGCCATGGTGGCGCCGGGCATCGCGGAGGCCCTGGTCGCCACGGCGATGGGCCTGTTCGCCGCCATCCCGGCGGTGATTGCCTACAACCGCTTTTCCAACGACGTGGAACGGCTGATCAATCGCTACGACAATTTCCTCGAGGAATTCTCGACCATTCTGCAGCGCCAGGTGCACGCCTGAATGCCCGCTGCCGATCCCCGGGAAAGATCCGCGCACGTGATGAACGTCACCACAGGAATGCATTAATATGGCCCGCCAGCGAGTTCGCAAACGCCCCATGGCCGAGATCAACGTGGTGCCGTACATCGACGTCATGCTGGTCATGCTGGTGATTTTCATGATCACCGCGCCGCTGTTGACGCAGGGCGTGAAGGTGGACCTGCCCGAGGCCAGCGCCGAGACGATGCCACCCGAGGAGCAGGAGCCGCTGGTGGTCAACGTGGATGCGTCCGGGAATCTGTATCTGAACATCGCCGACGACCCGCGCAAGCCCATCAGCGGCGAAGATCTCAAGCAGCGCGTCGCGGCGGTGCTGCGGCGCCGCCACGACCAGAGCGTACTGGTGCGGGGTGACCGCGCCGCGGACTATGGCAGCGTGATGGCGGCCATGGTGCTGTTGCAGCAGGCCGGTGTGCCGGGCGTGGGGCTGGTGACGGAACCCCCGGAAGGCAACTAGCCAGCATGTGGCAAGCCATACGCGAGAATCCGCGCGCCGTGATGTATGCGGTGCTGATGCACCTGATACTGCTCGCGCTGCTGGTGTTCAGCCTCGACTGGACGCCCAAGGTCAGCCATCCTCCGGGCATCAAGGTGCCGATCGAGGCCCAGCTGGTCGATCAGCGCCAGCTCGATGCCATCGCGGAAAAGAAGCGGGCGGAGCAGCAAAAGATCGAGGACGCCAGGCGCCAGGCGGAGCTTGCGGAGCAACGCAAGGTGGAGGCGCAGCGCAAGGCCGAGCAGGAGGCGAAGCAGAAAGCCGAGCAGGCGGCCAGACAGAAGGCGGAGGCCGAGCGCAAGCGCAAGGCCGAGCTGGAAGCGAAAAAGAAAGCCGAGCTGGAAGCGAAACAGAAGGCCGAGCAGGCGGCGAAGCAGAAAGCCGCCGCGGAAGCGAAGAAAAAGGCCGAAGCGGAGGCGAAGAAAAAGGCAGCAGCGGAGGCGAAGCAGAAAGCCGCGGCGGAAGCCAAACGCAAGGCGGAAGAAGCGCAGCGGCGAGAGGCGGAACAGGCGCTGCAGTCGCAGCTGGCCGCGGAGCAGGCGGGCATCGAGGCGGCGCGCGTCCAGGGCGTGGTGGCGGAATACATCGGCTACATCCAGGAACGCATCCAGCGCAGCTGGCTGCGTCCGCCGGGCAGTCCCGCGGGATTGTCCTGCGTGGTGCAGGTCAGCCTGATTCCCGGCGGGGAAGTCGCCAGCGTGCAGATCGTGCGCAGCAGCGGCGATCCGGTGTTCGACCGCTCCGTCGAGTCGGCCGTCTACAAGGCGTCGCCGTTGCCGCTGCCGCCGGATGCCGCCCTGTTCAAGCATTTCCGCGATCTGCGTCTGATCTTTAAACCCAACTGATCCAGGATACCGAGAACCCGTGAAACCCTATCGACATACCCTGTTAGTACTTCTGCTGCTGCTCGCGCGGCCGGCCTACAGCGACCTGACGATCGAGATCACCAAAGGCATGGAAGGGGCGATACCGATCGCCGTGGTTCCCTTCGGCGGGAACGACAGCGCCGGCACGGGACAGGAAAATATCGCCGCGATCATTGCCTCCGACCTCAGTCGCAGCGGGCGCTTCGAGCCGCTGCCCGATCACGATCTCGTCGCCCGCCCGTCCGACATCGCCCAGGTGAAGTACCCGGTCTGGCGCATGCTCAACGTCGACGATCTGGTGATCGGCAAGGTGACCCCGGCCGGGCCCGATCGCTACGACGTCCAGTTCCAGCTGCTCGATGTGCTGCGCAGCAAGCAGCTGATCGGCTACAGCTTTACGGCGAGCCGCGCCGAGCTGCGACGGGTGGCGCACCACATCAGCGATCTGATCTACGAGCAGCTGACCGGTGAAAAGGGCGCGTTCAATACCCAGATCGCCTATATCACCACGACCGGAACGGGCGCCTCGAAATCCTACACCCTGATGGTGGCGGACTCCGACGGCTACAATCCCCAGACGATTCTGCGCTCCGACCAGCCGCTGATGTCACCCGCCTGGTCGGCAGATGGCAGCCGGATCGCCTATGTCAGCTTCGAGAACAAGGCCGCGGAAATCTTTTTACAGGACGTTGCCACCGGCTCCCGGCGCAAGGTGGCCTCCTTCAAGGGCATCAACGGGGCGCCTGCCTGGTCCCCGGATGGACAACGCCTGGCATTGACCCTCTCGCAGGATGGCAACCCGGAAATCTACGTCATGGACCTGAATTCGAAGGCCCTCAGGCGGCTGACCAACAGTCCCGCCATCGATACCGAACCGGTCTGGTCGCCGGACGGCAAGAGCATCGTGTTTACCTCCGACCGCGGCGGTTCCCCGCAGCTCTACCGGATCGCCGCCTGGGGCGGGCAGCCGCAGCGCCTGACGTTTGACGGCAAATACAATGCCGGGGCTGATTTCTCGCCCGACGGGCGCAAGCTGGCGATGGTGCATGGCGAGAACGGCGCCTACCGCATTGCCGTGCTCGACCTCGACTCGGGTCTGTTCCGGGTCCTGACGGACGGGACCCTCGATGAATCGCCCAGTTTCTCGCCGAACGGCAGCATGATCATCTATGCCACCGAGGCGGGCAACCGGGGTGTGCTGGCGGCCGTGTCCACGGACGGACGCTTCCGTCAGCGACTGTCATTGCAGGCGGGTAACGTGCGTGCACCGGTCTGGTCCCCCTACCAGCGGTGACCAGGGATTTCATTCAGCACTAGGAGTCTGGCGGACTTGGGATTAATCTACAGCGCTTGAGGGAGGGCTTGCCGGCGTTTCCCGATTTACCGATGCCTTGCAGTGTCCTGCGCACCGGAATCGCGGAACCCTGTTCCGGCTTTCCCGCCATGCTTGCTGGAACCACCCGCGTCCGACGGCTTTCTGGAATATCTTTTTATACTCAGGAGAACAATGCAATGAAATTAAATTTCAACACGTTTATCGCCCTGGCGCTGGTCGCCCTGCTGGCCGGTTGCAGTACCGCCGCCAAAAAAGGCGGCGGCGCCGAGGTGGTGGATCAAAGCATGGGCGGTAGTGGTAGCGGCGGTGTGACGACCAGCGGGGCGGCCGGCACCTCGTCCTATGCGGGCGCCGAGCTGACCGATCCGAACAGCCCCCTGTCGCGCCGTGTCATCTACTTCGGGTACGACAGCGACGCCATCCTGCCTGAAGACCAGGATCTGATTACCGCGCACGCGAAGTATCTCAATGATCACCCCGAGCAGATGGTGACCCTGGAGGGGCACGCGGACGAGCGCGGTTCGCCCGAGTACAACATCGGGCTGGGCGATCGCCGTGGCCAGGCTGTCAAGCGCGCCTTCGAGTTGCAGGGTGTTCCCTCGCAGCAGATCACCGTCGTCAGTTACGGCGAGGAAAAACCGGCGGCGGAAGGGCACAGCGAGGCGGCCTACCGGCTGAACCGTCGTGTCGAGATCGTCTATGTCGGTTATTGATATGCGTTGCCGCGGTTACATGACAAGGTTCGGTGCGGCGGTGTTCGCCGCCGCACTGGTGTCTCCGGTCCATTCGGCCAGCAATCTGTCGACCTCGGAACGGCTTGATCGCATCGAACGCCAGCTCGAGGGCCGCGGTCTGATCGACCTGCTGAACCAGCTCGAGAAGCTGCAGGGCGATGTCCAGCAGCTGCGCGGCGAAATCGAGGTCCAGAACCATCAGCTGGAGGAGATGCAGCGCCGCCAGAAGGACCTGTACCTGGATATTGACCGGCGCCTGCGGCAGCTGGAACCGGATCAGCCCGCGGGCGCGGCGGGCGTAGCACCGGTTCCCGGCGGGGCGGACGTTTCGGCGCCACCCGCGTACCAGGCCCCTCCGTCATACCAGGGGTCACCTTCCTACGAAACGCCACCCTCGTACCAGGCGCCATCCTCCTACGAGACGCCTTCACCGGTCGCGGCACCGCCAGAGACGGCTGCCCCGCCCCCGGTGGCTCCAGCGCCCGCGGCGGCGCCCGTCAACACGGAGGAACAGCAGGCTGAATACGAAAAGGCGCTGGCGATCCTCCGCGAGGGTCGTTATGTCGAGGCGGCCACCGCCTTCAACCGCTTCCTGGAGAAGTACCCGGGCAGTGCCTATTCCGACAATGCCTATTACTGGCTGGGCGAGACCTATTATGTCACCCGGGATTTCGATCGCTCCCTGGCGGCGTTCAAACAGCTGGTCGAGGCCTATCCGATGAGTCCGAAGGTCCCGGGCGCCAGGCTGAAAATCGGCTATATCCATTACGAACAAAAGGACTGGGCCGCGGCCCGCCAGGAGCTGGGCAGCCTGGTCACCGGTTACCCGGGCAGCACCGAGGCCCGTCTGGCCGACGATCGGCTGCAGCGCATGAAAAAGGAAGGCCATTAATTGACGGATCATGCCGGCTGATGCGTCATCGATCGCTACCGGGGATCGCCTGCGGGTCACGGAGATCTTTTATTCCCTGCAGGGCGAGTCGCTCACCTCGGGCTGCCCGACGGTATTCATCCGCCTGACCGGCTGCCCCCTGCGTTGCGGGTATTGCGATACCGAATACGCTTTCCAGGGCGGCGAGTGGATGGGGCAGGCGGAAATCCTCGAACGCGTCGCCGGGCACCGGCCCCGCTATGTGACCGTGACAGGCGGCGAGCCGCTGGCGCAGCGCAACTGCCTTGCGCTGCTGCGGTCGCTCTGCGATGCCGGTTACACGGTCTCGCTCGAGACCAGCGGCGCGCTGGCCGTGGACACGGTCGATCCGCGGGTGGTCAAGGTCATGGACCTGAAGACGCCCGGATCGGGCGAGGTGGACCGCAACCGCTACGAGAATCTCGATGTGCTGGCTAGCGGCGATCAGGTCAAGTTCGTCATCTGCGACCGCGCGGACTACCAGTGGGCGCGGGAACTCGTCGCCCGACACCGGCTGGATGCGGTCTGTGAAATCCTCTTCTCGCCCAGCCACGGGCAGCAGGATCCCGCGGAGCTGGCGGCGTGGATCCTCGAGGATCACCTGCCGGTGCGCCTGCAGCTGCAGCTGCACAAGCAGCTGTGGGGCAACGAACGGGGCCGGTAACCCGTGGCTGGTTATGACAGGACTGAGTCATTTTGTTATTTATCCATAAACACCTTTTTCACCGCAAAGACGCAAAGTACGCAAAGAAACTTATTAAGCAAAAATTTAACAACTTTGCGTTCTTTGCGCCTTTGCGGTGAGTTTATTTACGTTACGTTTGGAAACTGGCCAGGATACATAACACCATGCCGAAAGCCGTCGTGCTCCTGTCGGGCGGACTGGATTCCGCGACCGTGCTGGCGCTCGCCGTGGAGCAGGGCTATGCCTGCCATGCCCTGAGCTTCGACTACGGGCAGCGCCATGAAGCGGAACTGGCGGCGGCGCAGCGCATCGCGCGGTCACTCGGCGCGGTCGAGCACCGCATCATCCGCATCGGCCTCGACCAGTTCGGCGGATCCGCCCTGACGGACGCCGCGATCGAGGTGCCCGAGCAGCCCGGCGACGGCATCCCGGTGACCTACGTGCCGGCGCGCAATACGGTCTTCCTGGCGCTGGCGCTGGGGTGGGCGGAAGTGCTGGGCGCGGTCGACCTGTTCGTCGGCGTCAACGCGGTGGATTATTCCGGCTATCCGGACTGCCGGCCGGAGTACATCGAGGCCTTCGAACGGCTCGCCGGTCTCGCGACCCGGGCGGGCGTCGAGGGCGCGCAGTTTCAGGTGCACGCCCCGCTGATCCGCCTGAGCAAGGCGGAAATTATCCGCGAGGGGACCCGCCTCGGCGTCGATTACGGCCTCACGGTTTCCTGCTACCAGGCCGACGCCGAGGGCCGCGCCTGCGGGGCGTGCGATTCCTGCCGCCTGCGCGCCCGGGGCTTCCGCGAGGCCGGGGTACCCGATCCGACCCGCTACTACCGCCCGCCGGCAGCGGACTGATGCCCGCCCCGGCGCGGCCCCGGGTCGGGGCAGGGCTTGCGCTTTCGACTCAGGCCAGTATGATTCCACCCTCCCGAGAGGGAATCCCGCTACATCCGCGACAGCGCTCACCGGGTCGTTAGCTCAGTTGGTAGAGCACCGGACTTTTAATCCGATGGTCGAAGGTTCGAATCCTTCACGACCCACCATATAAATCAATTAGTTAGCTGTTATTTGCTGCATTAACAAATGCTGTTTGCGGGAGTTTTTGCGGGGATTAACTGCGAATTTTCCTCGTTAGATAAATCTTGTCTGTATAGAATTCAAATCGTTACGCGTCCGTAACCGATTCGAACCGTGATTATCCAGACCAAAAATCCGGTGCTCGTGTTCTTGTGTATCCGGGCTCTTTTTCGGGAAGTTGATTGCGGTGGCGCTGGCTGTATCTGGTTGGATGTCCATCCACTATAACTCAAGCCCCTGAAACAGGGGTCGATAACCTATAGCACCTAGTGCTATACTCTGAAAAACCGTCAGGGTAGCTGAATGCAGGTCTACAAAAACAAGTGGTTCCATAGATGGGCAGCCAGGGAGGGGCTGGGTGACCAGACTCTGCTGGCGGCGGTCAAGGAAATGGAAGCCGGTTTGATTGATGCCAAACTGGGTGGGCATGTGGTCAAGAAACGGGTGGCATTGCCCGGGCACGGCAAGCGGGGCAGTACCCGCAGCCTGGTGGTCTACCAGCAAAACAACAAGGCGTTCTTCGTCTACGGTTTTGCAAAGAATGAACGGGCAAATATTAGCGACAAGGAATTGAAAGCACTCACGTTGCTGGCAACACAATTACTGGGGTATACCAACCCGGCGTTGGTAAAAGCGATCAAGGCCGGTGAATTGATAGAGGTAAAGGAAGATGGCTAACTCAATCTTGAAAACGGTACATGAGACAGCGAAGGGCCTGCACAAGGCGGGCACGATGGATGCTATGACCATGCGCGAGTTCGATGCGCTGTGCCTGCCGCCGGTGAAGATCTATACGCCGACACAGATCAAACGTCTACGCACGCGCTATAAGGCGAGTCAGGCGGTATTCGCAGCTTACCTGAACACGAGTCCTTCGACTGTGCAGAAGTGGGAGCAGGGTCAGAAGAAACCGAATGGCCCTTCATTAAAGTTACTGAACCTGGTTGATATGCACGGTCTGGAAGCGCTCGCCTGAAGGGTGGCCCCAAAAAATACATTATCTGATAGCGTATGCTACTTCCGTGTGAATCGGCATTCAATTCTGACTCAGCCGACTTTCCGTAATTCAGAGGCTTAGCAAACCGATCGGTGCCAAAACCAAGCGCTGATTTACAGTCTGGATCTCCGGAATCAGCAGACACTGGACTAGAACCTATCTCAAAATTCAATTTCCCTGACATGCGTTCTGTCTATGTAGGACCGGCGCCCCGCCGGGAAGACGTTTGGCCGGAAATCAGGCCGGAAGCCCTGTTCTTTCCCGGCTTTCCCGGCGAGGCGCCGGTCCTACCTGCCCTCGCACGAGCTGCGCCGGTTCCGGTTATCCAATCCCCAATTTTGAGATAGGTTCTAATCAGGCATTCCCTAATGCTTGCCGCACGATTAGTAACGACGGATTTTGAAAAGTATAGAATTCATCCCTGAGTTTTTGCTCTTAGGAGAAAAATCATGGGAAGGGATGATCATTGCACTGAACTAACACGGGAAGAACTCTATGCCCAAGTCTGGGCAGAACCGATGACTAGCCTGGCTCAGCGTTATGGCTTGTCAGATCGCGGGCTTGCCAAGATCTGTACACGCATGGGCATCCCGGTTCCAGGTCGTGGCTACTGGGCCCGGGTACAAAGTGGGCAGGTGCCGCTACAAGCAAAATTACCGAAAATAAAAGCCAGACAGAAAGCTGTAGTGAATCTCAATAAACGTGGGCATATCCTCGAAGAGACAAAAGAACTACAGGACGTTGCAGGGTATATCGCATCGGAAATGCATCCAGAGAATCAGATTACCGTTCCCGATGCATTGGTTGATCCACTTCCAGTGGTGGAGAAAACCGCGAAGAGTCTTCGTGCAGCAGGGGCCGATGACCATGGCATGGTTAGACCCAGGGCGAAGCGCTGTCTTGATATTCGAGTAGGCAAAGAGAGTATCGAGCGAGCTGAGCGCATTATGGACACCCTTCTCAAGGCCCTGGATGTGCGCGGTATTGAACTGATACATGATGAGGAGGGGGAAGGGGGTACACAGTTGATAGTCGATGGAGAGACCTTGGGCTTTCATCTGGAAGAGAAGGCAAGGCGTGAGAAATACCAGCCTACAGCAGTAGAGCAGAAAAAACTGGATGAAGACTCGTATTACCGTTACCGGCTTCCCGACGACAGGTTCTTCCCATCTGGAAATTTATCCCTGAAGCTGGATATTCGCTGGTGGGGTAGAGGGCTGCGTGGTACCTGGTCAGATGGGAAGCGGCAGCGTGTAGAAAACTGCCTGAACAAGTTTATCGCGACTGCATATAAGGCTGCGGCACAAAAGAAATCGGCGCGTATTAAGCGCGAGCGGGATGAGCGCGAAAGGGCAGAAGAGCAGCGAAGGCGAGAGATCCTTAGGCGACAAATTGAACAGGAACAAAAACGTGTGGATGCACTCACCGCACAAGCCAAGTTATGGCAGGAGGCGCAACAATTGCGCGCATACGTTCAGGCTGCTCGGAGTGCGGGTTACTACTCGCTACCCGCCATTACGGGTGGCCGCAATATAGAAGAGTGGTGTGCCTGGGCACTGGAACAGGCCAATCGCCTTGACCCGACTATCTCCAGTTCTCCGTCGGTGCTGGACTACAAGAATCAATTCTATTGGTATTGATAATTTCCTGGTTATTCTTTGGTGCTGGATGGATGCTGACCACCATGCTTATAGTTGTAAATTCGTCCTGTTAAGCCTGCGGGAGTTTTGCGGGACTGAGTGCAGCACCGTTATGCTCGGTACTGCATTTTAGGCAACGGACGCCCCGGTATTATGTTATAAAATACAATTAGATAGGTTGCACTTCCCGGACTTTTAATCCGATGGTCGAAGGTTCGAATCCTTCACGACCCACCATATAAATCAATTAGTTAGCTGTTATTTGCTGCATTAACAAATGCTGTTTGCGGGAGTTTTTGCGGGGATTAACTGCAAATTTTCCTCGTTGGATAAATCTTGCCTGTATAGAATTCAAATCGTTACGCGTCCGTAACCGATTCGAACCGTGATTATCCGGACCAAAAATCCGGTGCTCGTAATCGTATGTGCGTTGGAAACGCCGCAAGGCGGATGAACCCAAGGGGAAGGCCTTCCTCCAAAAAACCAAGGAAATCGTGCCGAAAGACTGAAAAATATGCCCTTAAGAGCGTTCTAAGTAACTTAATCTGCTCTTGAGAGCTAATTCTCCTTGTTGATGCCACAAAACCCTGATAAGCTCTTAAGAGCTTGTTAACCTAGATAATAGGCCCTTAAGAGCAGATGAGCGCAAAAAATACATTGATACAGGCGCCGCCTTATCCGGTTGAGCAGGCGATCCAGCGCCTCGGCGCAAACCTGCGTACCGCAAGACTGCGCCGTAATCTAACGATTGAGGAGGTCGGCGAGAAAATCGGGACCGGCCCGCGTGCTGTGACGGATGCGGAGAAAGGCAAGGTTTCAACCGGCATCGCTGTCTACATCGCTCTGCTATGGGTGTATGACCTGCTTGGACCCATGACTGAGCTTGCCGATCCGGCACTGGACGAGGAAGGCCTGTCGCTATCCCTGTCAAAGGAGCGAGTCCGCGCCCGCACGAAAGAGGGGCTCGATAATGATTTCTAGGACCACCGCGAGTGAATGCTACGTCTATATCACCCTGCCAGGGGAAACGGAGTTTGTCACCGCCGGAAAATTCGAGCTAACGACTAACCGGCAGGGTAACCCTGCCGGAAAGTTTGTTTATGGTCGCAGCTATCTTGTGCGCGATAATGCCGTGCCAATTGATCCGATTGAACTTAAGCTCAGCACCAAAACTTATGAGACAAATATACTGAAAGGCGTCTTCGGCGCCCTGCGTGATGCCAGCCCTGATTACTGGGGCCGCAGGGTCATAGAAAAGTACAAAGGACAGACGCAGCTTGGTGAAATCGACTATCTGCTGTATTCACCGGACGACCGCGCGGGCGCGCTGGGATTTGGCCTCAATCAAGAACCCCCTGCCCCGAGCCGCAAATTCAACCAGACGATGGAGCTGGATCGGCTGCAAGAACTTGCAGATTTGATCATTACCGATGAGGACCTTCCTGAAGGTCCTGAAGCCGAACAGGCCCAGAAGCTGATGGTTGGTGGCACATCAATGGGCGGTGCCAGACCTAAGGCAATCATCGAGGATGAGAGCGGCCTCTGGATCGCAAAACTTCGTCACCCGGAGGATAAATGGAACGATGCACGTGTTGAACACGCCATGCTCATGCTTGCTCGCGAATGTGGCTTGCAAGTCGCAGAAAGCAAGGTTGTCACGATTGGCGAACACGACGCAGTGCTTGTCAAACGATTTGACCGGGAAAAAACAACGGCAGGCTATCGCAGAGGCCGCATGCTCAGCGCTCTAACGCTGTTGCGCTCAGACGAAAATTATCAGGTTAGGGAGAAATGGTCTTATGTCCTGCTTGTTGAGGAGCTGCGGCGCATCTCTTCACAGCCGCGCACTGATGCCCCCGAGCTATTCCGACGCATGTGCTTTAACGCACTAATCTCTAATACTGACGATCACCCGCGTAACCATGCTGTCGTCGCTATGAATACCGACTGGAAACTCTCACCAGCCTATGACCTGACGCCGTCCACGCCGGTCAGTGCTGAGCGCCGTGACCTGGCGCTTGATTGTGGCGATTGGGGACGCTACGCACATGCTGAAAACCTGCTGTCGCAGAGCGCGCGCTTTCTCCTTGAGCAGGACGAGGCTAAAATAATAATCGATGAGATGGAACAAAGTGTCAGAAGCAAATGGTACGACATTGCCCGCAGAGAGGGCGTGACAGAAAAAGACTGCGAGAAAATCGCCAGCGCCTTTGCCTATCCGGGATTCAGACTGGAAATTCCCGCACGATTGTGAATTAGCATTAAATTCTGACCCAGCCTACCTTTAGTAATTCAGAGCGTTAGCTCACCGGTCGGCGCTTAAACCACGTGCTGATTTACACTTACCTAATCCTCGGGGCAGCAACCGAGGCTTGGGTGTTTTACCAAGCATGCCGCACGATTAGTAACGAGTGATTTGGAAAAGTATAGAATTTATCCCTGAGTTGTTGTTCTTGGGAGAAAAATTATGGGAAGGGGCGATCATTACGCTGAACTAACACGGGAAGAACTCTATGCCCAAGTCTGGGCAGAACCGATGACTAGCCTGGCTCAGCGTTATGGCTTGTCAGATCGCGGGCTTGCCAAGATCTGTACACGCATGGGCATCCCGGTTCCAGGTCGTGGCTACTGGGCCCGGGTACAAAGTGGGCAGGTGCCGCTACAAGCAAAATTACCGAAAATAAAAGCCAGACAGAAAGCTGTAGTGAATCTCAATAAACGTGGGCATATCCTCGAAGAGACAAAAGAACTACAGGACGTTGCAGGGTATATCGAATCTGAAATGCATCCAGAGAATCAGATTACCGTTCCCGATGCATTGGTTGATCCACTTCCAGTGGTGGAGAAAACCGCGAAGAGTCTTCGTGCAGCAGGGGCCGATGACCATGGCATGGTCAGACCCAGGGCGAAGCGCTGCCTTGATATTCGAGTAGGCAAAGAGAGTATCGAGCGAGCTGAGCGCATTATGGACACCCTTCTCAAGGCCCTGGATGTGCGCGGTATTGAACTGATACATGATGAGGAGGGGGAAGGGGGTACACAGTTGATAGTCGATGGAGAGACCTTGGGCTTTCATCTGGAAGAGAAGGCAAGGCGTGAGAAATACCAGCCTACAGCAGTAGAGCAGAAAAAACTGGATGAAGACTCGTATTACCGTTACCGGCTTCCCGACGACAGGTTCTTCCCATCTGGAAATTTATCCCTGAAGCTGGATATTCGCTGGTGGGGTAGAGGGCTGCGTGGTACCTGGTCAGATGGGAAGCGGCAGCGTGTAGAAAACTGCCTGAACAAGTTTATCGCGACTGCATATAAGGCTGCGGCACAAAAGAAATCGGCGCGTATTAAGCGCGAGCGGGATGAGCGCGAAAGGGCAGAAGAGCAGCGAAGGCGAGAGATCCTTAGGCGACAAATTGAACAGGAACAAAAACGTGTGGATGCACTCACCGCACAAGCCAAGTTATGGCAGGAGGCGCAACAATTGCGCGCATACGTTCAGGCTGCTCGGAGTGCGGGTTACTACTCGCTACCCGCCATTACGGGTGGCCGCAATATAGAAGAGTGGTGTGCCTGGGCACTGGAACAGGCCAATCGCCTTGACCCGACTATCTCCAGTTCTCCGTCGGTGCTGGACTACAAGAATCAATTCTATTGGTATTGATAATTTCCTGGTTATTCTTTGGTGCTGGATGGATGCTGACCACCATGCTTATAGTTGTAAATTCGTCCCGTTAAGCCTGCGGGAGTTTTGCGGGACTGAGTGCAGCACCGTTATGCACGGTACTGCATTTTAGGCAACGGACGCCCCGGTATTATGTTATAAAATACAATTAGATAGGTTGCACTTCCCGGACAAAAATCAATAAGTTCTATTTCCAAGCTTTTCTTCAAGAATCCTATGTAGGCGCTATGTAGGCACGATTCTTCGAAGAATTTAAAACCCGATTTATGCAACTAATATCTTAAAATCCCTCGGTGGCGACACCATACCGGTTCGATTCCGGTCCCGGGGGGGTTTGCCCTGATTTCACGGACACATCCAAGAAGGGTAATAATTACCCGGGAGGTGTGTCATGGAAAAACGAAGTAAGTACTCTGCTGAGTATAAGCGTGAAGCGGTGGAACTGGCGAGATCGAGTGAGGTACCGATCAGTCAGGTTGCTCGCGAACTGGGGATAAATCCCAACATGCTGGGTCGCTGGTGCCGCGAGCAGGAGGCCACAGGCAGGAAGGCATTCCAGGGCCAGGGCAAGCCGCGTGATGAGGAAATGGCAGCGCTCAAGCGTGAGCTGGCGCGGGTGAAGAAGGAACGGGATTTTTTGCAAGAGGCGGCAGCCTTCTTCGCGAAAGCGTCGAAATGAAGTTCCGTATGATCGATCGCTGCCGCGAAGCATTCCCGATAAGATTAATGTGCCGCTGTCTGAAGGTGTCGGCGGGTGGCTATTATGGCTGGCGGGATCGGGCGCCGAGTGCGCGCGAGCAAGCCAATACGCGTTTACTGGCAGATATCCGCCGGATCCACGCGGACAGTGATGGCGTGATGGGTGCACCGCGAATCTGGGAAGAACTGCAGTACGAAGGTATGCCGTGGGGACAGAATCGCATTGCACGGCTGATGCGAGTGAATGGCATCCAGGGCATCCCGCAGAAGAAACGCTGGCACAAGAAGCCGTCAGGCGATCGGCCGATCGGTGTTCAAAATCACCTGGCGCGAGACTTCAGCGCTGATGACCCGAATACCAAATGGGTCACCGATATCACGTTCATCGAAACCGTCGAGGGCTGGCTGTATCTGCGCGGGGTGAAAGACCTGTTCTCGGGCATTATCGTTGGCTGGTCGATGAGTCACCGCCAAACCCGCGAACTGGTGTTGCAAGCGGTACTGATGGCGCTGTGGCAACGCGAGGACCGCTCGCCGGTGATCTTGCATTCCGATCGCGGGTGTCAGTTCACCAGCGGTGAATACCAGCGCTTCCTCAAGGGACATAACCTGATCTGCAGCATGAGTGCCGTGGGCAGTTGTGCAGACAATGCAGCGATGGAAGGCTTCTTCGGGATGCTGAAGCGCGAGCGCGTCAATCGCCGCATTTACCAGACGCGGGCCGAAGCCAGGGCCGATGTCTTCGACTACATCGAGCGCTTCCACAACCCCAGACTCCGCAGGAGACTTGGATCGGTTAAACAGAAAGAATTACTCTTAACTCAACCGTCCGTGGAAACGGGGTAAAACCCCGGGCACCAAATTTATCAATAATTTGTATCAGTGTTATTTTGGTTGTGTCTATGTGCTGTTGATCATGTAGACATTATGTAGACAGTCTATGGCCTTTTTTACTTAAGTCCCCCACTTGCTCAATTTTTATGTGCCAACCAAATTTCAGTACTTTTCTTTACTTTTTCTGAAAGCTTAACTCCTATTTCTCCTGTGTGTGCACAAGCCACCGGTTTATCATCAAGCTGGATCTCCAAAACTACAGCGGACCTGTATTGGTCTTCGTCAATCAAAATTAAGGAGTCATTGACCTTAATTTCAAAACCATCAATTGTGAAGATTACAACATAGCCATTATGGTGTAACGAATACGGGACGGGAAATTTTTTTGCGTTTGAAGGACAAAACTGAATTAGACCGGTTTTGTACAAAGCGGCGCGTGCATCTTCTTTCGTTATATAGCCTTTAGTTATTTTGAAATAGAGTTTGAATAGATCATATGTGGCCACAAGACCACGTTCGTCGTTGATTGCATCTTCAATTTGGTTTGCATTGAAAGGTGGATTGGTACGGCTCAAAGGTGGTAAATACCTTTGGTGGTTAACCATGTACAGCGCGAAGACATCAAATGTTCCGCGCTCCCTCGACCTCCGGTATTTTATCTTGCTGATCTGAGAGCACTCAGAATCTGTGGACGTGCCTCCAATTCCTTTGACTTCTATCACGAGTAAGCCTTTATCGTCTTCTATTCTTATATCTTCTTCCTGTAACTCGGGATTTGTATCATCAACATTCACAACATTCTGAAAGCCTAACCAGGCAAGATATTTCTCTATAGTTTTGACCAGTTCAGGTCCCGACTTTGTCAAAAGATCATGTAGAAAACCATACTCTTGGCGATTTGCATCTAACCGAGTATTCATCTCATTGATCTTGTTTTCATGTTCGGATTCTAAATTCTTCTTTTCCTCTATTAACATGCTTTCATTAGGTAGTTGGTACTCCGAATTATTTAACCAGGAAAACTGAGTGCTGGACGGAAATAATTCCGGCAAAAAACCAGGTAAGACCTTTTTTAGAAGGTCTGTCAGGAAAGCTTCTTTATGCTCTATTCGTGGAAATAAGAAAGTGTAGTTATGTTCCCTCGTGCTTACAAAAGATACGATCTCATTGGGTCGTGCCTCAATAAGAGGGAGGAAGTTTTTATTCTTTACCCTTTGATCGTCTTCCCAATGAGTTGGATGAGCAAACGTAATTTCATAGGATGATGTTTTGTTGTGACTCTCTAGTAAGCTGGCGATCTCCGACCCGGGTTTAATTAAAACCTTGGTGTCTATGCCATGAGTGTTCTTCCAAGATGGTAGGTCTGAGTAGAAATCATAAAGCTTGTGCTTTTCCGTATGTAAATGGTTAATCCCATCTGGCGTGATCTCAATAGGTTGATACTCAATTTCTTCATTTGCCGCAGCGAAAATTATAAGGATGGAATCTTTTTGCAATAATTCATCGAGTTCTGATGCTAGGATATAAGCAGAAATGGCTCTTGGATCGAATATGGTTTGAGGAAATGAACTTTGCAGCGCTACTTTTGATTGTCCTTTGACTTGTGTCGCCACATGGTCTTCCTCCTCATAAGGCACTGTTGTTGGGTTTTGAAGATCGATAACTACAATGTCGAATTCATGGAGGTTCTGGGGAAAGTGATGATTTAAAAGGCAGTGATGCCGTTCGTTTCGAATTGTGTTATTGACTTTAACGAGAGAACCTAGAGATCCTCTATTACAATTGAAACCTATATTCATAAGGTTATTGATGATCTTCTCTGATACATCAATCAAGCAGATGCGAGGATGCTCATCCACCTCTTTTATAACTTCACATGGTTCTTTTGGGTTCTCTGAATTTGTGCTTTCTTGATCAATTGTTACATCTTTCGATATTTTCTTCACTGACATGCTTGGATTCCCTTTAGAAACATAACAAACAAAGATTGTAGATATTATCCGTAATTAAGCCAGTCAAGTGAACAATCTGCTTAAGATCAACAGTCACATTTCGGGATTTGACCAATGTGATTATTTTATGTAGACCTGCCAGGTCTATGCTAGACGAGACATTTAGAGTACAAATTAACGTGCGTACAGTTTTTGACAGGACTCCAAGTATGAAACAACGTAATCAATTAATCCTCTCCCTTAAGCAGCCTAATCCGTGCCAAATGCTTAGCTGATAGATCATCTGCGATTTCATCTGCCAGAGAATCCAGGCTTACACCAAGACCATGTCGCATAACGCACAAGGTAGGTAACATACGTTGTAGAAAGCGTTCCATACGCATAGCCGTAACCGCCTGATGTGTCCTGCCGATTTGCAGTTCCGCTTTCTCGATCCCATCTATAAAAGTGTTCCACCAGGGGAGGAGTGGGGCGCGACTGATATTCCCACCAGACAATTTTGTATCAACAAAATCGACGAAGTCTCTCAAAATGCCCATGCACTCATATAACCAATATTTAGCAGGTGAGGTGGCAAGTATCTCGCATACCTTATCAGCCCACTTATCCCGCAATTCAAGCTCTAGTCGTGTCGGACCCCTTTTATCATAGATCCTGACCATACGTCCGGATTGTCGGGTGCCAATATAAAGTGTGTTCCCATCATTATTTTCGAACCATTTCCATGAATATTGGTGTGCCCGTGTGCGTATTTCCCCGATATTCCTTGCTTCGTTACACATGGCGGGAGTGAAGGAACAATTATCGAAAGGAATATCGATGCGGGTGCATTGCCAGTCGAACGAGACCTTGGTCAGTGAAAAAAGATAATTCCTGGTGTGTTCGAGACCGAATTGCTCAAGCACGTTCCCCGGGATTTCAAGATGGCAATGCTGGCCAGTATCCGAATATCCATAAAGGCGTACTCCGTGAGGACCGGTCCATATTGACCGGTAAAGCCGACCCCCGTGTCCCAGTGGATGGAAATACTCAGACCACCCCATTTCGTCCTCCAGCTCATAGCCAAAGAAGTTCTGAAGGAAGTGAGCCATCGCCCAGGCCGGGTTCGTGAAGAATGTAAGCCCTAAGTAATGGACTCCTACTGTCACGGTTACCCCCCTATTAGAAGAGGGGGGTAAGCCATCACCGTTCGAACAAATGGGGCCGGGTACATTTTCTGATAAGCTGACCAACAAATGGGGCCGGGTACATTTTCTGATAAGCTGACCAATCTATTAAAACCTTCCTTTTAATAACTTTATCCTCGCAACATGCTTGGTGGATAGTTCATCGACGATAGCATCCGTCAACGAATCCAGACTCACCTGTGCCTGGCGAATTGTTGATCAGGTTGCAACGGGTAACTGAGATAGCCCACGGCAATAAGATTTCCACCGGAGTTGGTTGAGATCGGCGCGGCGAATGATGGATTCGCCGCTGATTTCTGCCGGTGTATTGCCGCCGAGCGACGTGTGCACACGATGAGCGTTGTAATAGTGCCGATATTCTTCCAGCTTTCTCTCCAGGTCGCCGGCGTTCCAGAAGAGCGCATGGTCAAGATATTCACGGCGAATGGTTCCGATCAGCCGTTCGACGAAAGGATGCGATAACGGTACGTAAGGAACGGATTTGATCTCTGTGACATCCAGGATGCGAAGATTCGCCTGCCAGCGGTAATACCGGAACAGCGGGTCATTGTCAGAGCTGAGGTAGTGCGGAACACCCTGTGTCGAAATGGCTGTGTTGAATAGTCGGCAGAGGGCGATACCGTCGACATCGCCAGCCTGGACGCCAAATCCGATGATGCGGCGCGTAAACTGATCCATGACGACGAGTACCCAGTGGCTTTGTAATAGAATGGATTCACACCGAAACCGATCAATACTCCAGAGGCTGTCTTTCGTGTGTCCTGGGAGAGTCAGCCATGATGGCCCATTGTCATCGTGGCTTGGTCGGTAATCAGCCATCAGGAACAAGACTGTCCAGGCTGTCCATTTCAGGTGAAAATTACTAATTAGCCAGAGACAGGTGTAAAGCGGCATTACAGGCCCAGCTCGGTGAGCCCCTGGTGTCCGTCGGGACGACGCCCGAGCTGCCAGTGATACAGACGCTGCGCCTCGCTGATCGGCAGGTCATTGATGCTGGCGATGCGCCGGCGCATCAGGCCGCTGTCATCGAACTCCCAGTTCTCATTACCGTATGAGCGGAACCAGTTCCCCGCATCGTCATGCCACTCGTAGGCGAACCGGACAGCAATGCGGTTTTCCGTGAATGCCCACAGTTCCTTGATCAATCGGTAGTCCATCTCCCTGGCCCACTTGCGTTGCAGGAACAGGACGATCTCCGCGCGACCGGTCACAAACTCCGCGCGGTTGCGCCACTTGCTGTCCGGTGTGTAGGCCAGTGAGACCTTTTCCGCGTCGCGGCTGTTCCAGGCGTCTTCAGCAAGGCGCACCTTCTGCGCTGCCGTTTCAGCAGTATAGGGTGGTGACGGTGGTCTGGTATCGGTCATGGGTAGATTCCTCTATTGGTAACGGTTATATGGTCCTCGTCCAGCTTGTCCGGCAGGTCGATCATCGAGAGTTCGTCGAACCCCCCGATGTGTACATTGTCGATGAAGATCTGCGGTACCGTGCGCCGGCCGGACCGTTTGGTCATCTCCAGCGCGCTTGCCTGATCCGAGGAGATGTCGATCTCCTCGAAGTCGAGCCCCCTGGCGCGCAACAGCGACTTTGCGCGCTCGCACCAGGGGCAGTTGTCGGTTGAGTAGACTTCGACCCGGTTCATCGGGATTTCCTCCTGTCGGATAGCTATGCAGCGCTCACTCGGCCTGCATGACCTTGACGGCCTGTTCGGTGGTCCAGACCGTGTTGGCCGTGAAGCGAAAGTTCACGAGCGCTGCGGCGTAACCATCGCCTTCCTCGACCTGGGCCGCCGCCGTTGCATCCGTTACCACGGCAACCTCGAACCCCTGCTCGAGCAGTTCGCGCAGGTGTGATTCGGTGCAGAGATTGGCGGACATGCCTGCCAGAATGACCTTGTCGATGCCGCGCTTGCGCAGCTGCAGTACCAAATCGTTGGTCTCCGGACCGTAGATCTTGTGCGGACTGGTCACCGTGGTGCGACCATCGTTGATGTACGGCTTGTAGCGCTCCAGCCAGTCTGCGCCGGACCCCTCGAAGCCATCGACATTCAGCGGGTCCTTGCGATCAAACATGCCGATCTTGTGCATTAGCGCTTCGAGCGCGCCTTCGAACTTCCAGCCATGGTCGTGCGGGTAGTAGTAGTGCGGGGAAATGAAGACCGGAATGCCCTCGGCCTTCGCCGTCTTGAACAAGGTGTCGATGTTCTCCACGGTGTTGTTAGCCTCAACGTTTTTGCCTACCACGCCCCAGGTAACACCCCTGGGACTCAGGAAGTCGTTCTGTGGATCGGTCACAACCAGCGCAGTACGGCCCGTCTCAATCTGCATACCGGGATCGGGCAGAGCGGCAAATGCGGTCGAGATGGTGATGGTCAGAGAGGCAACTGCACCCAGTGTATTAACGATTGTCTTCATGATTCTCTCCTGTGTTGGTTCGCGCCATTAGTTGAGTTACATGGGTGGAGAAGTTCTGGCCGATCAGGCTGAACCGTGCTTCCCGTCGATCC
>CAVQCA010000045.1:0-5318 GCA_963710815.1 uncultured Gammaproteobacteria bacterium | reverse complement strand
AGTCACCCACATCGCAGACCACACTATGCTCGGGAGTCAGCGCAGCGTTCAGGCTGTCGATGAGCCGTGCGAGGGTCATCGGCCGGCCGGGCACGGCAGCTGGCGGCTCCGGCAGGGCAATGTCCGGCTGCCAGGCACAACTATGCGGGGCCACACTCGAGCACAGGGTAGCCAGATAATCACCAAGACGGACATCGGGGTAGCGGTGATGACCGATGGTCACCTGGTCCTGGCTTGCGTGGATCAGGCGCGCGGGATCCAGCTTGGCGGTGAAGATACCCGTATCCACGTCATTGACCGTGGCGCCCAGCATCAGCAGCAGGTCGGCATCCTCGACACGCTTGCGCACGGCATCCGGCCCCATCGCGCCCTCGTACACGCCCAGATAGGCCGGATGGCGTTCGCCGACCACGGATTTTCCGGTCAGGGTGGCGGCCACCGGAATGCAGGCATTCAATACCAGCCGGGCGAGGCTATCCTGCAAACCACGGCGATGGATCTGACGCCGGCCAGAATGACCGGACAGGAAGCCTGTGCAAGCCGCCGCAGGGTTTCGTCAACGGCCTCGGCCAGTGCGTCGGGATCTCTGTTGTTGTCCACCGGCTCCGAGGGCGGAAGCGGAAACCCTTCCACGTCGAGCCGGTCCCGTGGCAATTCCAGGTACACCGGCCGGCTGTAGCGGCGCGCGGCCTGCAGGCAGCGGTCAATATCGCGACAGGCGGTCAGCGGATCGTTGAGTACGGCGCTGGCACAGGTGATGCGTTCGAAAATCTCACGCTGGAAACTGAATGGACCGAAGCGATGATGCAGCAGCGGGGCCCTGCGCTGCTCGTCTACGCCCGGCGCCCCGCTGATGACCACGACGGGCGAGGCTTCCGCGTTGGCACCGGCGATGGCGTTGACCACGTTCAGGGCACCAACGCCGTAGGTCACGGCGAGTGCACCCATGCCGCTGCAGCGGGCATAGCCGTCCGCGGCGAAAGCGGCGGTATCCTCGCGGGTGGTGCCGATGTGCCGGAGCGGGCTCTCGACCAGCCGCCGGTAGAACCCGAGCACGTAGTCGCCCGGCACACCGAATACATGCCCGACACCGCAGGCCTGCAGTTGCTCCAGCAGATAGGCGGTGACCGTCGGCGCATTCATGGGATCCGCGCTCTTCAGATCGGTTCTCCCGTTCATTCCGGCAACCGGGCGTGCTGCCTCACGATGCGCGTCCTGGTGTCACTCCAGCTATCGCAGCGACAGAGCCGTTCCCGGGGCAAGTACTTCAGGTGGAACGCATCGTGAAAGTGTATACGCTGCCCTGGCGACGGGCCCTGATACCCGTGCGCTCGAACAGAATCTCCTGCCCGTCCTCGATGTCGCGCGGATCACCGCCGACAGCGATGAAACCTTCACGGGTCACCCCGCAATGGATGATGCCGAGCTTGTCATGCTGGGTTGGTGCAAGTGTCAATGTGTCAGTATCGGACATAGCAATCACCTTCTCTCTTTGCACGGGCCGGACGCCCTGCAGTACCTTGTTAACCGCCCGTCCAGTACACCATCCATGCGCTAGCGGAAGGCGGCATCGGCGCGGCGGTCCGCCGCAATGCGTGCCTCGTTACGGTCACCGATGGCCAGCAGCTGTTCCTTGGTGATCACCTCACCGCCTCGCTGTTCGAAATGAAACTCGTAAATGCGCGTCAGAACGATGGCATCCGTCGGACAGGCTTCTTCACAAAATCCACAATAAATACACTTGAACAAATCGATGTCATAACGCGTGGTGCGGCGCGTGCCGTCAGCGCGTTGTTCGGAATCAATCGTGATCGCCAGTGCTGGACACACCGCTTCACAGAGTTTGCATGCAATGCAACGCTCTTCGCCATTGGCATAACGACGCAATGCGTGCAGACCACGAAAACGCGGCGACTGAGGTGTTTTTTCTTCCGGGTACTGTACGGTGATCTTGGGATTCCAGAGTTGTCTGCCAGTCACCAGCAATCCTCGCCACAACTCCAGCAGAAACAGGCTCTTGATATAGCTAAGAACAGTATGCATCGGACCAGATCCTTCGCGTTAAAGACCAGGTTGCCGCTTCTGACGCGCATGCTAAGGTTTCCCCCGGCACTCGCGACACGACTGTGTTGATTTTGCTGCATTGAGCGCCAGTGAATTCGTTACTCGCCTATAATTAAGTATAGACACCCCTCGCCGACAGCCATGTTCCGGCAGCTCGCGGCAAATGGCAGCACGTCGGCGTATCGCCTTATTTGCGAGTGGCTTGATATTGAGCTTCGATATAACGGCTTTTAGAAGGCGATATCGGACAGGTCCGGGCAGGGCGTGTCTGATTGTGAGGCAAAGCGCGAGCGGCTACCGACGACTCGCAGACGATGCGGAGGTACCCAACATGAACATTCGATGCACCATGGATCCCATCAGCTGGCGCGAGGTCACGAACCTCGACGCGGCGCCCTGTCTGTACGAGGGTGACGGAGAAAACGGAATTGAAATCTATTTCGAAAACGAGGCGGATCTGGAAATCTACCGTTCGATAGGTACAGACCACCAGATAGTCCTGGAGGGCAATGACTCGGAAGACTATATCGCCGAGGGCTAAACGCCCCGTAGCTCGAATTGACATGAGTCAAAGGCCATAGGCGGGTTGGTGCCTGATGCCGTCGGTAATCCGCTAACGGTAAGCGTTTGTGCATTCGGATACCGTGGCAACGTGCGGCGCAGCCGACCGCTTGACCTGTTTAGGAACGGACCGGGATCCGTCAACTATTCTATATTTTTTTGCGCGTCGAGATGCCGAACGGCAGGTAACCGGGACACCAGCCGACGATGCTGGTAATAAGGAAGGCCACAGCAACGATACCGAGAATGGTGGCTGCCAGACCCGTCAGCAGACCGAAATAATACATTGCTGCGATGACGACTACGACGGCCAGTCGAATAATCCGATCAATAGTTCCCATGTTCTTCTTCATGAATTGTCACCTCCTCATACAGTTCTTGTTGCCGAACGCTACGTGAACGACTGAATAAGAAGCCCTACCACGGCGATGGCACCGAGGCAAAGCATACAGGCGAGCAGCAGTTTCACTGGCTTGGACATCTGTCTCGTACCATTCTTAAAGGCACCGTCGTATTCAGTTTAACAGAGTCTCTGTAGAATCCAGTGAGGCCATTTTTGCTTTCAAAACTTCCTTCGCTGCCCACCGGGGTCGTCGAGAACGGCCACCCGCTCCCGACTTCAGAGTACTATCAGCCAGTCTGACTTCCACCAGGCCATCGGGTCCTCCTCGCCTCGTTGGCTTGTCAGACCCTTCAAGCTCCGCTTAAGCCTCGTGAATCTCCCCTGTTCACATGAAATCCTTAGACAACATGCCGACGGTACGAACCCCGGAAGCCCTCTAAAACACTCGCCATTTCGCCTCCTGGAATTCCGCCTTCCCCTTTAAGAGACTGGGTCGGCTGCTCCAACCACGTTCGATTTCGGGGCTATCTTCCCGTTCACTTTCGTTTCGCCCTGCCGTCTCCCTGTCTACGCTTCGCAGTGGCCGTTACCGGACACCACGCAAGACTCGGTACCTGGCTGCTGGCTAGGCTTTACCAGGGCGGCCATCTCAGGCTGCTGTATTTCATGCGCTTGCAAGGCGCAACTCCCACAGAACGTGGTCCCCGCCGCCAACTCGAACAGCGTCACCTCCGGTGGCAGCTTCACGTCCAGGATTGAGGCGAAGATGTTGGATACCAGAGTAGTCAGATTGACCATGCGACTTACATAGCTGTCGCCGACCCCCTCGCGCCTCGCGATTTCCTACATTGGACTTGCCTCACCCGACTCAGCATCGCTAGCCACCGATGCCCACGGGCGAGCGTCAGCTGAAGCGGTGCAGGTTCTGTGTCCCAGGGGCGGAACGTCATCCTGTTACTGTCCGGCAGGATCATGGCCTTGCAGAGTCCACGGCGATTGATGCGGATTGGAACGGTGACGGTGATGCGTCTGGCTTCCGGCTTCAAACGTCGGGCTGCTTCTTCCAGCGCCAGGGCGATGCGCGCCGGCACCGCCGCCGTGGCCGAGGCGCGCGCTTCCAGTGAGGCACGGTCGAGTTCGCGCAGGACGTCTTCACCCGTTTTGATCACTGGCGGGGTCGGCGGCGCAAGGCCTACCTGGTTTAGGATACCCTGCTTTGACGCATCGTCGAGCTTTTGCCACGAAGCATCTGCGTTCAGTGTTGCCAAGCCATTGTTGTAGGCCGACTTCAACGCGTCCGCCTGCTCCGTCAATGCAGCACGTAATGCATTGGCCGCCCTGGTTAACAGCGGCATGACGTGGTCAGTGTCATCCAGCAACGAGCGGTTGGTTCTGATTGCCTCAATCTCGGGGCCGATTTCCGCATGGACCGGGAGCGCCACCGTGTGCCGCGCGAGTCGCTCGAGTTGGTCCCAGGCGGGTTGGCGTTGGGTGATACGATCACGTGTTTTTTTCCAGGCACCGATGCAGGTCTGGAGCTCATCCTTTTTGGTGAGGATCTCTCCGAGTTGCTCGCTTCCGTGTTTACCGGAAAGCTTATCGATACTGGTTGTTGAAGGCGGAGCGGGTACCCGCGCGTCCAGTGGACCCAGCAATGGCGGGAAACGAAAAAGCGCGACCTCTCGACACGAATCCCGGCGATTATACGCGAGCTGACAAAGGCGACTGTTGACATTGCTCGCCTCGTAGAAGAAGGCGAACGCCAGGCAGAACTGGAGCACCAACGCTGGGCCGCCCAAATGGAGCGATGGGAACGGGAAGAGGCAGAGAGACGCGCCGCAAAGGTTCTTAAGGAATGCAAAGAGGAACTCCTCGAGATTATCGAAATGTGGGCCACATCCAAACGACTCGAGGCCTTTTTCGCAGATGCCGAACGGAGATTGGAAGACTTACCAGAAGATCAGCGAGAGCACACAAAGGAACGGCTGCGACGCGCTCGCAAGCTGATCGGCAGCACAAATGCGCTCGAGCGATTTCAGTCCAGGAAGACGCCTGAAGAGCGATAGTTGTTAGCCATTGAATGGCGGGGGTTCATATCTGTACCACAGTCTTTGATCAATACAGGCATGCCATTGAATTCAAAATGAAACTCATGACTTTTTCACATCATCTGCGTGTATCTACGAGCATCGGATTTTTCGTCCAAAAACACCCTGTTCGAACACAATTCAAATTCCCAACTCATTGATTTTTAATAAGTCGGCAAAAGACTATCTCGTGATATTTCCACCCAATCCCCACAATCAGTATTTGCTTATACAACAAAGAGTCTAGGTAAGTCATTGATTTT
>CAVQCA010000044.1:0-10766 GCA_963710815.1 uncultured Gammaproteobacteria bacterium | reverse complement strand
GCAGACGATATCCAGCGTCAGGCACCGATAGGACACATCGGCAAAGCCCATGGCTTCCATCTGGCGCTTGCACTCCTCCTTATCGGGATACTCCAGAATGGATGCAGTCAGGTAGTCATAGGCCTCCGGGATCGTGGTAACCCAGCGTCCCAGGCGGGGCACCAGGTACCGGCAATAGGCGCGATACAGCGGTCGCACGAGCAGCCAGGGACGCGAAACCTCCAGGCAATAAAAACGCCCGCCTGGTTTGAGTACCCGCAAGATCTCTTTTAGTGCGGGCTCGACGTAGGTGACATTACGCAGTCCGAAGGCGCAGACTACGGCATCCATGGAAGCATCAGAGAACGGCAGCGCACGCGCCAGTCCAGCGACCCAGGCGACGTTTTGCAGACATCCCCGGCGGCCGATCCGGATCATCTCCATGCTTGGCTCCAATACCACGACCGGGCATTCCGGTGCGGCGAGCCGCTTCGCCATCTCGCCGCAACCACCGGCGACGTCGAGTATGCACTGGCCTGCGCGCGGCGCCATCATTTTTACCACCACCCGCCGCCAGTAGCGATGAAGCCCCAGACTTTGCACGTCGAGCAACCGGTCGTAGTATGGCGCCAGGCGATGAAAGATTTCATGCATGCACCTGTCGCGTTCATCGGGTGTGACCTCCTGGTCGGCAAACAGATGGGAGTGATTGATATTGCGCGGATGGAACATGACAGCGTCACACTGGTCTGGCCACAGCCAGCCACAGGATGACCACAACCGCTGTCAACAGCAGCGGCAGGGAAACCGGCACGAACCTGCGTTCATAGGCTTCGTAGGCATCCACCTCGCCCTTTACTCCGGTACCCACCCTGCCGGATGAAAACCACCGGGGTAGTCGGACATGACCGAACCAGATATCGACGGTCTCTATAGGGACGATCACACACAACACGAGGACGAGTTTTATCCTGAGCCAGGTCCAGTCCAGGGCGGGAAGACCGTACAGACTCAAGAGCCAGACGCCGCTACCAAGCAACATGAGCAGACCGAAGTGTTCCACCCAGAAGAAGGGAAGAAAATCCCGATACAGGGCCTGGTACTCGGCGCTTTGAGGATCCAGGCGCCGTTTGACCAATTGCAGCAACAACCAGGCGCCTCCCGACGGACCAAGCCATAAAATGAGCCCACACAAGTGTAGAAGCTTCGCAACGGGAAGCCAGAATGTCACATCCATATCACTGTCCCAACCCCCGAAGTTCACAAATACATCGAGCATACAAGACGGTTTCAAGCAATGCACTCATGGCATTTACTTTCAAACAGACTGAATGTCCGGAGCTCCAACCCGGTCATAAGACAACGAGCTGCCGATGCAGACCCGTCACCTCCTCGCAGAACTAAAGGCGGAACACGATCAGCTGATGGAGCGGATCGAACACCTTGAAGGCCGAATCAAAGCCTGGCATACCAATAATAACGTGAGTCGGCGGCTGGCGAGCATTCCGGGCATTGGCGTATTAACGGCAAGCGCCTTGGCTGCCACGGTTGGTAAGGGACAGGACTTCAGAAATGGTCGTCAACTGGCTGCCTAATGCCCCGACAGGTCTCTTCCGGTGGGAAGGAGCGGTTGTTGGGTATCAGCAAGCGGGGCGACAGTTATTTGCGCGGCTTGCTGATCCATGGCGCCAGAGCCGTGATCCATCACATTCGACGTCGCCTGAAGGCCAATCAGCCCGGCGGTAATCCCTGGGTAAAGCGGTTGCTGCAACGCTGCCATGTCAATGAGGTGGCGGTCGCGCTGGTCAACAAAATGGCGCGCATCGCCTGGGTTTTGATGGCCAGAAATGAAACCTGGTGTGTGGCACGTCCACATTGATTGGATGAGCCAGAATAGATAAATGATTAACGCGTAACGGAGGTCACAAACCGATTGCACAAGCGAGTGATGGTGAAACAGGTCGAACCGCGGCGGGTCAAACCCGGTTTATGTCTCGAAGCAATGACTTAGGTTTTAAGATAGGGTCCCGTCGGCGCATACCATAGAGGCCAGGAGTATAGGTTCCAGTAATAGGCCGAATGTAAGACTGCAATCGACTCTACTCCCCTGAACTTATTTGGCATACGGGCGGTGTCCATGTAAGACATAATGCGGCGGCCTTCGGGTCGCCGTTGTTATTTGTGCTATAGATCAAGACTTGTCGACGTGCGAAGTACGATCGCTGGAAATTCTACGTTTGTCGTATACTTGATAAATGCGAGCAAGGAGGAATTACATATGGACGGATATCAGAATATCCTGGTGGCAGCTGATTTTTCCAGTGCGGGTGAAAATGCTGTAAAAATGGCAGATGTTTTAGCGAGTCGTTTTGGCGCAAGTCTTACCATACTCCACGTACTCGAACATTTTCCTGAAGATTTGCCGGTCAGTGTGATCACCCCTGAAGATATGGATCCCGAGGAATTCTTAACCAATCGCGCCCGCGACGACTTGAAAAAACTATCTACCCGCATCGGGCAACAAGGTGCGACACTCGCAGTGGTAGTTAGCACGCACTCAGCCAGAAGGGAGATTGTGAAATATGCATAGGGGCAGGGAATCGATTTAATAGTGGTGGGTTCCTATGGCAAAGACGGGATCCTGGGAAGGACTGGCTCAACTGCAAACAGTGTTATGCGTACTGCCAATATTGATGTACTCGTAGTACACCCAACAGAATAGAGAGGAAGCTATACCTGCATGGCCAATTGCGCGAAAACGGAGTAATCAGGCCTATCAAGACTGAACGTCGCGTTTTGCTGCACAGTTGCCCTTAGCTGGCCATCCGTGCAGGTCCGGAGTTGCCGATCCCGGACCTATTTGCTTATCACCGCGCCCACACTCCCCCACTTGCGCCGCATGCACTTCACCCTCTAGTGGTAACGCTGTAGCGCCTTCGATCACCATTCTGTGCTTTCGCTGGTCTGGTATTTCTCCAGCACGCCGTTGACGCAGTCCCCAAGGCGTAGCCCATTGACATTGGCAAAGGCGGCCAGGGTAAACAGCAGGTCGCCGATTTCATCTGCCACATTCAATTCATCCCTGCCGGTACGCAGTCCTTCCGCGTGCTGCAACGTGGTAGCGATTTCTCCCACGTCCTCGGTCAGTCGTGCCAAGATCTCGAACTTGTTCCAGTACCGGCCGTGTCCCTGGATCCACTTATCCACGATTTCCTGAAGTGCATCGAAATTCATTCCCAACCCCCTTCCTATCGCTAGTGATCCTTATCTATCTGCCATGGCACTGTCGCCATAGTTGCAGCCGCTCTCATATACCGCTGCGGAGGGTCGGTTGTCTCCCGCGATCAAGGGATCAGACTACCTGAAATCCACTCCTTACGAAACGCTTCGCCGTTCCGGTCTCTACCCTCTGGAAATGGGAATGCGCCGCATGTAGGATTCCTTTGGATTGCGGCTTATGCCAGGTGAGGAGCCCATTTTTCTGTTCGTGAGCGTCTGGTTTTGCATTACCGACATCAGTAAGATACGTGCTCCAAGTCCAACAAGCTCCTAGAGAGGAGATCGATTGACAGAGGTATCCGGAACGTGGCAGCGAGATCGGATTCCACGGGTTGCTCCTGTCACTGTTGTTGACCACCCCCCAGTAGCAACCAGAGCATCTGTAAAATCAGCAGTCTCTTCATTTCCTCTGGACTGCACTGATTGAGATTCGAAACCATATCGCAGCCCTTATGCGTCATGGTGTTATCCTGATTCGTGAGAATTTCCATTCCCGCGTGGTAAACATAGGCGACTGCTGAGCTCACTTCTAGGTCAGTCAGGGTGCTATAACCTCCCTTTGCCGGCATGCGCCCATGGCCTTCCTGTGCATGCTGTATCAGGATGTCTAGCCCCTGCCCCAAGCGAGGTTGCCAGACATGCATGTCGCCTACACGGGGTGCGTTGCTGACACTACTGCCATGGCAGGTCAGACAGGTGTGATTAAAGACCTTCTCACCCAGTGCCTGGTCTGTATCCGTTTCAGCAAGGCTGTTTTCCTTCACTGATGGTGACGCTGCCGGGTTGACGGGCTGCTCATTTTCATGAACATCGGTATTGCCCGTCTGATCGACAACCGGGGGTGGGTTCGTGAAATCCTCACCGGTCGATTCATTACTGCCCCAGCTGACGACAGATTGCGCCGAGATGAGAACAATCGCGAGCCCGACTATCCCGCGTCGTCGGCTGTGCCGCAGACCGCCTGGCGACATGGGTCGCTCAGGGGTGCACGCTACTGTATCGAGATTTCGCATGCCCGTGACGATATCACAGATTCTGCGCTACCGGCCTGGTGGCGTGGCCTATATCTCCATATAGCCATCATGAAACACCGCGTAGAATACCCGCATGCCCTCAGAGCCTTTCCGAATAATAGCTTATATTATCCGGTGCGTTTCGTTGGACAGGAGATGATGTGCATGGATGCCCTGAGATCCTCCGTACTCCGTGCTGATTGCTGAGTTCGAAGTGCCGGGAGCTTGGGCGATATCTGCATCATCTTATGCGATAACCTGAATGGCAGGTAACACAAGCCGAGGTGACCTCCGAAAGGGCATTGTAGGCTGGCACCACTCCCCCTTCTTGTGCTTTCAGAGCGAAACGACTTGCCGCTCTGTGCATACTGAGGCCAACCCGACGCATTCCTTCAGGCATGAATTTGGACATGTGACTTGCCCCGTGTGAATCCAGCGAACTCATACCAAGGCGAGATTCAGCGACCCCTGCGGCTTTTTCCAGCTCATCATTACCCATATTTATTAGGATTTCGTTTATAGCCGCCAGATGATCGCGCATGTTTGACAACATGTGTTGTTGCATCATTTCCGGCAACTGAACAAACTGCCTGACATCTTCATTTGCTATCGATATGTTGATGCAACATATCAGGAGGATTGTTGCGATGGCATATAGGATTTTACCCATTTGTTAATCTCTATTTGCGCTTATGAGTTATTAGCCTGACCCGCGAACGCACGAAAACGGCTGCTAAGAGCACACCTTCCCGCAAACACAGGAACCCCGCTTACTCGGATTCCCTCTGATCGAGGAGTACCGGTCAGCTTCAGATGTGCGGTAACATGAGCATGAGGACAGAGTTAAATTCTGTCCCCATTTATGCCGCCCCAGGGTAAACAAGCCACTCTAGCCTCGATTCTTTCCGGATGAGGAGTGACCTAGAGGCCAATCAACTCAGCATGCAGGTTTTGCTTCTTTGCTGCATTCACAAACTCGATGGAATTAATGACATCCGGGCTGTATTCAATCAGTATTAAATGCGGTTTTTCGTCATGAAACGCTGCAGCCATTACACCATTCATTGACAACAGTACATCACGGAACTTTTGACGTTCATCATGTGACGTGTCTTCATCGATATGTAATGTGACATCTGCGAGTTTGGTATCCATACGAAGCCTCCTTCTTCCAGGGAAGATCAAAAGTCATTTGGCAATTTAGCAAAAATATCGTGCATATACATTGAGTCAAATCAATAGTTCCATTACGGAAAGGTGTGACATAGTGTCGCGCAGCCTAAATATTTTATTCGGCGACAAGAAAGTGTTTGTGAATGTCGTACTCTGATCGATGACAGCCGATCGCCGCCTGAACCTGTAGGTCAGACTTCAGTACAGGCATGACATGAAGAGAGAAACTCTCGATGACCGTTTAGGGTCGGAAGTTCATCATCTGAACCACGAACCCGGAGTACCCGGTACCGCGTGCTCAGGGCGACGGGCGTAGTGCTCAGAACCGGGTTGTCAGTTTTGATGCCTGCTTCTAATAATCGGATCTCGACCCTACCAGGGGGAACTGTTGACCGCGGCCAACCGCCTATCCAGCGAAAAGTTCGGCAAAACTCCGTCACTGGTGGTGCTGAAGGCAAAAAACGACTAGAAGAAAAGCCCCTAACCGATTGATGTAACTTGCGAATTATGGCGCGCCCGGAGAGATTCGAACTCCCGACCGCCTGGTTCGTAGTTAGCAGTACAATCGCTAACTTTTTGTTTCTTAATACAGATTACTGGAATGCCCGTTGCTATATTTGCACAACAATGCAGGACAATGCATAACCGAATCCCGCAAAAATCCCGCAACCAACGAATACCAGGTCGAATGCCATCGATTTGCGGAATCAGATGGAGTCTTCATTGGGAGTCGATCTTAACCCCCATCTGCAGCTGACTACTCAAATAACTATGTTTTATATATATTACATTATGTTACATAAACTTTGTAACTTGACAATCATTAGCATATTTTCTGCATTTCCGAATATATGCTAAACTTTGTATCTCGGAATCGAATTGCAAGGTGAAACACATGAGTGAAACACTGGTGGTATCCAGCCGCGGCCAGATCACCCTGCCCGCCGCACTACGCAAACGTCTGGGAATCAGAAGCGGTGACGTCGTGATTGTGGAAGAACGCGGCAATGAAGTCGTACTCAAGCCGGGCATAGTTCTCGAAGTCCAGCACTACAGCGATGAACAAATCGCTCAGTGGGATACCGAGGATAAACTTTCAGATCAAGAGCGGTCTCAAATAGTAGGCATGCTGGCTACAGCAAAAAAATGAGGCTGTTTCTCGACGCGAACGTATTATTCACTGCGGCACATAATCCGAGAGGAAAAGCCACACTGGTTATAGAGCTAGGGTGCCAGGGTTACTGGGAACTGTACTCGAGCCCGTATGCGCTGGAAGAAGCGCGCCGCAACCTGGAGAGAAAATTTCCGCGTTCCCTGGATAATCTTGGCACACTACAGCGCGGCGTCCACTTTGTTGAACATCGACCTGGCCTTGGCTTCCCTGAAGGCCTTACACAAAAGGACCAACCGATATTCCAAGCGGCGCTGGCTTGTCAGGCAACGCACCTGCTTACCGGTGATCTTAAGGACTTTGGACCCTTTATGAATCAACCGGAAAATACATTTGGCATCTGTATCCAGACCGTTGCAAAGTTCTTGTATCACCTCGGTTAGATATATCTCTAATTCGTAAATTTCTAGAACCTATCTCAAAATTGCTTTAGCAGGATAGCGATGCTTGCGAGTTGCACGAAGCCGAGAAAATTCTCGGCATAATATTCCCAGCGAACCAGGAGACGACGTTGCCACTGAATCCAGGCAAAGAACCGTTCCACCAGCCAGCGCCGTTCATAACGACGCAGTCGTCGACCATCTTGTGTTCTGGGCTTCACCCGATTGCTGCGATGTGGTGCGATCATCTCAATGCCTTCCTGGCGCAGTTCTTCATCCAGCTTGTCACTGTCGTAGGCGCGATCACCAATCAGGTTTTCCGGCTTCGCTTCGATCATGTAGAACTCGAAGCTCAGTTGCACCAGGGTGACCTCATGGTGGTTCGCCGCATGGGTACTGACCGCCAGCGGCAACCCGTGACGATCCACAATTGCCATGATTTTCACGCCCTTGCCACGCTTGGTCGGTCCAATCTCATCACCACCACCCTTGGCCGATGCAAACGTTGCATCGATAAAGCATTCCGATTCATCGAGCGCACCTTCATCTCGCAGCGCGTTGGCAAGATCGATGAGCACATCCCGCAAGACCTCGTTGCGGCACCACTGCTGGAAGCGACGATGCACCGTTTTGTAGTTCGGGTAGCACTGCGGCAGCATGTGCCACTGGGCACCGGTATTGAGGATCCAGAGAACGGCTTCGATGACCTTGCGTGTGGGGATGGGTTTGCGGCCTGGTCGACTGAGGTATCCATGTCTTTATCGTCCGTTCAAGTTCAAATCGTGTATGGCAAATGGTCGCTGTTTGATAGTTGACTAATAGCCAGGAATTCCACCTCTGGAACGGGGTGCTGGTCCGTGGGACCGGGCAACGTACCGTACACCCAGCGACCGTCGAGACGCAGCACCACGAGAGGGGCCGAGGGCCCAGCGGTCGTAGCCCAGGACCTTGTCGTTGTGGGTCGGTATCCGGACGTTTACCACACAGCTATCACACATTGACTCTGTGCCGATACCCGACCCCAGATGCATCCCAGCCCCAGTCCGTCCCGAATATTCATGCAGCCTTCGGAAGATAGACATGGTGAAGGCCGTGAGCGGCTGGGAATTCAACAACGTTGCAGGATTCCGCTACTCGTACTGGACGACCGTCCGGCGCATCGCTGTTCAAGGACTGGTGTGTTCGCCACGGATGGTAGTAATCCAAATACGACGACATAAGTCGCTTGAGATGCCGCTTGTTGAGCACGATGACATGGTCGAAAAGTTCTCGGCGTAGCGTCCCGATCATTCGTTCCACATAGGCGTTTTGCCATGGCGACGCAGGTGCCGTGATGACCTCGTCGATACCCAGGCTTTCAATCCTCCGCGTAACGCAGTCGCCGTATATGCCGTCGCCGTCTCGAATCAGATAACTTGGAGCAGTATCAAACGGAAACGCTTCGACAATCTGTTGCGCCGTCCATTGCGCCGTTGGATGTTCGGTCACGTTGAAGTGAACAATTCTCCGCCGGTCGTGGGCCAGCACGATGAAGACGAACAACACCCGAAACGTAGCCGTCGGGACGATGAAAAAGTCGATCGATACGAGATCTCGAACGTGCTGGTCCAGGAATGTTCTCCACGTAGGTGATGGGGGCCCGGTCCGCTTAGGCTTATACTTTTCTACCGTTGACTTGGCAACGTCGATTCCAAGCATCGCGAGCTCAGCGACAATCTTCGGCGCGCCCCACGTCGGGTTGGCTTCCCACATTCGCCCAATAAGCTTTCTGAGCTCTGGCGAAATTCGAGGTCGGCCTGTTTTGGTCGACTGACTCAGTGCGCGCCAGTAGTCACGGAATCGCTTTTTCTGCCAGGTTGTTACGGTCCTGGGCTGAACAAAGTACAGGGCTGCGCGCCAGCCCGCCCAAAATTTCGCCATGAAGCACCAGAGCAGCCGGTCAACAGGCCTGATACTTGGTCTTTGTCCTGATCTTCTATACAGATACAACTGATTCCGCAGCGCCGCATTCTCCGTCTGTAAAGACAGCCGCGATCGGACAGATGTAGTCACCAACGTCAGCAGGAACTGGATCAGCTGTACCATGGATCCAAGGATCAACCATCATCCAGAAAAATGCAACAGAACCAACAGGCTCCTATTTTCGGGACCCACACCGCTCATACTGGAAGTATCACTCTCAGCGTGAGCGGGTATGTAAAGGAGTCAGTGTTAGCGCATCTCGAAGCGCCGGGTATCCTCGCTGGCGTAATTGGCGACAGTACCGTCAATGACAGTTATTGTTTTGATCTGCTGCACAACCTCTGCAAGACGTGCCCCAGGGATAGCGCAGGTCATTTCAGTATTAGGCATGCCAGTACGTACTCGGCTTAACATGCAGCCGACGCTGACTGCCACCTCTTGCTGCTCCTTCGCAATGGCGATGATGTGACATTGCGGTTTACCTTCGAAACGCATATTGGGGAATGCATCCGAGATAGTCATTGCCTGTTTAGCGTTAATGCGCAGAAACACTACATCTGGCGCCTGATTGGCATCCTGCAATGGGCCGTAGGCTACATATTTGTATCGCTCTTTTATCACCGGTATGGCCGGGAACATTTCAGGGGCTACCCATCCAGCACCAACCAACGCACCAACATCTGACTTGTCACCTACCTCATCCAGTGACTTGAATCCGTGAGTTACACTGCCAACACTACAGTTAGCATGATCTTCTGCTACTGTGCTGAAAGTTCGTCCTTCAGCCTTCATCCAGAAAACGCAACCGGCTGACACGCGACCTGTACGACCATCGTCTGTGGCCGCTGGCATTTCGTCGGCAAATGGCTCAATGCCATGCATGGCTTCCTGGCTGAAGTGAATGGCAAGAGGCTGATGCTGCAAACCCAGAGACTTTACAAGGTCAGCGGCTAGCTTCTGGTTGTCCTGTTCCGGCATTGGTTCTCATCTCCTTGTTTTGACGATCGTTGTGAGTTCGGTCGATAGTGCAGGCTGCGTGAATGTCCAGTCATATCCAATTCCAGTGACTGATTTGGAGCCCAGCATGAGCGGCGTTTCTAGTGTGCAGAGAGCTGCAACTTTTTACATCAGAAAACCGTAGTATAGATAGGATAACAGGTGCTGCAGGTTCTCCTGCTTATTAGATCTTCGCCGAATTATCCTAAACGGCAACTATTGGCCGTTCCAGGTAGTTGTCCTTTCCGAAAACTTATTAGACACACTATCAAGCCACCAACCGTTCGTAATGATGATGTAGGCCGCCGACTTCTGGTAATTGTACTACCTTTCCAAGTGCTGGCAGTTGCACAGATCGCGATTCAGGACTATCCATTTCCAGTGACAGGTGTGTGCGCCAGCGATGATAATAATTGAAATAGCGGGTCAGAATTCGTTTCAAATGACGATCGTTCAACACGACGACATGATCCAGGCAATTTCGCCGGATGCTGCCAATCACACGTTCCACAAATGCATTCTGCCAGGGGCTTCGCGGCGCAGTGAGCACCTCTTCAATGCCCATGCTTTGGACGCGCTTCTGGAATTGACTCCCATAGATAGCATCCCGGTCCCGCAGTAGATACTTCGGTGCCGTATCCCAGGGGAAAGCTTCAATGATCTGCTGACCGGTCCACCGGGCAGTCGGATGCTCTGTAACATTGAAGTGCACAACCCTGCGACGGTGATGTGCAAGGACCACCAAAACGAACAGCACCTTGTTTCTCACGGTTGGAACCACGAAGAAATCGATAGACACCAAATCCCTGACAT
>CAVQCA010000043.1:0-3028 GCA_963710815.1 uncultured Gammaproteobacteria bacterium | reverse complement strand
CAGACGCCTCGATAACAGGGAGGTACTGGTAGCGGCCAGCCGCTGGTTCGCGCGCCTGGCAGGCGATTCCGATCGCCTGCCGCTCGGCAGTCCGGTCTGGAATGACACCTGGCTCGAGGCGCCTGAGGGCGTGCAGGCACGCAGCTATCGCAATGCGCTTACCGGTGAAACCGTGCCGATGCTTCCCTACGAGAACGGATACCGGCTGAAAGCAACAGATCTGTTCAATTGTTTTCCGGTCGCCTTGCTGACCAATGACCGACCGCTCGGCAAGGCAGTACTATTCATCGTAACCCGCACCGCTGCCGCGGGAGTCGCGCGCGAAATAATCCGTCCTGCCCTTCGGGACGACAACCACGCCTCCCGGCGTCACCGGGTAACGCGCCCGGTCCGCCACTGCATCGAAACCGATCACGGAATTCGCATCGATTTTGTTGTGCCGGTCGACAATGACCCGGCGCATTCGTGAGCCACGGCAGACCCGCACATAATCCATGATGATGCAGTCTTCCAGTTCGACATCGGGCTCTATCACCGCCTCACGGCGGATGATGCTGTTGCGAATGGATGCATTATCGACCACGGTGGCCGCACCGAGCAGGCTGTTGTCGATCAGGCTGTTGAAAACCTTGGCGACCGGGCCCTGGTAGTGGCTGGAGAAGATCGGCCACTGCGGATTGAAGGCATCGAACTTCGGCTCCATGCCGAGCACGTCCCGGTGCGCCTCGTAAAAGGCGTCAAGCGTGCCGACGTCGCGCCAGTAGCCGGCCTCTTCGTAGGGCTTGATTCCCGGGATTTGATTATCGATGAAATTATAGGCGTACAACCGGTGCGTGTTTAACAAACGCGGCAGCACATCGTGGCCGAAGTCCATATCGCCGCGCGCGTGCGCTTCCTCGAGCACCTCCAGCAGCACCTGGGTGCTGAAAAGATAATTGCCCATGGAGGCAAGCGCCCGCGAAGGATCAGACGGCATGGCCCTGGCGTGCGCCGGTTTCTCCTCGAAGCCGCGAATGCGGTTTTCCTCGTCCACCTCCACAATACCGAATTTCGCGGTCTCTTCCATCGACACCGGCAGCGCCGCGATGCTGACATCCGCCTGACTTTCACGATGCAGCCGCACCATCTGGCGTATATCCATCCGGTAGATGTGGTCGGCGCCGAAAACCGCGACCAGGTCGGGCTGATGGATGCGCAGCAGATTGATGCTCTGGTAGACGGCATCGGCGGTGCCGCGGAACCACACCTGGCCGTCCCGCATCTGGGGCGGCACGACGGTGACGAACTGGTTCGGCAGCAGCTGGGATATGGTCCAGGCCTTGCGCGCGTGCTCGATGAGCGACTGCGATTTGTACTGCACCAGCATATAGATGGAACGGATTCCGGAATTGATCAGATTGCTGAGGACGAAATCCACGATCCGGTAGCGAGCGCCGAACGGGACGGCCGGCTTGCAACGCTCGAGAGTCAGGGGCCGAAGACGCTTGCCCTCCCCGCCCGCCATCACGAACGCCACAATTCGGTCCGTTTGTCGTCGTTCTTTCATGCTGTCCTTTACACTGCCATGCAATTGCATACTCCCAACCGCAACCCCGGGTTGCGTTTTTTCTGCATGAGCGGGCAAGCCCGCCTCCCATGGTTATGGTTCGAATATTTCAAGGCGCCCTTAATTTATTCCATCGCCCCGCTGCCCAGTAGCCGCGCCGACTGTAGTGCCTGAACAGCCTGGCCTCGTAGTCGCGACTGATGTCCCTGGAGGCATCGAAACCGGGCGCCGAGTGTATCGCCGCGCCGCCAACATTGATACCCAGGATGCGATCCACCCAGTTCACCTGTTCGATCCAACCCGTACTGACAAGGACATGCCGGTCCGGCCGACCGCCATGCGTTTCGATCTCCAGATAGCGGATGACCCAGTAGCGGATATCCACGAAAATATTCCGCACCGTACCGATTGCGCCGTCAGTTGCCACGATAACACACCCCTCGAGCCTGCCGGTTCCCTGCAGGCGTTTCTCCTGGAGACCGCTTTGCGCCGGCACCACGCCGGACTGCCGGTACCTCCTCCCAGTATACCGGCCAGTCATAGTGCCGGTAGTACGCCTCCTCGTAGCGCCTCGATACCGGCTGATCGGTATCAAGCACCGGACTGGACTCGATCGGGCACGAGTGAGCTCGATGAAGATGGTCTGCTCTTCGGCCCTGACCTCACCCACAGCAACCGGCGAAATCAGCACCCGCCGCCCATTGAGCCAGTCCTTGGTATCGACCAGCAGATAGCGAACCGTCCATTTCACCTTGTCGAAGTACAATGCCTCCACGGTACCGATTGCTCCGTCAACCGCATGCAGCGTGCAGTGCTCCAGGTGACGAACCGATTGCAGGGGGCTGCTGTGACGCATGCTGTTCAGGGCAGTCTTCACAGGTGCACACCGGCACGGCCTGCCCTGGCAGGATCATCCATCATGCCGGCCCTCCTCCGGCCATACTGCACGCCATGTAATTACCAGGCCGCGGTGTTCTGGCGCCTGCAACCGCTGGATGATCGAATTGACGCTTCTAGCTGGCCACAATGGCTGTCCGGAGTGCGTGTTCTGCTGCATTCATCCTCCATAATCACGACCGCTGGTCGCAGGCATCCCGCCACGCAGCGATTCTGGTTATGTCAGGCGCCTTGACGGTTATTGGATACCAGAAACGGCTCGACATGCATTGATATATTTCAATGTCGGAGCGGCCATTCGTTGCCGCTACTCCGGCACTCCGCGATGTGGTCATGCAATCCCAGACGCAGGTGGCGGTCTTGCCCGGCTCATGAGACGCATCGACCACTGCGACATCGTCGAATACAAAACCCGCAGACAGCATTGAAATTTCTCAATGGTGTCTGCCGCACACCCGCATATCCTTCGTCTGGAATCAAAATCATAGCGTAGATGGCGGTGGTGTATGACCGGTTGGCGGGTGTGATTTCACTGGAAGATATGAGAGAGCTCATAGCCCTTATGCCGGGACTCGAATCCCAGGA
>CAVQCA010000042.1:0-3894 GCA_963710815.1 uncultured Gammaproteobacteria bacterium | reverse complement strand
CTCGCCTTGACTTCTTCCCATGCACTTTCACCGGCGGGAGTGTAGTTCCTCGGCTTTTGCTTAACCTTCTGCTGCTTCGTGCGCAGGGTTTCGATCTCTTCGTAATATTGGATCTTTTGCTCGGCCTCGGCCTGGTCCGCCCTGGCCTTCAACGCATCGATCTTTGCCTGCCACTCACGGAGCCGGGCATCCATTTTATCCTGGTATGCGTCTTTCAATTCCATCGCGTTGTCTCCTCAGAAACAGGCCCGCCCCCCAGACGAGGGCGCAGCTCAGGGCGAAGGCACGCACGTTCAGTTCATCATTCTTGTCAGCGGCTGATGCCGAATCCCTCGTCCTCGGTATAGGCCGGGACGGGAAGACCGGCTATGCGTAAACCCTGTGCGACCGGACCTTCCGGAAACAGGCGGCGCAGGTACTTGCGCCCGCCCTGGTCGGCGAAGGCATTGTCCAGCATGTCGCTGAGCTCGCGGCCGCTTTCGAGTGGCTCGTGCTCCAGGTAGTAGTTGCGCAGATAACGCACGACTTCCCAATGCGCCTCGGTAAGCTCGATGCCTTCCTGCTCGGCCTGGCGTCGACCTTGTTCTTCATCCCAGTCCTGCAGGTCGAGTTCACGGTCAACTCGTCGTGGACTGGGCGTGTCGGGGTTTTTGATGACTTTCTTGATGTCCGGCATAATGATTTACCTGTCTTTCAGTGGGGGTTGTTTCCTGGCAAAACCCCCGGGGTTGGTGGTGGCAACGGCTGCAGGAGCGGTGCTGTCGAATGTCATTCGTCCAGCTTTTTCGACACGAAGTCCCAGTTAACCAGGTTCCAGAATGCGTCGAGATATTTATTCCGCGCATTGCGGTAGTCGATGTAATAGGCATGTTCCCAGACGTCGCAGGTCAGCAGGGGTTGACTGCCATCGGTCATCGGATTGCCCGCATTGGCGGTGTTCACGATCGCCAGCGACCCGTCGGGGTTTTTCACCAGCCAGGTCCAGCCGGAGCCGAAGTTCGTGGCTGCCGATTCGGTGAAGCGCTCCCTGAACTGCGTGAAGCCGCCGAACGCCCCGTCGATGGCCTTGGCCAGGGCGCCCTCGGGTTTTCCGCCGCCATCGGGGCTCAGGCAGTTCCAGTAGAAGGTGTGATTCCAGACCTGCGCCCCGTTGTTGAAGATGCCGCCCGACGCCTTTTTGATGATCTCCTCGAGCGACGCCGATTCGAATTCGGTGCCTGGAATCTGCGTGTTCAGCTTCTTCACGTAGCTGGCGTGGTGCTTGCCATGATGGAATTCGAGCGTCTCGGCGGAGATGTGCGGTTCGAGGGCGTCGTTGGGATAAGGCAGGGCGGGTAATGTGTGTTCTGTCATGGTTTGCTTCCTTTGTTCATCTGTCGGGTGAAAATCCGATTGAAGAATGCAAACAATCTTTCCAGAACGCATGAGCTGCGGCATTGAAAAATGTCAATAGAATCGATGCTGAACGGATGCGTATCGTCATTCAAGCCTGCTCTGTAACCTGTGTTAATCCTGTGCCTATCAAACAAAACCGTCATTGCGAAACCGCAATGCGACGGAATGATAGGCGCTATAAGTTGTCCTCTCATCAGGTCTTCTATGCGCTCGCCGCGAAAACCACCACACTGGCGATGGCGCTCGGCAGTTTCTTCGTTCCCACGCTCATCGGCAATATCGTTGGTGCTGTGGATCTGGTGGCCGCCCTGAACTATGCGCAGATCTCCCTCGTTGAGTGAGCCGCATCGCTGCGGTTTGGCACACCGGTTCCCCGGGAGCGCGCGATGCATCGATTGATGAATTTCAATTCCTTCGGGTAGAAGACAAACGATAATGCGTAGGGCATGAATAGTTATCACAGATGAGGAGGTAACCATGACCAGCGATCCGAAAAAACAGCGACCAGGCAGTAATAACCAGGGCGAGGGTGACCGTGAGTCAGCCGAGCGCTACAACGAGGCAACCCGTGAATTTGTAGAATCCGGCAAGGTGGAAGAGGCGTCGGAACGGGTAGCCGGACAAGACCCGCGGGAGGCGGAGAGCAGCGAGCGCGCGGGCAGGGAGCGTGCAAAGGAAGAAGACCCTGCGCTCCACCGGGAATACGAAAAACCGGAAAAAGCGGAAAAGTGATCTGCTCAGGCGCGTGGTTGGCGCGGTGAGATCCACGATTGCATGGCGGAGTAAAAGAAAGCATGAGAGAACCACAGCAAACGGAACAGCCTGAGGATGTGCGCACGCCCGGCGAAAGCTATCAGGGCATAGTCAATCGCATTTGGCGGTCAGGGTTTTGACATTGTCTGTATCCGGCTGTCGACCTGCTTCACTCCGCAGGTATTGAGAGTGATCAGTCTGGCCAGTTCCGCCTGATGTCGGTCAGTGGCCTGTCCGCGCAGCGTGATCACCCCGTCACTGGCCGAGACAGCAACCGCCATGCCATGGGTTATGCGGTTCCAGTAGAGTTGCGTCTTGACCCGGTCTGCGAGCGCATCGTCGTCCGTCAGACAATCGAGCGGAGGCTTCACGGGCTGCTGTGCGGATGTCGAGGGTTCGACGCGTATGTGGTTGACCACGGCAGTGATCCCGTCCACTCCGGTCGCGATCTCCTCAGCGAGGGAACGCTCGCCCGCATCGGCCACGATGCCCTGCAGGGTCGCCACCGAATCCCGTACCTTGATATCGACATGGAACGGGCTCAGAAACGGGCTACGGATGTAGAGAGCGGCAATGGCAGCCTCGAGACAGGGGTCGGTACACGCCTTGTCCGGTGTTCCCGCTGTCGCGGCGGGCAGTGTGCAACACAGCAGCCAGAACCCCAGCCACAGACGCGGATATTTCATTTCATGGTGTTTAATCTTCATGGTCGCCGAACTCGCTCCAGGCCTTGCTGAAAGAGGCGCTGAGTACGCCGTAGGAATCGATGAAACCCTGCTTTACGGAATCCCAGGCACTGGCGGAACTGTGTTTCATGGCGCCGTACCATTCAGCCACTTCATTGCGTTGCGTTCTGAGAGTGCGAAGGGTCGCCTCCTGCGTCTCCCTGGCGCTCTCGGTCAGCTTGTCCTGCTGCTGCTGGAACCGGGACTCCAGCTGATCGATGCGCGCATCCATGGCGTCCAGTGTCTGTTTGGCCTTGGCTACGGCCACGTCGCGCTGCGCCGCTGTATAGCCCTTCAGGGCTTCAACTGTATCCGCCCATTCGCGCTTTACCTGGCCCAGATCCGGGGTATCCGCCGTGGCTTCATCCCCTGCCGTCTCGCCTGCCATGACACCGGCCGTTGAGACCAGGAAAAGGCAGCAGACCAACAAGCATATTCTGGATTTCATGTGCTCTACGATCATCGGTTTATCCTCGTGATTTCAGGTTGTCCGGAGTGACGCCGGTTTTCGGATTGTCAGGCTCAGCGGCATCGCATGAGTCATTATTGGCGCAGATACCGCGCTAGACTGCATTGAAAAATATCAATGTGATTCCTGAACAGTCCCGATAACGTGTACTGGAATCCCGTAAAGTCAGGCACGAAGTGTGGATTATGCGATTTCTGTTATGCAAACTGCCGGTCTGCTTGATTCCCTTGCTCTGGATGCTCTCCCTACGGGCGGATGAAAACGCTCCGTGGGGGAGGGCCAGCCTGAAGGCGATTGACTATGCACCGCATAAAGTGGTGTACGATGTGGCAGCGCCTGATGTCGAGAGCTTCTCCCGTATCCTTGAACGCGTGAGTTATCTGAATAATCTCTATCATGCCGACCCGTTCGATGCCTCCTTTTGACGCCAGTAACCGCGGTAACGCCTATCGCATTTATCTGGAGATGGAGGCGGAATAGTTTGGATAGATCCTTGTACGGAGCTGGATGCCAGGCACCATGCAGGGATTCTGCCGGATGGATCAACCGTTT
>CAVQCA010000041.1:0-71916 GCA_963710815.1 uncultured Gammaproteobacteria bacterium | reverse complement strand
GGGTAGAGCAGGCCCATATGTGGATGTTGCCAGCGTATCAGGGCTTCGAAACCGGTGACTTCGGCGCTGGTCAGGTCCACCTTGGGTTGATAATGCAACAGCAGCTGTCCTTCGCGAATGGCCGTGCCCAGCTCGGCAATCAGTGCCAGTCGTTCCGGTGTATGCTTGTCAGCGGCGCGATCATAGCGGCTGATGCCGCCGCCCTTGCGTTTGGCGTCATACATGGCGACGTCCGCCGAGCGCAACAGGGCATGGCTGTTTTTACCGTCGACCGGATAAATCGCCACACCGATGCTGACATCGATTTCCAGCGCCATGGAATCGATGGCAAAAGGTTTCCTCAGACATTGCAGTAAGGCTCCCGCATAGCGGTAAATTTCATTCTTGTCCTTTATGTCGTAAATCACGATGCTAAATTCATCGCCACCCAGTCGGCACAACAGAGTATCGTGGCCGGTGTCTATGGTGCTCAGTCGAGAACCGATTTGTTGCAGTAATTTATCGCCGATGCGATGACCCAGAGTGTCATTGATTTCCTTGAAACGGTCCAGATCAAGCAGCATCAGGGCAGAGGAATCGCAAGCCGTGTGATTCATGCGCTGATGGAAATGGTCATGCAATAACGAGCGGTTGGGTAGCCCGGTCAAAGAATCGTGGTGCGCCATGGTATTAAGGGTGGCCATATGGCGGGCATTGGCCAGCGCCAGAGACACGGTATTACCGATGGCTTCGAATGTTTCCAGCTCGACTGCGATGAACTCGCGATTGTTGCCATAGACAAGATTGATCGTGCCCAGTGACTGTTCCTGATAAACCAGGGGAATAACGACACCGGAAATAATATTGTTTTTCAGCAAATAATGTTTTAGTTTTTCGCTAAAGCGATGATCGCTGGCAAAATCGCTACTCACCAGTAGCTGTCCTGCCTTTAGTGCCAGTCCGCTCAGGCTGTTTTGCAGCGGTATGGCGAGGGCGGCCTGCACCGCATCATCGTCGAAACCATAACTGCTCTGTAATTGCAGTATCGGTTTTTCATCCTCCATCATGTATATTGCCACGCGGGGTGTGTCGGTCAGTCCCAGCAGTGCCTGCATAGTTTCGTCGAAAATCGTAACCACCGACCGGCTGCCATGCAGGCGGTTGGACAGTGCGTTGATCAGCGACAGGTTTTCGTTGCGGTGGAGCAGCTGTGTGCGGGATTTCTTCAGTTCCCGTTCCGCCAGTTTGCGGTCACTGATGTCCCGAACCGTGGCCAGCAAATGGGGTTCCCCCTGTATTTCCACAACGTTCAGTGTAACTTCCGCATCGAAGGGCGTACCGTTGCAGGTGATGTGTTGCCATTCGAAAAACTGGGTTTCTCCAGCGAAGGCGGCGTTGATTTTTTCCAGCGCCTTTTCCATGGAGGTGCGACCATCCGGCTGGTATACCGGTGAAAACAGATAAGGCGGCTGATTGATGATCTGTTCCCAGGTGCAGCCGAACATGGACAGGGTGGCCGGGTTGCAGTCGATAAACAGGTCGCCCTTCATCAGGAAAATACTGTCACCGGCACTTTCGAATAGCAGCCGGTAGCGGGCTTCCTCTTCGCACAGGGCCTGCTGTATTAGTACCCGGTCGGTAATATCGAAGGCGATACCCAGGTAGCCGGTGATCTCCCCATTGTTGTCGGTGAGTGCCGACGTGGACAGCAACACCGGCAGGCGGCTGCCGTCCTTGCGTATGAAGGTCCATTGCTGTTCAGCGGCGCGTCCCCGGCGACAGCAGAGGACGAACACAGCAAAACCCGGCTCGACCGGCTGGTCCAGTTCCCGGTTCAGCTCTTCAGTGGCCTGTCGTACTTCTTCGCTATCATGAAATAACAAAGTCGTCTCGCGACCCACTACCTCGTGGCTGGTATAGCCCAGCATCTTGCTGGCCGCCGCATTGAAAGAGCGGATGGTGCCATCGGTTTCGGTGGATATGATGCTGTAGTTGGCGCCATCGAAAATGGCCTGCTGCAGTGCGCTGAGTTCAAGGTAATAACGGGCGTTGACGCGCATGTCTTCATGGATCATGCGTTGCGATATGAGGTCCGCAATGGATATGGCGAAGCGTTTTTCATGTACGTTCCACAGTCGCTGGCCGCCCACATGTTCAATGCAGAGTACACCGGACAACTGGCCGGCCTTGCGCAGGGTGGCATCCAGCATGGAGCCTATGCCATTGGGCGTCAGGTAGTTGTCGGAAAATTCACGGGTACGGTAATCGCTGTGGGCGTCCACCGCATCGATCACCCGGTCTTCCCTGAGTGCGTCCAGGTAGGCCGGATAATCACTGAATAGCAGATGCATGCCGCTACCATGTCGCTGGTGTTCGCGCTCGTACATGTCGAGCAGCTCGAAACGATCGCGCTGTTCATTGATGCTCCAGATACTGGCGCGGGCCACATTCAGGGTGTCACAGAGTTCTTCGGTAATATGCCGCAGAGCCTCTTCCAGGCTGCGTTCCCACAGGGACCACTCCTGTGCCAGGGCCAGATAGGTGGTATCCAGGATAGATTTGGATATATTCAGCAGGGGGCGAGTATGCTTTTGCGTCATTAGACCAATCACGTACTACCCGCATAGCGGGTAGTTAGTGGAAGCCCCCTATTAAGGGCTGTGAACCTGCCGTATTTTCCATACCAACAATCCAAATCTACCTGGTCTTCTCGTTTCTCACGCTCTTCTTGAGTCCGGATGTAATTCCTGATCACCGCCTCATCCAGACCTACAGTGCTTACGCAGTACCCTCGAGACCAAAACTTAAGACCAATAAAATTCCGCTTGCGCCCATATCTCTGATGCAGAAGGATCGTTGATTTCCCTTTCAACTTCCCGATCGTGTGGGACACACTGTATTTTGGCGGAATCCCCAATCACACTGCGCACATGATCCGGCATCACGTGCCCTTCCACCAGTTTCACCTCAAAACGACGGCATAACTCTTTCATTATCTCACCAATATCCCGCCGGATCACCCCAAACATTCAAGCAACCGACCGGCGACTACGCGCGCCCTGTGGACTACCCTGTGTCGGCATGGGAGCGAAGGCGCTGTAACGCTGCTGCTACGGAGCTATGCGTAATCAATCGCAGCCGTCTTCTTCTGTTACAACTTTCCCACTCTCCGGATCCTTTTCTGGATTGCCGTTGTCATCTGTAACCACGGTATTGACGAACATCATCGAGTTGAGACAGTCAGAATTAGTAGTCATAGCGTGCTCGACTTCCTGGTCTTTCATCCCTTCATGATCATCATCATGATTGTTACGTACCCACTGAAGTTCCGCTGCAGTGGGATGTTCAGCCGCCGTTGCTGCCAGGTTAGATGCTGTGTGCTGCACGCACTCATAAAAAGTGCAACAGACAACGCCCCCATACATGAGAAGCTTGTCTTCGTATTCAAGATATCTATCCTTTCGATGATCAGTGTGTCAGTAACGCATCGGCTCGCGTTAATCCTCGTACGCCATTCACTTGTCAGAACGCGGTGCAGACCGCCTGAGCCATCGCAAGCGCGGCGAACGGCATGTATGGGGGAAATAGATGCGAGGCCGAGCGATGCCGTCGGCTGCACAGAGGTGTGAGCCGTAGCTTTAAGGGTGTGCGGTCACTTCCTTGTGATCTAAAGCTTCCTGCCTTGTCGTCCGCAACAATTGAATCTTGTTGATTCCTAAGGACGCAGTTACCTTCAAGTCGCACACCCCTCTCCACTATGGCAAGATAGTGCCCGTCATGGAAGGTGTCAAAACCATAATCATACTGCTCGGCGACCTGGCTTGGAGTGCGGCAGCACGGGAGCTCTACGACAAGACCCGCATTCCGGTAGTGTTCCTCACTGCCTACGCCGACTCGGTGACCCTGGCACGTGCGCTGGCGGCTCTGCCCTTCGGTTATCTGGTGAAGCCCTGCGGCAATGCGGAACTTAACGCCGCCATCGCTGTGGCGCTCGCGCGTCATGGGCAGGGTGGTCGACCTGCTTGGACGCGGCGGTCAAAGCTTTGCTGAACAGGTTTTGGGCTGGAACCCATCCAACAGCGGCGTGGACACTACAGCAACTACGCGAAGCCATTCTCTCTGATCATCGCTACCGGTTTCTCATCCATGACCATGATGGCATTTTCTCGACGCAGCTTGACCACTCAATTTCGCATAGGGGGATTCGTGCCCTGAAATCACTACCGAGGAGCCCGAAAGCCAACAGCCTCTGCGAACGCGTCATCGGCACACCTCGCCGAGAATGCCTTGACTACTTTATTCCGATAACCGGATCCCATCTACGATGTGTCACACAGAGCTGTGCATCTCATTACAACACAGGCCGACCCCACTCCAGTCTTGGTCCTGGCATCCCTGCCCCGCCACCCGAACTCCCAGTCGCACCACAAATACATCGACATCGCATTCCAATGCATCTTAAGGTGGTGGCCCACCCTATCCTGGGTGGCTTACATCATGAATACGGCCTACTCCCGAATGCTGCATGAATATTTGCGGACCACAGGTATAGCGCCGTTCGACCAGGTGCCGTATGAATTCGACCCCATCCATCCCGGGCATGTTGAGATCCAGCAGGACAAGGTCCGGCGGGACGCTCGGACTCCCGAACAACTCCAGCGCGGCGAACCCGTTATCGAAGCTTGATACCTCGGAATACCCAAGATTGGCCAGCACGCGGCTAATCAGCTTGAGCATGAAGGTCTCGTCGTCGAGCAACAAAATTTTCATGTCGATGACATTATCACGGTGCTCCTTCCTTGATTGCTCCGGCGCGCAGTTACAAACTCCCGAGAAACTCATTAACGACGGTCATTTCCGCCTCGAAGCGGGGCAGCAACGCCGACAAGGCATCGATTTGACCGGCTTTGCCCGCCTGTTCGATTTCGACGCACAACTCGCCCAGCGCCTGCGCGCCAACCGAGAACGCCGATGACTTGAGCTTATGGGCCGCCGCACCGGTGGCCGCCATCTCCCCGGCTGTGCAGGCAGACAGCAATTCTGCCGCTATTTTCGCCGTGCTGGTTTGAAAGTCCTGCAAGAGCTCGTTGATCACCGCAGGATCGTCCCCCACCAGTGACGCGAGTACGCGCAGATCCACCGGCACGGTCGACCGTGCCGCCGCGGCTTGCGAATCGGGGATACACGCGCTTGCATCGGCAACGTCCGGTAGCCATTTTCTCAGCATGTCTTCCAGATCCTCGAGCCGCGTGGGCTTTGACAGGTAGTCGTCCATGCCTGCGGCGCGGCAGTGCTCGGCCTCGTCCGAGAGCGCGTTGGCAGAGAGTGCAATGACCGGAATGCGCCGCAGGCCTGCTTCCTCGTCGCGAATGGCGGCAGTCAACTGATAGCCATCCATGTTCGGCATGTACAAGTCGGTGATCAGAAGCGCATAGTCGCCGCTCTCCCAACGCTCCAGTGCTTCGCGGCCGTCGCCGGTAATATCTGCCGCAAGGCCAAGCAAACCAAGCTGATGCTGAATCACTTTCTGATTGGTTTCATTGTCTTCGGCCACCAGGATCAAACAGCCCTGTTGCCGGGCTTGCTCACGTGACGGCGCCTTGATGTCACCGACCCCCTCGGCGGGCCGTGGTGGTGGTACTTCCCTTTCTTGTGCCCGTCCGGCGGCCAGGGCCACTGCATCGAGGAAATGCCTGCGATGCATCACATCGCCATCGATGGTGACGAGGTCCACCGACTGGATACGTCCATGGCGGCGGCGCCCGCGTTCAATAACGAGAAAGCGGGGTTCCGTGCCGGGTTGATAGTGTCCGTGTTCAACGACCATGAATCGCGAGTCCAGGTGCTTGTCCCGGGCCAGGCAGGCGGCGCGTAATTCCTCGACCGGCTCTGTATCGTGTCTGCCATCGATGATAAATAACCACAGACCGGTTGGCGCTGTGCCGATCAGTCGGGTGGCCGCGGCCAGGTCCTTCGACTGCTCAACTCGTGCGCCACCATACGTCAGATAGGTGGCCAGATCGTCAGCAAAGCCCTGATCACCCAGCACCACGCAGTAAAGCCCGGCCAGGTCGACAGGCTTCTCATCGTCAAGGGGTTTGGCCGGCACTGGCGTGAACGGCAGACGCACGGTGAACGTGGCGCCCTTGTCGGGCGCGCTTTGCACCGTGATCTCGCCCTCCATGAGTTCCACCAGATCGCGGGATATGGCCAGCCCCAGCCCGGTGCCGCCAAAGCGCCGGGTGGTGGTGGTATCGGCCTGAGTGAACGCGGTGAAGAGCCGTGCCTGGGCCGCTTCATCCATGCCGATGCCGTTGTCGATCACCTTGAACTCTACGCTCACCCGGTCCGGGCCATGTCCGGCCAATAACGCGCGCACCGACACCCGGCCCTTTCGTTGCTGTCCGCTGGAAAACTTGATGGCGTTACTGATGAGATTGACCAATACCTGACGCAGGCGCAGGGCATCGCCCAGGACTTCCCCAGGTATCGCGGGATCGATGAACATGGTGAGCTCCACACCCTTCCTCGCGGCCAGGTGGTCCAGCAGGTCGCAGGCCTTTTCCGTGACGTCGACCAGCCGTATCGGCAGCTGCTCGATCTCCACTTTACCCGCCTCGATCTTGGAGAAATTGAGAATGTCATCGATGATTTCCAGCAGGGAAAACGCCGATTCGCTGATCAGATCGACCATTTCCAGCTGGTGGTCCCTGAGGCTGGTCTGGCGCAGCACGTCGATCATGCCAATCACGCCGTTCATGGGCGTGCGAATCTCGTGGCTCATGTTGGCGAGAAAGATCGATTTAGCCTGGTTGGCCCGGTCAGACTCCTGCCGGGCCTGTTCCAGATCGGCGGTGCGTGCTGCGATCTTTTCTTCCAGTTCTTCAGTGAGCTGACGCAGCGCCTGTCTGTGCCTTCAGATAGCCCTTCGCAAACGCAATATCGTCGGCCAGTTTCGTCAGCAACTTCATCTCTTCTTCATGAAAGAAATTGTTTTCGGTCGAGTAAAGCGCGAGCGCGCCGACGACTTCCTCCGAGAGGATCAGCGGCAATACAGCCATCGAGTTGACCCCCGCTTCGGTGTACTGCTTGCCGAATAAAAGCCTGGGATCATTTTGCGTATCGTTCGAAATGACGGTTTTTTTCTCCCGGATTGCCTGTATAACCAGGCTCTTTTGCATACCTTCGCTGGATGATAATACGTCTTTGATTGTTGCCAGAAGTCTCTCGTTCTTTCCTGCCGATGTGACCGAGACAGGCAGCATCGTACCCGGGTCCACAATCGCTATCATGGCCATGCGGAAGCCGCCTGTCTCGACCGCGACCCGGCACGCCTCCTTGTACAGTTCGTCGCGGTGGCGCGCGCGCACGACCAGCGTATTGATTTCGCTCAACATGGCATAAACGCGATTAAGATATTTGATACTGGCTTCCGATTTCTTCTGTTCGGTGATGTCTTCGCCGATGCTGGCTGTGCCGATTACTTCGCCATCTGCCGAGCGCAACACACGAATTGTTCCAGCGAATCAGCCGGCGCTCACCCGAACGCGTGACGATATCGTTCTCGTGATGCAGCGCCTCAGGCTGGTTGTCGAGCAGCGCTGTGAAAAATTCATCTCTTAAATCCTGAATTTCGGGCGGCACGAAAAGATCCCACCAGTTTTTTCCGATGACTTCCTCGCGCTTCCAACCGGTCAGGCGCAGCAGGTAATCATTGCAATAGGTGATCCGCGCCTCGCGATCCAGCATCATCGAAACCAGTTCCACATTTCCCAGCAGGTCGGAGAAGCGCCGTTCGCTTTCGTGTAATTTCAGCTCCGCCTGTTTGCGCTCGGTGATGTCACGGAGAATGCCGATGGCATTCCAGCGGTCGCTGATCATCACCGCTGAAAGGGAGAGCTCTATGGGGAATTCCGTCCCGTCTTTTTTCAGGGCCGCGAGCTCAAGGGTCTTGCCGACGGCCGCTCCTTCCCCGGTTTCCACAAAATGGGAGAAAACCGCATTGTGGGCCTCCAGAAACCGCGGGGGTACAATAAACCGGTGCAGCACCCGACCGATCGCTTCCTGTGCCGGATAGCCAAACATCTCTTCGGCCGCCTCGTTCCAGTAGGTGACCTTGCCCTCATCGTCCATCATCACGATGGCATCCTGGGCCGACGCGGTGATACTGCGAAATTTCTCTTCGCTCTGCCGCAATAACTCCAGAGTCTGCTTGCGTTCGGTGATATCGCGAACGATGCTGAGGATGTAGGTCTTATCGAGTTCGACCATTGCCGTGTGGACCTCCACCGGGAAGGTCAAGCCATCCTTGCGCTGGTGTTCCGTCTCTAAATAGGCGCTGCCCTCCTGCCGGAGGATCTCTTCCGTGGCTTGTGCAAGCTCCGGGGTGAATGCCGGGTCGATGTCAAAAACGCTCATGCCGAGCAGCTTTTCCCGGCTGTAGCCCAGTGCGCGGCATCCCGTCTCGTTGATGTCGAGAAAACGAAAGGTCGAAGGTTCGAGCACCTCGATGGCATCGCTGGAATTGTCGAGCAAGGTACGAAACAGCTTTAAATGTTTTTCGGCTTGCTTGCTTTCAGTGATGTCGCGTCCATAAATGTTGACATACTCCTCAGCAAGAATGGGCGTCAAGAAACACGAGAATATTCGCCCGTCGCACTCAATTTCCACTTCTTTTCTTTTGCCGGATTCAAAAGTAACCGCAATGGATTTCTGCAAGTCATTTGATACTTTCTGGCCGACATCAAGTCCCCATTTAGTCAAAATCGGTGTGGCGGAATGGTTGGCATAAAGAATGGTGCCATTACGCCGAATACGTAATACAGGATTGGGGTTTTCTGCGGCAAATTTGGAAATGCTCCGAATTTCTTCTTCCGCCGTCTTGCGTTCAGTGATGTCGGTCATCGTGACCACGCTGCCGAGCAGCTCGTCTCGTGCGCCCTTCAGATGGCCGACACTCACCAGAAGATCGTACTCCCGCTCCTTGTATGTCAGCCTCGCCTCCACCGGCAGGCTATGGTCCGAGTCGATGGCGCCGACAGAGGAAAATACAGCGCCATCCGGCTGGCGCAGGGGAAAGGCCTGCTCGAATTGTTGCCCGAGAGGGCTCTTGCCGCATAATGCCTGCGCCTGCTTGCTGGCGCGTATGATCCGTCCGTTCTGGTCGCAGATCACGATCGCGTCGGCGGCCTGTTCCAGAATCGCGTTCGAAAGTTTTTCTGCGGCGAGAATCGCCTCATTGCGTTTCTGTTCCGTCAGGTCGGTCACGACCATGCATACCGAATCAATCCCATCCAGAACAAGGCGGCTCACCGATAGATAGACCGGCACCTGTGTTCCGTCGGCGGCAGCGAGAGCCAGTTCCTCACGGTGGTTGTCGATCGCATCTTTTTGCAGCAGTGTCTGCAGGACCGGCCGGTTTTCCGGCGCAAACCAGTCGTAAGATCTCCGAGCCGATCACTTTTTCCAGCGGTGCTCCGAGCATCTCGGCAAAGCGCCGGTTGGCGTACAGCACCAGACCATCCGGGGACAGGGTCAGCGCGCCTTCGCTCATGTTCTCGATCAGTGTCCGGTAGGACTGATCGGCGCCCTTGAGTGTAAATAGTTGCGCGCCATTCACTGCCCGGAATGAACAGCGCGTCCGCCTCACCGCTGAGTATCTCGCGTCAGGGTCGCTTCAGCTTGTTCAAGCCGGGCGCGCAGCGCTGCGTTTTCAGCCAGGAGTTGCGCTCGGGGTGCAGGCTTGTTTGGCATTACGCGTTACTTTGTATATCCAGCCCGACCAGCACGCGCTCGGAGTCCGACAAGTCACCGATGATGCGGCGCAACGGGGGCGGAAGTTTCTTGATGAGTGTCGGCACGGCGATGATCTGCTCGCCCTGCGCCAGGTGCGGCTGCTGGAAGAGATCGACCACTTCCAGCTGATAACGCCCTTGCAGATTCTCCTCGCAGATCTTTTTGATATTGACGATCGCGTTAACGGATTTCGGCGACTGTCCGGCAACGTACAGCTTCAGGATATACCGTGCAGTCGCTTGCCTGTCGCCTTGCTGTGCGGATCGGGTCGGTCTCGTTTTCATTTCGAGCCGCCTTTTCGTTTGTTCGGTTTCGCATCTGCTTTGCGGCTCAGTCCCATGTCTGCACGCCTCCCCGCGCCAATTGTTCTTTCTCTGCTTCTTCCTGGCCGATGATGCGTCTGCAAGGCGGCCTCGTGCAGCCGCAAACTCTGCCCGCAGCATGGCGATCTTCGCCTCCAGCGCGCTGCGCTTGCTTTCCAGCTCGGTCCGCCGGGCCTCGACCTGCTGATTGCGTATCAACTGCGCGGCTTTTTTTCCGCCTCTTTTGACCAGCCGCGCCGAACCGGTCAGCATCCCCTCCGGTCCGATGTTTACGTCGCGCAATTCCACGCCGTGATCGGTGAGCAGGAACTCGCGTGTCTGGTTCGAATGCGCCATGCCGCGCGATTTGAGGATGGAAATGCCGCGATTGCGTTCGCTGCCACTGTCGAAATTACGCAGCAACAGCCAGGTATCGATCAGGGATGAAATATAGAGGTCGGTTTGCTCGAGCACGCCACCGCCTTCCGTCAGATTGGTGAACACACCGATGATCTGATTCATTTTCAGGAAATCAATCAGCCGTATCAGCATCGATTTAACTTCGACCTCGTTGTTCCCGAAGCTGAAGGCGCTCAGCGGATCCATGATCACCACCTGCGGCTTGAATGAATTGACCGCTTTCTGCGTATTTATGAGATGCATTTCCAGTCCCGTTTCCGAGGGGCGTGTCGCATGAAATTGCAACAGACCTTTCTTCACCCACGGTTGCAGGTCGATGCCGATGGAACGCATGTTGCGCATGATCTGGTCGGGCGATTCTTCGAAGGAAAAATAGAGTACGCGCTCGCCGCGACGGCAGGCGGCGTCGGTAAAGTGTGCGACGAGGCTGCTCTTGCCGGTGCCCGCCGTGCCGGAGATCAGTATGCTGCTGCCGCGGTAGTAGCCCTTGCCACCCAGCATCGCGTCAAGGCGCGCAATGCCGCTGGAGATACGTTCACTGGAGGCGGTGTGGTCCAGGCCCGTCGAGGTGACCGGCAGCACCGAAAAGCCATCTTCGTCGATCAGGAACGGATACTCGTTGGTGCCATGGGTCGAGCCGCGATACTTGACCACGCGCAGGCGTCGCGAGGAGGTCTGCTCATCGACGCGGTGATCGAGCACGATCACGCAGTCGGAGACATACTCTTCCAGGCCCTGGCGCGTCAGTGTTCCGTCGCCGCGTTCGCCGGTGATGATGGCCGTCACGCCTTTGTCCTTCAGCCAGCGAAACAGGCGGCGCAATTCGGCGCGCAGGATGCGCGGGTTGGGCAGGCCGGAGAACAGCGTCTCGATGGTATCCAGCACCACGCGTTTGGCGCCGATGGCATCGATGGCGCCCCCAGGCGGATGAACAGGCCTTCCAGATCGTATTCGCCGCTCTCTTCGATCTCGCTGGGCTCAACATAGACATAATCCAGCACGATCTTCTTGCGCGCGACCAGGTCTTTCAGGTCGAAACCGAGCGAGGCGACGTTCCGGGTCAGGTCTTCGGCTGTTTCTTCAAACGCCATGAACACGCCCGGTTCGTTGAACTCGGTCGCGCCACGCACCAGAAACTCCATCGCCAGCAGCGTCTTGCCACAGCCCGTGCCGCCGCACACCAGTGTCGGCCGGCCTTTGGGCAATCCGCCGCCGGTGATTTCGTCCAGTCCCTGGATGCCGGTCGCCGCTTTGGGCAGTTGCGGCCTCCCGGGTTCAGGCACTGTTCGGGATTTTTGCCCTGATTTGGGTCTCGATGCCGGGATGGATTTTGACCTTGGCGTCGGCTTGGTCATGATTGAATACACTCCCTTGTAATTACCACTCCTTTGTTACCAGAGGCGGTCGTTATTAGAGGCGGTACTCGAACAACGCGTGTTTTCGCTCATCCACGCCAGCAGATTCTTCTGCATGCCCCTTGTCGATATTACTCCATTTCCGGGATAAGCGTAGGTAATGCAAGAATAAACGCGATTTTCCCCCGGATCTATCGCTTGTCCACCGGTTACGGGACAGCCTGTATACACCGCTATCACACCCTTTCATTGAGCGACTCATCGGGGCGATTCGCCGTGAATACCTTGACCAAACGTTCTTCTGGAACGTCAGTAACCTGGAACGAAAACTGGAGGACTTCCGGCAGTATTACAACATCCACTGTGTGCACACCTCACTCGGAGGTGACACACCCTCAGAAATGTCCGGCGAAACCACCTCGCATCCCGCTACTCTCAGCCATCTCCGCTGGAAATCTCATTGCCGCGGGCTATATCAGCTTCCCATGGCCGCTTGAGCAATAATTCGCCATGCACACCATGAGTAATCGCGACTAAACGGTCAAAGGCGCTTGACGTCCGTAATGCGAATCATTATCATTCGCTAAAAGGAGCTGCCATGAAAACCCTGTTTATCTTGCTTTTACTCTGTTCATTAAACGCTTATGCCGTTGATAACGAGGCGACGCTGGTTATCCGGGACCACCGCTTTGAGCCGGAAGAAGTTCGGGTTCCCGCCGGGCAGAAGATCAAGTTAATGGTGCACAACCAGGACAGCACGCCAGAAGAGTTTGAGAGCTATGAACTCAACCGGGAAAAGGTTGCCGCACCTGGTGCAAAGGTAACTATTTACATCGGCCCTCTCAGTCCCGGGCGCTATCCGTTCTTCGGTGAATTCCACGCGGAAACTGCACGCGGGACCATTGTTGCGGAGTAAATCCTGATGTTGGGTTCAGCTATTATTGTATTCCGGGAGGTCCTTGAAGCCGCATTGATTATCGGGATCATCGCGGCTGCAACGCGTAATCTGCCTGGTCGCAACATCTGGCTGCTTGCAGGGATCACGGCAGGGTTGCTTGGTTCGGTCATCGTTGCTTCCTTGACTGGGCAGATCGCCGAACTTGCCGAGGGCGTAGGCCAGGAGCTGTTCAATGCTGGCATCCTCGGAGTGGCGGCCGTGATGCTCGCATGGCACAACATCTGGATGGCTCGTCACGGTAGACAGTTGGCCCTCAACGCCAGGCAAATGGGAACCGATGTCGCATCAGGCGGGCGGGAAATGTCTGCGTTGGCACTCGTGGTCGCACTTGCAATCCTCCGTGAGGGGTCCGAGACAGTGCTTTTCCTCTATGGTCTCCTGGCTGGCGGCGAACAGAGCTTTGCCAGTGTTATTGGCGGGGGTGCATTTGGGCTCGTCGCCGGGGCGCTCGCTGGATATGGCCTTTATGCAGGATTTCTGACTATTCCTGCACGCCTGTTCTTTGCTGCAACAAGCGGCCTGATTCTCCTTCTGGCCGCAGCCATGGCCAGCCAGGCTGCCCGCTTCCTGGTTCAGGCCGACCTTATTCCCAGTCTTGCCAATCCGCTCTGGAACAGTTCCTGGTTTCTCGACAATAACTCGCTCCCGGGGCGTTTTCTTCACACCCTTATTGGCTATGAAGCCATGCCTTCCGGAATTCAAGTGGTTTTTTACACGGCGACATTGATCCTGATTCTGACCGGAATGCGCTTCTTCCGCCCGCGCCCGCCGACGTTCACCACGAGTTAAAGGAAATTCCCATGAAATTCTATGCACCGATTCTGGTTGCAGGGGTACTGCTGGGCCCCTTGTTTGCCCTTGCCGGACCTGCAGACTACGTCTATACGCCCACCGTCGAATACGGTGAAAAGGAAATCGACTTCAAATTCGGAACCGCGCAAAAAAGCGGGGAACCCAGAAACTCGGCCGCCAGTATAGGCTTCGGTTATGGCGCCACGGAATGGTGGTTCACCGAACTGTATGCCAAGGTCAAACGGGATGACAACGAAGACACAAAATATGACGCCATCGAATGGGAGAACAAGTTTCAGCTCACCGAAACCGGCAAGTACCCCGTGGATGCCGGCTTGCTACTTGAAATCGAACGCCCCCATGATCATTCGGAAGGCTGGGAAGTGAAGTCGGGAGGACTATTCCAAACAGAGTTCGGCAAACTTCAACTCAATGCCAATCTGCTTTTAGAACGCCAGTACCACGCAGAATCCAGCAACGCCACTGAATTTCTCTATCAATGGCAGACGAAGTATCGCTGGTTGCCGCAATTTGAATACGGGCTGCAAGGATTCGGTGATATGGGTGACTGGAATCATTGGGAGAGTTATGACAAGACCTCGCAACGGCTGGGACCAGCAATCTTTGGCAAATTGCCTTTCGGTAATCACCAGGCCATCAGGTACAACGCTGCCTGGCTGGCAGGCATATCCAGGGCTGCCCCGGACAATACTTTCAGGATGCAGATCGAATACGAGTTCTGATCGATGCGCCACCCAAAGGCGTGGTCTGTCTGCTGTCCGCCCTGCGTTTTCATGACCTCACGACCCAGGCGCCATTTGAAGTCTGGCTGGCCATCGGCGAAAAGACCTGGCGGCCGCGCATGGAGTACCCGCCACTGCGTATCGTGCGCTTCTCCCAGGCTGCACTCAGTGCCGGCGTAGAGGAATATCAGATAGAAGGGGTAACCGTGCACGTATATTCCCCTGCCAAAACCGTCGCGGATTGTTTCAAATACCGGAACAAGATCGGCCTGGATGTTGCCATCGAGGCACTCAGGGAATGCCGGCGGACGCGACGTTGCACCATGGATGACCTGTGGCACCATGCCGAGATCTGTTCTTGCGTTTTTCGTCGATTATGATATATTAATACATATCATATAGTCTTTATGATATAGATAAGTGTATCAATATGAGCCACACGACCCAACAATTAGGCAATACGCTCAAGGCCGCCCGTGAGGCCAAGGGGCTGAGCCAGCGCGCCCTGAGTGAGAAGGCGGGCGTGCCGCAAAGCCATATCTCGAAGATCGAGAACGGCGCTGTCGATCTGCGCGTTTCCAGCCTGGTGGAGCTGGGGCGTGTCCTTGATCTGGAGCTGATGCTGGTGCCGCGCAAGGCTACGTCTGCCGTTTTCTCGATTGTACGGGCCAGTGCCGAAGTCGCACTGCCAGCCGACGATGCGGCGCGGCAGACGCTCAAGGAGCTGAAGCGACTTCAGGATCGTGTTGCCGATCTTGTGCAGCTGCATCCGGCGGTGACGGAGCTGGCCCAGCTTCAGCGACAGATACGCGAGCTTCAGCATTTCCGGATTCCCCAGCATGACCTTGAAGCCATCCGCAATGCCGCCGCGGCGGTGAAGGCCTTTAAAGATACTCCCGCGAGTGTGAACGCGATCCGCGAAGCGTATGCGCAGCTACGCGCTGTACGCAATGCGCTCGCTCACGGCGTCAGTGCCAGCGCCGAAAGTGAGTCCGTGCGCCCGGCCTATAGCCTGGATGAGGACGATCATGGCTGATGTTACCGTCCTCGATGTCCTGCTTTATGGCGCGCCGATTGGCACGCTGACGCGCGTTGGCGGCGACCGCATTCTCTTTGCCTTCAACGATGATTATATCGCCGATGAAAACCGGCCTGTGCTCGGGCTGGGTTTCAAGGACCAGCTCGGGGCGCTCATCACAGACTTCAAACCGACCCAGACCAAGGTGATGCCGTTCTTTGCAAATCTGCTGCCGGAAGGGCATATGCGCACCTACCTTGCCGAACGCGCCGGGGTTAATCCCGTGCGCGATTTCTTCCTGCTTTGGGTGCTCGGCAGCGACTTACCGGGGGCTATCACGATCCGGCCCGCCGATGGCGAGGCGTGGCCGCCGGATGCCCATGATGATGCCGATGCTGATGACGATCGGCATGAGGAGGCGCTGCGCTTTTCCCTCGCAGGCGTGCAGCTCAAGTTCTCGGCAATTCATGAGGCGCGCGGCGGGCTGACCATTCCGGCCAGGGGCGTCGGCGGTTCGTGGATCGTCAAGCTTCCCTCGCGGCATTTCGCGGGCGTGCCGGAGAACGAATACGCCATGATGACTCTGGCCCGGCTCATCGGTATGGACGTGCCGGCGCTTCATCTTGTCGATGTTGGCGCGATCAGGAACCTCCCGGAGGGTATCGGAAATCTGGAAGGTCAGGCGCTTGCCATTCAGCGCTTTGACAGGCTCGAAGACGGGAGCGCGGTTCACATCGAAGACTTTGCGCAAGTTTTCGGTGTTTATCCGCGCGACAAATACCAAAAAGCCAGTGCGCGCAACATTGCCACAGTCATTGGCATTGAAGCCGGCGATGATGACATTGCCGAGTTCATTCGCCGTCTGACCTTCAACACGCTGATCGGCAATGCCGACATGCATCTGAAAAACTGGTCTTTGATCTATCCCGACCGGCGGCGCGCAGCGCTCGCGCCAGCCTATGATTTTGTATCGACGATCCCGTATATCCCCGATGGCAAGGCGGCGCTGAGTTTCAGCCGCACCAAGCGCTTTGCTGAATTCTCGGAAGATGAGCTCTCTCATCTGGCCGCTAAAGCCATGTTACCGGACAAGCTGGTTCTCGATACCGCCCGTGAAACCGTTGCCTTGTTCCATCAGCATTGGCGCGCCGAGAAGGGGAATCTTCCGCTTACAGCTGAAGTCATTCAGACCATTGAGACTCATCTGAAGACGATCCCTATCGCCTAGCCCTGTTTCTGCCTCGCGCTGTACTAGCCCCATCGCTCACTTTCGTTGCTGACCGTCCCGAAGGCATGGCCGCGTTTGTGGCAGCGGTCGCCTTGCCGTCAATGGGCGGCCCGCACCACTCCCGCTGCGCGGGGCCGTGTTGCCCATGACGGCTGCGGCTTATGCCCGCCGCCTTTCGTTACGCGTCCTTCGGGACGGTCAACATCAACGAAAGGAAAATTACGATGGGACTCGATATGTACGCAATGACGACAACGGAAGCCGTGCCGGGCGCGGTGGACTTCAAGGTGAAGGAGGCCAGCGAGCTGCACTACTGGCGCAAGCATCCGAACCTGCACGGCTGGATGGAAACGCTTTACTACGAAAAGGGCGGATCGGACGATACGTTCAACTGTGTGGCGGTGACCTTGACCGCCAGTGACCTGGACCGGCTCGAAGCCGATGTGAAGGCCGGGAAGCTTCCCGCACACGGAAGGCTTCTTCTTCGGCGCATCCGACGGCACTGAAACCGACGATGATAAGGACCGGCTTTTCTCATGTCCTGAATGGCGCAAGGACGGCGCAAGTATGGGCTCCGGGGCGCTCTGGCATGCTGGTCAGCATGGGATCGGAGCGCAAAAACGGGCTGGAAGAGCTCGCGGCGGTGCGCCTGCAGCTGCTGCCGCGGCTGATCCGGCATGCGCGATGCGCCGGGCTATCTCGGCATGGACCGTAACAAATTCAACGCCGAAGTACGGCCCGGTCTGACGGAAATCCCGCTGGGACCAGCAATCCATCGCCTTTGACCGGCTTGAACTCGACGCCTGGGTCGACGACGTATATTGACCCGCAACGGGCGTCGTCCGAAGGCCTCAATACCGGAGGACGACCTATGTCAAAACGTAACCGTATGCCGGGGCTCCGCCAAAAAGGCGGCATCTGGCACATTGAAAAACGGTGTAAATACGCCGAAGGCGGCTGGCTCCGTGAAAGCACGGGAAAAACTGGCCGCGCTGAGGCGGAAGCAATCCTGATCCGCCGTCTGGCGGAAGTCGAGGAGGAAGCCCGGCGGAAGGCCGCGGGTGTTTACAGCTTCGAGGAAGCCGCCATGCGCTATCTCGAAGACATCGCCCACAAGCCCTCTGCCGATACTGCAGCGATGCATCTGGACCAGTTACTGCCGACCATCGGCCCGCTCCCTTTGGAGCAGGTGCATGACGGCACGCTCAAAGCTTTGTCGATCACGAAACGGCGCGCGGTATGGCACCGAAGTCGGTCAACAATGCGCTTGGCGTGGTCTCTGCCGTGCTGAACCGGGCGGCGCGGGTCTGGCGCAGTGAAGCGGGAACGCCCTGGCTCAGACAGGCCCCGCCGAAGCTGAGCCGGTTATCCACGAAAGGACGGGAAGCCAAACCCTACCCGCTCTCCTGGGCAGAGCAGGACAGGCTGTTCCAATGCCTGCCGCGGCATCTGGCCGATGCGGCGCTGTTTGCCGTGAACACCGGCTGCCGCGAACAGGAAATCTGCCAGCTGCGCTGGGAGTGGGAAGTAGAGATACCGGAACTGGAGACCTCCGTCTTCATCCTGCCGGCCTCGCTGACCAAGACCGGCACGGAACGGGTGGTGGTGCTCAACAGCATCGCAAGCCGGGTGATTGCCTCACGGCGCGGGATGCATAAGGAGTATGTATTCACCTACCGCAAAAAGCCTGTCGGCAAGCTGCGCAGCAGCGCATGGCGCAGAGCCTGGGAAAAAGCGGGCTTACCGCTGGAGCACGGCATCCTGAAAGGCGTGCATAATCTGCGGCACACTTTCGGGAGAAGACTGCGCGGCGCGGGCGTACCACTTGAAACCCGCAAGGCGCTCCTGGGTCATGCGAACGGTGATATCACGACGCACTACTCGGCGGCGGAAATCGGAGAGTTGCTGAACGCTGCCGAGAAGATCGCCCAACGTGGCGTGATGCAAAGCCCAACACTAACGGTGGTCCGGCGCACCACTGACAAGGTTGTCGGAAAAGTGTCGGAAGACGTTAAAGGGTTATCGGGAAATATCGCAGCTAACCCTTTGATTAAATGGCGCGCCCGGAGAGATTCGAACTCCCGACCGCCTGGTTCGTAGCCAGGTACTCTATCCAACTGAGCTACGGGCGCGTGTGAAGGGGGAGCATTATACCTACAAGATTGGCGGAGAGGGAGGGATTCGAACCCTCGATGGGTTTTAACCCATACGCCCTTAGCAGGGGCGCGCCTTCAGCCACTCGGCCACCTCTCCCTGTCAATATCCGCAGCCGAAAGCCTCATGCTCACCACTGCAGGGGCGGTAGCATACCGTTGCGTTAATACGAGGTAAAGCGTAGACCGGGGCTTGGCGAGAATATCAGACGGAATGCGTGCCGTCTGGCATGATCTGTTCCTGTTCCTGCTTTATTCGGTCATAGATTTCTTCCCTGTGCACGGCGACGTTCTTCGGTGCGTTGACACCGATTCTGACCTGGTTGCCTTTGACCCCGAGGACGGTGACGGTCACTTCATCCCCGATCATCAGGGTTTCTCCTACCCTGCGCGTTAATATCAACATAGCATCCATCTCCTTGTTTTCAGGTGATCCCTGCATAGTCCATGACAAAAACCTCTGCACTCCAACCCAGTCATGTTTGTTTTGGTTTCGGCTACTGCTGGGTATTCTGTAGTCACAGATTATATTTTTATTAATATTATAAGGAGGATAGCATATAAATCGAGATTGGAACTAAAAGCACATAATGTGACTGGCATTCTTGATATCCACTAAGAGTCTTTCGGACGCTCCAGATTGAAGGCGTCATGCAAGGTGCGCACGCCCAATTCGAGGTATTTTTCATCCACCACCACCGAAATCTTGATCTCCGAGGTGGCGATCATGCGGATGTTCACACCCTCTCTGGCCAGGGCCGAAAACATCGTCGAGGCGATGCCGGCATGCGAGCGCATCCCGACCCCGACGAGGGAAATCTTCACGATCTTGTTGTCGCTGGACACCTCGCGCGCACCCAGTTTTTCGGCCGTTTCCTCCAGGATGGCCAGCGCCTTCCTGAAATCATTGCGGTTCACGGTGAAGGTGAAGTCGGTAGTGGCCCCGTCCGGCGCGATATTCTGCACGATCATATCGACTTCGATATTGGCCTCGGAGATCGGGCCGAGGATCTGGTAGGCCACGCCCGGTTTGTCCGGCACGCCGAGTATGGTCAGTTTGGCCTCGTCACGGTTGAAGGCAATGCCTGAGATCGATGGCTGTTCCATGGTTTCATCCTCATAGGTTATGAGCGTACCTTCACCTTCCTCGAAGCTCGACAGCACACGCAGCGGCACATTGTAACGGCCGGCAAAACTGACCGAACGTATCTGCAGGACCTTGGAACCCAGGCTGGCCATCTCCAGCATTTCCTCGAAGGTGATCCGGCCCAGGCGGCGCGCTTCCGGCACGACGCGCGGGTCGGTGGTGTAAACGCCGTCGACATCGGTGTAGATCTGGCACTCATCCGCCTTGAGCGCTGCAGCCAGCGCTACGGCCGTGGTGTCGGAGCCGCCGCGTCCGAGGGTGGTGATATTGCCGTCCTCGTCCACACCCTGGAAACCCGCCACCACCACGACCCTGCCCAGAGAAAGATCCGCCCGGATATGCTTGTCCTCGATAGCGCGTATCCGCGCCTTGTTGTGGGCGCTGTCGGTGCGGATATTCACCTGGGTGCCGGTGTAGGAACGCGCGCTGCAGCCCCGCTGCTCCAACGCCATGCTGAGCAGCGCGATGGTGACCTGCTCGCCGGTCGCCAGCAGCACATCGAGTTCCCGCGGCGATGGCTGCTCGGTGATTTCCCGCGCCAGCTTGACCAGGCGGTCCGTCTCCCCGCTCATCGCGGAGACTACCACCACCACGTCGTTACCCCGGTTGCGCCAGCCGATCACCTTGTCGGCCACGTTGCCGATGCGTTCCGCGCTGCCGACCGAGGTGCCGCCGTATTTTTGAACAATCAGTGCCATGACAGACTCGTACCCACCCTGCCGGCAATCAGGCGCCGCAGGACATATATAGTGCAAAAGAGTGCGGATTAAACTACAGAACGAACGCTGATTAAAGCATGTTCATACCGACAGCCGGCCGGACACCCACTGCGTCACCGACTTGAGCGCCACGTCGAGATTCTCCGGCCGGTTGCCGCCGGCCTGCGCCATGTCGGGACGTCCGCCGCCCTTGCCGCCCACCTGGCTGGCGACGGCGTTGACCAGGTCGCCCGCCTTGAGGCGATCCGTCTGGTCCCGGGTCACCCCGGCCACAATACTGACCTTGTCCCCGCTGACGGCGCCGAGCACCACCGCCGCCGAACCCAGCTTGTTCTTCAACTGATCGAGCGTATCGCGCAGGGTCTGGGCGTCCGCCCCGTCGAGCCGGGCCGCCAGCACCTTGATGCCGCCGATCTCCACGGCCTGTGCGGCGAGGTCACTGCCCTGGCTGCTGGCGAGCTTACCCTTGAGCTGCTGCAACTCCTTTTCCAGGCGGCGGGTCTTTTCCAGCAGCTGCGAGACTTTCTCGTCGGCGTCGTCGCGGCCGCTTTTCAGCAATTCCGCGATACGTTGCAGCCGCTGCTGGTTCTCACCAACCCAGCGCACCGCACCGGCGCCCGTGACCGCCTCGATGCGGCGCACGCCGGCCGCGACGCCGGTCTCCGAAACGATCTTGAGCAGGCCGATATCGCCGGCATGCCGCACATGCGTGCCACCGCACAGTTCCACCGAGAAATCCCCGAGGGAGAGGACGCGTACCTCATCGCCGTACTTCTCCCCGAACAGTGCCATGGCGCCGGAGGCAAGCGCCTCGTCGATAGACATCAGGCGGGTCTCGGCGACGGCGTTCAGGCGGATCTGTTCATTCACCAGGTTTTCGATCGTCTCGATCTGCTCCGGCGTGACCGGCTCGTAATGAGTGAAGTCGAAACGCAGGCGCTCCGGTTCCACCAGCGAACCTTTCTGCTGCACATGCTCGCCGAGCACGCGGCGCAGCGCGGCGTGCAGCAGGTGGGTGCCGGAATGGTTGAGCACCGTGGCGCGCCGGCGCTCCGGGTCGACATGTGCCTCGATAGTTTCACCGGTATGCAGTGCGCCCCGCTCCAGATGACCGACATGCACGATCACACCCCCACCCTGCTTCTGCGTATCGTTCACGGCAAATCGGGCGGAGGCGGTTTCCAGCCAGCCGCGGTCGCCGACCTGGCCGCCGGATTCAGCATAAAACGGCGTGCGTTCCAGCACGATCATGCCGGACTCACCGGCCGCCAGCACCTCGACGGCATTCCCGTCCCTGAACAGGCCGGCGATCCGTGTGGCGTCCTCCAGCCGGTCGTAACCGGTGAATTCGCTGCAGCCTTCCACTTCCAGGTTCGCGGAGTAATCCGCGGCGAACTGGCTGGCGGCGCGCGCCCGGCTGCGCTGGGCCTCCATGGCACGCTCGAAGCCCTCGACATCGAGCGTGAGCCCGCGCTCGCGGGCGATATCGGCGGTCAGGTCGACCGGAAAGCCATAGGTATCGTAGAGCCGGAACACGGTCTCGCCGGGAATGACCGACCCCTGCATGGATGCCAGCCCCTCCTCCAGGATGCGCATGCCCTGCTCCAGCGTCTCGGCGAAACGCTCTTCCTCTATTTTAAGAATCCGTTCAACCTGCGACTGGCCGGCCTTGAGTTCGGGATAGGCCTCACCCATTTCCTCGACCAGCGGCGCAACGAGTTTGAAGAAGAACGGCTGGCTGGCGCCGAGCCGGTAGCCGTGACGGATGGCGCGGCGGATGATGCGGCGCAGTACGTAACCGCGTCCCTCGTTGGAAGGCAGCACCCCGTCGATCACCAGGAAAGCGCAGGAGCGGATGTGATCGGCGATCACCCTGAGTGAGTTGTTGCCGAGATCCCCGGTCGCGGTTACTGCAGCGGCGCGGCCGATCAGGTTGCGAAACAGGTCAATGTCGTAGTTGTTGTGCACGCCCTGCATCACTGCCGCGAGGCGCTCCAGCCCCATGCCGGTATCCACGGAAGGATGCGGCAAGGGCGTAAGCGTGCCCCCGGCGTCGCGATCATACTGCATGAACACCAGGTTCCAGATCTCGACATAGCGGTCGCCATCGGCATCGGGCGATCCGGGCGGGCCGCCGGGAACCGAGGATCCATGGTCGTAGAAGATTTCCGAACACGGACCGCAGGGCCCGGTATCGCCCATGGACCAGAAATTATCCGATGCACCGATGCGCCGGAAGCGCGCGGGGTCGACCCTGATTTCCTTCAGCCAGATATCCGCCGCTTCTTCGTCCTCTTCGAACACCGTTATCCACAGCCGTTCTGCCGGAATGTGCAACACGCCGGTCAGGAACTCCCAGGCATAGGTGATGGCCTCGCGCTTGAAATAATCCCCGAAGCTGAAATTGCCCAGCATCTCGAAGAAGGTATGGTGGCGCGCGGTGTAGCCGACGTTTTCCAGGTCGTTGTGCTTGCCGCCGGCGCGCACGCAGCGCTGGCTGCTGGCGGCGCGCACATAACCGCGCGACTCTTTGCCCAGGAAAACGTCCTTGAACTGCACCATGCCGGCGTTGACGAACAACAGCGTGGCGTCATTGACGGGCACGAGGGAACTCGAAGGCACGATTTCGTGATCACGGGCCCTGAAAAATTCCAGGAAGGCGGTACGAAGTTCGGCGCTGCTGGTCATCCGGCAAGTGTCCTTGTATCCCGGTCATCCGGTCAGGTGTGGTAATTCCAAGGATTGATTATCAAGGGTTTGAGGATTGATTGGAACACCCCTCACGTGACTCAGTCGCGTCCTCGAAACAGTTTGCCGACTTGTTCCACGGTGAAACCGCGCTGCAAGAGAAAGCGCATCTGGCGGTTGCGTTCGCTGATGGAGTCCGGCCGTTCCGGACCGAACTTTTTCAGCCGCACCTGTTCGAGCAGTTCCTGCCAGCGCGAGTCGTAGTCGGCCAGGCAGACGTCGATCATGTCATCGTCGATGCCGCGTCCGCGCAGTTCCGCCCTGATCTTTTGCGGCCCCTGTCCGCGCTGGAAGCGCGAATAGACGAACGACTCGGTAAAGCGTGCGTTACTGAGCAGCCCTTCGGTTACAAGGGCGGTGAGGGTAGTCCCGATGACCCCGTCGTCGACACCGCGGGCGGAGAGTTTCCGCGCCAGCTCCTGCTCGCTGTGCTCGCGTCGCGCCAGCAGGTCAAGCGCCGTCACCCGCGCCTGGATGGCGTCCTCGTCCCGTTCAGGCCTCAGCTTCGGCTTCCTCCTCGGCCACTCCGGCAGTTGCCTTGCCCAGGACCTCGGTGCGAATCCGTGACTCTATCGCGCCGGCGATGTCCGGATTCTGCTTCAGGAACTCGCGCACATTTTCCTTGCCTTGGCCGATGCGCTCACCGTTGTAGCTGTACCAGGCGCCGGATTTCTCGATGTAGCCGTGATTGACGCCCATGTCGATGATCTCGCCCTCGCGGGAGATCCCCTGGCCATAGAGAATCTGGAACTCCGCCTGTCTGAAGGGCGGCGCCACCTTGTTCTTGACCACCTTGACCCGGGTCTCGTTGCCGATAACCTCATCCCCCTTCTTGATCGCACCGGTGCGGCGGATATCGAGGCGCACCGAGGCGTAGAACTTGAGGGCGTTGCCGCCGGTGGTGGTCTCCGGGTTGCCGAACATGACGCCGATCTTCATGCGGATCTGGTTGATGAAGATCACCATGGTGTTCGAGCGCTTGATGTTGGCGGTGAGCTTGCGCAGCGCCTGCGACATGAGACGCGCCTGCAGTCCCATGTGGGAATCGCCCATATCGCCCTCGATCTCGGCCTTGGGCGTCAGCGCCGCCACGGAGTCGACGACCACAACATCCACCGAGCCGGAGCGCACCAGCATGTCGGTGATCTCGAGCGCCTGCTCGCCGGTGTCCGGCTGGGAAACCAGCAACTCGTCGACATTGACGCCGAGTTTCCCGGCGTAGACGGGGTCGAGCGCGTGTTCGGCATCGACGAAGGCCGCCGTGCCGCCCATCTTCTGAGCCTCGGCGATGACCTGCAGGGTCAGCGTGGTCTTGCCGGAGGACTCCGGACCGTAGATCTCGACGACGCGACCGCGCGGCAACCCGCCGACGCCCAGGGCGAGATCCAGCCCCAGCGACCCGGTGGAGATGATATCGACATCGCGAACGGCGGGAACATCCCCCATACGCATGACGGCACCCTTGCCAAACTGCTTCTCGATCTGGCTCAGCGCCGCACTCAAGGCCTTGCGTTTGTTCTCTTCCATCTGGCTCCTCCGGGATTGGTTCGTGGTGTGACGTCCCTGTCCGCCACACGCGGATTCGATGAGGCGGGGATTATCCCACAGAAGACATCGGGAGTCTGTCGGATTCAGGACCGTTTTACCCGGTTATTGCTCGCCACGATCCCCTGAAGCGGCCAGGCGCGAAGCACCCGATAGCTGACACCGGCAGGATCGCTGACCGACTCCACCAGACAGAATTGTCTGATTGACCAGGGGATCGGCGGCACCCGGGTGTTGCCCGGCGCCCGGCCGGCCTTGCGCGCCAGGGTGATATGCGCCTGATAGGGTCGGGTTTCCGGCTTCAGTCCGCAGGCCACCAGGACATCGCGCAGGGCGGCGGCGAGGAACCACAATGCGGGTGGCGTCTCGGAAGGCGCCGCCCAGATGATACGTGGACCGGGCCAGTAGCCCAGCCGGTCGATGGAAAGTTCGAACGGCTCCCCCGTCAGCCGCCCGGCGGCCGCCTCCAGACACGCCTGCACACGGGCCGTCACGTTCCCGGGAAACGCCAGCGTGATATGCAGATTATCCGCCGCGACGCGTCTGGCCTGCTGGCGGATCAGCCCCCTGGCCAGGGTATCGATTGTCGTGCGGGTCTCATCATCCGGCCACAGCGCAAAGAACAGCCGCCGGACCGGTTCAGTCGTTGACGAGCACATCCAGTAACCCCTCGAGAGCCCGGGCCACGGCCTGACGGCGAATCGCCTCCCGGTCACCGGAAAAATGCCGCGTCTCGACGCACGGTGAACCACCCGAGACGACCCAGGCGAAGCATATCGTACCGACCGGCTTGCCCGGTGGCACGCCACCGCCGGGGCCGGCGATGCCGCTGATGGCAACGGCGACATCCGCGGCGCTGTGCACAAGCGCCCCCCGCGCCATCTCGCTGGCGGTAGCCTCACTCACCGCACCCTGCTCTGCCAGCGTCGCCGCCATCACGCCCAGCATATCCTGCTTGGCGCGGTTGCTGTAGGTCACGAAACCCCGGTCGAACCAGGCGGAGCTGCCGGCAATGTCGGTGATACACTTGGCCACCCAGCCACCGGTGCAGGATTCCGCCGTGGTCAGTATGCGGTTGCGTTCGAGCAGCATGCCACCCACCCTGCCGGCCAGTTCATCCAGTGTATCCATCGCGTCTGCTCCTGAAGCCTCTACAGGGGTCCTGATATGAATGGCACATGCTCAAGCAGTAAAACCGGTTTATAGCCACGGAATCACACGAAATACAATGTTGTGTCAGAGTAGAGCCCGAGATTTTCCGTGCGCTTCCGTGGCCATTTATTTGTATACCGGGACAATGGCCCTCGAGAAGTGTTCATACATAAGGAATAGACTCACAGCTATGCCGCAAAGGTTTAATTGTTTTCGTTAATGATTTTCTCAGCGTCCTCTGCGTCTCTGCGGTTAAAACGGCGGTCTTGTCCAACTCGCATTCTGTCCAGACAGGAACCCGACGTCAAACTGCGCAAACCACCATCGATACGGTAGACTGCCACGTCATGAGCGAAAACACCCCCGGTCACACCCCGATGATGCAGCAGTACCTCGGCATCAAGTCCGAGCACCCGGACATCCTGCTGTTCTACCGCATGGGGGATTTCTACGAACTGTTCTATGACGATGCCCGGCGCGCCGCGCGGCTGCTCGACATCACCCTGACCTCGCGCGGGCAGTCGGCCGGGGAACCCATCCCCATGGCCGGGGTGCCGGTGCACGCCGCCGAGCAGTACCTCGGGCGGCTGGTGCGCCAGGGTGAGTCGGTGGCCATCTGCGAACAGGTCGGGGATGTCGGCGCCGCCAAGGGCCCGGTGGAACGCCGGGTGGTGCGGATCGTGACGCCGGGAACGCTCACCGACGAGGCCCTGCTGAACGAGCGCCAGGACAACCTCATGGTCGCGATAAATCAAACGGGCGGGGTCTGGGGGCTGGCCATACTCGACCTCGCCGGCGCACGCTTCAGCGTACAGGAGTTCAGTGGAAACGACGAAGCCCTGCTGGATGAACTGGAACGGCTGCGGCCGGCCGAACTCGTCGTCAACGAGGCCATTCGCCTGCCCGAGTCCCTGAAGGACAGAACCGGCCTGCGCCACCAGGCGCCCTGGCTGTTCGACCCGGAAAGCGCGCGGCGGCAACTGAATGAACAGTTCTGTACCCGGGACCTGGGCGGCTTCGGCTGCGAGGCGCTCGACTGCGCCATCGGCGCCGCGGGTTGCCTGCTGCAGTATGTGCGCAACACCCAGCGCAGCGCCCTGCCGCATTTGCGCGGTCTGCGCGTCGAGGACCGCAGCACCACCCTGGTGATGGATGCCGCCACGCGGCGCAACCTGGAACTGGAGCATTCCGTCTCGGGGGCAAGCGGCCATACGCTGGCGGCCGTTCTCGACCAGTCGGCAACCGGCATGGGCAGCCGGCAGCTGCGGCGCTGGCTGCACCGCCCCCTGCGCAACCATGCGGAGCTGCGACGGCGCCATCAATGCCTGGGGCAATTGCTTGAAAACCGCCAGTTCGAGGCCGTGCACGACGTCCTGCGCGGTATCGCCGACATCGAACGGATCCTGGCGCGCGTGGCGCTGAAATCGGCCAGACCCCGCGACCTCGCCGCCCTGCGCGACAGCCTGGGGCAGCTGCCCGCCCTGCAGGACACGCTGGCCGGCGGCAGCACCGATCCCCTGCTCGGCGAACTCTCGGACCGCATCGGCCAGCATCCCGCGGTCCACGAACTGCTGAGCGCCGCAATCGTCGCGGCTCCGCCGGTGCTGATTCGTGACGGCGGCGTGCTGGCCGCGGGTTATGACGCCACGCTCGATGAACTGCGCGACCTGAGCGAGCACGGCGACCGGTTCCTGCTCGACCTCGAGACCCGCGAGCGGGAGCGCACGGGCATCGCCAATCTCAAGATCAGCTACAACCGCGTGCACGGCTACTACATCGAGGTGAGCCGCGCACAGGCCGACAGGGTCCCGCTCGACTACCAGCGCCGCCAGACGCTCAAGGGCGTCGAGCGCTACATCACACCGGAACTCAAGACCCATGAAGACCGGGTGCTGAGCGCGCGGGAACGCGCCCTGTCGCTGGAAAAGGCCCTGTACAATGACTTGCTGGAAACCCTCGGTGCCTCCCTGGAACCGCTGGGACGCTGCGCCGAGGCACTTGCCGAACTCGACACCCTGGCCACGTTCGCGGAACGCAGCCTCACGCTGAACCTTACCTGCCCGATCATGGACGAGCGCTCCGGCATCAGCATCGAGGGCGGCCGTCACCTGGTGGTGGAACAGCTGCTGGACGAACCCTTCATCGCGAACGATGTCCGGCTCAATCCCCGGCGGCGCATGCTCATCATCACCGGACCCAACATGGGCGGCAAATCCACCTACATGCGCCAGACGGCGCTGATCGTGCTGCTGGCGCATATCGGCTGCCATGTCCCGGCGGAGGCGGCCGTCATTGGTCCGGTGGACCGCATCTTCACCCGCATCGGCGCCTCGGACGACCTGGCCGGCGGCCGCTCCACCTTTATGGTCGAAATGAGCGAAACGGCGAATATCCTGCATAATGCGACCGAACACAGCCTGGTGCTGATGGACGAGATCGGGCGCGGCACCAGCACCTACGACGGGCTGTCGCTCGCCTGGGCCTGCGCGGTGGATCTCGCCACCCGCATCCGTGCCTGCACCCTGTTCGCCACGCATTATTTCGAACTGACGGTGTTGCCGGAGACCCATGAAGGCATCGTCAACGTGCACCTGGATGCCGTCGAGCATGACGACCGGATCGTGTTTCTGCACGCCGTCCGGGATGGTGCGGCGGATCGCAGTTACGGCCTGCATGTCGCGGCGCTGGCCGGTGTGCCGCAGGCGGTCATCGAGCAGGCACGGAAACGGCTTCAGGAGCTGGAAACCGGCAACTGCAGCCCCGCCATGGAACACCCCCCCAGGTCTCAGCTCGGATTGTTCGATACGAGCCGTCATCCCCTAGTCGAGGCCATGGAGGGAATCAACCCGGATCACCTGACGCCGCGGCAGGCCCACGAGTTGTTGTATTTACTCAAGGAACTGTCACAGCAGAAACTGGATAGTTAGCGCTCATCCATAAAGAAATCTACTCACCGCAAAGACGCAAAGAGCGCAAAGTGTTTGCTTGTTTTTACAATAAGGATTTCTCTGCGTCCTTTGCGTCTCTGGGGTAAAAATGTGGTTACATCCCCAGGGCGCACCAACGGGAAGAAAATCCGGGCGGCGCAGGGTTATAATCCCGTCGCACCCTGAGCAACCGGCCGGCCAGTCACGCGCTGACGCGAACCGGGTGATCCAGGGTACCTGCCGAACTGCCAGCTTTGTTAACATTCCGGTTTGCTGACCTCGCCGAGGCGGAATCACCGGGAAATTTGTGGATTTAGGAGAACCTCATGACCTTTGTCGTCGTTGAAAGCTGCATCAAGTGCAAATATACGGACTGTGTTGAAGTCTGCCCGGTCGACTGTTTCCACGAAGGCCCCAATTTCCTCGTCATCGATCCGGATGAATGCATCGATTGCACCCTGTGTGAACCGGAGTGTCCGATCAATGCCATCTACGCCGAGGATGACCTGCCCGCCGGCCAGGAGCAGTTCCTCGCGCTCAATGCCGAACTGGCCCATGAATGGCCGGTGATCACCCAGAAAAAGGACCCGCCGCCGGATTCCGAGGAATGGAAGGATGTTCCGGACAAGCTGAAATATCTGGAACGCTGACGGGGGCCATGCCCTCGATCGCAGGCAATCCGCCGGCATCCGCAACCACAGTACGAAACAGACATCCATGAACGATTCCCCCTACATCCACAACGTCACACTGGATACCTTCCAGAGTCAGGTCATCGAGGCGTCGCACACCGTACCGGTGCTGGTTGATTTCTGGGCCGACTGGTGCGGGCCCTGCCACATGCAGATGCCGGTGCTGGCCAAACTGGTCGGGGAATACGCCGGGAAATTCCTGCTCGCCAAGGTGAACACCGACACCGAGCGCCATCTGGCACAGGAGCACGGCATCCGCAGCCTGCCCACCATGCGCCTTTACAGGAACGGCGAGGTGGTCGAGGAAATCCTCGGCGCCCAGACCGAATCGACGCTGCGCGCCCTGCTCGATCCCTACATCGAACGCGACTCGGACAAGCTTCGCCTCGCGGCGCTCGATGCTCATCAACAGGGCCGCACGGAGAAAGCGATCTCCATGCTGCGCAAGGCGCAGGAGGCCGACCCCGAAAATTCCCGCGTGCAGTTTGCGCTGGTGGGACTGTACCTCGATGCCGGCCGCCTCGCCGAGGCGGAATCCCTGCTGGAAGCGCTGCCCTGGGCGGTTCGCGAGGAGCCGGAGGCCCACAAGCTGAGCGCCCTGCTCGACTTCTCCCGGATTGCGCAGGATGCCGCGCCGATCGCGGAACTCGAACGGCAACTCGGGGACCACTCCGGGGACAGCCAGGCACGCTACCGGCTGGCGGCGCGCTATGTGCTCGACGGAAGGTTGCAGGAGGCCATGGAGGAACTGCTGTATATCATCCGCAACGACCGCGCATTCGGCGATGACGCCGCCCGAAAGGGGCTGCTGGCGGTATTCGGGCTGCTGGACGATGAAGACGAGCTGGTCAAGACCTACCGCCGCAAGCTGTCCGCGGCCATGCTCTGAAACCGCAGAAGTCCCGGGGGTCTATTTCTCCGCATCCAGCGCCGCGGCCAGCCGCTCGGGGGGCACATAGCCGGGCACCATCTCACCATCGTCCAGCACAATCGCGGGCGTGCCCTGCAGGCCCATGGCCTGGCCCAGTTCAATCGTGGACATGACGGGGTTCTTGCAGGTGAGCGGCTTGAGTGCTTCTCCCGACTTGGCGCGGGTCAGGGCATCCTGGCGATTCTTGCTGCACCACACCGTGACTGCCTTGTAGTACGACGGTGTATTCGGCCCGGAACGCGGGTACAGGAGATAGCGCACGGTGATGCCGAGATCGTTGTAGCGGCCGATCTGCTTGTGCAGCTTGCGGCAGTAGGCGCAATCCAGGTCAGTGAATACAGTGACCGTATGGCGCGGGTTTTTCGCCGGGAAAATGATCATATCCTGCTCGCCGAGGGCGTTGATCGCCTGCAGACGGAAGGCCTTGCGGCGGTTCTCACTGATGTCCTGGCGGGTCTGCAGATCGATCAGGTTACCCTGCAGCAGGTATCTGCCATCATTGGTCACGTAAAACAGACGCGGCCCCATCTGCACTTCGGAAATCCCCTGAATCGGGGACGGCCGGATCTGGTCCGTCTTCATATCGGGCAGCACCTTCTTGAGCGAGGCCTCGATCGCCTCATGGCTCCCGGGAGCGGCGAGTGCCGGGTTCACAACCACAAATGCCAGCGCCAGCAGGCATGCCTTTAGCCGTTGTATATTCATCATAAACACCATGTATTCCGGGTTTGACACCCGGTCGATAGGAGAAGTTTCCGCCGTGAATCGGCGCGGTCAGCACATGCAGGGAAAAGGACCGGCTCAACCGCGCGGATGATGTCGGGCATGCAGTTCCTTCAAACGCTCGCGTGCCACATGAGTATATATCTGCGTGGTCGACAGGTCACTATGACCGAGCAGCATCTGCACCACGCGCAGGTCCGCACCGTGGTTGAGCAGGTGCGTGGCGAAGGCATGTCGCAGGGTATGCGGTGACAACGCCTTGTTAATCCCTGATTTTACGGCATAGTGGCGCAGCCGGTACCAGAAGGCCTGGCGGGTCATGGCCTTGCCGCGGCGGGTGATAAACAACTGCCTGGCGCTTGCCCCGGCGGCCAGTTCCGGGCGGCTGTGCGCGATATAACGCTGCAGCCAGTCCATGGCTTCCTCGCCCATCGGCACCAGGCGTTCCTTGCTGCCCTTGCCCATCAGCCTCACCACCCCCTGGGTAAGATCGATCTGCTCCAGGGTCACACTGACCAGCTCCGAAACCCGCAGGCCGCAGGCATAGAGAAGTTCCAGCATGGCGCGATCGCGCAGCCCCAGCATCTCCCCTGCCTCGGGTGCGCCGAGCAGCGTTTCGACCTCCTCCTCGCTCAGGGAATCCGGCAGTGGCCGGCCGATGCGCGGCATATCGATGCGAAGCGTGGGATCGTCGGAGCGCCGCCCTTCGCGGACGAGATAGCGGTAAAAGCGGCGCAGGGAGGACAGCAACCGCGCCGTGGTCCTCGGCCTGGCGCCGTGGACCACCCGTTCCGAGAGGTAGTCGAGCAGGTCCTCGCGGCGGGCCGCCGCGATGCCGTGGCCACGCGGCGCGAGCCAGGCGGCAAGTCCGTTGAGGTCGTTGCGATAGGCCGCCAGGGTGTTCTCGCTCAACCCGCGTTCCATCCACTGCGCGTCCAGGAACAGTTCAATGGCCTGGCGCGTGGCCTCGTCGCCGCCGTGAGCAGCCGGCGCCGCTCCCGGCGGTCTGGCCGGCAAGCCGGTCAACCTTCGCTGCGGGGACGGTCGAAGATCCGACCGATGCTGTCCAGTGGCAGGGGAAAGACGATGGTCGAACTCTTGTCGCCGGCGATCTCCGTCAGCGTCTGCAGGTAGCGCAGTTGCAGCGACTGGGGCTGCTGATTAAGAATGCGCGCCGCCTCGACGAGTTTCTCGGAGGCCTGCATTTCACCCTCGGCATGAATGATCTTGGCGCGCCGTTCGCGCTCGGCCTCCGCCTGGCGGGCAATGGCGCGCACCATGGTTTCGTCGATATCGACATGCTTGATCTCGACATTCGCCACCTTGATGCCCCACGCGTCAGTCCGCTGGTCCAGCAACGACTGGATATCGGCGTTGAGCTTTTCGCGCTCGGCCAGCATGTCATCCAGCTCGTGCTGCCCGAGCACGGAGCGCAGCGTGGTCTGGGCCAGCTGGCTGGTTGCGGCCAGGTAGTCCTCGACCTGGATGACGGCGCGTTCGGAATCGATGACGCGGAAATAGAGCACGGCATTGACCTTTACCGAGACGTTGTCGCGCGAGATGACGTCCTGGCTGGGCACATCCATGACGACCGTGCGCAGATCGACCCTCACCATCTGCTGGATGACCGGGATGATGATGATCAGCCCCGGCCCCTTGACCTTCCAGAAACGCCCCAGCGTAAACACGACACCGCGCTCGTACTCCCTGAGAATACGGAAGGTGTAGAGCATCAGCGCGACAAAGACAATCAGCCCGACGAATATGCCCGGTATAGCCATCTCATTTCTCCTCTGTTTCCGGTTCGACGCTCAACACGAGCCCCTCGACAGCGCGCACCCGCACCTTCGCTCCGCGCCTGAGCGGCGTTTTGGTCACCGCCTGCCAGACCTCACTGTGGATACGGATCAGTCCCTTGTCCGCGAAATCGTCCAGCACTTCACCGCGTGCGCGCAGCAGTTCCTCCCGGCCGCTCACCACCGGCCGCCGGCGCGCCTTGATCGCGGCCCCGACGATAAACATGAAGAATCCGGCACTGAGCAGCGCGAGCGCCAGTATCAGCGGCAGTGACACGGCATAGCCGGCCGCACCCTGATCGAACAGGATAATCGACCCGATCACGAAGCCGATGACGCCGCCGATGCCCAGGGCACCGAAGCTGGGTACAAAGGCCTCCGCCAGCATGAAAACAAGGCCCAGCGACAACAGGGCGAGTCCGGCGTAGTTCACCGGCAGGATCTGGAAGGCATAGAGGGCGAGTACCAGACTGATGGCGCCGGCCACGCCTGGCAGGATATATCCCGGATTGGCGAACTCGAAGAACAGGCCATAGATGCCGATCAGCATCAGGACATAGGCCACGTTCGGGTCCGTGATCACCGCAAGCAGCCGGCTGCGCCAGTCCGGTTGCATCGTTTCGATGTGCGCCGAAGCCGTTTCCAGCACCCGGGTCGATCCAAGCAGCGTGACGGAGCGACCCTGCAACTTCTGCAGCAGGTCATTCATATCGGTGGCCACCAGATCGATGACGCCCTTCTCCAGCGCCTCATTTGCCGTGAGGCTGGCGGCATCACGCACGGCGAGCTCGCCCCAGTCGGCGTTGCGTCCGCGCAGGTTGGCCAGACTGCGGATATAGGCCGCAGCGTCATTGACCCGTTTGCGCTCCATGGCGGTCTGTCCGGTGCCGTCTTTGGCCCCTTCACCGTCCTTGCGCTGGCCGCCCGGGATTTCCGGCGCGGCCCCGCCGATCTCGACCGGAGTTGCCGCGCCGAGATTCGTACCCGGCGCCATTGCGGCCACGTGGCTGGCATAGAGGATATAGGTTCCCGCGCTGGCCGCCCGGGCGCCTCCCGGAGCCACATAGGTGACCACCGGAACGGGTGACACGAGGATATCCTGGATGATTGCGCGCATGGCGCTGTCGAGACCACCGGGGGTGTCCATGCGCAGGATGACCGCCACCGCATGCCGCGCCACCGCCTGCTCGATGCCGCGATGCACATAATCGCTGGTAGCCGGTCCGATGGCGCCCCGCACTTCCAGCACCACGATGTCGTGTTCGCCTGCCGCCGGCACCCGGAGCGGTGACATGCACAGCAGCAGGAGCAAAAGCATTCCGTAGCGGGAATTGCGGAAACGGGCAATATTATTCATGATGCCTTTACATTAGCATAAACCTCACAGCATGAGGCCATGACTGCGGTCCGGCCAGGCCGCGGACTAAAAGGGACAGACACCCCGCGTTTATTCGCATGAACGAACAGAGTGACATACTCCCGGCTTCCGGGCAGCTGCCGGACATCGATGCACTGCTCGCCGTTATCCGCACCATGGTGGGTGAGGTCCACCCCAAGTGGAAATATGTACGCTTCACACCGCATACGCTGCTCGAACGTGAACTCGGCCTGGACAGCATCGCACGCATGGAGTTGCTCACCCGGATCGAACGGTTGTTCAACGTCAGCCTGGATGAGAAAACCGCGGTCTGCGCCTACACGCCCCATGAACTGATGCAGGTGATCATCGCACAGGGCAGCGGCGGCCGGATGCACGGCCCGGCCCGGACGGAGACGATAAACGTCCTGCAGAACGATCCCGGCACGCTGCTGATGGGTGGATACGGAGATCACGTCCCCGTACCCGCGGCCCGCCGACGATGGCAAAACACCCTGATCGACCGGTTTTATGGCGTCTATGCCTGGCTGGTCGTGCTTGTCCTGAGTGTGCCTGCCTGGTTGCTGATGGTTTTCACCCCGGTGCGTCGCTGGCGGACCCGCATCGCACGCACCTGCACCAGATTGCTGTTCAAATGCACCTTCACGCCGTTCACGGTCACCGGGCATGAATATCTGGACTCCGGCAAACCCATGATCGTGGTGGCCAATCACACCGGTTACCTGGACGGGTTCATCCCTCATCGCCGCACTGGGAATGCCTATTCGCTTCATCGTCAAGGGCGAATTGTCACGGCTGCTGCCTGTACGCCTGATCCTGCAGCGCTTTGGCGTCGAGTTCGTTGATCGTTTCAACGCCCATCGCAGTGCCGTCTCGGTGCGCCGCATGGCAAGAGAGGCGAAAAACGGCAACAGCCTGGTATTTTTCCCGGAAGGCACTTTCATCAACTTCGCGGGTTTGCAGCCGTTCCGCATGGGGGCATTCGTGACGGCCGTGCACAGCGGCGCAGCCGTCGTGCCGGTTGCGATCCGTGGCGCGCGTAACGTCTTGAGCAGAAACCACTGGCTGCCGCGGCGCACACATATCGAGGTTATCATCCGACCGCCCATACCACCTTCCGGAAAAGGCTGGCAGCATGCCCTGCGGCTGCGTGATGCCGCACGGCGTGAAATCAGCGCCTGTTGCGGAGAACCGGATCTGGTAGAGGATTCCGGCGCCGGCGCAGCCGTGCCGTCCTGATTCCAATCCGCGTCTGGAATCAGGGCAATGTCAGCTCGATGGTGCCACTGACCGTGACGCCGATCTCGCTCTCACCGGCCTCCACGGCGACAGGTGACTCGGACTTCGACTGAGCGGCCATCATCCCGACCGGATAAGGTGTCGGCGGTCGCGGCGATGAAGTATTGATGCTGATATCCACGATACGGTATCCGGTCGCCTGCAGGTTCTTGACGACAAGGTCCGCCCGCTTCTTGAAGGCATCCAGCGCCCGGGTGATCAGTCGGTTTTCGATCCCGCTGCGTCTCGCATCCGAGACGGAAAACGACATGGACTGGACCTGGAGCCTTGCCTGCAATTCGCCCACCAGCCGGCCCATGAGGCGACTGTCCTTGCCCTGCAGTTCCAGATTCTGCCGGGCGCGCCATCCTTTGAGGACGGTCTTCTCGTATACGGGATAGGTCTGGTAGCTTCCGGTCCCGACCGTCACTCCCGCGTAGCCCTTGGCAATCCCCAGGGCCCAGTTCATGGCATCGTTGATGCGGGCGGCCAGTTTGGCGGGATCGGACGATTCGCCGGAGGCGCCGAGCGTGGCGTGCATGGTGTCGTTGGTGACCGACTCACGCTCCGTCGCCCGGAACTGAATCCGGTCGTAATGGCTATCGGAGCTCGCCTGCGCCGTCGTCAGGAAACAGGCGAGCAGCATGGCTGTGCCGGCAACCCGCACGGGGCTCATCACGCCGGATCGGATCGCCCTGCGCATGACCGTGCTCAGCCCTGCCCCGCATCCGCAATTTCCTTGCGGACGAGGTTCATGTCGAGCTCCTGCACCTTTCCCAGGAGATCAGCCAGCGCCGCAGGCGGCAACGCCCCCGGCTGTGAAAACACGATGATCTGCTCCCGGAAAATCACCAGCGTGGGAATCGAGCGTATCCGGAAATGCTGGGCGAGTTCGCGCTGATCCTCGGTGTTGACCTTGGCGAATACCATATCCGGATGCTCCCCGGACATGGCATCGTAGACGGGCGCGAACTGTCTACAGGGTCCACACCATGACGCCCAGAAATCCACCAGCACGATATCATTCTCCTTGATGACGTCCTCGAATGACTCGAGGGTCAGATCGACCGTTGCCATGTCGCTATAGTCCCTTTGTGTTTGAATGGCTGGTGGCAATTATACAGGCTGACTGTACCGCCGGAAGCAGATTTGTCAGAGGTCCGTGCTGCGCCGGCGCGGTGAACGGCGGTTCTCTTCGGTTTCGTAGGTGATATCCAGCTCGATGCGGTCACGCCCCAGGCGTTTGGCGCGGTAGAGTGCCTTGTCTGCGCGTTCCATGAAGGCACTGGCCGATTCGCCGGGTTTGAACAGCGAGACACCGGCGGAAAATGTGGGCACTTGTGAAACGGCGCCATTGCTCTGCCAGCGGGTTTCACCGGCGCGCCGCCTGACCTTGTTTAACGCGCGAATGGCGCCGTCGGAGTCGGTATTCGGCAGCAGAACGGCGAATTCCTCTCCGCCGTAGCGGGCCACCATGTCATGGTGACGAAACACAGAGAGGATATTTCTGGCATACACTCGCAGGACCTCATCACCGGCGGCGTGGCCGAATTCGTCGTTGACACCCTTGAAATGATCGAGGTCCATGAGTGCGAAAGACAGGGGGAAACCATAGCGCTGCACCCGCGCCACCTCGTCTTCCAGGCGCCGCATGAAGGCGCGGCGATTCGCGAGACCGGTCAGTTCATCCGTCAGACTGAGCATCCGCACCCGGGTCAATTCATCGGTCAACTCGCGGCTGTCGGATTCGACCAGCTGCAGGTAATGGTGGGTGCTGTCGAGCTTGTCGGCGAGTTCATTGTGCCCTTTCATGAGCTTCTCGACCTCGCGGATCAGCGTCCAGCGTGCATTCTCGATACCCGAGACCTCCATGGCCTGACGCAACTCGGCCAGCACGACCTCGAGGATCACGCCGAATTCCTCGTTCTGGCTGATCGTCTCCATCACCTGTTGCCCCAGACTGGATTGCAGCTTCAAAATGTCCTCCCGCCGGGTCTCCAGTTCCTGGTGAAATCCCTTGTCGTCCATGCCGGGAGCCATGACCAGGGAGTCGTCATTCTCTTCTGCGTAGCTCCCTGCCTCTGACTCGTCATCTTCGTCTTCGCCTTCCTCGTATTCATCATCCTCCTCGGGAGACTCGTCAGCTTCCTCCGACGTCAGCTCCGTTCGCTCCGTTTGCCCATCCGGCACCTCTACTTCGGGCTCAACGCCTGATTCCTCGACAGCGGCGGCAGGCACCACCTCCGCAGACGCCTGAGCCACTGCCGCGTTTACCGATTCCTCGATACCGAAGGCGCGCAACAGGGGGCTGATGGCCGCGGCAAAAGCCGTTGTAGCCACATCGCGGGTGGTACGGATCTCGTCCGAGAACTGGTTGACGAACTCACCCAGCGTATTCAACTCGGTAACGGTAAGCGGGGGCTGGAGCCGCGCCTGCAACAACTTGACCTGGATATAGCGGGAAGAACCCGGCACGAGATGCGAGGCGAACGCCTCCAGCAATGAATTGACGAAACCGGCGTAGGCAATTTCCACCTTGAGGTGGTGGGTCGCGATGTCATCCAGCATGCGTTCGAGCTGGCGGTAGATGACATTACCCGCCGGGGAATCTCGCAGGGAGGCGACCAGTCGCAGCGCCTTGCGAATGCCGCTGGGATCCATTTCCTCCGGTCTATTTATATCTGCAACCATAAGTGTTCCTGCCTGTACCTGTGCCTGTAGCAGGATATTCCATTCCCACACTATTATTGTTAATGCTGTGCAAACCGCCTGCTTCCTGATGTTGTTGAGCCAGCTTCATCAGGGTAATAATAATATATATATCAATATTATATAAACATTACATAATGTATGACATGCACTTACAAGCCCCTCGACACCCGTCGGGTGGCGCCATGGCCGACACCAGGAGATTACGTATCCAGGTGGTTGTGTCTATCGAAAACAGTCTGTACATGAAGCAGATAGGTCAATGCAGGCCCGGATACGACGTCACATATTTGACGTGCAGAGAAGTTTAGCAGCAAATCGGCTACCGGGGATAGTGTACCGCGGGACAAGGTCAGCCCCATCTGTTCCTAACGGATATTAAAAAAAAGGCCAGCAAAAACCGGCCTTTTTCTCGACTTGTTAATGTCCTTACTTACCAATGCCCGCGAATATGGCATCCCGTATTTCTTCTACCTTGCCGATGCCGTTGACCTTGATGTAACGCGGCGATCCCGGTTGTCCCGAGTCGGCCCATTTGGAGTAATACTGGATAAGCGGTTCGGTCTGGTCGTGATAGACCTTGAGGCGTTGCCGCACGGTCTCTTCCTTGTCATCGTCGCGCTGAATCAGCGCTTCGCCGGTAACATCGTCCTTGCCTTCCGCTTTGGGCGGATTGAAGGTCACGTGGTAGGTGCGGCCCGAGTTCAGGTGGACACGACGTCCGCTCATGCGTTTGATGATCTCCTCGTCATCGACGTCGATTTCGACGACGCAGTCCAGCGGGATCCCCTTGTCCTTCAGCGCATCCGCCTGAGCCAGGGTGCGTGGGAATCCGTCGAACAGGAACCCGTTGGCACAGTCCGGCTCCTTGATGCGTTCCTCGACCAGACCCAGGATGATGGCGTCGGAGACCAGTCCGCCGGCATCCATCACCTTCTTTGCCTCCACGCCCAGGGGCGTCCCGGCCTTCACCGCGGCGCGCAGCATGTCACCGGTGGATATCTGGGGAATCTGGTACTTTTCCTTGATGTAGTTGGCCTGGGTGCCCTTGCCGGCGCCCGGCCCTCCGAGCAGAATTACCCGCATAATGATTTCTCCTTGAATTACCTCAACGACTGAATGGGTGCGTATTATCCACAGACATGGGGGTAATAGCCACTAAGCAGAATATATAGGCTGATGGGGGGGGATTTATGTACGTCCGTTGCGTTAACCCGCGGTTTTCACCGGCTCCTAGCGTGCATCCATAAAAAATCTCACCGCAAAGACACAAAGAACGCAAAGAAATTCTCTAACGAAAACAATTAGACACTTTGCGTTCTTTGCGTCTTTGCGGTGAAAACGGCGTTTGTGATCAATGGTTTCAGTTCAACTGGATGCGCTGTCCCCAGGGAACCTCGGCGCGGCCCTTGACCAGCCAGATTACCGGAAACGGCGGCTCCTGTTTGGGGAATTCCCCCTGAGCGTCGGTAAAGTAAACCAGCAGGTCCGGGTTGCATCCTTCCTGGCTCAGCCAGTCGAATACCGGTGTGAAACGGGTTCCGCCTCCGCCACGGAGGGTCTTCGGCAATTCGAAGGTTTCCCACGACTCGAAGCACCAGGGTCCGTCACTGGCCAGTCTTGCGTCGCAGGCGTGCAGGACGATACGCGCGCGTACCTGCCCCTTGATGGCATCGATCTCGGTGACGAATTCCCGCATCTCGACCTCCCCGATCGAGCCGCTGGTATCCAGGGCGACGACAACATCCGCCTGTGCGCTTCTTAACGTGGGAAAGATGGCCTCGCCTTCGCGTCGCGAGGGCCGCAGGTAACTGTAGTCATCCCGACTGACGGCGGTCATATAACGCGCCAGCAGCATGCGCCAGGGCAGTTGCGGCTGCAGCAGGTGATCCACCAGGCGGCGCAGATTGCCGCCCAGCTTGCCGGCCTGCATGGCCTGCTGGGCGGCGCCGGCGAGTCGTTGCCGCCACTGTATCGAAAGCTGCTCTTTCTCGGTCTCGCCGAGCGGCTCGGGCGGCGCATTACCGGCCGCCCCGCCCTCGCCCTGCCCCTCACCGGCCCCGTCTGACGACTCCGGCTCCAGTCCCTGCGGCTGCTCCCGCTCGCCTCCCTCGCGCTGTTCGCGCGGCAGTTGATCGGAGGATTTATCCCGCGCGGATTTTTCGTTGCTGTACAGGTGCTGGTCGTGCGGCTGTTCCTCCTGCGTCTCCTTGACATAGGGATAGATCTCCTCGGCCATCATTCCTTCGAAGCCGATGTCATAGAGCGCGTCCGGCACCGCCGTCATGCCTTCCTTGATCAGTATCGGGTTGATGGCAAGGTCGCAGGCCTTGTCCCAGCGTGCCTTGACGCGATGTTCGCGGCGGGCAAAATGCGACAGCGCACAATGCAGGGCCTCATGCGCGAGGGCGAACTGGGTCTGCTCCAGTGTCAGGCCGGCGATGTAGTCGGGGTTGTAATACAGGGCACGGGCATCGGTACCGATGGTACTGCACCAGCGCGGGTCGGCGACCTTCAGGGGCATGCGCAGCACCAGTGCACCGAGGAAGGGACGATCCAGTATCAGGCGGGTGCGCGCGGCGCTCAGCTTGGTTTCCAGTTCATCCGTCATGATTGCCCTCGCTCGCTCCCCGCCTGCATGACGCCCGATGTCATGAAGAGTATTAATACAACTGCATAAATGGCCACGGAATCCACGGAAGAACACGGAAAGATTTTTTGTATTATAAAGACTTACATAAATAACTGACGGACTTTATATCTACTGTCGTCATTCCCGCGAAAGCGGGAATACGGAATTAATTGATTTCCTGGGTTCCGGCTTGCACTCGCTACTATCTTTTGGCCGGAATGACGATGAATTAGTGTCAACCATTTAGTTAATAGTCATTAATTTTTCCGTGTTCTTCCGTAATGGTATGGACTCCCCCTACTCCTACGGCATCGGATGTGCCAGATTGGAGGTGTTATCAACCAACCACAGAGAGGGGGAGTCCGATGAAACAGATTAAGCGAATCGGTATCGACTTGGCAAAGAGTGTTTTCCAGCTCCACGGTGTGGACGCGCACGGGCATGTGGTATTGCGCCGGCAGGTGAAGCGGGCGCAGCTGCGGGCCTTCTTTGCGCAGTGTCCGCCGTGTCACATCGGCATGGAGGCCTGCGGCAGTGCCCACTATTGGGCACGCGAGTTCGGTAAGCTGGGGCACACGGTGCGTCTGATCGCGCCCCAGTTTGTGAGCCCCTACCGGAAAAACGACAAGAACGACGGCAATGACGCCGAGGCCATCTGTGAAGCGCTGGGGCGTCCCACCATGCGCTTCGTGCCGATCAAGGACGAGGAACAACAGGCGGTGCTGTGCGTGCACCGGGCCCGTTCGCTGCTGGTGGAGGAGCGCACGGCGCTGGCCAACCAGCTGCGCGGGTTGCTCGCCGAGTATGGCCTGGTCATCCCCCAGGGCGTGGCCCGCCTGCGCGCGGCCTTGCCCGGGATCCTGGAGGATGCTGAGAATGGTGTGCCGATGTTGGCCCGCGAGGTCTTTGCCGATCTCTATGAGCGATTGCGGGGGCTGGACACGCACATTGCGGCTTATGACCGGCGCATTACGCACTTGGCCCGCACGATGGCCGCCGCGAAACGCTTGATGCAGGTCGAAGGGGTCGGTCCCCTGACTGCCACGGCAGTGGTGGCGAGCGTGGGCGATGCCCGGCTGTTCAAGAACGGCCGACAGTTTGCCGCCTGGCTCGGCCTGGTCCCGCGACAACATTCCACCGGCGGCAAGTCGCGTCTGGGGCGTATCACCAAGCGGGGCGATGTCTATCTGCGCACTCTCCTGGTTCATGGCGCCCGTTCGGTGCTCATGCATCGGGCAGAAAAAACCGACGCCAAGAGCCGCTGGGGCGCAGCGCTGCAAGCGCGACGCGGCTTTAACAAGGCGGCCGTGGCCCTGGCGGCCAAGCATGCCCGCATCCTATGGGCGCTGCTCGCGCACGAGGCAGACTATAAGCCGGCAACAACGTGAACGCCGCTACCCGGGAAGCAATGACATAGGAGAACAGGACCTACCACCGATTGCGACGATGACAGCTTGATGGCAGAACAGGTCGGACCGGTGTCGGGAAAACCTGGACGGAATCCTGGCCCGAAAAGGCCGCTTCTGTAATGAGGACCCGACATGCGAATCACCATCAGGGCCCGAACCCTCAAGCGGGTTCACGCAGAGGCCGGATATATGCTTGCAATCCAACCTGCCTTCCATCGCCTGTCTCCTTGCAAACAGGGGGAGTCCATATATGGATTCCGTGGCTATATATCGGATCCCACAGGCGAGCTACAGGTCATAGAGCATGACGTCGGCCACGATGTTTGCCCAGCGGGAAAACTGCGGCACGCTGAAGATCTCCTGACCTACGGCGCGGTACATGTCGGACACCAGCATCACACCCATTTCACGCTGCGGGAAGCTGCCCGCGAATTCGATGATGTTGCCGAATATCTCCTGCGCATTGCTTTCGCGTTTCACGCGAATGGCCCGCCCCACCAGGGCCGCCGCGACGGCATACTGGAGATCGGTCTCGCGCGGCGCCCTGACCGGTTCGCCGCGTACGATGGCATCGATGTCCGGCAGCTTGTCGAGGTTCTCGACGAAGGCGGAGAGCTCGATCCCCGCCGCCGGGCCGACGCAGGCCTGCAGCGCGCCGGTCAGCAGATCCGGCAGATCGCCGAATTTCTGCAGGGCGCGATGGCTGAACTCCCAGGAGCGCGGCGAGGGGAAGGCGACCGGGTTGTGGGCCGGGTCGAATTCAAACAGCAGTTCGGGCCGGAAGCGCAGAAAGGCGATCAGGCGTTCATCGATGTTGTTGGCATAGGCCCAGGCGACCCAGTCGTCGAGGTTGATATCGACTTCATAGTGGGAAAAACGGTTGGCGAGCGGCGCGGGCATGGTATAGGTGACACCCCGGTCTCCCTGGCGATTGCCTGCCGCGAAGATGGCCCAGCCCTCCGGCACCACGTAGGCGCCCAGCCGGCGGTCGAGAATCAGCTGGTAGGCCGCGGCCGAGACGCTCGGCGGCACGGAGGTGATTTCATCCAGGAAGAGGATGCCCTGCCCGCCGTGCCGTTGCGCATCCGGGAGCATCGCCGGGACGGCCCATTCCACCAGCTCGCCGACACGAAACGGAATGCCGCGCAGGTCGCTGGGCTCCATCTGCGAAAGACGGATGTCGATCACGGGCATGCCGTGGCGCTGCCCGATCTGGGTGACCATCTGGGACTTGCCCACACCCGGCGGACCCCATAGCATCACGGGCGTGTGATGCCCTTCCTGGGTGCTCAGAAACTCTCTCTCCAGTACTGTCAGCAACTGCGCGGGCCGCATGCTTACCTCGTCCTTTCCTTGTTATCAGGGATTACGAAATTCATGAGACGGCACGAAGTTTTTATCCGTAATTAATGGCCACGGAATCCACGGAAACCACTGAAAAACCTTTTTGAATGGTTTTATATTTCAGTGTTTTTCAGTGGATTCCGTGGCCATGGTGAAACGACGCTTTCATAGAACCGGGATGCGTCATTGTTAATGAATACTCAACAAATATACGGTTAATAAGAAAATTCGCGGTGACTCACAGGAGGAATCTTACTGGCTTTGCCCGTGAAAATCATGTCCGGAATCGGGTGCCACCCGGAAAAACACACGCTAACCGCGCAGCGACGCCACCCTGCCGCTTGCAAGCCAGTCGCGATAGTCCTCGATGATCCGCGCGTGGTCGAAGGCCAGAGGCGGACAGTCGGCGGGATCGAACAACCCGAGCCGCCCCGCATCGTCACCCGCCCGTGGTTCTCCCCGGGCTTCCGCGATATACACGGCGCTCGTGGTATGGCCGCGCACATCGCGCGCGGGATCGGAATAACAGCCGAGCAATAGTTTCAGCTCCACTTCCAGGGCGGTTTCCTCGCGCGCCTCACGCCGCGCCGCCGTCTCCAGCGTCTCACCCACATCGACGAAGCCACCGGGCAAGGCCCAGCCCGGCGGCGGGTAACGCCGTTCGATCAGAACGATGGGCCGCCCGGGCCGGTCGACCATTTCGATAATGATGTCTACGGTCAGTAACGGTGTCTTCGGTGTACTCATACCTGCGCTCAGCGTTTCAGTTCGCGCAGCTGCCGCCGCGCATGCTTGTCCGGTCGGCGTTCATGCCGGCCCGGCACATGCCCCTGCAGCCGGCGCTCCATGGACAAGGCCTGACGTTCCTGCCTGCTCTGCTCGGATTCACTGTAGAGCTCGCGCGCCTGTTCCGCCGGACCGCGCTGCAATGACAACCGCTCGACCGTGATGACAAAGCGACAGGGTCCTTTCTGCACAGTCAGCCGGTCACCCGCGACCAGCCGGCGCGCGGGCTTGACGCGCTCGCCGTTGACATGCACCTTGCCGCCGTTGATCGCCTGCATCGCCAGCGTACGGGTTTTGTAGAAGCGCGCCGCCCAGAGCCACTTGTCGGCGCGCACGCTGCCGGCTGTTTCAGCAATCACAAACACAGTAATTAACCGCAAAGACGCGAAGAACGCAAAGTCGTTTAATTGTTTTCATTAAAGAACTTCTCTGGCGCACTTTGCGTCTTTGCGGTGAAAATGGTGTTTATGGGCTAATACTAACCAGCCTGTTTCGCACCTGTTACCCGCACAGTCTCTGTATCCTTTGTGTATCTAGTCATAACAATGTGGCACGATTTCCAATTCTTTGCGTTCTCTGCGTCTCTGCGGTGAATACGAATATCAGAAAATTCATCCTGACTGCTGCGCCGCGAGACCTTCGCGCGCGGCCCGCTGAAACTCGGCCCAGGGCAGGGCGCCGTCCAGGCGCTGCTGCTCCCCGAAGAATATCGTCGGCGTGGCGCGCACCCCCAGCTGCTGCGCGGCCGCCAGGTATGATTCGAGGCGTTGTACGTAACGGTCCTCCGTCCAGGCGTTCTGCACCGTCCTGGCTGAAACGCCCGTCTCACTGGCGAGGTCGCGCAGCACCGCCTCGTCGCCGATGTTGCGGCCCTCGGTGAAAAACGACTCGAACAGTCGCCGGTGCAGGCGATAGAAGATGTCGGCCCCCTCCTCCTTGGCGGCCTCGGCCAGCAGCAGCGACTTGCGGGAATTGGTCGTGAACTGACGGGGACAGAACTCGATGCCCTCCTCCCTCGCCAGTTCATCGAGAGTGTCCATCATCCGCTCCCACTGTGGCTGCGGATAGCCCAGCCGGCTCGTCGACATGCCCTGCGCCGGTGTCTCGGGGTGGATCTCCACGAAACACCAGCTGACCTTGAGCTCATAGTGCTCGCGCAGCCGGTCGAGCCGCACGTCTCCCACATAACAGAACGGACAGATGTAATCCGAGAATACCGTGGCCAGCAGGACGGGTTTTCCGGTTTCCCCCATGAATACCTCCTCTAGGAGGTTTGTCAGCCGCCTGACTGGGTTGTCATTTCCTGCAACAGACCGTTCAACCGGTTCACGAAAGCCACCGGATCCTCCAGTTGCCCGCCCTCACTGAGCAGGGCCTGGTCGAGCAGCAGTGCAGACCAGTCGGCGAAGCGCCGCTCGTCCTTCTCATCCTTCAGGCGAATCACCAGGGCATGCGCCGGATTGATCTCCAGGATCGGCCTGGACGCGGGGACTTCATGACCGGCCTGCTTTAGCATGCGCTGCAAGTGCGCCGCCATGTCGTGTTCATCGGCCACCACACAGGATGGCGAATCCGTCAGACGCTGGCTGACCCTAACCTCCTTGACGCGCTCGCCGAGCGACTCCTGCATGCGCTTGACCACATCGGCGTACTCGTCTCCGGTCTTCTTCGCCGCCTCCTTCTCCTGCTCGTCGGCGAGCTTGTCGAGATCCAGTTCGCCCCTGGCGACAGAGGCGAGCGGCTTGCCGTCGAATTCATTCAGATGCGAAACAAGCCATTCATCGACCCGGTCGGAAAGCAGCAGCACCTCGATGCCCTTGCGGCGGAAAATCTGCAGATGCGGACTGTTGCGCGCGGCGGCGGGACTGTCGGCGGTAAGGTAGTAGATTTTCTCCTGGCCTTCCTTCATGCGCCCGATGTACTCATCGAGCGAAACCGTTTGCTCCTCGCCATCGGTGTGCGTGGAGGCAAAACGCAGCAGTTTCGCGATGCGCTCCCGATTGGCATAATCCTCGCCCGGACCCTCCTTGAGCACGTTGCCGAACTGCTTCCAGAAGGTGGCGTAGAGCTCCGGCGCTTCCCTGGCCATGTCCTCGATTATCCCCAGAACCTTCTTCACCGAGGCCGCGCGTATTGTGTCGATCAGCTTGTTATGCTGCAGGATCTCGCGCGAGACATTCAGCGGCAGGTCGTCCGAGTCCACCAGGCCGCGGACGAAACGCAGATAGAGCGGCATCAGCTGCTCGGCATCGTCCATGATGAACACCCGTCGCACGTACAGCTTGATGCCGTGACGGCTGTCGCGGTCATAAAGATCGAATGGCGCGCGCGTCGGCAGATAAAACAGCGAGGTGTAGGACTGCGTCCCTTCCACATGGGAATGCACCCACTTCATCGGATCCTCGAAATCGTGCGCGATGTGCTTGTAGAACTCCTTGTACTCCTCATCCGTGATGTCAGTCCGGGATCGGGCCCACAGCGCCGAGGCCTTGTTGACGACCTCATATTCATCCTTGCGCCCTTCATCACCCTCGACGCACATCTCGATCGGCAGGGGAATATGCTCCGAATACTTGTGGATGATAGCGCGCAGGCGGAAGCCGTCGAGAAACTCCTCCTCCCCCTCGCGCAGGTGCAGTACCACCTCGGTGCCGCGTTCGGACTTCTCACAGCTCTCCAGGGTGTAACGTCCGTCACCGCCGGAGATCCAGCGCGCGCCCTGGTCCGCCGCCAGTCCGGCACGGCGCGTCGTCAGCGTGATCTTGTCGGCCACGATGAAGGCGGAGTAGAACCCCACGCCGAACTGGCCGATGAGCTGCGCATCCTTCGCCTGGTCGCCGGTCAGTGACTCGAAGAACTGCCGCGTGCCGGACTTGGCGATGGTGCCGATATTGTCGACGACCTCGTCGCGGGTCATGCCGATGCCGTTGTCGCTGATGGTGATCGTTTTCGCGTCCTTGTCGTAATCGACGCGCACGCGCTGCGTGGTATCACCAGCGTACAGGCTGTCGTTGCCCAGGGCCTCGAAACGCAGCTTGTCGCAGGCATCCGCACCGTTGGATATCAGCTCGCGCAGAAAGATCTCCTTGTTGGAGTACAGGGAGTGGATCATGAGATCGAGCAGCTGCTTGACCTCGGCCTGGAACTCCAGCGTTTCCTTGTGGGTTTCGACACTCATGGTATGGTTTTCTCCTGACTGTGATAGCAAACTAATTCCAGATGTTGCATGAATCCCCTCTCCCGAGGGGAGAGGGGATAAGTTTTTCCACTGTATCGGAGGACACCGTAGTACAGGTAACGACGGTTCCCCTTGCGGGTCGACGCTATAAATCAGGAAATAGGGTCGCCCCCGGCGATTTCAAGCTTCGGACGAAAACCCCGCTACGCCACCAAACAAAAACGGGCGCCCCGGGTTTCCAGGGCGCCCGCAATCCGGCGGCAGTCACCTGCCGCGGGCGCTTCAGAGCTTTTCCTTGATCCGTGCGGACTTGCCGGAACGCTCGCGCAGATAATAGAGCTTGGCGCGGCGTACATCGCCACGGCGCTTGCGTACGATGCCGGCGATGGCGGGGCTGTGCGTCTGAAAGACGCGCTCGACACCCTCGCCGTGGGAGATCTTGCGCACCGTGAAAGCGGAGTTCATCCCGCGGTTGCGCATGGCGATCACCACCCCTTCGAAAGCCTGCAGACGCTCACGGTTACCTTCCTTGACCTTGACCTGCACGACGACCGTATCGCCGGGACTGAAGTCCGGAATATCCTTTTTGATCTGTTCCTGTTCGAGCTGTTCGATAATATTACTCATGACTCCATCCTCTGTTGCATGCCGTAGGCCGTCAACTATCGACGACCCCTTTGTCGTACTCTTCAATGAACTCTTTCAACAGCGCCTGCTCAGGCTCATCGAGCGTCAGCGCCTCCAGCAGGTCCGGCCGTTTCAGACGGGTCCGTCCCAGCGCCTGTTTGTGACGCCAGCGCCGTATCGCGGCATGATTCCCGCTCAGCAGCACCTCGGGCACGCGCTGCTCTCCAACCCGCTCTGGCCGCGTATAATGCGGAAAATCCAGCAGGCCGTCCATAAAGGAATCCTCGCTGGCGGAAGCCGCGTCCCCCAGCGCACCGGGCAACAGGCGCGTTACGGCATCCATCACGACCAGCGCCGGCAGCTCGCCACCACTCAGGACATAATCGCCGATCGAAAGCTCTTCATCCACCTCCATGTCGATGAGCCGTTCATCGACGCCTTCATAGCGACCGGCAAGCAGAATCAGGCGTGGCATACCGGCCAGGCGGCGTGCCCTGTCCTGCGTGAATCTCGCGCCCTGCGGCGAGAGGTAGATCACCGGGGCGTGCAGGCCCGCCGATCGCGCCGCCTGGATGGCCGCGCGCAGCGGCTGCACCTGCATGACCATACCCGGCCCGCCGCCATAGGGCTTGTCGTCCACCGATCCGTGTCTGTCCAGGGTGTAATCCCTGGGATTCCAGGTCACCAGTTCGAGCAGACCTCGCGCAATCGCCCTGCCCTGAATCCCGTAACCCGCCTGCGCCCGGATCATCTCGGGAAACAGCGTGACCACATCGACGCGCATGGAACTTCCTCGGGTCAGAAATCGGGGTCCCAGTCGACCCGCAGCACGCGGTTTTCCAGATCGACCAGTGTCACGACCTGCCCCGGAACAAACGGGATCAGGAGTTCCCGCTCACCCCTGACGACGAGTACGTCGTTCGCGCCGGTCTCGAGCAGGTAATCCACCGTCCCGAGCACCTCGCCATCCAGCGCCACCACCTTCAAACCGATGAGGTCGTTCCAGTAGTACTCACCCTCGGCAACCGCGGGCAACTGCTGCCGGTAGATGCCGATGTCGGTACCGGTGAACCTCGCCGCCATGTCGCGGTCCGTGCAGCCCGGCAGATGTACCAGCAGGCCACCGGCATGGGGCTTCGCACCGACAGGATCGATAGCCCGCCATTCGGCGCCACGCCGCAGATACCAGGGGTTGTACTCGAGCAACTGCTCCGGCTGCTGCGTGTAGGACACCACCTTAAGCCATCCCTTCACGCCGTACGGAGCGGCGATACGCCCCATGACGATCGGGCCATCTTCGGCCGGGGACACGCGACTGTTGTTATCAACCGCCATCTCACCTCCGGACATGCGGATCCGGAGGCGGCGGATTTACTGCTGCCGCTGGGCCTTGATCAGCCGGGCGACGCGATCGCTGAGTTGGGCGCCCCTGGCGCACCAGAAATCCGCGCGCTCGGTATCGATCCTGAGCTTTTCCTCTCCGCCGGTCGCGATCGGATTGAAAAAGCCGATACGTTCGAGGTAACGTCCATCCCGCCGGTTGCGGCTGTCGGTAACCACTATGTGATAGAAGGGGCGCTTCTTGGCGCCACCGCGCGACATCCTGATCGTCACCATGAATTTGTTTCCTCATTGCGTAAGCGTTACTGCCGCCGAAAATCAGCCGCAATCCATCTAAAGCCGCGTAATTCTACGCGAATGTCAGCAAATGTGAAGAGGCGTTCGGCCTCGCCCGGAAAGCTGTCGAGGTTTTGTGACAACGGCGGATGTCATGGGAAAAATCTCTGTCGGAATGTCGGCATTTATTACACCAGGAGTATTTGATATTGAACATAATAAAAATATTATATGTTATTGTAATGTATATGTTTTCTATTTTAGATCGACCGAGGCGGCCTGATTTCGTCGGGCGAAAATTGTCGGTTTCATTTACACATTCCCCAACTTGATGGAACGAAACACGCAGGATTCCTCCCGCAACCCAATGTAATAACGAATATTTTCAGGGATGGCACGTGGATTGCTTTATTCCTGTTGACCGTCAACAAGATTCAGCGGCAACAATAAATCAGGTGGGGGAGCATCCGGTACGGTTGCAATTAAAACAAGACACTGCACTGAACGATAATAATAAACGGGTTCGCGCACGGCATGGTGGGTAAAAGATAGCAGAAGAAGTCCTGATACAACGTAAGCCGATCACGCGCAGTCTTAAACGGTGGCCCAGAGCCACCGTTTTTTATTTGTGCAGCGCGAATACCATGGAGGAATCACGATCCCTGGAAGGGGAACCCCTGAGGCGCCCTCCCCTTCAGGCCGCGCAGCATCCCGGCCATGCCGCCTTTGGACACCTTCTGCATCATCTTGCGCATCTGCAGGTATTGCTTGAGCAACCGGTTCACCTCCTGCACCTGGGTGCCGGAACCCTCCGCGATGCGCCGCCGTCGCGATCCCTTGATGACGTCGGGGAAGCTGCGTTCCTGCCGGGTCATGGAATTGATGATAGCAATCATGCGGTGAATCTCGCGATCGTTCACCATGGCCTTGGCATTCTTCGGCAGCTGCCCCATGCCCGGCAACTTGTCCATCAATCCCGACAGCCCCCCCATGTTCAGCATCTGCTCCATCTGTTCGCGAAAATCCTCCAGATCAAAGCGCTTGCCCTTCGATAACTTGCTGGCCAGCCGTTCGACCTTCTGCTTGTCGACCTTTCGCTCGGCTTCCTCGACCAGGCTCAGTACGTCACCCATGCCGAGGATGCGTGAAGCGAGCCGGTCCGGGTGAAACGGTTCCAGCGCCGCCGTCTTTTCGCCGACGCCCAGGAACTTGATCGGTTTACCGGTGATGGCGCGGATGGACAGGGCGGCGCCGCCACGCGCATCGCCATCCGTCTTGGTCAGTATCACACCGGTGAGCGGCAGGGCCTCGTTGAAGGTGCGCGCCGTGTTGGCGGCATCCTGACCCGTCATGCTGTCGACGACGAACAGGGTCTCGACCGGCTGCAGGACCTCATGCAGCCGGCGAATCTCGGTCATCATGGCCGCATCGATATGCAGACGCCCGGCGGTATCGATGATGACCACGTCGATATGCTGCTTGCGGGCCTGGCTGACGGCCTCCCGGGCAATTTCCACCGGGTCCTGGTCCGGGAAACTCGGGAAGAACCCGGCTTCGACCTGGCCGGCCAGCGTCTTCAGCTGGTCGATGGCGGCCGGGCGATAGACGTCGCAGCTGGCAAGCAGCACGGTTTTCCTGGCGCGCTCGCGTAGCCAGCGCGCCAGCTTGGCGCTGCTGGTCGTCTTGCCGGACCCCTGCAGACCCGCCATCAGGATCACCGCTGGCGGTGGAACATTCAGATTCAGGGCGTCATTGGCCTCACCCATGACACTGATCAGTTCATCATGGACGACCTTGACCAGCGCCTGGCCGGGCGTCAGACTTTTCAGCACCTCCTGGCCGGTTGACCGCTCGCGCACCCGGTCGATGAAATCCTTGACCACCGGCAGCGCCACATCGGCCTCGAGCAGCGCCATGCGCACCTCGCGCAGGGTTTCCCTGATATTGTCCTCGGTCAGCCGGCCCTGGCCGCGCAGGTTTCTGATGGTTCGGGAGAGACGTTCGGTAAGATTGTCAAACATGGGGCGGTAGTTGCCAACGTGGCGGAATCGGGCCTGGCATTATAACCGGAACACCCGTCACCGGCACGGGAATATCCACGGCAAGAACCCGCCGGGCGCACCCTCACACTTCAATGACCTGCCGAGTTGTGCGATGATGACGCCTGAATTCGCCACACCGACGCGCGTAATGACCACCATCGTCACCGGATCCATCGCCATCCTGCTGTATCTGCTGGCCAGCATACTGCTGACCCTGCGACTCGCGCACTGCTACTCCGGCCCGGGCTGTCGCCGAAACGAGATCCTGTTGATCAGCGGCATCGCCGTAGTGCTGCATGCCATTCTGGTCTATCCCTCCATCATGACGCCGCACGGCCTGGACCTGGCTTTATTCAACGCGGCATCCCTGATCTGCCTGATTAGCGCGGCGCTGCTGATGCTCGCCTCTCTACAGGAGCCGGTGGAGAACCTGGGAATACCCGTATTCCCGCTGTCCGCGCTGAGCATCGGCCTCATGCTGCTGTTTCCGGGCAACCATGCCGCCACCGAACGGAGTTACTGGCAGCTCGATGTCCATATATTCATCTCCTTGCTTGCCTACAGCATCCTCGGTCTCGCCGTTCTTCAGGCGCTGCTGCTGGCGATCCAGGATCGTCACCTGCACAACCGTCAACCCGGCGGCTTTATCCGGTCACTGCCGCCCCTGCAGACCATGGAAGCCCTGATGTTCCAGATGATCGCCATCGGGTTCGCGATGCTTACCCTGGCGCTGGTCACGGGAATGCTGTTCGTCAACAATATCTTCGCCCAGCACCTGGTCCACAAGACCGTGCTCTCCATTATCGCCTGGGTGGTGTTCGCCACCCTGCTCTGGGGCCGCTGGCGTTACGGTTGGCGCAGTCGTCTCGCGATCAACTGGACCGTGGGCGGGTTCATCTTCCTGATGCTGGCCTATTTCGGCAGCAAGTTCGTCCTGGAGCAGGTACTGAACCTCTGAGCGGGCCGCGGACCTGACAGGCGCGGAAAATTTCCGTACTATAACCATCGGCATCCAAAAAGAGGCTGTCCCCTTTTGGACGAGATCCACCTCGGCGTACTTTTTTTTGCGCTGTTTATCCTGATCCTGCTGTCTGCCTTCTTTTCCGGGTCCGAGACCGGTCTGATGACCCTGAACCGGTACCGGCTGCGCCACCTGGCAGAACAAGGCCACCCCGGGGCACAGCGCGCCGCGCGCCTGCTTGAACGGCCCGACCTCCTCATCGGTCTTATCCTGCTCGGCAACAATTTCGTCAATATCCTCGCTTCGATGCTCACCACCCTCATTGCGCTCAAGCTCTGGGGTGAATCGGGAATCGCCATTGCCGCAGGTATCCTGACGCTGGTGGTACTGATCTTCGCGGAAGTCACCCCCAAGACGCTGGCCGCACTGCACCCGGAACGCATCGCCCTGCCATCGGCCTGGATCTACATCCCGCTGATGAAACTGTTATCCCCCCTGGTGTGGCTGGTCAATATCATCGCCACCGCCGTTCTGAAACTGCTCGGCGTGCCGACGGAAGTGCGGACCTCCCAGGCCCTGTCCACCGAGGAGTTGCGCACCGTCGTCAAGGAAGCCGGCGCGATGATACCGGCGCGCCACCAGGAAATGCTGCTGAATCTCATGGATCTCGAGAAGGTGACGGTCGAGGACATCATGGTGCCGCGCAACGAGGTCGCCGGAATCGATATCGAGGCCGAGTGGGAGTCAATCATCACGCAACTCTACGGCAACCAGTACACCCGTCTGCCGCTGTTTCGCGAAAACATCGATCACGTCATCGGCATTCTGCACATGCGTGACGTCCTGCCGCCGCTGTACCGGGAAGAACTCGACCGCGAGGTTCTGCAACGCATCGCGCGTGAACCCTATTTCATCCCCGAAAACACCCCGCTCAACCGGCAACTGCTCAATTTCCAGCGCAGCAAGCACCGCATCGGCTTCGTCGTGGATGAATACGGAGACATGCAGGGGCTGATCACCCTCGAGGACATCCTCGAGGAAATCGTCGGAGAGTTCACCTCCGACCCGGCGGCACAGTTCGACGACATCGTACCCCAGGAAGATGGCACCTGGCTGGTCGACGGTTCCATCAACATCCGCACCCTGAACAGCGCGCTGCACATGTCGCTGCCGACTGATGGCCCCAAGACCCTGAACGGACTGCTCATCGAGTACCTGGAGATGATCCCCGACGCCGGCACCAGCGTGCTGCTTGACCGACATCCGATCGATATCATGCTGATCAAGGAAAACATGGTAAAAACGGTACGCATCCATCCGGCGCTCCCCGAAACCGACACCGGGACCGGCTGATCGATGCCCGTTTGCAACGGGTGTGGTTACTCCAGGGAAGATCTGCACGGAAAGCAGCGGGCATGACTTTACTTGGGCATCAGAGTCTGGGAATATCGCTACGCAGATGGACCAGGGTCATGGGGGAGAGTGGCCGCAATGGCGAAACTGATACTGAGCCTCGGAAGCAACCGGCTGGAATCCCTCATCCTGACCGGCAGAGATATCCTGATCGGATCCGATCCTGCATGTGACATCCGTATCGACGATGTATCCCTGCGGCCCATACACGCCAGAATCATTCATACCGGGAAGGATTGTCTCCTCGCGGCCAGCGCCGAAAATGACAAACTGCAGGTCAACCACGGTTATTCGCATGAACACCTGCTCCAGGACGGGGACGCCATCTCTCTCGGCAGGTACACGCTGGTTTACTCTGAAGATGCCGTCCGGGATCCTGTACACATGAACCCCGCCCCGCAACCGCATCGGGGAGCGCTCAGGATACTCGGCGGCAGACACCAGGGTCGGCTCATCCACCTCGACAACCCGGTCACCCGCTTCGGTAACGCCGGTTCTCTCGCCGCCATGATCAGCCGTCGTGAAGACGGGTATTACCTGTCACACCTGGAAGGCGAGGTCTTCCCGCAGGTCAACCGTGTGACCATCGGCGAGGATGCCTATCCGCTCAACACGGGCGACAGGATCACGATGGGGGGGGTCGATTTCGAATACCATGTCGAAATGGAGCCGGATGGCGTGGGTGCAGACGTGCAGCCGGATACCGGCCTCGCCAGCCAGCGTCATTTCACCCGCATTTCACTGCACGCCCCGGCCATGCTGTCGATGTCCGGGGAAGTGTGGGAAACACGCCTCGTCGATCTGTCGCTGAGCGGCGCCCTGGTTGAACTCCCGGACGGCTGGACGGGCCGCACGGGCACCTACTATACCCTCCGGGTGCAACTCGCCAACCACTCCTACTTCAGTACCGACATCGTCATCCGCCAGGTCGGCAGGGATCGACTGGGCATGGCCTTCGCCGACCTGGATGAACACGGCAGGGACGTGCTCCGCTGGCTGATGGAGATCAACCTCGGCGACAGTTCCCTGCTCAACCGCGAACTCTCAGATATCGCCTGAGAAGACGTCCAGCACCTGCGCGATACGTTCGACCGCCGTCACCTCCAGGCCCTGGACCGGCTGTTTCGGCTTGTTGGCAAGGGGGATGATGGCACGGTGAAGGCCGTGCTTGGCCGCCTCCTGCAGGCGATCCCGCCCGTTCGGTACGGGCCTGAGTTCGCCGGAGAGACCGATCTCACCGAATACGACCAGATCAACGGGCAGGGCCTTGTTGCGCAAACTGGAAGCCACCGCCAGCAGCACGGCGACATCAGCCGCGGTTTCACAGACACGCACCCCGCCGACGACATTGACGAAGACATCCTGATCGCCGGTGAGCAGGCCACCGTGGCGATGCAGCACCGCGAGCAGCATGGAAAGGCGATTCTGCTCCATACCCAGGGTGACGCGCCGCGGGTTGCCGAGCTGGCTCCGGTCCACCAGCGCCTGGACCTCCACCAGCAGTGGGCGGGTGCCCTCCCAGGTCGCCATCACCACGCTGCCGGGCACCGCCTCCGGATGCCGTGACAGGAAGATGGCGGAGGGGTTGCGCACCTCCCGCAGCCCCCCCTCGGTCATGGCGAACACCCCGATTTCATTGACGGCGCCGAAACGGTTCTTGACGGCGCGCAGGATCCGGTAGCGGTCTCCCGGATCACCCTCGAAATACAGCACCGTGTCCACCATGTGCTCGAGCACCCGTGGTCCGGCCAGCGCGCCTTCCTTGGTCACATGCCCGACCAGGAACATGGCGATGCCGGTCTGTTTGGCGAGACGGACCAGTTGTGCGGCACTTTCACGAACCTGGGCAACCGAACCCGGCGCCGATTGCAGGGTCTCGGTATAGAGTGTCTGGATGGAATCGAGCACCATGACCTGTGGACGCTCCCGGTGCGCCGTCTCGATGATGCGTTCCACGCAGGTCTCCGAGATGAGCTGCACGTTCTCGCCGCGGATGCCGAGACGGGCGGCGCGCAGCGAGATCTGTTGCGGCGATTCCTCGCCCGTCACGTAGAGCGGGCTCAGGCCGGTGGACAGGGTCGAGAGCACCTGCAGCAGCAGCGTGGACTTGCCGATTCCCGGGTCGCCTCCGATCAGCACCACCGACCCCGCGACCAGGCCGCCGCCCAGAACACGATCGAGCTCCAGCAGGCCGACCGAGGATCGGGTGTGGGCATCCGGCCTGACCGACGAGAGGCGGGTCACCGTGACGCCGCCGTCACCACTGTAGCCGGCGAAGCGTCCGGCGCGCTGGGGCGCCATGGCGCTCACCTCGGATAGCGTGTTCCAGGCGCCGCAGTCGCCACACTGGCCGGCCCACTGGGGAAACTGTGCACCGCAGGCGCTGCATGCATAGGCTGCTTTGGTCTTCGCCATCTGTCCAATCCGTTCAACCGTCTGTTGTCATCAGACCTTACAGGAATCACCGGCCGTTTCGTAGGACCCGTCTCAAGATTGTGGGTCGGATGCCAGGAGCGGACGGCTTTGGCGGAACCGCTCCGCGTTCCGCCCTACACGCTGCCGTATCATCGCAGGGTGGAACCGCACCGCGGGTTCCACCGATCGTGTCGGGTGATGTACCGGCCGGATGGCTTTGGCGGAACCGCTCCGCGTTCCACCCTACCTGAGGTTCGTCGGTCGTCCCCGCGCGGGATCACTCGACATAGTCGAACTTCACCCGGCTGCTCACACCGCAGAACAGTTCATAGGAAATCGTCCCCGCCGCCGTCGCGACTTCATCGACGGAAAGACCCTCGCCCCACAGGATGACGGGATCACCGACACGCGCCCCGGGATGCCCCCGCAGATCGATGCCGATCATGCCCATGGAAACGCGCCCGGCCAGTGCCGCCCGCCGGCCGTTGACCAGTACCGGGGTCCCGGACGGGGCATGGCGCGGGTAACCGTCCCCGTAGCCGATCGCCGCGATACCGACGGGCATCGCCTCCGGACACACCCAGGCCGCGCCGTAACCCACGGGATCGCCCTGGCGGCGCTGCGCCACGGCGATCAATTGCGTCGCCAGCGTCATCACCGGCCGCAGGCCGAGACCAGCGGCGGATTTGTGCGACAACGGCGAACTGCCATAGAGCATGATGCCGGGACGTACCCATTCGAGGTGGGTATCGGGCCAGGCCAGCACGGCGGCGGAATTGGCGAGCGAGCGCTCTCCCTCCATGCCCTCCATCGTTTGCAGGAAACGCCGGCACTGCCGCAGGGTACAGTCATTGTCTGTGTCATCGGCGCAGCAGAAATGCGAGAGAAAGCGGATACGCGCCACCCGCCCGATACGGTGCAGGCGATCCACTACCGCAGGGACGACTTGCGGGTCGAAGCCCAGCCGGTGCATGCCGGTGTCTATCTTGAGCCAGACGTCCAGCGGCCGTCCGGACCGGGCCCGTTCCAGAAGGTCTATCTGGCCGGTGTTGTGTATGACGATGTCCACGCGGAAACCGCCGGCCAGGCCGGCCTCATCCGGCCCGTAGAGTCCTTCCAGCAGCACGATACGCCGGTCGAAACCTGCCTCGCGCAGCGAGATCGCCTCGTCCATGGAGACCACGCCGAAGGCATCGGCCCCCGGAAGGGCTCGCGCGGCGTTGAGCAGCCCGTGGCCGTAGGCATGCGCCTTGACGATGGCCATGACGCGGCTGGCCGGCGCGCATTGCCTGACGCGTTCGAAGTTATGCTGGAGGGCCGGCAGGTCGATGCGCGCCCGCACGGGGCGCGTCATCCAAACTCACCGCCGCTATAGACATCGTCGGCGAAATTCTCGAACCGGGTGAACTGGCCGCGGAAGGTAAGCACCCGCGTGCCGATGGGACCGTTGCGCTGCTTGCCGATGATGATCTCGGCCTTGCCCTTGTGCGGGCTGTCCTCGTGGTAGACCTCGTCGCGGTAGATGAACAGGATGAGATCGGCATCCTGCTCGATGGCTCCGGATTCGCGCAGGTCGGACATGACGGGGCGCTTGTCGGTGCGTTGCTCGAGACCGCGATTGAGCTGCGAGAGCGCCACCACCGGCACTTCCAGCTCCTTGGCCAGCGCCTTGAGGTTGCGCGATATCTCCGAGATTTCCGTGGTCCGGTTCTCACGCGTCCCGGGAACCTGCATGAGCTGCAGGTAATCGATGACGACCATGCCGATGTCGTGTTCGCGCTTGAGTCGCCGCGCGCGCGCGCGCATCTCGGTCGGCGACAGGGCCGGTGTGTCGTCGATGAACAGCGGCGCGGAATCCAGCAGGCTGACCGCCGAGGTCAGGCGCGGCCAGTCATCGTCGTCCAGTTTACCGGTGCGGATCTTGTGCTGGTCGATGTGGCCCAGCGAGGACATCATGCGCAGGGCGAGTTGTTCGCCCGGCATTTCCATGCTGAAGATCGCCACCGGCACCTTGTGCCGGATGGCGGCATTCTCGGCGAAGTTCATCGCCAGGGTGGTCTTGCCCATGGAGGGCCGCCCGGCCACGATGATCAGGTCGGAGGGCTGCAATCCGGCCGTCATCTCGTCGAGGTCGGCAAAGCCGGTTGATACACCGGTAAGCGGCTCATCCTGCTGGAACAGCTTGTCGATGCGGTCAACGGCCGCGCCGAGCAGGCTGCGTATGCTGCGAAAGCCGCGCTGCCCGCGCTTGCCACGCTCGGCAATCTGGAAGACCCGCTGCTCGGCATGTTCCAGCAGCTCGCCCGAACTGCGGCCTTCGGTGACGAAGGCGCTGCCGGCGATCTCGTTGCCGACGGCGATCAACTGTCGCAGGACGGAATGCTCGCGGACGATGTCCGCATAGGCCTGGATGTTCGCCGCGCTCGGCGTGTCCTGCACCAGGACGCCGAGAGTGGACAACCCGCCCACGTCATCCAGCAGCCTGTTCTGCCCGAGCCATTCCGAGAGGGTAACGGCATCAAACGGGCTGTTGCGTTGCGCCAGCTCTGCGATGGCGCGGAATATCAGGCGGTGATCGCGGCGGTAGAAATCCTCTTCGACCACATGGTCGGCCACCTTGTCCCAGGCGGTGTTATCGAGCATCAATCCACCCAGAACGGCCTGTTCCGCCTGCAGCGAATGCGGCGGTACCTTCAGGACTTCGGTGTCGGCACGGACTACATCAGCGGAACGTAGCGATTCAGCCATTGAATGTGTGTTATTTATTTATGCGTGTGAAGTGGTACTGCAATCCCCGGCGCATTAATAGCACATTCATTCGTCAAAGAACATCTTGTAATCCCGGTTGCTTTATGCGTTCAGGATTTTTAATTCCGCCCCGCCCGGGCATGCACCTGATCGTGCATCACGACGGTGCTCCGCGACGATGGACAGGACGTCCGGGTGTCGCGGAGCACACCATGTGCGGAGCGGTTATCCCTGTGACTCGGCTTCGACGACAACCTGTAATTCAGCATTGACGTCACTGTGCAGATGCAGCTGCACCAGATGCTCCCCCACCAGGCGCAACGGACCATTGGGCAGACGGATCTCGTGGCGTTCGATGTTGACGCCGAGCTCGGTGACGGCGTGTTCGATATCCGCGCTACCGACCGATCCGAACAGCTTGCCCTCGTCGCCGGCCTTCGCCGTCAGCCGGATGACCAGATCCGCCAACTGGTCCCGGCGCGCCAGCGCCCTGGTGAGCGCATCGGCCGCGTTCTGTTCCAGTTCCGCGCGGCGTGCCTCGAACACGGCGATGTTCTCCGGTGTCGCCGCCGCCGCCTTGCCCTGCGGGATCAGGTAATTCCGACCATAACCGGGTTTCACCCTGACACGCTCACCCATGACACCCAGGTTTTCGATCTTTTCAAGCAGTATGACTTCCATCGTGACGACCTCTAGCTAAATGCTCTTTCATATCATGGTACCGGCTTGTTACCGCCCAGACGCCGGCGGAAATCAACCCAGGTATCGACCAATCCAAGCCCGGCCAGCAACAGCGCCACCTGCGGAATGATGCCGAGCAGTACGTAAACCGCAATCAGCCACCCCTTGCCGCGGCCCTGTTGCGCGACCACCCCGTGCAACACGGCCAGCCCGGCAAACAGATAAGGCACCAGCATGACCAGGACAGCTTGCGCGGCCATGTCGCCTGGCGGTCCCCGGGTGACCTGCGACAGGAGCATGAGGCCCACCAGCATCAGTCCCGTCGATTGCCAGAAACGCAGGCTGCAGAACTCGCTGTGCAAGCCACCGGGATTCACCAGCTGAGCCTGCCACCAGCGCGCCAGCAGCAGACTGCACAGGGTGCCCAGCACCAGTGAAGCGATGATCACACCCGTCATCAGGTGGGAAAGCTCCTCCAGCAACGCATCCGCCGAAGCCCCATGGGGAAGCATCCCCGCGCCTTCGAACGCCGACCTGAGCAGCTTCAGGTGTTCATGCCACCACGGCGACGGATCACCCGTCACGGCATAGACCGAGACCAGCGCCACGACCCCGAACGCGGCGGCCGTGAACATGGCGAATGCCAGATTCACCGTTCGCCGCAATACCACGCTGATCAGCCAGCATGGCACCCACAACATCAGCACCGTGACGGCGATCGTCGCCACCGGTACACCCGTGAGCTGGTGAAACAACAGGGTGACCAGGCTCGCGGCGGACAGGACCAGCAGCCCCTGCGATACGCCGATACGCAGCGTGACCAGCGAGACGACCGCCGCGCCCAGATAATTCGTCAGCGTACTGAAGGGCGGCAGCATGAACGCGAGTATCCCGCAGAGCGATGCCGCCAGGATCGCCTGATAGCGTCCGCTGACAATAAAACCAGCCAGTGCCTTCATGCCGTGAGCACTCTGGTCAGGACACAGTCAGTGAATGCGCTGTGCCGTATTTAACCGGTCAGTGCGCGTCGCAATAAGGCAGCAGCGAAAGGTAGCGGGCGCGCTTGACGGCCACCGCCAGCTGGCGCTGGTATTTTGCCTTGGTGCCAGTGATGCGACTGGGCACAATCTTGCCGGTCTCGGTAATGTACTGTCTCAGCAGATTGATGTCCTTGTAATCGATCTCTTCGATGCCCTCGGCGGTGAACTTGCAGAACTTGCGACGACGGAAATAACGGGCCATGGTGTATACCTTCTCTTCAGTGTCTGGTGTATGAACAGGTCAGGAATTGCGGAACGGACCGGTCAAGCCGCGGCTCGAATATTATGCCTCGTCCCCGGCGACGGTATCTTCCGTTTCCGATTCCGTTTCACCTTCCTCATCCTCGGATGCGGTGGCATTATCCTCATCGCGCGAACTGCGCTCGCGACGCTCCTCGGGCTTCTTACCCAGCGGAGAAGGTTCGGTGACGGCTTCCTTGCGGACGATGATGAGGTTGCGAAGCACCGCGTCATTGAATCGGAATGCGCTGGACAGCTCCTCGAGTGTGGCGGTGCCGCACTCGATATTCATCATCACATAATGCGCCTTGTGCATTTTCTGGATCGGATAGGCGAGCTGACGCCGCCCCCAGTCTTCCAGTCGATGGATCGCCCCGCCGCCGGACTCGATGGTCGCGCGATAGCGCTCGATCATGGCAGGTACCTGCTCGCTCTGGTCCGGGTGGACCAGAAACACCACTTCGTAATGTCTCATGTAGACCCCTTATGGATTGGCAGCCTTCCGTACAGGCCGAAAGGCAAGGAGTTGAAAATCAGCTTGTTGTAAGCCGGCGGATTCTACGTGAGGCGCCCGGCGGATGCAATTGCTTCGCCGGCCGTGCAGACTTAACACCGGATTCAACGCAAAGACGCAAAGGAAAAAATAAATATAACAAAACAAGAACATATAACTGCCACCATCCGTGACCTGTCTGGTGTTGTATTTGAAATAGTTATGTTTTTTCTTTGCGTTCTTTGCGTCTTTGCGTTGAATAGTATTTAACACCACACCCTCAGCCGCCGCGCTGACGGCGCGCTTCGTAGAGCAGCACGCCCGCCGCCACGGAAACGTTGAGGCTCTCTACCCGCCCGGCCATGGGAATCGCCACCAGGTAGTCGCAGAGTTCACGTGTCAGGCGCCGCAGTCCCTTCCCTTCCCCGCCCAGCACCAGCGCCAGCGGGCCGCGCAGGTCGGCCTCGAAAAGCGTCGTCACGGCGTCATCGGCGGCGCCGTGGATCCACACGCCGGCCTGCTTGAGCGATCGCAGGCAGCGCGCCAGGTTCGTGACCCTGAACACCGGGACCGTCCCGGCTGCCCCGCTGGCGACCTTGCGCACCACCGGGGTGATCCCGGCGGCGCGGTCGCGCGGCACGATCACGCCATGCACCCCGGCCGCATCCGCGGTACGCAGGCAGGCGCCCAGGTTGTGCGGATCCTGGACGCCGTCCAGGACCAGCAGGAAGGCCGGTGCATCGAGGCCTGCGAGAAACGCCTCCAGATCCTGCTCGTCCAGGTCTTCCTGTTGCGGCGGCTCCACCAGCACCGCGATGACCCCCTGGTGACGGACACCGGGCAACACCTGGTCGAGTTCCCTGGCGGGCAGCCGGCGCACCGGAATCCCGCACGCTTCCGCCGCACTGACCAGCGCCGCCAGGCGCCGGTCATGCCGGCCGGCGGCCACGGTGATTTCGCACACCTGCCGCGGATGCACGGCCAGCAGGCTCTCGACCGTATGAAGACCGCAGGCGTGATGCGCCGAGGTCATCCGCAATGAGCGTCGGCGGGCGCGCGCCGCCGCGGGAGACGTCGCGGGGATATCATTGCCGCTTGCGGCGGTACGAGGATTTTCTCTTGCCCCGTTCCCTGCGCTTGCCCAGGACCGATTGTTTCTGCACCAGTTCGAAGTCGATCTTGCGCTCGTCGAGATTCACCTGGACGACCTTGACGGTAATCAGATCGCCGAGGCGGTAGATCTGGTTGGTACGATCCCCGAGCAGGCGATGCCTGGCCGGGTCGTAGCGGTAATAGTCATTGCCCAGCGCCGTGACATGCACCAGTCCCTCGACATAGATCGCCTGCAATTCGACGAAAATCCCGAACGAGGTCACGCTGCTGATGATGCCCGGGTAGGTTTCGCCGATCTTGTCGAGCATGTATTCGCATTTCAGCCAGTCGACCGCATCGCGGGTGGCATCATCGGCGCGCCGTTCCGTCACAGAACACTGATCGCCGAATACCTGCATATTGGCGTTGTCGTAGGCGAAATCCTCCGCTTTACCGCCCGCCAGCACATGACGAATGGCGCGGTGCACCAGCAGGTCCGGATAGCGCCGGATCGGCGAGGTGAAGTGCAGATACTTTTCATGCGCCAGTCCGAAATGGCCGATGTTGTGCGGGCTGTACTCGGCGCGCGGCAGCGAGCGCAATAGCACGGTATTGATCAGATGCTCATCCGGGCGGCCACGCACCCTGGCCAGCAGGTCGGCGTAATCCTTGGCCTTCGGATTCTTGCTGCGCGACAGCGGCAGTCCGAGCTCCTTGAGAAACTCACGCACTTCCTCGACTTTCTCCGCGTCCGGCGCCCCGTGCACGCGAAACAGGGTCGGCATCCTGTGCCTGACCAGAAAGCGCGCGGACGCCACATTCGCGGCGATCATGCATTCCTCGATCAGCTTGTGGGCGTCGTTGCGCACCAGCGGCACGATGCGTTCGATCTTGCGCTCGGAGCCGAACACGATACGGGTCTCGGTGGACTCGAAGTCGATGGCGCCGCGCGACTCGCGCGCCGCGCGCAGCGCCTGGTAGAGCCGGTACAGTTCCTCGAGATGCGGCACCAGCGGCTTGTAGCGGGTGCGCACCGCCTTGTCGTTCTCCACGACGATGGCGGCCGCCTCGGTATAGGTCAGCCGCGCATGCGAGCGCATGACAGCCTCGATGAAACGCGAACGGGTGATCTTGCCGTCCCGGCTGATCATCATCTCGCAGGCCATGCACAGGCGGTCGACCTCGGGATTGAGCGAACACAGCCCGTTGGAGAGCACCTCCGGCAGCATGGGAATCACCCGCTCCGGGAAATAGACGGAATTGCCGCGGGTTTCCGCCTCCCGGTCGAGCGCCGTGCCGGGCTGCACATAGTGCGAGACATCGGCGATGGCGACAATCAGGCGCCAGCCGGCCGGCGTGCGTTCGCAGTACACGGCATCGTCGAAGTCGCGCGCGTCCTCGCCGTCGATGGTCACCAGCGGCAGAGTGCGCAGGTCGGTGCGTCCTTCCTTGTCGGCCTCGGCCACACCGGCCCCGTAAACCTTGATCTCTTCGCTAACGGCCTCCGGCCAGGCCTCGGGGATGTCATAACTGCGGATCGCGATATCGATCTCCATCCCCGGCGCCATGTGCTCGCCCAGCACCTCGACGACGTGACCGACCGGACGGGAACGCTTCGCCGGCTGTTCGATGATTTCCACGGTGACGATCTGCCCGTTCACCGCGCCGCCGGTCTGCTGCTCCGGCACCGCGATATCGTGCGTGATGCGCTTGTTGTCGGGCACCACGAAACTGACACCGCTCTCCCGATGGAAGCGTCCGACCACGCGGTGGGTATTGCGCTGCAGGACTTCGGACACGTCGCCTTCGAGACGGCCGCGGCGGTCCTTGCCGGTGATGCGCACCATCACCCGGTCGTTGTGAAACACGGCGTTCATGGTGCGCGCAGACAGGTAGACATCATCGCCGCCGGCGTCCGGCACCAGGAAGCCGAAGCCGTCCGGGTGGGTGATGACCCGGCCTGGCACCAGGTTGAACTGGTCGGCCAGGGCGTAGCAGCCACGCCGGTTGCGCACCAGCTGGCCGTCCCGGACCATGGCATTCAGGCGACGCCGCAGGGCCTCGCGGGGATCCTCGTCATGCAGGCCGAGCCTGTCCGCCAGGCCCTCCTGATCGATTGGATGCTCCGCTTCGGCAATGATCTGCAGGATGAATTCGCGGCTGGCGATCGGATTTTCGTAGCGTTTCGCCTCGCGCTGCGCCTGCGGGTCCTGCAGTTTCTGCCCGTGGGCGCCGGATTTGTGTTTTTTTCTCATGGGGACGGGATTTTACTCTTTATGGAAGCCAAAGTGCGCATGCGAGCTGCAAATTGACAAGCACCAACTCTGCGGGTAGAGTTCGCGGCTGCACGGCCGAGATGGCGGAATTGGTAGACGCGCTAGCTTCAGGTGCTAGTGGGGGTAACCCCGTGGAGGTTCAAGTCCTCTTCTCGGCACCAACTACTTGACGCAGTCGGGGAGGTAGTACTTGTCCTCCAGGCTGTAGACCTCGTCGAACACCCCGTCGCAGTTGCTGTCGCGTATGACGTAGTTCTGCGGACCGCTCGTCGACTCGCCCTTCGTCTCCAGACTCCAGGCCCACAGGTGGCCATTGGTGGTCATGCTGTAGATGCTGTCACCGGCCGCGTTGTAATACTGCTGGATATGCGTCTCCTTGACACCGTCACCATCGCCGTCGGCATCGTGTTCATTGGCCAGGCTGTAGCCATCCAGAGCGGGTGGATTGAACTGGGTGGCATTCGCCAACCCTGCTGCACCGGCCAACCCGAGACTCCCGATGATAGCGAGTAGCGCGAGCGACCGTGAGGTAATTCCCGGCCGGCACGACTCAACCGGGCGTGCGACATTCCCTGCCCCACCCCTGTTACCGGATGATGATCGAATCTGCTTGTCTGGTTCCATGATGCCTCCTGGTGAAAAGTGTGCTGACGACTCCCTGCCGATATGATCTCCTGACATTACGAAGCAGAAAGACCGCTTGGCAATGATGGCCGGGATAACTGTTCAATGCCTGCCGGTTGCTGGTGTTACACGCACCTGGAATATTCCGGATTGCTCCTGCAGGCACGGGCCTGGCCACAAACAGGGGTCCGTCAAACACATGCTGCAGATAGATTCATTCCGAAATTTTCGCTATTGCCCTGGCTTCGTTATTATTGTTTGTCAACAGTAGCACTTCCGCCCTTTGCGCGATAGTGAATCAAGGAGACTGCACATGAATTCCCGCGCCCTGACCGGCATACTGGCCGTCCTGTTCATATTGGCCTCCCCGACCGTTTCCGCCGCCGGTCCCGACAGCCACCGTGAGGCCGTGGCACGGCTGTTCGAACTGACGCATATTCAGCGCCTGATCGAGGAAAGCGTCGACGGCGTCCTCGCCCTGCAGATCACCCAGAATCCCGGCCTGGCGGAGCACAGGGAGGTGCTGCGCGCTTTCCTGGAGAAATACATCGGCTGGCAAGCCCTGAAGGACGATCTCACGACCATGTATCTGCAGGCCTTCACGGAGGCGGAACTCGACCGGATGAACGCCTTTTACAGCTCGCCCACCGGCCAGAAGGTGCTCCAGCGCCTGCCCGAGCTGGTCCGGCAGCGCAACCAGCTGGCCATGCAGCGCCTGCAGGAGCACATCGGAGAGTTGCAGCAGGCAATCGGTGCCGGCGCCGGGAAATAGGACAACCCGAAGAATTCGCGCCCTTTCTGTTGCAGGAGCGGGCTTGTTAACCCCAACGTTGCCTAAGTCCCCTCTCCCGCCGGAGGGTGTCGCAAAAGACATTCGTGCTCCCGTAGGGTGCGCCGTGCGCACCGTTCCAGACAAAGAATTACGTCTCCCGAACGGTGCGCACGGCGCACCCTACGAAGGACTGTTTCTTGAGTTCACCGGGAGTGAACTCCAGAATCACCGGCAGACAGCACGCTACCCGTGATATACAGGCACATTTCTGCATTCATGCTGAAATCTTATGCAACAGTAAGGTTAAGTGTGATACACCCTCGCGGCCATACCCAATGTCCACAAGAGCGCGTTCCTGCTGCCAGTACACAGTGGATACGGAGAGCCGAGAAGCGCATCGATTGATTTACAGAAAAAAGAAGGGGTAGCGGTTTCCCGCCACCCCTTCGTCAGTTGTGTTGATGATCCGCCGACACAGACTGTGTCGGCGGGTTCTTTTCCGTTACCAGCCGCAGGTGCCGCCGGTACGCTGCTTCGTGACGTACTCCCAGATGGACTGGGACACGCGGCCCTGCGTCAGGTGCTGCCGCCATTCCGTGGAGTCCTCGCCACTGCAGGAGACACTGCTCCACTCGTCGCCGTGACAACCCTCGCAAACGGTCGTGCGCGTGTTCTGATAGGCCGGATCGCCATAGACGTGGCCGAGCTTCTCGATCTGCGCCTTGTCCATCATTTCACGCGATGTACGACCGTCCATGGCATGGCGCAACCAGGTTCCCTCCGGGTCGCTGGAAGCGATATCGGCCCAGTTGCTGCCCTGCACGCCGTGGCAGTTCAGGCAGACGCTGTCGAGCACGCTGGCTTCTTCCGTGAAGGTATGCGCCCAGCCGACCGCACCGTCGAAGGTGCTGCCGCCAAAGTGGCTGGAGCTCTGGATCCAGTTCGGCCTGCCGCTGGAGTTGACCGTATGGCAGGTGCCGCACTTGAGCGGGCCGTGCGAACCGTCTCCATTGAGCGCCGCCGCCTGCGCGTAGCTGGTGGTGTCGATCGTCGGAGTCACCGGATAGAGACCGTGGATCGACTCGTGGCAACCCTGGCAGGTCACCCCCTGGTGGCCTTTCGAGTAGCGCATCAGGCTCGCCTTCGCCGGGTAATTGAAGGGCGGATAGGCGTTGATGTTGCCGCTCTGCTCCACGTAGGGCGCCGCATGGCAGTCCGCGCAATGCGGCTCACCCGGTGACAGCCAGTGGTCGCGCGCGTCGTCTGCCGCGCTGAACGGCACCGCCACGGCCGTGTTCGCCGTGTTGATGAACGGATTGGCCGGGTAACGCCACTGGCTCTGGTTGCTCTTGTTGGCGTTGATCCTGTCCACGCAATCCTGGGTGGTGCAGAAACTCAGGATGTTGACGCTCGGATCGCCGTCCCCGTCAAGCGTCACCACCGGCCCATTAGCGTCGACCTCGATGGTCGCCACGTTGGCATCCGTAATCGCCGGATCCCAGATCGCATGGGTGGAATCAGCCAGTCCGGTACCGTGGATTCCCTCGGTTCCATTGGGACCACTGTTGTTCGGATCCAGCCAGGCAATCGCCTGCGCCTGGCTCACGCCCACCGCCGAGGCCACCCCCGCCAGCGACGACTGGCCGCGCGGGTTCACCAGACAGTCACCGTTGATGAGGTCATTGCAGTCCTCGGTGCGCCACATCTCCTGACCCAGCTGGGTATGACAGTTGGTGCACCACAGGCCGCGCGTCGGTGTACCGGATATCCCGGCCGCCCCGTCCTGGTTGTGGAACACATTGTCCGCCAGCCAGGAACCCACCGCATTCAGGTGCGCCGGCGTCTCCGCCCCGTCCACATCCTTCATCGGGTTGGAGTGCACATCACGACCCACGAAGCAGCCGCCACTCGCCAGCCGGTTATCGCTGTTCGCCTGCGCGTTCTCACCACCGTAGGTGATCGGATAACCGTCCATCACCCCGTCGGAACGGTGCGCCGGATGACAGCCCTGACAGCCACCGCTGCGCCCGGCCGCGTCGGCAAAGTCAATCGAACCGCCCTCGCTCACCTCACGATGCCGATGATGGATCGCCTCGCTGATCGGCTTGATCACCTGCGCCGGATCGCCATTCATGTAGGCCGATTTGACCACCGCAATCACGTTGTCCGCATGACACTTCTGGCAGATCACGCTCTCCTTGCCCAGACGCGTGTTCTGCGGCACCGGATCGTTCGCACTGCCCGAGGGCCAGTTGGCCGTGAAACCGGTGCCGTTGTCGACAGTCATGCAGCGCCAGCATGTTGATGGCCGCACTCTTCAGCCGCGAGTACCAGTCGGAATCCCCGGCCGCCGTGTTGATATTGTAGTACGCATCCCAGAAGCTCTTCTCCGCGTCGGTCGCCGCCTCCAGGGACATCCCCGCTACCGTAACGCTGCTGCGCACAAAGTTGGGACTGTTGGTGTTATCCACCCCGTCGGTCATTGCCGGCACCGAGTGACAGCGCTCGCAGTTCGGAATGTCGATCGGCGCCGTACCGTGACCGATCACCGGCTTGCCGTTGCTGCCGATCACCGCCGCACCCTGGGTGCAGTTCTGGCCATTGCTGTCGCAGTTCGCCACGTGCAGCGCCGCCTTCATCGCCACATACGGGCGAATCGAATCCTCGTCCAGCGAACCCGGACCCATCGGCGAGAAGAAATCGATCGAGTCCTCGAACGGCGTCAGCGGCAGTCCCAGCGCCTCCCAGATGCGCGGCGCGGTCAGCATGATCGGCAGGTTCTCCAGCACCTTCATCTGCGTATACACCACCGTGCCGTTTTCACCCGAGAAGGTCAGCACGTTGTCGAAGCCCACATCCTCTCGGAAGGAACGCCGTTCGAAACCGGGCCCATGGGATGCAGCGCGGCGCCCACGTTCTCCGGGTACTCGATCTGCCCGGCCACGCCCAGACGGATCTTGGCGGAGTCCAGACTGGTGTTCGCCGGGTTGCCGCCCTCCAGATCGGAGTAGATATAGAAGTGATTCAGCCAGCCGTTGGCGAAGTTGTCGGTACACCCGGCAGAGAGGGTCGTACACGGTGTCTGGAAAGTACCCGTCGCCCTGCACCACGCCGTAGACGCCCTCATACGGACCGTATTGCAGCCTGTTGTTACCATCGGGGCTCGCCGAATCGTAAATCGTCGAGTGGTAGAACAGCGAGTTGCCTTCCACGTCGCTGATCAGCGTCGAGGTCTGGGGCTTGCCCTGACCCTCGTGGCGCGGCTGCGCATCGTGGTAGTACTCCAGAAAATACTTCTTGATGGTGCCGTTGCGCTCGTAGTCACGCACCACCGTCTGGCGGCCCAGCCCATCGGTGTTATTGGGGTCGCCTTCAAGCAGGCGCGGGAACGACCGGCTGTTGCCGGAACCACTTTCGGGCTTCACCACCTGCGCCAGGATGGAATTATAGGGTGGCAGCACGCAGCAGTAGGCAAACTCGAAACCGGTGCAGTGCATGCCCAGCTCGTAGTTCATCATGATCTTGAAGTCTTCCTGCTTCGACAGGATGTTGATGTTCACCGTTGTCACGGCCGACAGATTGGTACCGTCGCTCGCCTGGTAGGTGAAGCTGTCGTTATCGTTGTCGCTCAGGCTCGCACCTGGAGTGTAGGTAAAGGAACCGTCGCTGCTCAGATTCAGGCTGCCATTGGCCGGGCCGCTGACCAGCTGCGCCGTGAGCGGACCGGAACCGCCGAAGTCATTGTAGAGCACGCCGGAAATACGCGAGGCCGTCACGTTCAGCGTGGTGCCCACAGGCGTTGCATACGTATCGCCGCGCGAGGTAATGCCTCCAGCCCCGGAAATCGCGGCCGTGGTCGTGGCCGTAGTGGAAGCACTGTCGTTATCGGTCACCGTGAGGCTCACGGTATAGGTGCCGGCCGCCGCATAGGTGTGTGATGGACTCATTCCGGCGCCATTCGCGCCGTCGCCGAAGGTCCAGGCATAGGATACGATGCTTCCGTCGGAATCCGATGAGCCGGAACCGTTGAAGGTCACCGGAGTACCCGCCGTGCCGGTATAGGGCCCACCGGTATCGGCAACGGGCGGCGTGTTAACGGGGGTGCTTGCAGAAATCGTGGCCGTGGTCGTGGCCGTAGTGGAGGCGCCGTCGTTATCGGTCACCGTAAGGTTCACGGTATAGGTGTTGGCCGCCGAATAGCTATGCGTCGGGTTCGCTTGCGTGCTGGTACCACCGTCACCGAAAGTCCAGGCGTAGCCGGCGATGCTGCCATCCGGATCTGATGACCCGGCACTGGAGAAACTGACGGCCGCACCGATCATGCCGGTGTAGGGGCCGTTGACATTGGCCGTGGGCGGCGCATTGCTTGTTGCGCCGTTGTCGCTGCAGTTACTGCCGGCATTACTGACCGTACGGGTGGCGGAGTCACTGCCATTCGAGGCCCGCACCCGGCAAGGCACCGGATTCAGGTTAGAGAACTTCGACGACCATCTACCACGCCGATTCGTTTCGGTCGTTCCGATTGGCGCATTGTCGCCGGCGTAGGTTATCGTGACAGTGCTGTTTCGTTGTGCGCCTCTGCCACTTACGTCGAGCTGCTGAGTGGAATTGCTCCAGGATGCGGATCTGATACTGATGTCAGCCCGGGCACTGCCTGCATTGGCCAACGTCAGGAGGCAACCCGCGGCAAAGACTGTACACAGCCGCCATATCCGGGCATGGTGTGGTTTATGTGTCATGGTCATTATTCCTCTCACCTCGGTGTTGAACCCCTGTTACGCGCCTCCACTGGAGACAACGAAACCCTTAACGCTACAAACAGAAACAGTCACAAATCGTTTCCTGTGCGGAATATGTTTATCAGTAGCTGATGCTGCTGTTCATTCGCACAGAAAAAAATCACAAAGCAACTTCGAATTATTATGTTTGGGAAATATTACCCATACTTTTTTTGGGATATATTACCCATTTTTTGCATTAATGCACTGCAAACATTACGCCAGTTACGGGCACGCCATTAAGTAACGGAAATCATGGT
>CAVQCA010000040.1:0-11497 GCA_963710815.1 uncultured Gammaproteobacteria bacterium | reverse complement strand
CGGGGTTGTGGACGAGACATTGGTGACCACCTGGGAAATAAGATCAGCAGATAACCTTTATGCTAGATAGATTATACAGTCCTTATAGTGGAATAGTCCACTGGGAAACGCGGGATTGATGGTGAAAAATGATCCACACAGCCATAGATTTCAAAATTTTTGTTCGAATGATTTCATGAAAATAACCCTGGACATTAAATACCTTTCTATGCATAACGGCGGCAGGGGAAAGATCCTGCCGCCGTTATCTGATCAAGAACTATGTGAAAAATCGATTATGGGAAGCGGGCAAAATACATATCTTCCTCGACCGTTCCATTCATCCCCCGCGTGTCTGCCCAGACTACGAGCGGGCGAGCTTTATTGTCCAAAGTGACCCACATATAATCACCCAGGAAGCCTGCTTCAACCGGGTTGTTGGCCACCACGAGGTTAGGCATCGAACTGGTGGTCAGGCGTTCGTAATTCACTTTGGGTGAGCCAGACGCCGGATTGCCAACCTTGGCCAGGGTTATGTCATTACAACCTGTGAATTCACAATCTCCGTAAGAACGATCATAGTAAGCCACCCACAGGGTCTTGCCATCCGTTGTGACCACGCTCCAGGGCTGCCATTGGGCACTTCCTGCCGGGGTGAGGTCGTATACATTACTCCAGGTGGCGCCGCCATCTGTGGAATAGGAATAGAAAACATCCTGGTCACAAGGCGGTGTAGCTGTTGTTGTCCTGCCGGTGCAGGGAGCTCCACCGTTACGGAAATCCGAGAAGACATGATACAGAGTGCCGTTGTTGTCGACGGAAATGGACGCAAAAGTCGCATCCGAAATACGGTAGCCATTCGGTGGTAGGCAACGCCGTCCAGCCGGGCAGCCTGAGGCCGAATCAGGCCCACGCGGCTGTCCGCCAAAATCGTCAGCGATCTTCGAAGGTGCTGTCCAGCTCGCCGGCTGGCTGCAGTCAGCGCTTGCCGGGCAGGTGACGATCAAGTGCTGGTTGCTAGGCACCGAAGTGTTTTGGTTATAAAAAGATACGTAAATCGTACCGTCCGCACCAACGACCGGGTCTGAGCCCTGATTCTGATCGCAGGCATTCGGGTCAGTCTCACCGCTTCCTGCGCTACAGATTGCAGCATTGGCCCCGCTGATCTCAATCCCGGGAGACCAAGTGGCGCCGCCATCTGTCGATTGGCTGAAATAAATTGGTGAGTTGAGACCGAACCCCTATCCCGGTGAAGGCAAAACGCGTCCAGGTGGCATAGACATTATTCTTTTTGGGGCTGGTTTGGCTGGCGTCCGCCACGATGAATTCTTTATCGTGGGCGATGTTAGGATCATTATCATTAGCTACCACACCAAGCGGAGTGTCCTGGTATTCCTGGAAGGGGATCTGCGCCGGAGTATGGTAATAAGCGCCGCCGATCGGTGCATTGGACTTGGCGACAACGATCGCGTTAGCATTCGACGCTACATCGAAGATGATCCCACCCACGTAGGCGTTGCCATCTGCATCGAAGGTTACCGTGGGATCACTGCAAGCATCTGATGTGTGGCCATCCAGCAAGACGAACTGCCAGAATGGGGGTGTCTGGTCGCCCCAAGTCTTGCCACCGTCAAAGGACCACGCATAACTGCAGTGGTTATAACCGATCCGTGAATCATTCGCACCGGCAATCAGGTTGTCGGGGTTGGTCGGGTTAACGGCGATCGCTTCTTCCGCCTGGCGGCGTAGCGAGCAATCCTGGTTTACCTTGGTATTTCCTCCGCCAACAATGCCTCCACCATGAAATGTATTCGGGCAGCCACCTGTACCGGATGCAGGCGGGTTCAACTGGCCTGGAGGCTGGCTCTTTGCAGACGCCGCCCTGTCGGCCAGCACACCAGAAGCCTGCAAGAGGGTGTAAACAATCCCCGAAGAGAGCATCGCTTCGTGCGGGCCTGGCTGTGCCCGGCCCATCTCGATATCCAGTGCTCGTTTATAGATATTATTACTCGGTCCGTTATCCTGGCTGTTAGCGATCTGAAGCACAGAACCGCTGATGCTGAAAACCATGACCAGGATTATAAAAATTCGGAAGCTTTTTTTCATCACTGGTTCTCCTATAAACCATTTCTGTTCACCTATAAGATAGGATGGCCATTAAATTGCCCAGACAGGGAAGATCCTACGCTCAATATTTACCACCACCTTTCGAGAACTTCCTTATCGCCGGCACAGATCGGAATCGTTCTTCTATGCGAATCTGAACGTCAAGGTTTCTCCAGGCAGAGAAACCGTGCCAGTTTAATAGATTTTACGATCAGGCAGAGAGATTTAGACTATTACATTCCCCACACTTACCAATTTGCATCCAATCAGGATGTATTAACGATTATAGAGAAAAATGAGTATTAGACAAATTAATGAAATATTGGGATTTCGAAGCAGTAGAGAAGATTAAAATCAACCCCGTTCTTCGCCCAAAGCTATAGGCAAAAACCGGCAATTTGAGCCAGATAATTGAGTATCTCAAATCCTAGGAGGTGCTCAATGTCCAGATTCCAAAAAGGAGGGGGTGATCCCAGGAGGCTACCCGAGATCACCCTGATTATGCAGGCACAGTCTGGCTGTTCCGAAAGCCTGAACGAGGTGATGCAACAGCATGAAGGACTGGTTCGCTGGGTCGTTCAACGTCAGTGGTTGCTGACCCTGTCTTATGAAGATGCGCTCCAAGCCGGTCGCCAAGGATTGTGGCGCGCAATCTTACGCTACGATCCTGGACGGGGAGCCAGCTTCGTGACCTACGCCTGCAAGGTAATTATGCTCGAAGTTTGGGCGGCTGTAAAGAGTGAACGGCGTCGTTTGGACCGCGAAATACCACTTCCAATTCTTGTGCTGTACTATTATCAGAGCGGGCCGAACCCGGCCCAGTTGAGTGAGCAGCAGGAAGTGAACCAGGAGCTGCTGGATCTGGTGAACCGTTTACCAGAGAGGTCGGCCGGGATTATCACTGCTTATTACGGGTTGAGGGAGCAAGAAGCCCAAACCTTGCAAGCCATTGGCAATCAGCTAGGGTTGACCAAGGAGCGCATACGGCAACTGCGCAATGAAGCTCTGGTGTGGTTGCGTCAACCGGCCCACAGCCAGGAACTGCGCAGCATGTTGGCCCGCCATACTCAGCAGCAATATGAATGGGCTGACCAGGTGGCCCAGGAATGGCTCAAACGCCGAGGAGGACGCCATGGACGGCGCTAAAGTCACTCCCGAGCAAACTCGAGCCGAGGATCTCGATTTCGTCAGGGGTTGCAACCTGTTGAGCTTGCAGGAAAGCCTGCCCCTGAAATGGCCGACCCCAGTCGCATTGCCTGCCTCACCCAAGAAACACTATCGCTCTGAATACAGCTACCCCTGGCAAGAAGAATTAGCCGACCCGGACAAACTGCTGGCCTGGAAGGATCTATCTGATTTTGATTTGCTGCTGCGCCTGATCGATTTCAGTGGTTTGCGGCCGCTTTTAGCGCATCTGTTGGGGTGGCAGTCAGGCCGTGGCTGGGAGCCCTTCGATCCAGTCTCCTTCTTTTTGCTGGTTGCCTGGCAAGTGATCAACCGTTGGAAGCGCAGTGAGACACTCAAAAACCTGGCTAACCAGCGCTATGCTGACTATGCCCGCTGGTTTGGTTTTCATCCGGGGGTCTATCCCAGCGAAGGGGGTGTGCGCTACTTCCTGACTACCTTGGGACGCAATTCGGACGCCAGTGCGGAAACCATTACGGTTGAACAAGGGCAGGAGATGATCGAGATCCTCGTGCAGAAGTTGAACCTGCTGTTGAGCGCTGCAGTTGGGGTAATGCGCCAGGTGCCTGTACTCAGCCCACCAGCCTGGCAGGCTGCTTTGCTCTGCCCGGATGGACAGATCCATGATGCGGCTTCGAAGCTGCGCTGTATCTCTGTGAGCGAGAGCTGCTACCTACCCAGCTCTCCCGAAAATCCGCGCCCCTGTCCGGCCAAGGACAAAGACCGCCGGGGATGTGATTGTAATACCCTGGCATGCGCTCGCTTTTGCTGCCAATCTACTCCCCGCGACCCACAAGCTCGTTACATTTGGTACACCGGCTCTAACCAATCCGCTGAAAGTCCAAACCGTTCAACTCGCCCCGAAACAACCGAACGAGAACATGGCAAAGCCCGCTATGGCTACCGCAGCTTGCCTTTGCGCCTGGCAGATCCCCTCCGGCGCTTCAGTTTGACCTTGCTGGATGATTTTCGTCCGGCCAACCAGCACGAAGATGTTCCCAGCGCAGCCTTGCTCCTGCAGTTGCAGCACCACTATCCTGATTTGCAGGTGGATGTTGTGGCTGGGGATGCTGGGTTGGGCTATGAGGCTTTCTTGCACACGATTTACTCTCACCTCAACGCTCGGCGAGTGGTGGATCTGCGCCAACATTTCACCGATCGCGATCGAAGCCAGTGGCCCACCCGCGGCTATGATGATCGCGGTCGCCCGATCTGCAACTATGGCTACTCCCTGGTTTCCTATGGCTTCGACAAGGCACGCCAGCGTCACAAATGGTGCTGCGACCAAACCTGCTTACAAGGCAAAGATCCGCTGGTTAAGTTGGATCAAGTCCATTATCCCCCGGACGAATGCCCTTACCAACTTGCCGAACATACTCATGGACGCGTGATCAATGTGGCTGAACATTTTGCAGATGCTTCGAGCCGCCTGGTTCGGGATGTCCCTTTTCGCAGTCCAGCCTGGAAGACCTTTTACCATCGCGCTCGCAATGCGGTTGAAGGTCGCAACGCAATTTTTGAAGATTGGGGCTTGAAACGCATGCCAGTCTATGGCCTTCTCCGCTCCAAAGCTCTGACTTTCTTGGCAGACGTTCTCGATACGCTCACTCTCCTGGCTCGTCTGGTGCGGGAAGCCACTCAGGCCAGCCTGGGAGTAACCTGAACTCAGCTTACCCCCTGTTCTTGCACCTCGTCCGGCAAGAAATCGCTTGCCGAGGCTGTTTCTACGCGCCTGTTTGCCGGTTTTCTGCCCTTGGTTGCCTCAATTTTTCCCATTCGTAGAGGCTCTTCGCCCCGGAGGCGGGTCTCCATGTTGACCTACCCCTGCTGGAAACGGCGTTCTGCTTCGTTTTGTGAGCCATTTCGCAGGCCTTTCATCCTCGTCAACCCCATTTTCCACCTGACCAATTCTCGCTATCCCATTCTACTGCTACGAAATCCCTCTCATATTTTGGATTGGGAAAGGCGCGCCATTCCCCTCGCCCTGCCAGGGAGAGGTTGGGAGAGGGTAGTCTATGGGGCAGGTTTAAGTCCACCTTTCTTAATAAATTCACGCAGTTTGGATATATCCTTTCGCAACCCCTGTTCATATTGCCAGTCATATTGGATTCCATATTTATCTACGTGAATTTCTAGCCTTGCGAGGAAGACTTCTATTCCGGTAATCAATGCCTCCGTCGAGCTTGTGCATCGCTCCAGGAATGCCTGGTACGGATCCATGTTAACCCAATTGGGCAGGGAAGCATTACCGCTGGGCAAGCCTTCCTCACCAACATCTTGCAGACTTCCATAGTATTCCAATCGCTTAAGACCGGCCTTGGATAAGCCTAAAAGCGAAGCGATCCATTCAGCAGCCCGGTTTGTCTCCGCCAGGAGCGCTTGAAGATTATTCCTTACCTGCTTGATAGCAGCTTTTAGCCCGGCTTCTTCTGTTTTCTGCTCGAGCTGCTCGAGCATGGATAGGCCTTTAAATAGAAGGGATATAAACTCATCCTCCACCAGGGGATAGCCCATGAGCATTGAGGTGTAAAGGTTCTCGATGAGCGGGTAAACACCGCAGATTGAATTGCTCATCAACTGGACGAAGAGATCTCTTGTCAATTCGAGCTCGTGACCTTCAAAATTCATGCTTACCATAATCTATACTTCCTGTTTTAACCGCTCTAAGGTTTTTGCTTTGAATAGAACCAACTATTTTCAGAACCAAGTGGATAGAATAATGAAATATTATTGTGATAACTATCGACCCCGTTGGAATTACTGTCTGGAGATACAAGCACCAATAAAATCCCCTCGTTAACGATCTTAATCGCCTTGTCCTGGCAAAAATCATATCCTCCCCCAATAAGCCTATCGCAAGAAATGTCAGGATTCATGCCACAAAACCGCATTCCTTCTAAACTTTAGTTTCCGGTAAGTGAAGAGCTGCGGTTCGCGAGAGCCGAGCGGTCACTTGAACGATAAACTACTCCGAATTCGGATTCGAAGTAGGAAGAACCTTAAAATCTTTGAAAAAAAGCTCGTTTCGGAGCCAATTCAGGTCAGTTGACCCGTTTCGTACGTCGATGTCCCAAAATTCCCTTGGGCAAATGGTCGGAAACGGCCGCCTTTTTTCGAATTCGGACCGGCAAAGGATCTGGCAAGTCTGAGAAAGTGGTGCGAGACAACAGGCGGCGCAAGCGACCCGGGGTGCGTTTAGGGTTCCGATCCCAAAAGCCGGTGGGGATGGGTGGCAAAGTGGCTGCCAGATAAGTCTGGATGGAACCGGCCAGGAGTGATAATTCCGGCAGACGGTAGCAGCTTTCCGAGGCAAAGACGAACTGGCGATGAGCGCCGATCATGTGTTTGGCAGCCAGGGGTAATTGCTCGATGGGCCAGCGGTCGTGATAGAGAGCCCACAAATCGGCACCACTCAGCTGGAGCGGACAGGCCAAGAGCCAGGGTTCTTCGAAGCGGGGATCATACACGGCGACCACGCTGAAGGTCCGATTATCCGGATCGGGTTTGGTATCAGGCAACACCAGATCGTCCCAGAACTCGGCTCGGAAGGCAAGCCCCTGCTGTTGCCAGGTGCTCACTCGATCGGGTGGGGTGGCTGCAATCCGCTTGCCCCGGTAAGTGCGTCCCAGCGGTCGGATGCGTTGACCATACTCCGCAGGGCGTCCTTTCTCCAAATAAGCAGGCAGGTAGTTGCGACGGGCGGTGAAATTCTTGGCCAGACGGACCACGAAACGCGGCAGACCGGCCTGGTAAAGGTCAGCGATCTTGAAACCGGCGTCGAAAATCGGCATTTCGTCCTCCGCCAGCCCTAACTTGACCCGTTGAAGTAGTCTCACTTGCAGCCCAGTCTCGGAGGGGTCGTTCAAATCGGCTCGCACCAGGTCGGTCAACAAGGCCATCCGCTGTTGGCCCACGCTCCCCACTCGCCCGATCATCCCGAACACTACTGCTGGCAAGGCTTTCTCAGCCTGGGAATTGTAGTGCTTGGACCGGATCCCCTTCAGGGTCGGTCGCCAATAAGCGGTCATGTCTACCGCTTTGGCATAGTAGCCGGCATATTGGTGCGCCTGCCATTGCCCTTGACCCTCCACATAGCTCTGCCAGGTATGCATCATCGTCCCGATCGCCCAGGCTCCATAGCGAAAGGCGGCCCAGGTCCGTCGTACTTCGACCTCTTTCAATCCAATCGTTTGCAGGGCTGGGAATAGGGCTCCTCGACTGGATAGTAGTGCTCCACTGACGAGCATCCAAAGAAATTGGTAAAGTGCTAGATTTGTCCCGATTGGCAATTCTTTCACTACGATTGCCAATGTCTGTATGGTATGATTTAGGATGTTTATGGTCTCACCTCATGGTTGATGGTTTCGCATCCTTTTCATACCATGAGTGAGACCTTTTTGTCATCTTTTACCGGAAACTAAGTACACCGTAAACTAAGAATTCTTGAACTTCAGATTGCTTGACTGTACTTTAACATAATGTGAATTGAGCTTAGTCCGAGCCGATTGGATAGAGAATTGCCAGATGATTTTGACTTTCTTTGCATTCCGATCCTCCACAATCGCCAAGACTTCCTGCTCAAGAAGTTCCATGTTTGGAATGCGCCGGTTGAGGCATTGCCTGGCGATAACCGAGAACTCGATTTCAATCATGTTCAGCCAACTGGCAGACTTCGGTGTGAAATAGAATTCGAAACGATCTGCCAAGGCACGGGCTTCATCTGCAGGGAGGTTCTCATAAAAGGCACTCACATCGTGCGTGTTGAGATTATCTTGAACCAGGCGGATCTTGATTGCCTCTGGGAATTGAGCTGCTAAAGCCTGACAAAAGAGCGTGTACTCCTTTTTCGTTCGTCTGCGATGAACTTGCGCCAACCGCAAACCGGTGAGTGGCTCAATGGCTGCAAACAAGGTGCATGAACCGTGTTTTTCATAGGCGTAATGTTCCTTTCGAACTTGCCCACTCTGCATAGCAATGGGGTCAATGCGATCTCCAATCAAGAAGCATGGGCGTTCATCCAAGCAAATGACCGGATAGTTTGGATCATAGGGCAAAGCATACAGGGCTAAGATCTGCTCCATGCGGGCCAGAAACCGGCTATTGATCTTCCCAATACACCAGCTACGTTTGAGATGGGGCTTTAGTTCGTTTTTTTTTAGTATCTCAGCCACTTCCGTGTGTGAAATACGTTCACAATACCCTAGCTCGACTACCTTATCGGCCAATAAGCGCAAGCTCCATTGGGCATAACCTTCTGGTGGTTCACTGCAAGCTAAAGCCGTGATCTTCGCTCGCTGGCTTCCATCTATCTCAATCGGTCGCCCAGAGCGAGGTTGGTCGTGAAGCATTTCTAACCCATTCTCTTTATACTTTGCTGCCCAGATTGACAGTGTTGTAATCGTGACCTGCAAGGTTTTGGATACTTCAGTATAGGTTTTCCCTCGATCCAGTTCCAATAATCCGAATGCTCGGCGATAGACCTTCGCTTTCAATTCACCTTTGCTTACCAAGTTTTCGAGATATTCTCGATCGACATCATTGAGTTGTACATGTTGTTTTTTCATAATACTGCCATTTTCTTTCATCTGGCAGAATTTGTCAAATTGTCTCAGTTACTTACTTTACGCTGTACTAACATATATTTTAGAAACTCGTGTGAATTAACTTCGAAAAACCGCCCACTTTTAAACGTTAAAAAACCGACCACTTAGGCCTTAGCCAGATTAATTTTAACATCGAAAAGTCGCCCATTTTAATAACGAAAAACCGACCACCTTGCACTTTGACAACTGAATAATAACCGATTTCGTCGTCGTAGTCGTAGGGACTGTGGGCAGGGTGGGCAACTCGCCAGAGTTGTCCAGGCTGTCCACAGCTATTCATAGCTCACCTCCTGCTGCATACGCTGGCGAAAGCGATGCGACTCGCCGACCAGTTCGAGGACATGGGCGTGATGGGTCAAGCGATCCAAAAGTGCGGCAGTCAGGCGTTCACTGCCAAAGACTTGTACCCAGTCAGCGAATTTCAAATTGGTCGTAATAATCAACGATAGCCGTTCGTAAAGTTCAGAGCAGAAGGTAAAGAGTGCATTTGCGCCATCGGCCGAAAAGGGGATGAAGCCGAGTTCATCCAATATCACTAAGTCCAGCTTGAGTGCCTGAGCGATGAAGCGGTGTAAGCGGTGTTCATCTTGGGCCTGTAAAGTTCGTTCACCAGGCTGGCAGCTGTCCAAAAACGCACCTTGTGTTTCTGGCGGCAGCAGGCTAAGGCCAACCCAAATAATTAAGTGAGTTTTTCCCAAACCTGGGTTGCCGATGAAAATAATTGACCTCTCGTTTTTGCAAATACTCTCCGCGAGCAAGGTCCAGGATCTGGGCTTTGTTCAAGGATGGGATCGCCGAGAAATCGAAGTCAGCCAATTCCTTGAACACTGGGAAATGGGCAGCCTTAATCCGGCGTTGGATCATATTGTGTTCCCGCTGGTTCACTTCTTGTTCGGCTAAAGCCAGCAAGAAACGAGTGTGATCCAGGTTGCTGCGAGCCGCATCGGTAGCGTAGGTCGGATAGTTCCTGAGGAAGGTTGGCACGCAGTTGGCGTAGGTAGCTGTCGAGCAATTCATTAGATTTCATGGCTCACCTCGCTTCCAACAACTGGTTGTATTGTTCCAGATCCACCGGCTGCCTGCCAATCCCGTTCAACTCAGGCCGAACATCCAGATTGAGAGAACGGATAGTTGGTTTAGGAGCCAATAACTGCCGCAGGCAAAGCTGCACGCCGTCCAGATGGGCTGCTCCGCAGCCCAATGCCTGCTTTACGGCCTGTTCGATCTGCTTCTGGGGATAGGCTTGGTGCAGTTTGAGGATCTCCAGAAATTCGCGCACCCCTTGCCCATCCGGTTTGCTCTGCCTCAATTCAGCCAGGAGCTGCTCATAGCACCTTGGCCACTGCTTCCGCCAGCGACGCATCGGTTTGGCATGCTCGAAAGCGCCCGGACGCTGCTGAAGGAGCGGCAGATAGTGGAAGGGATCCAAAATATCCTGCTCTCGCTCGAAGCAACGCGGATGGCTGGCAATGGTCTCATCCAGGTAAAGCAGTTCGATGCGGAAAGGAAAAGCGCGCACACCAACTGTCGCGATACTGGTAAGGCACCGAATAGCGATTAGTGTCGTAATCCACCTGGAGATAGGTATTGGGCTTCACCACCCTGGTCGTGCAGGCACGATAATCTGTGACGGGCAGTGGCAAAAAGAAGGCTTGCTCTGCTTTCCACAGATCAATGACCAGCTCTTTCTGGCCACGGGTACGCCGCTTCGCATCCTGTAAGCAAGCCTGGCGCAGGAAAGTGTTCAATTCTTCATAGGAGTCCACCTCCGGGATCGGAGAGAAGAAGTTGCGTTGAACGTAGCCGACATCGTTCTCCACGCCACCCTTCTCATGCCCTTGTCCGGGAGTACAGTAGCGGCTCTCGAACAGGTAATAGCTGCGAAATTCCTTGAAGGCTTGCTGTTCCTGGCGCTTTTTGCCTTCCAGGACCGTAAACGGCGGTTTTCAAATTGTCATAAGTGATATGCCGCATGACACCGCCAAAAAAGTGGAAACCCTGGATGTGCCCTTCAAAGAACGCTTCCTGTTTCTGGAATGGAAAAGCCATCACAAAGCGGGCCTTGGAATAGTTCAGCCGCATGCTGAAAAACTGGACCTTGATCTCCTTCCCGCCATGCGTACCCAGGCTTCTCCCCAATCCACCTGGGCATCTTGTCCAGCATCGAATTCCAGCGGTAGATAGGCATCTTTACGCCTGCGATCCTTACGCTGTCGACTGACGTAGTTATGCACGCTGCCTTCGCAACCCTGATAACCCTCTTCTCGGATCAGACGAAAAATCGTTCTGGCAGTGTACCGCTGTTTGCGAGGTAATCGATCGCTCTCATCCAGCAGTTCTTGGATCCGTTTTTTGTAAGGTCCTAATACCGGGTCAGGACGTCCTTGGCCCAATTGGTAGGGTTGCGGCACCGGCTGAACGATTGCCTTACGGATCGTCTCTCGATCAACGTGTAGCTTGCGATGTATCGCCCGGATACTCAACCCTTTATAAAAATAATGTTTTCCGGATTTTTTCATAGTCTTCCACCGTTTTCATTGCTTCTCCAATACCCTTAAGGACCGGAGTGGGTCTCAGGTGGTCGACTTTTCAAAGTTAATTTTCTTGCCAAGTGGCTGGTTTTT
>CAVQCA010000039.1:0-117152 GCA_963710815.1 uncultured Gammaproteobacteria bacterium | reverse complement strand
AATGACGTTGGCGATGGTAAAGGTCTTGCCCGAACCGGTCACGCCGAGCAGGGTCTGATGCGCCAGGCCGTCATTCAAACCCTCGGTCAGCGCCGCAATAGCCAGGGGCTGGTCCCCGGACGGCTGCATGGAGGAATCAACTGGAATCGCTCTGTCACGGGCTATTATCGAAAATGCCGGGATTAAGTATGATGGGCGCTGGCGCCACCCTCAAACGACAGGATAGCAATTTTGGACAAGATCAGGCTCGCTAACCGGATACAACGCATCAAACCCTCCCCTACCCTGGCGGTGACGGCGCGGGTCGCCGAGCTGCGCGCTGCCGGAAAGGACATCATCGGGCTCGGAGCCGGCGAACCGGATTTCGATACCCCCGAGCACATCAGGGCTGCGGCCATCGCGGCCATTCACGCCGGATTTACGCGCTATACCGCCGTTGACGGGACTGCGGAGCTCAAGCGTGCGATTATAGCGAAATTCAGGCGTGACAATGGCCTGGAATACCGGCCGGAACAGATCCTCGTCTCCTGCGGGGGCAAACAGAGCTTCTTCAATCTCGCCCAGGCGCTGCTCAACCCCGGCGATGAGGTCATCATCCCGGCGCCCTACTGGGTGTCCTACCCGGACATGGTCCGACTGGCGGAAGGCGAACCGGTGATCATCCGGGCGGGGGTCGAAACCGGATTCAAGATCACCCCGGAGCAGCTGGGGGCGGCCATTACCGCCAGGACCCGCCTGTTTGTCATCAACAGCCCCTCCAACCCTACCGGCGTCGCCTACTCCGCGCAGGAACTCAAGGCGCTGGGTGAGGTGCTGAGACACCACCCGCAGGTGTTGATCGCCACCGACGACATGTATGAACACATCCTCTGGAGTGAGGAGCCTTTCTGCAATATTCTCCACCCTTGCCCGGAACTCTACGAGCGCACGATCGTGCTGAACGGGGTGTCGAAGGCCTATGCCATGACCGGCTGGCGCATCGGCTACGCCGGCGGCCCAACCCAGCTGATCAGTGCGATGAAAATGGTCCAGTCACAAAGCACTTCGAATCCCGCCTCGATTTCACAGGTGGCCGCGCAGGCGGCGCTGGAAGGCGACCAGTCCTGCATTCAGCCCATGCTGAAGGCCTTCAGGCAGCGCCACGATTTTGTGGTGGAAGCGCTGAACAGGATTCCCGGTGTCGTCTGCCTGCCGGCGGATGGCGCCTTCTACTGTTTCCCCTCTTTCCAGGCAGTCATCAACAACCTTGACGGCGTGACTGACGACGTGGAACTTGCGGAATACCTGCTGGAGAAAGCAGGAGTGGCCATGGTTCCCGGCGCTGCCTTCGGCGCACCGGGTTATCTGCGACTCTCCTATGCCACCGGCCTGGATACCTTGAAAACGGCGCTGGAACGCTTGACGAAGGCACTGACAACCTGATCAGCTCATTCCCACAGGTCTGATCCCTCACGGCTGGCATCGCATTTGACCTGACGGCGTATAATCAAGCCGTGACGTTGCGGTTACCCGCGCCACACTGGACAGGCGGTGGGGGACGCATCCGCCACATGACCGGATATTTTCCATGGATGGAGGATGTCAGGATGACAAAATCCCATGCCGGATGCCCTGACACGGCTAGTCTCCCGGCAGACTACACCGGGGTCACCCTGCCCGAACTACTGGTGAGTCTTGCCCTGACCTCGATCATCACCCTGACGGCAGTGGATTTCCTGCCGCGATTCATCCATTCCAACCGCATGGCCGGCGAGGTCAACCGCTTCGTTGTTGCGTTGCAGCTTGCGCGCAGTGAAGCGGTCAAGCGGGGACGCCGGCTCGTGCTTTGCCCGCAGGCGGATCGGCACATCTGCGCGCGTCACGCGGACTGGGGCAACGGCTGGTTACTGTTTGCCAGCGAGGACCGCGAACGGAATGCGAACGAAGCACTGATCCTGACGGAACCGCCTCTTGCCGAGTTCATCAGCATGCACTCGGGAAACCGTCGCAAGCGGGTCGTTTACCAGCCAGACGGCAGCAGCGGCGGGACAAACAGCTCGTTTACTTTCTGTGACAGATACAATCTCGCCAGCCCGCGGGTTATCTGCCTGTCGAATACCGGCAGACCCCGCACCACACACACCCGCTGCGATGGCAGCCCGATTGAATGCCCATAAGATCTGCCACCATCGGAAAGCGTCCACGTTGACCGAAAACCTTCCCGTCAGTATGATGAGCGGCCTGTTATTCCCCGGTAGCTCAGTCGGTAGAGCGGGTGACTGTTAATCACTAGGTCGGCGGTTCGAGCCCGTCCCGGGGAGCCATTCAAATTCTTCAGCTTACCTCTCATCGATCGGTGCGGACACGCATAGCGAACAGGTGAAGAGATCAGAAGTCACCGGGTCGGCGGTTCACTGACCACCACACTGGATCAGATGGTCACTTGTTGGCTTCCACGCCGGATTTGGAGTCGAGTCCCATTTGGGATGTGCCAACATTTTTGGCCCGTTGACTCCGATGTGCCGTCCGGTCTCCACTCTATCCCCTTACTCGGTTGGATGTGCTGAGTCATCGGGTCTTTTTTTAATGCGGCCACCGCGCCTGCGGTCGCTCAGGCGGTCAGAAATGTGACCCCTTTCCTGACCATGTCCACCGCAATCAGGTATGAATAACACATATCCCGTTGATTCCGGCACGCCCTCTAGTGACTGCTCCCTGGCCGCGTGCCGAGTCATCGGGTCTTCTGAATGATATCCATAGGAGCACGCGCGATGTGGCTACCTGACTGGCTTTACGAAGTATTGACGTTCCTGTGCGCAATAGCGGTGCTTGGAACCGCCTCCTGGGATTTCCGGAAAGAATAGGTAGTCAATTAAGGATTTCCCCTATAGTGGTGACTGGCAAACTGCCCTAGGATGGCATGAACTCCTCGACCCGTTGACCCTGACGCGCCGACCTATCCCCCGCCTACTCCTGGGAGGTGCTGAGTCATCGGGTCTCTATTTTTTCAATGCAACCACGCCTGACTGGCGCATGAATGCGCTCTGACAAGTGAATGGCGCACGAGGATTAACGCCGGTAAATGCGTTTCAGACACACTGGCCACACTGGCGGAAGGCTCACTAATAAGCAAAATTGCGTCAGCGGTGTAGGAGTATATGCACCGTGTTGTATCGCTTCTTCTTCCATTGGACGCGCCGAGTCTTCGGGTCAACTTTAATGCAGTCACCCCTCTCCAGCATTGTTAAGGCAACGTTAAATCGTGATGCACTAATTAGGTATGTCCCACAATATCCTTATCTCACACCATGTCGTACAGTTTTAACGGTAGGACATGACCCGATGACTCCGGCGCGTTTCTGCTATGCCCAAACCAGGTGTGCCGAGTCTTCGGGTCATCTTCAATGCAGACACCCCTCCCGCTCAGCTTCCCCTGGCAAAGGCTGAAACCCTCACAGGGCGCGTTGTACGGGTCACTGACGGTGACACCATCGTGGTACTGGATGCCAGCAATGAACAACACAAGATCCGACTGCAGGGCATCGATGCCCCGGAACGCCACCAGGCATACGGCACGAATTCCAAGGAGCACCTGTCCGATCTGGTCGCCGGCAGGACTGTCGAGGTGGATTACAGTAAATATGACCGGTACGGGCGAATCCTCGGCAAGGTGCTTCTGAACGGTGAGGACGTGAACCTGGAACAGGTCGAGGCAGGGCTTGCCTGGCATTACAAAAAGTACCAAGGTGAGCAGACACCGGCAGATAGGGTGAAGTATTCCGACGCGGAGCGTGAGGCAAGGAGGCAGAAACTTGGGCTGTGGCATGATCCCAATCCAATGCCGCCCTGGGAATATCGTCACGCGAAACGTGAACATCTGAAAGATCTGGAGCCGTTTGTGGGTAAATCTACTGTTCGTGGTGCTCAATGAACCTGGGTGAGGAGATATTTAGTGTAACTTCCCTTCGACTTCCGCCTCCCGCCGCTCCCGCATCACCAGCACCAGTTCGTCCCGCTCACACTCGGCCAGCATCCGCAGCAGGGCTTCAATCTCTTGAGGGGTCATTCTTGGTCAGGTCCATTCCGGGGAGTGTGGCACGGCGGGTGGTGGGGGTCTGTCAGACGGGTTTGACGGTGGTATAAAGAACAATCCCGCCACGGTGGCCATAACTAATACTGGGAAGGCAACAATGGATAATATGGATATTATTGATAAATTTATCTTCTTCTTAATAGTATTAATTATTTACATCATCTTTAGGCTCTAGTAGTAGTGCACCTAACAAAACCCCGCGACGTGGGCGGAGTCTGGTTAATGGAAATGCGGCATTTCTTGCCCGCCAGTTTCATTACAAATTTGCAATAAAGCCTTCACAGTCAAGTTCTTCTACCTGGATATCATTCACGCGCCTTGTAGGTAACTTTCGGCGTTCTGAGGTTATCAACTCACCCCTTGGGGTGTGCAGCGGGAACCGAGTGACAGGTATGAATCGGCGGCGTTGTTTTTCTCTTTTCTCAACAATAGCCCCCCCATACCATAAAGTCTTGTTGTTGATTATCGACTCATTGATATATATAGCAGACTCGATGCTTTTCGCAAGAAAACTCCCGCCACGGTGGGCGGGGTCTGGTCAATGCGGCCTCCCTTCACGCTCCTGAGCTGTTCGGCGGTGTCATATTTCAGGCTTGTCTTCCTGTTTCCATTCCAGTCTGGCATTCAATAATTCATCGTGTTTATTCTGTAATGCAACGGCAATCGCGTCGGCCGCCATCGCTAATTTATGCATTGATTTCTGTCCATCGATGATGGTTTCTGTCATTGATAATGAGCCAAATCTCTCCGGGTTGTTGTGCTGCAAGATATACAGCGCCTGTGCAATGTCTTTAAGGGTAATCTCCCTGTTGAAATCTGGATTCTGACGTTCAATTGAAGCAAGCGCCGTCAATAGCAATTCGAACTTTGGCCAGCCTTTCCGAAATTCGGATTTCCGTTTTATTCCCGACTCAATTACTTCGCCCATATCACACCCATTCGGTTCGTCTGGATCAGCAGCCCCGGCAGACATGTGGCCGGGGGTAGATTGATTGGTGCCGGGTGCTAACTACCTTACCCCAACAGTGGGCGGCGGGCTTATTCCCCGAGGGTCTTGTATTCACCCACACCCGGCAGGATTCCAGAATAGTACGATGATGACATGCTGGATATTGGCCGTTTGTACATGATGGGAAACCCCGGCCGAAGCCGGGGTCAATTCTGACAGGTCAAAGCGAAACGAAACATTGCCGGTCGCTTGAAAAATGATGCGTCATTTGGATCATCGCGATTGATCACACCAATACGATTGTTTGAACGGCGAGCCAATAATTCTTCCGCTGTGCGCCGTAACTCATTTCACCAGTGTGACAGGCAGCAAACCCGCCGATCACCCTATCGGCGGTTTTTTTGCCCATAAGATGGCACCAAAAACTGCGCAGATTCTTCCATCTTATATGAAGGCCTTTGCGCCTTCGAATCACTTCCTCAAGTGGCACCCTCATCACCGCGTGTCTGTACGCCTACTCAAATCTCTCCTTTGCCGGTCCGGACGCGTTCGCCGACTTGTGCAGCGATCATTATCACCGGCTGCGGGATTTCATGTTCGAGCATCCGGAAGCGGAGGCGATTTTGAAAGCCACCGACTGAGCTGAGATCTGCGTACCCTCCCTTCCCCTGCTGCCCCACCGAGTCCTGCTGAATGGGTTCGGTGGGATGGGGGTGGGGAGGGTCAAAGACGGACAGTCACGCTTGGCCAATATTAGCTTTCGCTGAAGGTCCGGAATGGGCACCAATCGCGACGTTTCCGGCTTGCCCCGGCATGTCGTTTTTGTACTGAAAACGGACACTTTTGATCCCCACTACCGTAGGAACCTCGGGTCAATACCGTTTGTTCTGCCGCGCACGCTGATATCCTAATTATCGTTTCTAAAAAGTGGCTTTATTTCAATGTGTTGCTCTTCAATTCATTGCCTATTTACCAGCAGAAAACAAAGTCAACTAAAACCCGTTATCCGTGAATGGAAGCACACCGGTTATGGCAATGGGTCACAGATTTTTACATACAGTACTCAAAAAATGAGACCGCCGTCACATAACAAGTAAACGTAACTAAAGACAATGATAAACGTGATCCACTTCACGGGGATGCAAGATGAAAAACCATATCTCACTCATTTCGTCGATTCTGGCATTGATCTTATGCTTGGCTTTGACCCCATCAGCTGCACGCGCCGCCAGCTGTCCAGGGCCTGACGAGTTTGGCTACAGCTGCACCGACGTTTCGCGCGGATATGTGGCTGGTGTGAACGACACCGGCAACCATTGCGATGACTGCACGACGCGTGTCCCACTTCCGTTCACCTTCACGTTCTATGGCACGAGCTACGACGAAGCCAGAGTTTCCTCGAACGGGAACCTGCAATTCGTCTCTAACACCTCGACTTTCACCAACACAGAGTTGCCTAATACAGGCTCCATCGAGGCAATCTTCCCCTACTTTGACGATCTGATGACGAATACATCTGGACACGGCGTGTTCGTGACGACCGAGGGTACAGCCCCCAACCGGGTGTTTGTCATCGAATGGCGAACCAGTTACTTCGGAAGCTCGGACGAGGCATTCTTTGAGGTTCAGCTCGAGGAGACCACCGACGACATCTATGTGGTCTATGGGCCAACGCGCGACAACGGTGCGTCGGCTACAGCAGGCATTCAGCAGGCCTACGGTGCAACGAATTTCCTGCAGTACTCCTACAACCAGGCAGTCTTGACCAACGAGAAAGCCGTCCGTTACGGTGTGCTGGATACTGTTCCCCCAACAGTAAACTGCAGCGCGGATCCGGACTTGCTCTGGGCGCCTAATCACCAGCTGGTTCCCGTGACCGTGTCCCTGCAGGTAACAGATACCGATTCGGGTCCGGACGGAGTAGCACTCGTTGCTGAGGCAAGCAGTCAGCCGCAGAACGGACTGGGAGATGGCAACGCGGCGAACGAAATCCAGGGGTTCGGGTCACCGGTTCTCAGTGAGACGAATGGGAGTTCCGCAACCTACACCGAGACTGGGTACTTGCGGGCTGAGCGATCTGGGAATCAAAAGGATGGACGTACGTATACATTAACGTACCGCGGGTCCGACCTACAGGGGAACTCTGCTGACTGTGTGGTAACCGTGAAGGTTCCACACGACCAGAGGCCTCCGCGGTAATCCTCAGGACGATCAGGATAGCCTGGCGCCTCGATTCAAAAGGTGCCAGGCGTGCTGAGCAGCCAAACCAACCGGGAGCTGAAATGACGCCATGCGTGCGCAGCACCGGGGCTGCCTCTTGGGTGAATGCCGATGGCAGAACGATTTAACGCGTGTGTTGCGTCGATCGGTTGAACTGGCACTGCAACCAAGACAATAACAATGATCCGGGCCACGGCAGGTTTGCGACCCTTTCCGGTCGTTTAGCCAATCAAGATATAAGCAATTAGTGAATGGCGGCATCCGTAAACGATCATTCACTAACCTGTCTTGGTAACAGGTCTGAATCCGTTTCAGATCATTGCATCCATGTTGCGTAGCCTGGTTACGAGAATCTTCATCACACTCAGTCCGAAACGGGGAATCTTCTCCATCAGCGACAGAAACTCGCTTTCGTTCACCTGCGCAAGGACGCAATAGTCTTTCGCCACCACGGTCGCACTCCGGTTACAGGAATCGATCAGCGCCATTTCGCCAACTATCATCCCCGGTCCGGCAATCTCGATAAGCCTGCCTGCAACGCTGATTTCTACAGTCCCGTCGATGATGACGTACATGGTGCTGCCTGGCGATCCTTCGATAAATATGTTCTCGTCCGGCTGGTAAGCCTGCGTGTTGGCAACGCTACGAATTATCTTCAGGATACTTGCTTCCATTTGTTTCCCACTCCTGGCACTACCTGCCAGATTGACCTGTGGATGGTGAGGTGATTGATCATCAGTTTGATAAAACTAGTTATCTTCCTGATCGGATTATGTGACGCTGTCGTACAACCGGAAATTCTGCTACCACCGTCACACTATCAATAAAGCCATCACCTGCAGTTTGTATCGTCTGGAAGTCGACGGATCTTGACCCGAATTGGCCTATGGCCTGGCATGTGAAATGAATGCGTATGTCTGTAGTTGCATTCCGGTCGTAAACCAGCCTGGCGCGAATGTCTTGTTTCAGGAATAGCGGACATAAACCGCCGGTCCGGGCACGTCGTATTTGTACTGCTTTCGGACCTTCCCCGGGTAGGTAGCCATTGGCGGTAGCTGACCTAAAAACGTTATTCCCGGCTACTGATTACTTTAACTTCGACGCCGCCTTTTAAAGGTGTCTCTGTGACAGGAATCCCATATTTCATGTCAGCAAACTTTACAGATCGGAGGATTATTTTTCAGTCAATTTATTGGGTGCTTAGATAACCATATGTCTTAGAATGACATTATTTCCTATGGCCTAATAATTGCCTTAAACAAATACATCATTACTACATTCTTCCAACCACTTAGTGCACGCCCGGGCCAACCATCCTAAACCCCGGCCACCGGGTCGAGGACTTCATTGGAGGACGGCATGACTTATAAAGATGAATTCCGCAGCGATCACGATCGTAATATGACGCGGTTGCTAGCCAGCTTAGCGCTATACGCCGACGAGCCTTTCCCGAAGACGGATGCAGACTGCAGGCGGTTGATCGCCACGCGCGGGCGCATGATCGCGCCATGGCAGCTTGATATCCTGAGGCGTTGGTGTCTACATCAAAATCGAGCCTGATAACGAAACGGCGATCCGAAGGCCGCCGATTTATATCTTGAATCCACCGATGGCCGCAGGTCCTAACCGGACGTTAATAGAGCATGAAATCTACCGAACGACGTCACCATGCTCGTCGTCACTCTGATAATACACAGGTCTATGTGTATGCGCCGGGAGAAAGCACACAACACTGCAAGGTGCGTGACATCAGTAGCGCTGGCCTGTTTATCGAAACCGACACGACCTTGTTACTCTTGCAACCTGTTGAATTGGCCTTCACGTGCTTGTACACGCACCATATCATTAAAATATACAGACGCTCGGCATACGTCGCTCGCGCTTCAGAAGATGGGGTGGCACTGATTTTATTCGACAAGGGTCTTTTCTATCCTCTATCACAATGTACAGCAGGGAATTTCTTGTGACGGATCTGTTGTGCTCGCAATATAGCCATGCGAAATGACCTAATCTAGCCGTTCTCAGAAGAACTGACGGCATGATAAGATCGTCCAGTTCTGTTAAGGGTTGTCAGACGCCTGCCCGTTGAGTTCGCCTGCAGACTGACATGCCTGCGGCTAGGGGCAGGCATCTTACAACCCTTAACATAAGTTGCCGTTCCCATCAGGCAATCTGTACTAACACTTTCGGCCAACTGCTGACCTACACGGATGACCAGCGAAGGGCAACTATGCCTTTCGGACATGCAGGGGATCGCTCGCCTGGGAAAGGATTCTTAAGGAATACCTGCCGGTATTCGTCAGGTGCCAGAAGTGGTAGTCTGTTACGGCTCATTCGCACGGTACGTGGTCAGAAGCGGTTCAACGGAGAAAGATGTAATGTCAGTTGGACGTTTGGTAGTGCTGGGACTGAACGCACTTGCGAGGGCACATAAAAGCGACCACTTCGTGGAAGGGCATCGTGGCGCTGCTATGGTGGCTGCTCACCTCCTCTGCAAGGAGAACGCACTCGATGAAAGATCGCGGAAGCGAATCGAGTCGCTCGTTGACTTGAATTGGTCGAAGACGCCCCTCTGCGCCGATTTTCCTGAAGAAGCGCCAGCGCCGGAACGGGTTAATGAAATTGGTGCTGTCCTTACGCGAGGAGCCGACACGCTGCGGGAAGTTGGACACAACGCAATTTTCGCGATGCTGGCGATCAAGGGATTCCGCCTGATGCCCGAGGCGGCCACGCCGGAGCGTATTGACGGCGTGTGCCGGTTGATCCCGCAGTTCATGCCCTGGCAGGACGTCGCGTCGGATCCAGACCTGGAACCTCCGCCATTTGATGATGCAGTCGCTGCGTCACGATTCATCTTGCGCGAGGCGTGCGAGGCCATCGACCGGTTTGCCGGCTATGGACAGGGTTACGCAGGTCACATGCTGACCTTCGGTCAGGCCCTTGTTGAACTGGCGGCCATAGGCGACGTGGCATGGGCCGAAAGCTGTCGCGAAGCCTTCCGTAAGTACGTCACCGTGACGCGGCGTGGGCCGGCGCCGGACTCGAAAGCTATTCCCGACCATACGCCAAGCGATTTACGGCCGCTTGACGCCGCCTACTGGGAAGCCCGGGGCGACAACGACGTGGACATTGGGCACGTCTTCAAATATCCCTACAGCTGTTACAGTCTGCTTCGTCTCGCGAATGACCCGGCTCTGAGACGGGCGTGGGAAGCGCGTGCCGATCAGCTGTTCTGACCTTTCGGGCAGTTCGGCCGATCGATTCTGTACTGTTTGCCCACCGGCTCCTTGCTGTGCATAACGCCGTGTAGGTGTAATAGCGCTCCGGGCCCTTTGCCTTCAGCACCGCCAGCGTCAGGAGTTCCTCGTTGACGTCGCAAACACGTGCGCTGATACCCTCCAGATTCCGCCACGGCGATGTCCGTTTTCAGTACCTTTCAGGCATGCCCTGCGGCGCGGCTGGGGTCCGTTTAGTGGCCGGATGCCGACATTCACTGGTTGCTTATATTTCGATTAGCTAAACGTCCGGGAACGGGGGCGAGCCTGACGTTCCCATGAACACCGCATGTGTGCCAGAGCCCAAGTCCGCATCCCTCGGCGCCCAGTCCACGGCAGGTAGGTCAGGGATGCTTTTGCGAAGCTAGAGTCCACTGCTGAAATGAGTATGGATACGAGGTCTTAAAGTGGCAATTTTGATTGACACAGAAACCTTCACATCCGTGGCTTGGCAAAATCCTGAGTCCAGTAAATTGAGTAGTCCGATCCACTAACGTTGTAACTGGCCGCACCGATTTCTGTGTACGTGGGTGACATGATATTTGCGCAATGCCCTGGGCTGCCGAGCCATGCCGCCATTACTGCGTCAATAGTCGGTTGACCGGCAGCAATATTCTCCCCTACCGCAGACCAGTCATAACCCGCGTTTGTCAAGCGGTCTCCTACAGATAAACCGTCGGAACCGGTATGGCTGAAAAAGTTGACGTCCCCCATGTCGCGACTGTGTTCATCGGCGACAGCTTCCAGTGTGCAATTCCAGCTCAAAGCTGCAGTGGCTTTGTAATTCACGGTACCGCAATTGCGTGCCTTCGACCGGGCGTTATTCACCTGTGTCAGCATCTCCTTATCGCTAACTGACATACATTGGTTGATGACCGCCTGCGGTGTGCTGCCGAGGTTATAGGATCCAGTATCTGGAGGTTGGGGAGCCGGCGGGGTGGAGTCTGGTGGGGGCTGTGTGGGGTTGGTGTCTACCGGGGCAGTAACCTGGCTGTCTGAGACGGTGCTCGAACCCGATGAACCGCCGCCACAGGCGACAAGGAACGTTGATATGAAGCAGAGACAGACGATACCTAACAGATTCCGCGCGAAGGCAGAAGCCTTGGAAAAGCAGCAGACTTGTGAAGAGAGATATTTCATCCTGGAATATATCGTCGATCGTATCAAGCAGAGCACATACAGCTTATTCACTGTGTGATGAACTCGTCATTTAGTGCGGAATAGTAACATTTGACCGCATCACAACCATCCCCCTCGCACGGCGCATGTAGTTATTTGTCGCATCAGGCCAAGTACTTAGCCCTAGTCCTGAGTTCCAAATTCGGCGTCCGTCCAGCTGTTTCCAACGAATAAAAGCCAGAAGCTCAGGACGCGGGCGCAGTACGAAGCAGTGCAGCTGTTTTCTTATATTTCGATTAATTAAATGACCGGAAAGGGCTGCGTTCCCGCCGTGTCCTGGCGCGGTGCTGTTGTCCTGGTTGCCGCAACTCCGGTCATACTTAACGCCGCCTGCTTCGATTTGTTAGGAAGCAGAATTTGCTCGCAGCTTGACCGCAGTTCCATACACTAACAATTCGGCAGCGCCTTGCATCACTGGAGAAGTCGCGAAGCGTACGCATACAACACCATCGGCACCGAGATTCTTGGCTTCATCTAGCATTCGATCAATAGACTGCTCGCGAGCTTCGGCCAACATTTTCGTGTACTCAGTAATCTCTCCACCGATCAGATTTCGCAAACCCGCAATGATATCTTTTCCAACATGCCGAGCACGAATCGTATTGCCACGTACAAGGCCGAGTGTTTCGGTAATCGAGAAATCAGCAAACTCATCCTGGGTGGTCAATTTCATTTGGGTTACCTATCAATATTCTTCGAATAGTAGTCATCCTCCTTATTTCGCAACCGTTCCTTGAGCACTTTGACGAATAGGACTCCTACCCCGAGCAAGAGGACTAAACCGACTAGACCGAACGGAAACGCGGCGATCATTCCTGCCACAATTGTTGCTAGGTACAAAACCGCCACCGCTCCAAGACACGAGTAGGCAACTTTCTCATATGTATCCATATCTGCAGCCTTCTGCATCCACTATCAGGGGGGGCTAAAAGTCAGTGTTATCTGATAACTTTTAGGTCATATTTAAAATTCACATCCATTAGCATCAATAAGTTATTGTCATATTACATAGCCCAATGGGATTTACAAACCTATCTGCGAAAACACTATATGACCGGAAACAGTACAAACACGACATACCTGGCAGAGCTGGAAATGTCTTGTTTATGGTGCCTAAACGGACATGCAGTGGTTCGTGCAGGATAACGGGAATGAGCTGAAATCTTGTACTTGCGGTTTGGGGTGTATGGCAGACATGACCGGCCACAGCAGGTTCAGTCGAACCACCGCGAGTGACGCCCCATCGCGTCACTCCGGTCGCAGCTCGGACAAATCTCAGTCACCACAGGACACAACTCGTTGAGCACATTTAAAAATACTGAATAAAATGCGCCACTTCTGGTGATCATTGATCGGGGGAAGTTCAGTCCTGGCTCAGTCCAAGCGACCAAGCAGAAAAGAGGACAGAAAAACTCTTAAGACTCTTCATCCTATTTGCTTCATAACTGACTGTATTCGCGACTGTTAATCACTAGGTCGACGGTTCGAGCCCGTCCCGGGGAGCCAAATAAAACAGTCACTTGGAACACTTCCCCGTTCTACCAAATCACTCCAGCATCGAATGGCACTAAGTTAAGCCTAATCACACCCCTATGGCCACGGAATCACACGGAAGACACGGAAAGAAGAGCCTATATTCCGTGTTTTTCCGTGTGATTCCGTGGCTATTTATTGGGGTTGGGTCTTAACTTAGTGCCATTCACTCCAGCATCCTGAATTGTCACTTTCTTTGTCGCTTTGACGCATGGTTCCCAGCCCCGCCCCGGATCGCCGCGCCTGCGGTCGCTCAGGCGGTCAGGTGGTCAATTAAGTAGTTCCCACAATTCCCCTTATCTCGAATTTTAGATATACATAAGCAACTGCAGTTCTGGCCCGATGACTCCGACAAGACGTCTTTAAAAATTTACAGTCACGGACAGGCCACGTCATCGGGCCCAACTGCAGACCAAGCCGCCAGGTCGTCGCACCTCATAATTTAGATACCCGACAAGCGGCGGTCCGGCTGACGCCGGCGGTCGTGTCCGACCCAAGTGCCCGACATGCATTTGCGTCGGTCCCCGCCCTGCCGGCGGTCGCGGTACTGGTTAATGGTGAATAGGAAATAAAGCAAAAAGCCGAGTGCAGCGACGACCAGCAGACCGGCTGTTAATTGTAACAGCATGGTTGCCCCCCTCCCCCACGAGTAATAAGCAAAAGGCTAACGCGTTGATAAGTTTATGTCGTAAGCCTGAAATGGCAACCTGTTATCAATATCCGCCAGGCAGCGCTGCACATCTCACGGCGTCGCTGATGACTAAGATTGAATGCGTTCTGATAAGTAAATGGCACATGCGGATTAACGCAGGTAACGGTGGTTCAGACACACTGACCACACTGGCGAATCTGTTCTGTAAGCCAGTTGACATATGTTTGTTTCGCTTTGGCCCGTTGATTACGGCGCGATCTTTCTACCAGCTGGACGCGCCGAGTCTTCGGGCCATTTTTCAGCGCAGCCGCTTTCCTACACTCCCCGCTGCCAGCGTCCTACAGCCACGCCCGGATCACCGCGCCTGCGATGGCTCAGGCAGCCAGACCGACAATTAAGGATTTCCCTATAGACGGTGGCTAGTAGCCTGTCCTAGGGTTGTTCGTACCTCTTGACCCGTTGACTATGACGCACCATCCCGCTCCACCCGCCTACTCTAGGGAGGTGCTGAGTCATCGGGTCTTTTTTCACTGCAGCTGCCCCTCCCGTTCCGACTCCCGCCGCTCCCGCATCAGCAACACCATTTAACCCGCCCAGGCTACGACAGGCGGTTAGAAGTGTGACCTTCGCCCCAACTCGGCGCATAGCAAGCAGGTATCAATGCTATATGGCCCGTTGATTTCGGCTTTGCATGCACTCATCGGTTTTCCCCTGTGAGTATCTGCCGAGTCAACGGGTCATCCTCAATGAGGAGGTAACCCTATGCAGGAATCAAAGCCGCCCCCGCCGTTCCGCCTCCTGCCACTCCCGCATCAGTAACACCAATTCCTCCCGCTCCATATCGGCCAGCAGGGTCAGCAGGGCCTCTACTTCGACTGTAGCCATCTTGGACAGGTCCATGCCGGAGAATCTGGCGCGGTTCGGCGACTACTAAAACCACGAACGCTACCACGAGAGTCTGGACAACCTCACCCCGGCCGATGTCTACTTCGGTCGTGGCCAGGCGATCCTGGAACACAGGGCGCGGATCAAACAGAAGACAATCGAATTGCGGCGCAAACTTCACTAGCAACCGGCTGCCTGACATTCAACCACGATGGACCAGAGTCTCTCTTAAATCGCGAGCACACCTGTGCGAAAGGTTCTGACGTCGTACACCCTGCAGCTACCGACTGCATCTTAGTCCCGATCCGCGATTTCCAGACCGAAAAGCTGCAGGGCGTCCAGTGCATCAATCCCGAAGGAGCTAAACAGGCGTTCAGCAGTGTTTCGGGTGGCGGGCTGTCACCGCCAAAGGATAAAGAGAATAGAAGCCCTTTTCGATTTAGTCCACGGCTATTTAGCAGCTAATTGCCTAATTGTCGTGTACTTTACAGAAAAGAATTTTAATTCTGCCTATAATCTAACCATCCACCGGAAATGTAATCACGATGCATCACGAAGCTGATAACGGCACGGCTGCAACGGAAATGGCCTACCTGCAGGAGTCGACCGGCGCACCCTCGGGATTTACCGAACGCCGTAGCATAAACCGCTGGCAGTTCCGTGCGGACCAGGTCCAGCTGCTGTATCAACAGGTCCAGACAGAACTGATCATCAGCATGCTGATGGCCGCGGTAGTCTCCACCATCTTCTGGGATCTTGCGCCACCCGGCATGCTGCTGGGCTGGACGGTCGCGGTCATTCTGGCGGTCGGCGGCCGATCCCTGTTCATCTCCGGCAAGAGCGCGGATGGTTCCATGGACGACATGGACCTGTGGGGCAGGCAGTATATTGTCGGCGCGATGATCTCCGGCATGTGCTGGGGATTCCTCGGGATATTCGCCGCTTTCTTCGGCACCCTGATACATCAGCTGTTTGTGCTGTTTGTACTGGCCGCTATTTCATTGACCGCCTATGTGTCGATGCAGTCTTCACCGAAGACGCTCGCCGCCTTCGTGATTCCGGCGCTGTTACCGCTTACCGCGTGGTTTTTCTATCAGGGCAAGAATATTCAGCTCTCACTAGGCATCCTGTCGATCGTTTTTACCACCCTGATGCTGACCTCATCACGGACCATGCGCAGCATTCTGGCAAAGTCGTTCAGTCTCGGGTCGCATAATACCGAGCTCATCCGCAAGCTGGTCATCGCCAGGGAAACGGCGGAACAGGCAAAAAGCGGCTCGGAGAAAACCAATCAGGAACTGCAGGAACACATCAAGAAACGCCAGCTCGCGGAGGAGCGCATACGCGCCTCGGAGCAGCGCCTGAGTTCCATATTCGACAGCATGCAGGACACCATATACCAGACGGACATCGATGGGAATATGCTTTGGGCTACACCCTCCATCAGGCAGTTGCTCGGCTACACCCCCGAGGAGATCAGAGAAAAAAACATCAGGCACTTTTATGTCGACGACAATGATCACGAGGATTTCAGGCATGCCCTGAACATTAACTACGGCCGGTTGCAGCATTTTGAGACGAGACTGAAGCACAAGGACGGATCACATATCTGGATATCCGAGAATTCCCATTACAAGTACGGAGCCGATGGTGCAATCACCGGCATAGAAGGCACCATCCGCGACATCACCGCACTCAAGCAGGCCAAGGAAGCGCTTTACCAGGAAAAGGAGCGCGCCCAGGTCACCCTCGGTTCCATTGGTGACGGCGTCGTCACAACCGACATGAAGGGCGACATCGATTACATGAACCAGGTGGCCGAGCAGTCAACCGGATGGAAGCTGGAAGACGCCCGCGGCAAGCCCATATCCAAGGTGCTCAAGATCGTTGATGAAAAAACCCTGGATACACCACCCGATCCCGTCGGACTCTGTCTCGAGAGGGGCAAAAGCACCATGCTCTCGGGTCATCTGCTGCTGATTCACCGTTATCGGAATCAACGCCTTTCGGTCGAGGTCAATGCCTCGCCAATCAGGGACTCCAGTTCGGATATCACCGGGGTTGTCCTCGTGTTCCACGACGTCACCGAGTTGCGCGGTCTCGCCAAGAAGATGTCATACCAGGCGACGCACGATTCTCTTACCGGCCTGATAAACAGGCGCGAATTCGAGTACCGCGTCAAGCACGCGCTTGATCATGCGCGCAACTCGGATATCAGGCACGCACTGTGCTACATCGATCTCGACAATTTCAAGGTGGTAAATGACACCTGTGGCCATATCGCAGGTGACGAGTTACTCAAGCAGCTCACCATCAAGCTGCGCCTGGAGCTTCGCGAGGCCGATACACTGGCGCGTCTCGGTGGTGACGAGTTCGGCGTGCTGCTCGAGGGCTGCTCCATAGAGAATGCCTACGAGCCTGCCGAGAATATGCGCAAGATCGTGGACAATTTCCGCTTCGTCTGGGACAACAGGGCCTTCAGGGTTGGAGCAAGCCTGGGGCTGGTGGCGATTACAGCGGAAAGCGGCACCTTGACCGATATCCTGAGCGCGGCGGATTCGGCCTGTTATCTGGCGAAGGACCAGGGGCGCAACCGCATCCATCTCTACCAACCCGACGATGAGGCAGTGGTCGAGCGCCATGGCCAGATGCAGTGGGTACAACGCATCCAGGACGTACTCGAACAACAACGCTTCCGTCTTTATTTCCAGCCGATAGCAAAGCTCAACAGGGCAAAGGGCGAGAACAACACCATACACGGCGAAGTGCTGATACGCATGCTGGATGAGAACAACGAGCTCGTTGGACCGGGTGCGTTCCTACCCTCGGCCGAACGTTATTCACTCATGCCGGCAATCGATCGCTGGGTCATCGAGAATACCTTCAGGATGCTCACTCTGGACAGGGAACTTCTGCAGGCGAAAGTGAGCACATGCTGTATCAACCTGTCCGGTCAGTCATTGTCTGATGAGCGCTTTACGGATTTCCTCGTCAACCAGATAAATGACAGCGGCATACCGCCCGGTCTCCTGTGCTTTGAGATCACCGAGACCGCGGTCATTGCCAACCTGTGCAATGCCTCCAGCATGATATCGAAGCTGCGCGACATGGGCTGCCGCTTTGCCCTGGATGATTTCGGCGTTGGCCTGAGTTCATTCAGCTATCTGAAGAATCTGCCCGTCGATTACCTCAAACTCGATGGCTGTTTCGTGAAAAACATGGTCAACGACACGATAGACAAGGCAATGGTGAAGGCAATCAACCATATCGGACATACCATGGACATAAAAACCATCGCCGAGTTCGTCGAGGATGAGGCAACACTGCAGGCAGTGCGCGAAATCGGCGTGGACTATGCGCAGGGCTACGTCATAGCCAGGCCCCTGCCAATAGAAATCGGGATCTACGGCGAACCCGTCGAGATACAGTTTCCCGAAAGGGCGAAGAACGAACCCATACCGATAGATTCCTACTTCGGCAAGCGCTAGCCCAACTTAGCGGATTCGGCCTCGAAATCGGGGGTGTCGAAAAATAATTTGCTTGAGAATCAGCGGGCGTTCTGTGGATAAGCCCTGAAAAGCGGCTGTAGTGAAGACCTTGCTTGTTTTCTTTGGTGCGCGCGTGCGGATAATGGGTGACCATGTTTCTACGCGCGACCACACGGCGGAAAGATGGCAAGGTGCACCGGTACTGGAGCATCGTCGAGAATCGGCGCCTGCCCGGCGGCCGCGTGCTGCAACGGCACGTGTTATATCTCGGAGAAATCAACTCCTCCCAGGAGCGGGCATGGCGCAAGTCGGTTGAGGTGTTCGACGAGCGCACCGAGCACTCGCGTTCGCTGGCGTTGTTTCCCGAAGACCGGATCGACGCAGGTGTGGTGGACGAGTCGGTGGTGCGACTGTGTCTGTCGCAGCTGCGCCTGTGCCGCCCGCGAGTATGGGGGTCGTGCTGGCTCGCGCTGCAGCTGTGGGAGGCCTTGGAACTGGATCGATTCTGGCGCGCGCGTCTGCCCAGGAGCCGCAAGGGCACGCGCTGGGATCAGGTGCTGTTCGTGCTGGTGGCGTATCGGCTGCTGTCGCCGGGCAGCGAATGGCGCTTGCACCGGCACTGGTTCGAGCACAGTGCGTTGCGTGATCTGCTCGGCGCCGACGACGGCTTGGCCGACATCCACACGCTGTACGCCTGTCACGATCGTCTTGTGGAACACAAGACCGCGGTCTTCGATCATCTGGTGCAACGCTGGCGCGATCTGTTCAACGTCGAATTCGACGTGCTGCTCTATGACCTGACGAGCACGTACTTCGAAGCCAATCCGCCGTTCGATGACGAGGACAAGCGCAAGTACGGTTACTCGCGTGATCACAGAAGCGATTGCGTGCAAGTGGTCATCGCGTTGGTGGTGACGCCCGAAGGCTTGCCGCTGGCCTACGAAGTGCTGCCGGGCAACACCGCCGACAGTACCACGCTGCGTGATTTTCTCGCGCGCATCGAACGCCAGTACGGCAAGGCGCGCAGAGTCTGGGTCATGGACCGCGGTATCCCGACGGAGGCGACGCTCGAAGAGATGCGCCACTCCGATCCGCCGGTGCATTACCTGGTCGGCACGCCCAAGGGCCGCTTGTCGAAGCTGGAGAAGGACTTGTTGCTCAAGCCCTGGCAGGACGCCCGGCCCGGCGTGCAGGTCAAGCTCTTGCCGCAGGACGGCGAGCTGTACGTGTTCGCCCAGAGCGCGGATCGCATCGCCAAGGAACGCGCGATGCGTAACCGCCAGCTCAAGCGTTTATGGGCGCGGCTCAAACAGCTCTCCGGCATGACGCTCACGCACAAAGAGCTGCTGATGAAGCTCGGCGCGGCGCGCAGCCAGTATCCCTCCGGCTGGCGGCTCGTCGACGTGCAGGTCCACGATCAAAACCCAACGTTCACCTACCGTCTCAACCGTGACAAGCTCAGGCAGGTCCGGCGGCGCGAAGGCCGTTATCTGCTGCGCACCAATCTCACCGGCAGCGATCCCGCCGAGCTGTGGCGTTACTACATCCAGCTCACGCAGGTCGAAGAAGCGTTCAAGAATCTCAAAGGCGACCTTTCGATCCGGCCGATCCACCACCAGAAAGAAGCGCGGATTGAAGCACACATCTTCATTGCCTTCCTGGCCTACTGCCTGCACGTCACGCTCGCCCAGCAACTGCGAGCGCATGCGCCCGGGCTGACGCCGCGCAGCGTGCTCGAAAAGTTCGCTGCCGTGCAGATGATCGACGTCGAAATCCCGACCACCGACGGTCGAACCATTACGTTAACGCGCCACACCGAGCCGGAGTCTGAGCTCAAGCTGCTGCTGGATCGGTTGCAGCTCGAATTGCCAGCTCAGCCACCGCCCAAAATCACCGCCGCCCAAGCCGAAACAACCACCCCCATGTAGTGCAGACCTTTGGGGTGCGGCTTATATCAATCAATAAGTTGCCGGCATCGTAGAGCCGAATCCGCTAAGTTGGGCTAGTTCCCTTGCCCTGATCGGCATCAACGCGAGCCAGGTCTGCATTCATCGTGGGCTCGGTGAGTGGCTTGTATTCGCTCGTGCCCTGATGCTGTCCGACATATCCCTCCGCTACGCGGCATGAAGAGCGAAGCGAGGGCACGTAGTCGGTACGCAAGCACTCAATCCAGATCGTAACCTCTTTCACGCAAACATTTCATCATTGCATCCCCGCTGTCCTCAGGCGACCACGCCCTCACCCATCGCGCCACTCCGGCCGAAACTCAGACAAATCTCAGTCACCACGAGAACACAACTCGTTGAGCACATTCAAAAATGCAGAATTAAATGCGCCATTTCTGGTGATCAATGACCGGGGGATGTTCAGTCATGGCTCAGCCCAAGCGACAGAGCAGAAAGGACGACAGAAAATCTCTTACAGACTCTTTATCCTATTTGCTTAATAACTAACTGTATCTTATAGCTTTAATCACCAGGTCGGCGGTTCGAGCCCGTCCCGGGGAGCCATTTAATTTTCTTACCCTTACGACACCCATTGGTTGGCATTGGGTCTGGCCATAAGACCGATAGCCACCGAGTCAGCCTCACGCCGCTCCCCAGCGACCACCATCGGGCCAATCCGTTGGCCTCCCCCCTACGCTTTCAGCCGTCTCTCGCGGATAACCTCTTTGATTCCATTCATGACTGCCTCCTTTTCGGCATGAATGAATCCCGCGCCGCGGCGGCCTCCAGGCGAGACAGATCGTCCACAATGTCCCTGATGATAAGCAGTGTGGCCTCGTCATGGCCAGGCAGTTCCAGAACGCCAGCTGCCCCTTGCAGGCGATGCATGATGCTGTTCAGCGCCGCGCAAATCATGGCGGGACTCATGATTGCCCCCGGAATCGCGTGGCGGGGTTTTGACGTCGGTTGCGTGGGTACGGGCGTGAATTGCCAAAAATACCGGCAACAATGAAATCCGCTATAAAACCAACTAGTGAGATGAGATGTATTTCGATGTCGAAGCCCTCCTGTGATTTGAAAAAAAGGCTTCTTTTCCTCAACTGTCGGGTGAAGTCGCCGTGGATATTTCTGGCGTTGATATCTATACCCTGTGCGATAAGAATCTTGATCGTGTCCGCATGGGCTCTGGATATCGCCTGATCCAGTGATGAAGTTGCCGGGACTCGCGGTGAGCCGGAATGGAACATCAGTCGTATCAGGCTATGCAACACATATCCGGTAAGTTTTGTCCATTCCAATCGGGTTGTCTGTGCGTTGTCGAACATATTGCCTGTTTGGTCCAAACATGGGCTACGGGTGTGTGCGCTGGAAAATATCTCGCTATGTAGCTGCGCCTAATCGTATAGCTGGAATCGCCATTAGCGTGGCAAACAGGAGGAAGGCAGGCTTGGGTAGCGGGTCGGGGTATACCTGTACACCATTGGCGGAACAATTACGATTAGTTATATAGACTCGTCGATTGGTTATGCTTCTGGATGTCTGCTTTTTTTAACTGGTGGCATCATTTTCCTGATGAGAAGGGACTACCGCGAAGGCAGGTATAGCTAGCGCAACACCAAGGTTGCGAGGCCGAGAAAGGCAAGGAATCCCACCACGTCAGTGACGGTGGTCAGGATAACGCCGCCGGCCAGGGCTGGGTCTATGCTTAGTTCGCGCAGCACCAGGGGAATCGCCACACCCGCCAGGGCGGCGCATAGCAGGTTGAGCAGGATGGCCGCGGCGATGATGCCGCCGATCTGCCAGCTTTTGAACCAGAGGATGGCGAGGAAGGCCACCACCAGCGCCCAGATTAGTCCGTTAAGCGCGCCAATGCCGAACTCCTTCCACAACAGGAGAGGGGCATTTCCCCGTTGCAGATGACCCAGAGCCAGGCCACGGATCACCAGCGTGAGTGTCTGGCTGCCGGCAATACCTCCCATGCTCGCAACGATGGGCATCAGCACCGCCAGCGCCACCACCTTCTCAAGGGTACCTTCAAACAGGCTGATGACCCACGCGGCCATAAAGGCAGTTACCAGGTTGATGCCCAGCCAGAGCGCCCGGCGCCTGGTGCTGGTCAGCACCGGTGCGAACATATCGACTTCCTTGTCCAGACCGGCCGCATGCATCAGGGAGCGCTCAGACTCCTCCCGAATGACATCCACCACATCATCCACCGTGATGCGCCCGACCAGACGGCCATCGCTGTCCACCACTGGCGAGGAGATCAGGTCCAGGTCCACGAAGCGGCGCGCCACTTCCCGGCTGTGCATATCCGCCGGTATGGGCTCGAAGGCATGGTCCATCACCTCCTTGATACGTTGTTGTGGGTGGCTGGTCAACAGTCGCCGCAAGCGCAGCACGCCCTGGTAATAATTGTTGCGGTCGACCACCATGAGCTGGTCAGTATTGTCAGCCAGGTCTTCCAGCAGGCGCAGATAGCGCAATACGGACCCCAGATGGAGGTCGGCACGCACCGCAATCTGATCGGTGTTCATGAGACCACCGGCGGAATCCTCCGGGTAGGTGAGCATGGATTCCAGCTGTTCGCGCGCCTGCAGATCCATGGTGCGGAGAAGGTTCTGACCGGTTTCCTCAGGCAGGTCTTGAATCAGATCGACCAGGTCATCCAGCTTCATGCTGCGTGCGGCGGTGCTCAGGTCTTCGGGATCCATTTCCAGCGCGAGACGGGTGCGCACCTCCTCGTGCAGGTGCACGAGGATGCGGCCGGCCTCTTCGCTTTCCACCATATCCCAGGCCATGGATCGCTCACCGGGCGGCACGGACTCCAGCAACCCCGCTGCCTTGGCGGGGTGGATCCGTTGCAGCATACGCCCCACACGCTTGAGCTTGCCCAGCTCCAGGTCTTCGCGCAGCCGCTCTAACTCGGTGTGGGTTTCCCCCTCGGGCGCCAGGGTCTCCGCATGCTTCGTGTCCTGCTGGAAGAATGACCGCAGTTCTTCACTCGCATGCACAAGTATTTTTTGCTCGGCGTCATCGTCGATCTGCTGCCACAGCACGCTGCGTTGCCTGGGCTTGAGGGATTCCAGCAGGCTGGCCACCTTGGAGGGATGCATACCCCGCAGCAGCTTGCGCATACGCTTGTGCTCAGCCTTTTCCAGGGCCTGGCGCACCATTTCGATCTCGGTACGGACCGGGTGTTGATGGGGTTCTGTCATGTCGTTCTCCGGTAATCACTCGGCTGCGATGGAATCGGCGGGCCATCGTGTTAGTTCATTCACATCTCATACGCACGCAGGCCAGCACCGGCCGGTGGTCCGGGGCCTGCCAGAGGGCGAGATCGTCAGGGGTGTGCAGAGTACTGTTAAGTTGACCTCGGATCAGGAGTGGTAAGTAGTATGGTCGAGAGATGAAAACGACACCAAATCCTTATTCAAGTTATCGCTATCCGGCCGAGATCATCAGACATGCCGAGTGGTTGTATTCCGTTTTGCCGTCAGCTTCCGAGATGTAGAAGAAATCCTTGCGGCTCGGGGTACCCGTTTCAGGCGCTGGGTCCAGGTCATCGAGGCGCGGCGTTCGGCCGGAGTAGGCTCTTCCGGATCGCCGGTCGAGGGACGCCGGCCTCCCCTGCCCCGCTTCGCCGGCGTCACCCGCGCCCGGTACCTGCCACTACCTCATTCATGATCGCGACCGTATCTTTTCCGTCAATTTGGATAATTCCATTCGAAAACCGGGATTGTGTGTCCTGAAAAGTCTCTACCGAAGCCCTCTCGCAAATTGCTTTTGCGAACGGGTCATTGGAACTCTGAGGCGCGAGTGTCTGGACTACCTGATCCCCCTGACCAGATTGTACTTATATCGCATCGTGAAAAAATGGGTTTGTTATTACAATCGGTCATGCCCGCATATGTCGCTGGGTCCAGGCATACCGAGTCCTCAATAATTGCGGAGGACAGGTACAAAACTTGACTTGTCGATACCTTTCATGGACCTGCTGCTGCGGGCCGAGTGCTTGAAGGCCGCGCAGGTATCCACAATGTACGCTGTCGTACAGACTCCAGTCGAACGGGCCGTATACGCTTGAGCCAATAAGACCGGTGCACTTTGCCCGGTCCGTATCAGACGGCGGAGCGAAATGGAAAAGCACGAACAAAGTTATACGTCAGCAAAGGAACCGCGAGCAAAGGTTCAGGCCACCCTGAAAGCCAATCGAGTGGACCCGGCGGAAAGACCTGAATCGCGCCAGGAAGGCATCGACCGGCAAGCTGTTGAACGAGCCGAAAACGAAGGGATGACCTGCTCTCCCAGGACCGGCAATCATGCTGCGCGAAGCGACGAACTGCGACGCGGGCGCCAGTCCGACTGGCTCGACGCCAGGCAGGGAGTCACCGCAGACGTCCGGAAGGGAGGATTCTAATGCCATCCCATGACGGTAACGGTGGACAAGGCGGCCCGTGGGGCAGCAGAGGCACACCCCCTGACATCGATGATCTCATACGACAGTGGCAGACTCGGCTCAAACAGTTCCTTCCGGGCGGTGGCCCGAGTGGCTTGATTGCCGTTGCGGTCCTCGTTGCGGCCGGTCTGTTCGCATGGACTGCGTATTACACCGTGCCGAGTGATTCCGTCGCAGTGGTGCAACGCTTCGGCAAGTACCTCAAGGAGGTTCCAGCGGGATTGCATTTCAAGCTGCCACTGGGCATTGATGTGGCAACAATCGTTCCCGTTAAGCGCCAATTGAAGCAGGAATTTGGCTTCACGACCCCAGGCGCCACCGATCCGTATCAGGGTGCTAGCGCCGGGAGGCAAGAAACGAAGCGCGAAACGGAGATGGTCACCGGTGACTTGAACGCCGCACTGGTGGAATGGGTCGTTCAATACCGTATCTCGGATCCTGTGAAATTTCTCTTCGAGGTTCGGGAACCGAGTGAAACGCTGCGCTATGTCTCCGAATCGGTCATGCGCGAGGTCGTCGGCGATCGCACTGTGGACGAGGTCATTACGATCGGCAGGCAAGAGATTGAATCCGAGGCTCTTGCCAAGATGCAGGCGCTTTCCACCAAGTACGCCATGGGGATCAGTATCGACCAGGTGCAACTGAAGAACATTAATCCCCCCGAGCCGGTGCAGGAGTCGTTCAACGAAGTCAACCAGGCGCAGCAGGAGAAGGAGAAGCTGATCAACGAGGCCCGCCGCGACTACAACAAGGTGATCCCGCTGGCCGAAGGCGAGAAAGATCAGCGGATCCGCGAGGCCGATGGCTACCGGCTCAAGCGGGTTAATGAGGCCGAAGGCGACGTCGCCAGGTTTAGTGCATTGCTCGCTGAGTACACCAAGGCGCCTGAGGTCACTCGTCGCCGCATCTATATCGAGACCTTGCAGAACGTGCTGCCAGGGATTCGCTCGAAGGTCATCATCGATGAACAGACGCGCGGCATATTACCATTGCTGAATCTCGACTCGCAGACGGGAGAGCGGCCATGAGCAGGAACACACAAATCGCCCTACTGGCGGTCCTCGGTATCGGAGTGTACCTCGCAATGAGCGCGATCTACACGGTGAGCGAAGTCGAGCAGATGATCATCACCCAGTTCGGCAAGCCCGTTGGCGATCCAGTGACGTCGGCCGGTCTGAAGATCAAGATGCCCTTCATCCAGGACGTCAATCCGATCGATAAACGGGTGCTCGAGTGGGACGGGAGTCCCTCGGATATGCCCACCAAGGACAAGCTCTACATCTCGGTCGACCTCTTCGCCCGCTGGCGGATAACAGATCCTCTCCAGTACTTTCTGCGGCTGCGCGACGAACGCAGTGCCCAGTCGCGCCTGGACGACATTCTGGGCAGCGAAACCCGCAACGCCGTCGCGAAGCACGAGCTTATTGAGATCATCCGTACAACCAAGGACCGCGTACCGCTACGCGACGCCCTCCTGACTGACGCGGAAAAGGAGCTCAATATGGGCTCCCTGGTGCCCATACAGAAGGGGCGCCAACTCGTGGAGCAAGAGATTTTCGCTGCCGCCGCCGAGAAAGTCCGGGTCTTTGGTATCGAATTGCTCGATATCCGGTTCAAACGGATCAATTACAACGAAAGCGTGCGCCCGAAGATCTACGACCGAATGATCAGCGAACGGCGGCAGATCGCCGAACGTTTCCTGTCCGAGGGAAACGGTGAGGCCGCCAGGATCCGCGGTAATCGCGTGCGAGACCTGAACAAGATCCAGTCCGAAGCCTACCGGCAGGTCGAGGAGATCCGCGGTGTGGCGGACGCCAAAGCCACCGAAATCTATGCGGCCGCTTACAACCAGAGCCCCGAAGCGGTGGAGTTCTATGAGTTCACGCGGACTATGCAGTCCTACAAGGCGATCATCGCGGAGAACACGACACTGGTACTGTCCACGAACAGCGATCTGTTCAAGTTTCTCAAGGGCATGAGCCCCAATGGCGTGCTCGTTCAAACGCAACGCCCTGATGAAAAACGATAGGAACGCGTGAAATAGGTGTGCGGTGACTGCGCTGGTCCACCTTCGTGGCTAATCAGACGATTGCCCGTGTGCTGGGTGCGCGGCTGCGATACGATGACATGGAGCTGGCTGCGCTACGCAGTTGATTATCTTTCCGAAAAACTCTTGCTGAATTGCAGGAGTTTTCGCCTCGTCAGCAAAATCTATGGGGGAATTCGGGTTCGGGTAGAGCACCAAGTGCATGATACAAGGCGATTTCCATCGCATGATACGTCCGAAAACCGAAAGCTTTTCTGGTAGTCAGTTTTCCTTGTTGTTGAAACCCTCGAACACGGCGCTGGAAAGCTGCCCTTTGGCACGGAACCAGTTCAACAACAGGGAGCGGTGACGCCTTGGCATTCTGGTCGCCTTTTTCATCGGCTCGATCTTCGAGCGCATCGTCTTGGTACACAATGTGTCCAGAAACTTACCAGGAATGTGGATTCGTCTTTTAGAGCTGATCCCCGTCTTACACGAGACGCTTATATAAGATTTCGTTAAACGGCGGTAGTCGACCCAAAGGCGACCTTTATGTTTCCTTCCTTTTGGAAAACACCTTTGTAAGGAATCACAGAATACTGTCGAAAATTATTACGTATTTTTTGCAACTGTTCTTGCGTTACTCTACATCTGCATGGCCCATGCCAGTTTCTCGACTGGTCCCTGGTCTCACCTTCTTCCTGCAGTTGTGACCTTCTCCCCAAGAGGGAGAAGGGATTGAAATCACCGAGTCCGGGTTCAATCAAGTGACATTCGGCGCAGATACTGGGTTCAGTAATAGCAGGCGAGACTGGTATCTGCCCCGATTTTTGCCGGATACAAGTCTTTTTGGCGCCCTTTATTCCTTCGTAACTATCGCCTTCTCGATGATTGCCGGATAGACATAACCCGCGCCAAAGTCCTTGTTCACTGACAGAATACCTTCCACCATAACCAGATCGCCTTTGGCCACCAGGGTGTCGGTGGTTACTGTGAGATCGCCCGGGGTGCCGTCCTGGATGTGCATCCAGTTGGTGCCCATGATGCCGGCGGTGAACTTAACGACACGTCCGCGGACCTTTACCTTCTGTCCGTTCAGCTCGGAGCTCCGGGTCAGAATATCCTCGACCGTGTAGCCCCCCACCGCTTTGGCCACGCCTTCCACGTGGGCGTCAGTGACAATGGTCCTGCTGCTGCCTGACATGCCGTGACTCTGGTCAGGGGCTTTTTCCAGGGCGCCCTCCGGGTAGATGCCGCTGACGAAGTAGATTTTGTCGAAGGTGCGATTGAGGGCTTTGCTGGTGAAGTCGGTCATCAACTCGCCGGCGGGCACGCTGACCCGTTGACCGACCTTGACGCTGGTTTCGTTGGCGGCAGCCCAGATCTTCCCGGAGCCGGTGTTGAGCAGTACGTAGGTATAGCCGGCGGCATTCATGGTCTCGACGATTTCACCGTTCAGGGTGCCAGGGTTGGCAGGCAGGGTGTCGGTGCCGGCGTGAGTGGCGGTCGCCGGTACGCTGTCAGGGGACGCGGCGGTCGCCTGTGCGCCGCCTTCGGTGAATGTGATCAACAGCGCGATAAAGATCAGGTCGGTTTTCTTCACAGGGCTCTCCTCGGTGTATCAAAAGCAAGGACGTCAGGATTATTAGACAGGGTTTTTGCTCAGCCAGAACGAAATGGCAAGACTATTCCGTCATGGGCAGCAGGTTACAGTGTACAGGGTAGCACTGGCACATGGATTATGGTTTCATCAATCCCCGTACCCGCCGCCATTTGGCTCTTCGGTTCTGGGCTGCTGGGCCTGATCGGTATAGCAAGACGCAAGTAAGTAGCGTAACGATTAAATGTAAATTTACCAGAGATGGCGGCTTCGGTCGCTGTTTTTGTTCTATGCCAAATGTCCGTAGATGGCCGACAGTTGCAGTTTAGTGATGGCTTATATAAACGACCACTAAACGAGCACCTTCGACACGCTGGAGACCTTCGATCAGAATGCCAGAATGGCAGGATCAGTAATCGGAACTTAGTGGCCGAATACAGATCGGTAACCATCGACCCTAACCCGAATTTTTGCGGCTGTTGATATTTTCCTTACATTCACCAGATTTCCACCTATATTGTTATGCATGACCCCGTTGTGAAGTTTGGTTGTCAGTTAAACTATGTGGTGGCACAGTTGAATGCCACTAAGTTAAGCCTAATCACACCCCTATGGCCACGGAATCACACGGAAAAACACGGAATACAGGCTCTTCTTTCCGTGTCTTCCGTGTGATTCCGTGGCTATTTATCGGGCTTGGGCCTTAACTTAGTGCCATTCGTGGCACAGTTAATTGTCAGCAGTTCTATCAGATATCCTCGCATCATCATGATGAGCTTAAAGGGGAGTTAATAATGAAGGCAATACTATCCATCCTATTCGCCGCAACCGTTACCACGGTGACAGCCGCCCTCCCTCCTGCTCTTGCTCAGCCTGCGCAAGGCTCTTTGCCACTACTCGAGCCAGGTCAGAGCCTAGGCCTCACGCTAGGTATACCCACCGTACCCAACCTGAGAGACGTGGGCGGCTACAAGACTCAAGATGGCTCGACTGTCGTGCGTGGTCTCGCCTACCGTTCTGACACATTCAACCCGATGAGCTCCGAGGACATTAAGAAGCTTGAACGCTTGGAACTGAAAAACGACTACGACCTGCGCACGGCTCAGGAGGCCAAGGTCAGGCCCGACCAGATACCGCCGGGTGTGAAATACCACTTGCTAAACGTCCTGGCAGACGCCAGGTCCGCAGCGCCGGCAGAGCTTGAAACGCTTATGCACGAGCCGAAGAAGGCCAACGTAGTACTCGGCGGCGGAAAGGTTGAGAAGCTGTTCGTGGAGGCCTACCGGGAATTTATTACATTGCCGAGCGCAAAGCAGTCCTACCGGACACTATTTCTGTCGCTGGCTGACAGCCAGAAGCTGCCTGCGGTTTTCCATTGTACAACCGGAAAGGACCGCACAGGGTGGGCAGCCGCCGCGCTGCTAACACTACTCGGTGTGCCGAAGGAGACAGTGATGGCGGACTACATGCGCACCAATGAATACACCCTCCCGCAATTCAAGCATGCGATAGACAGTTTCGTAGCAGCCGGTGGTGATCGCGACATCCCTGTTGCCATCTTTGGAGTGAAAAGTGAATACCTTGATGCGTCCTTCGACGAGATGCACAAGCAGTACGGGACAATCGAGAAATATTTCGCCGAGGGGCTGGGTATCGACGGCGCAGGGCAGAAAGCACTACGCGATATGTTTCTTTCTAAGAAATAGCGGGTAGGTATGACCAAACCAAAAATGCAGTACTCGGAAATAGTGGTTGCGAAGAGGGAATGACCGGTTCTGCGTTCCTGACCTTCACTGGAACTCGGGGAATGTCGCATTGTGGCCGGTTCCTGTCCTGCACGAGATGATTATAAAAGAATTCGTTGAAGGACGGGAGTCGACCCAACCCGGACATCCTGGGTTTAGGGCTTCATGTCGTGTTTGTACTGTTTCCGGACCCTCCGGTTATTGGAAGCCCTCTCGAAACGATAAAGGGCCGGAGCTATTGCCGGTTGCCCTGATGCCCGGGATAGCCGCGCAAGTGGTAGGGGTGAGGGCAAATAGCTGGATAGTGAGTGCGGAATGACTCAGGATTTCGCCATGGTGGCAGGGTGCAGGTCCCTTCGTTACCCGTGGATGATCCGTGGACGAGTGATGTAAATCGCGTTTGTTTTTCCTATACTTTGTCAGGGCTTGATTGTCCTGATTGCTATCTTGTCGGCGATCGGGGTGTTGCTCGGCTACGCCCCCAGCAAGCCATGTCTGGCCACTTGCTACAAACTCGCCGATCAATCCCAGTATCGTCCGTTAAAGGACCTTAACTACAAAACGGAATTAGGAGATTGCTATGACCATCACTGCCGCACACCTTTCGCCGATCATTGCCCTCATCGCGGGCATCTTGATCCTTATTTTGCCGAAACTGTTGAACTACGTCGTTGCCATCTACCTTATCGTGGTAGGGCTTATCGGACTGAACGACATTTACCATTTCATCCACTGACAGCCTGAACATCGATCCAAAAAATAATCATTACGAAACTGCATACACCAACCCCGCCTCGGCGGGGTTGGTGTATCAGCGGAGATCGGCTGTATTATGATTCATTCATTCTAACCCGGAGGTGTTCGAAATGACCGACAAAGACGAATTCACCGAAAAGCTCAAATCGCAGATCGACGAATGGAACGCGGAGATCAAGAAAATGGAAGCTCGCTCGCAGGAAGTCCAGGCCGATGCCAAGGTGCAGTACGAGGAAAACCTGAAGAAGATGCGCGAGCAGCGCGACCAGGTCCAGGACAAGCTGATGGAACTCCAGCAGGCCAGCGACACCGCCTGGGACGACATGCGCAAGGGTGCCGAAGCGATGTGGGCAGCGGCCGAGGAAAGCTTCACGAAGGCTTGGTCGCGGTTCAAGTAAAGGCGGGGCCCACGGCAGAACACACGGTCTCGAAGGTGTCGACGAGCAGCGGGGGGTGCCCGACACCCAGGGCATCAGTTCATGCCCATGCCGGGCGTACACAATGAAAATTCAGCCGACGCCAAAAGCTGCGCGGCAGATTTTCGACGTTAAAAATGACCGATATTGCTACTGAGACCTTCACAGGATGCCAGGGAATATCGTTTTATGGCCGATTCCAGTCCTACACGAGACGCTTATATCAAATTTCATTGAAGGACAGGAGCCGACCCTAACTTGCCATTCCCCGTGAACCAGTGGATGACCGGAACTGAAAGCAGTCGTTCCGGAACTTGACTTCGATCGGCGGTCTTCGAGCCAATTCTACAGATCGTCGCAACTCGCTCGGCAAGCAAATTGTGTATTGCATCGACATCCGCGCCTGCGCCAGGCACGCGTATCCTCTGTGTTTTCAGACAGTTCCAGTATCCCAAACCCAGTGGCTCACTGGCTGAGCCTCAGATGTAATCAGCTTTAATGATTCCTTTTTTTGTCGAATAATCAATCAATAAAGCTTATAAATGGACTTATTCTAAATAATCTGCATAATATAGGATCTATTCGGCAACCTGTAACACTCATTTGCAGAATATGCGATGTGCAATCGCCTTTTAATAACGTGGAGATGCATATGAAAACAGGAAAATCAGTAGCATTGCTTGCGGTATTCGCAGTCGCAACCACCCCCATGCTGTTCATGGGCCCGGTACACGCCGACGAGGAGATGGAAGGAACAACCAACGAGTTCTGGTGGCCGAACCGGCTGGATCTGAGTCCGCTGCGTGCGCATGCCGCCGAATCAAACCCGCTGGGCGATAGCTTTGATTATGCCAAGGCCTTCGCCAGCGTCGACATCAATGCACTGAAAGCAGACATTGCGAAGGAGATGACCACGTCGCAGGCCTGGTGGCCGGCTGACTGGGGCACCTACGCCGGTCTGTTTATCCGCATGGCATGGCACAGTGCCGGCACCTACCGTAGCCAGGACGGCCGCGGCGGCGCCGATGGCGCTCAGCAGCGCTTCGAGCCGCTGAACAGCTGGCCGGACAACGCCAACCTCGACAAGGCGCGCCGCCTGCTGTGGCCGGTCAAGAAAAAATATGGCCGCAACGTGTCATGGGGTGACCTGATGGTACTGGCCGGTAACGTTGCGCTGGAGAAGGCCGGCTTCAAGACCTTCGGGTTCGCCGGTGGCCGCGTCGATGATTGGGAAGCGGACAATACGTACTGGGGTACCGAGAAAAAGTGGCTGGCTGACGACACGCGTTACAGTGGCAAGCGCGATCTCGAAAATCCGCTGGCCGCTGTGCAGATGGGCCTGATCTACGTGAACCCGGAAGGCCCGATCGGTCACAAAGGTGATCCGCTGGCCGCCGCGCACGACATCCGCGACACCTTTGGCCGCATGGGCATGAACGACGAGGAGACCGTCGCGCTGATCGCCGGTGGCCACACCCTGGGCAAAACCCATGGCGCCCACAATCCCGCTGATTGTGTCGGCCCCGCGCCGGCCGCTGCCCCGATTGAGCAACAGGGTCTGGGCTGGAAGAACAAGTGCGGCAAGGGCAATGCCGAAGACACCATCACCAGTGGTCTCGAAGGCGCCTGGACCCCGACGCCTACGGAGTGGACAGCAGTGTTCCTGAAAAACCTGCTGGCCTTTGACTGGGTACAGACGAAGAGCCCGGCCGGTGCGGTCCAGTGGATTCCGAAGAATGAATCCCTGCACCAGTTGACACCGGACGCCCACGTTGCCGGCAAGCGCAACCCGGTGGTGATGCTGACCACCGACCTGGCGCTGCGAGAAGACCCGGCCTATCGCAAGATCTCCGAGAAGTTCGCCAATGACCCGAACGCGTTCAACGACGCCTTTGCCCGTGCCTGGTTCAAGCTGACACACCGCGACATGGGCCCGAGAACCCGCTACGTCGGTGCGGAAGCCCCGAGCGAGGCGCTGATCTGGCAGGATCCGGTACCGGCAGTTGATTACACGCTGATCGGTGACAGCGATGTAGCCAGCCTGAAGCAGGCTGTGCTGGCTTCCGGACTGTCCGTCTCTGATCTGGTCCGCACCGCCTGGGCAGCTGCCGCTTCCTTCCGCGGAACTGACATGCGCGGTGGTGCCAACGGTGCCCGCCTGCGCCTGGCTCCGCAGAAAGACTGGGCGGTCAACGACCCGAAGACGGTGGCAAAGGTTCTGAAGGGTCTTGAGAAGATCCAGACGAACTTCAACAAGGCTCACGCGGGTGGCCAGCAGGTATCACTGGCCGACATGATCGTGCTGGGTGGTGGTGCCGCAATCGAGAAGGCTGCCAGCGATGCCGGGCACAGTGTCACGGTCCCGTTCAAGCCGGGTCGTACGGATGCCACGCAAGAGCAGACCGATGTGCAGTCATTCGCCCTGCTGGAGCCGAAGGCCGATGGCTTCCGCAACTACTACAGCAAGGGTGCCAGGCTCTCGCCGGCCGATGCGCTGGTCGACCGTGCCGATGTGCTGAACCTGACGGTGCCGGAAATGACCGTGCTGGTGGGTGGTATGCGCGCACTGGGTGCCAACACGGATGGCTCCAGTAACGGTGTATTCACTGCTCATCCGGGTACGCTGAGCAACGACTTCTTTGTCAACCTGCTCGACATGTCCACGGCCTGGGAGAAGTCCTCCAAGGCTGAGGGTCAGTATGTCGGTAAGGATCGTGCCAGCGGCAAGGTGAAGTGGACGGCAACACCGGTCGACCTGGTGTTCGGTTCAAACTCGGAGCTGCGTGCCGTTGCAGAAGTCTATGCAGCCGATGATGCGCATGACAAGTTCGTCAATGACTTCGTCGCGGCCTGGACCAAGGTGATGCAGAACGATCGCTTTGATCTGATGTAAGTCATACGCTTGTTCAGGCGCTGCGACAAGGCAGTGCAGGAACAGGTCAAAGCGGGGTTCGGGCCAGGTGTGCCGGACCCCGTTTTTTTATGTCGGGCTGGTCAGAAAAGAGGAGCTACGTGCTCGCCGCCCGCATAATGACCAGCAGCCGAAAGACCCGAGGTGAGGATATAGATGCCGCCGGCGGGTACTCATAGCACTTCGGTCGCAGGGTCGCGAGAAAACAGCACATAATCGGATAGCCTGGGGTTCTCCCCCCCAGCCTCCACAACACCCCGCATGCGGGTCCGCACGGGGCGTTTCCTCCGGAGTTAAGAAGTAGTGTTGGGTGCACTCAGGTTGCTTCCCTCTGAAGTTCATAATTCACCATCCCTGCCGATAATGCGATTACTTCGGACGGGCAACAGGGCCGGTAGCCTCTGACCCGTGGGAATTCGCCGAGAGCAAATCTTATGAACCGACTTATATCCTTAGCATTTCTGACTATCACCCTGACGGGCTGCGGTGCCGATGTGGTAAGTACGGCGGTCACCGAGGCCCAACTCAGCGCCCAACAGGCAAAGCAGGCTAAGCAGTTAGAAGACCAGGTCCAAAGCCAGCTCGATGCAGCGATGAAGACCGAGCAGGAGAGAATGCAGCAGGCTGAAGAAGAAGCTAACCAGTAAAGGGTAATCATATCGTGATCTGGGTGCGCATATGGCAAGGTTAGGCACGCCGGTAATACTGCTGACAACCATTGGGATCGCTTACTGGTACTGGTCCCCGGGCCTTATCAGAATACTTCAAGTACGCCCGCTGCAGACGATCCGAAGAAAAACGCCGAGACGATGCAACGCTGTATCGCTCGCGAGAAGCACATGGAGGCAGCTGGTAACTTGGCTGGCCTAGGCGATGTTGGGAGTACCGGAGAAGACGCCGAAAAAGTGTGTACGGACGAGTATAGCCTCTATAAAAGCGATGGAATGTGGTACCACAGATAACGCAGCCACCTTCCGGTTGCCATATTTTTTGGACGATCATGTCCTATTTTGCTGCATTGTTGCCGTTCATTGGCCATCAGTGAAGGGCAGGAGTTGGCCGAAAGTTGCCGCTTAGTGATGGCTTATATAGACGACCACTAAACGAGCACCTTCGACCCGAATACGACGTCGAACAGTTTCTCTGCGATCAATCAGGGTAAGCGTTAATCAGATAAATGGCCTGCAGTACTTCTGAGGGTTGCACGTCCGGGCCGAACCAGCGCACGAATATCTGCTCCAGTGCGACACCACGGTAGACGTCGGCAAGTGCGCGATTGACCGCCAGGCGGAAATCAGCGTCACCGCGTGGCAGGGCGAAGCCGTAGGGATCCACGGAAAACATCTCCTTCAACATCGCGTAACGGCCCGGATCCTTGGATTTGCCGACCTGGTCGATCAAAACCAGTCGATCGCCAGCATAGGCGTCGGCCTTTCCGGAATCCAGGGCTGCCATTCCTTCTTCTGAATCCCTGATATTCACCAGCTCCGCCTTTATGTGCTTGCGATCCAGTGCTTTAAGCAGGCGCTGTTCGGTGGTCGTTGCGGGCATGACTGCCACCTTTTTGCCCGCGAGACTGACTAGTCCATGAATGCCGGACTTTTCGAGCACCAGCACCCCACCGGATGCCACGAAGAACGGGTTGCTGAAATCGACTTTTTCCTGACGCCCCAGCGTAATCGAGGTTGTGCCGCAATCAATATCCGCGTCTCCCTTTTCTACCATGCTCAGGCGCTCAGGGGTATTGCCGGCGCGCCATTCTATTTTGATATCGTCGATGCCGAGTTGCTTTTCCAGGCTTGTCACGATTTCATGGCAAAGATCGATGGAATAGCCGGCGGGTTTGCCGTCTTTGGTGAAGCTGAATGGCGCGCCCGTAGTGGCATGCGCGATGGTGATCGTCTTGCTGCTTTTGATCTTTGCAAGCGTATCCGGAGTCTTGCATGCCATCACCGGTTGCCAGACCAGCGTCGTCAGAACCAGCAGGCCGATAAGTCGTTTCATGATATTTACGTCTCCTTGGCTATGTGGCTGATGGCGAAAACAATCGCCTACCGTTGGGGCCGCAAGCTTACACGCTTCTTCAGACAGGCGGCAGGATTTCGTGCATCCCGCGAATCGATTGTATGGCACTGGACATCCAGTCTGTACGAACCCCTGCACCCGATCCGGCGGCACCCCTTCTTCAGGTGCCTGACGCAATCAAGAGGCGCCGGCAACAGTGAAACGGGCCGTATTATTCCGGCGGCGGAAGGGCGTTTGATCGAATAGTTTCCGGTTCAGACTCAGGTCGACGGCCGGCGCATTTCCCAGGAACACCCGAAACGGGGCTTGTCCCTGCATGCGGCTCACCATACCCGGGCGCAGCGGATAGTAAAAAGTTGATAGCCGTTCGCATCAACGACCTCGGCCCAGCTCTCATCGTTTGCCCTGATGACGAGCACGTCCCCGCCCGTGGGCGCTCGACTCGCACTCACCAGCCGCCCATGCTCGGAAGCAAGCGGAGCAATCGGCAGGTCCGGAACGGCAGACTCCACCGTTGCCTGCACGTCCCGGCGTTGCACCACCGCATCGCTTTCGCATTGGCGGTGACAGGTGATTCGCTGACGAGGGGCACGGCGGGCTCGGCCGTGACAGCAGTCTTACCCGTTTTCAGCCCGGGTTCGACGGCAGCGACACTCTCCTCTGGCTGCCTCACTCGCCGGAGATTCCGGCTTTTATCCGGCGGGAGCGTCACGACCGGCCCGGGGCCCACGTTCGGGGAGTTGCTCTGCGACGGCGGGAACACGGACGCGGCTGAGCCGCTTGTTCGGCCTCCGAAGACGCGCTCCGGGGTTGGGCGGGGACGTTGTGCTTCTGCCGGCTATACCACCAGGATCCGAGCAGCACCACCATGACCACCACGATCAACGCGGTAACGCCGCGGATAGACGAATCGCGGACAGTTGCCTGACGGCGGACCTTGGTGGTCGGCATGAGGACCGGCCCGGGCTTACCGACCAGCCGGTCATACTCCGCGACGAGCGACTCCATGTCCATTCCCAGCAGCTGCGCATAAGCGCGCAAATAACCGCGTACGAAGACTGGCTCGGGCAGATCCTCAAAGCGGCCTGACTCGAGCGCCTGCAAGGTGGCTGCTGGCAGCCGCAGCTTGTTAGCAACAACCGCGAGGGTCAGTTCCCGGGCCTCACGGGCCGCGACCAGGCGCCCGCCGAGTCCGGTTCCCGGCGACGGCTCTTGCACTTCAGGATTCGGGTTATTAGCTTCCACGGCAATGCTGCGCCTGCTTCAAGTAACAGGCCTCCTGCGAGTTCGGAAACTTCTCCGTGAGCAGCTGTCCAGAGCTTGACATGGTGGCATGGTTATCGAACATGAACTCGGCACGTTCTGCGGCCCTGTACACTGCCCACCAGCTTCCCTCAGGCGGCATTCAATTTCCTCACCCGGGGTCTTTCGGGTGGTGGTCATTATGCGGGCGGCGGGCGCGTAGAGGAAGAATAAATGCCGTTTTCCTCTATGGTCAACACGAGTGGTGAATAGCCATGCGCTCTGATCAACGTATCCATGTCCTGTCCTGCGGAGGTAAACCATCCCGGGAAGTACATCAGCGCCGAGTTACCGCTGTTTGTCGCGAATCAGGCATGCGAGACTGACTGAAACATACGGCGATACTGGCTCGGTGTCAGTCCGCTTCGACGCCTGAACAAGCGCCTGAAGAACGATGCATCTTCGTTGTGTTCTGGATGAAGCCGCTTTGGGTATATGCCGCTTTGGGTATATGATGATTGCAGATTTCAATCTCCCGACTACATGCTTACACCTGTCCATGTCGCAATACTTCGATGAAAAAGCCGCGGATTGGGACGCCGATGACCGGAGAAGACAACTTTCTTTGGCCATCGGGTCATCGATACTGGCGCACGTTCCGCTGCATGACCGGATGGAGGTACTGGATTTCGGCGCCGGCACAGGTTTGATCAGTGCGCACGTCGCACCCCGGGTGCATAAAATCATCGCCGTGGATACCTCGGAAGCCATGCTGGCGGCGCTCGCCGCCAAGCCGGAACTGTGCGGTAAGGTTGAGGCCGTCTGTGCGGATATTACCGGCAAACCCCTCGGTGCGCGCTTCGATCTGGTGATCAGCGCGATGGCCATGCATCACTTACCCGATACAGCGGCACTCATCCAGACCTTTGCCGACCACCTCAAACCCGGTGGCAGGCTGGCCCTGGCCGACCTGGATACCGAGGACGGCAGCTTCCACCCCGATAAAGCCGCAGGTGTTTTCCATCATGGCTTTGATCGCGCGGAATTGCAGGCGATGCTGGAAATGCACGGATTCGCCGACATCCGGTTTTTCACTGCGCACACTGTGATGAAAGATGGCAAGGGATATCCGGTATTTCTGGTAACCGCTGCGAAGAGCCAGATGTAAAGTCCGATGGCAACCCGTTCGTACTCTTGACAAGAGACAGCCTTCGAGCAACGCGTCACCCTGCCATTTCAGCCGCCATGCGCGTGGCGGGTAACTGGCTCCCCAAATTTCCTGACCGTACGACTCAACTCGGGGTTTCGTGACAACGGCCCGTGATGAATCGACTGTCCGCGGCCGGGTCAGCCGGGCATGGTCGGGAATCCGGGCAGTGGACCGCGCGCGCTGCGATCGCGTTCGTAGAGCGGTGCGGACTGCATGTAGAGCGCCACCAGCTGCGCCAGTGACTCCAGCGCGCTCCAGTGGATGCGTTCCCAGCCATGGGAACCGTCCACCCCGAATGCTGCCAGCGCCGTGCGCAGATCGTTTCCGGCCTCCACGGCGGAAGCGCTGTCGGAGCGGTAATAACGAAACACGTCGCGCTGATGCGGAATCTCGAACTCCTGGCAGATCTGCAACAAACGGTGCGTCAGATGGTAGTCGAACGGGCCGGCCATGTCGGCCATACAGATAGTCACGCCATATTCGCTGGAGTTCTGACCCGGCGCGGTGGTGCCATTGTCCAGCGTCAACATCTCGGCGATATCACCGTGCAGGATTGCCGAAGCTCCGGAGCCCACCTCTTCCGATATGGTGAAAAGCGGATGGCAGTCCAGGGGCAGAGGAACGTCTGCTTCGATGACGGCCTTCATGGCGCCCAGCAGCACGGCCACGCCCACCTTGTCGTCGAGATGGCGCGACACGATAAAACCGTTTTCCATCATGTCCGGCTGCGGGTCCACCGCGATGAAATCCCCGATATGGATGCCGAGCCGCAGCAGATCCTCGAGGCTGTGGCAGCGTTCGTCGATGCGCATTTCAATGTTTTCCCAGCTCGACGGTTGCTGGTCGACTTCGGCGGCGAAGGTGTGCCCCGATGCCTTCAGAGGAAGCAGGGTCCCGCGGTAAGCGCCGAGATCGGCAAACAGCGTGACGCGCGCCCCTTCGGCAAAACGGGCATTCCAGTGACCTACCGGCACCACTTGAACACGCCCGTTGGCCTTCAGCCCCTTGACCATGGCGCCCAGCGTGTCGAGGTGGGCCACGATCGCCCGGTCGGGGCTGCTGCGCTTCCCCTTGAGGGTGGCGCGTATGGCGCCGCGGCGGGTGAGTTCGAAATCCACGCCCAGCTGCTCCAGGCATTCGCTCATGAAGTGCACAATACGGTCGGTATAACCGCTGGGGCTGGGTATGCGCAGCAGTTTCACCAGGGTGTTCAGGACATAGGTCTGGTCTATGGGCAGCTTTTTCATGCTTCCTCTTTGCCGGTTCAGCGCACCGCGGTCTGGGGGAACAACAGGTCAATAAAGCGTTCCGCGGTAGGCTGGGGCTCATGATTCGCCAGGCCAGGGCGCTCGTTCGCCTCGATGATGGCATATTCCGGACCGTCGACCGCCGGGACAATAAAATCCAGCCCGGTGACCGGGATGTCAATCGCCCGGGCCGCGTCGATGGCCGCCGTGCGCAATGTCTTGTGCAGGCGGGGAGTCACGTCGTGAATGGTGCCTCCCGTGTGCAGGTTGGCGGTCTTGCGTACTTTCAGACATTCACTTTCCGCCAACACGCTGTCGAGTTCGTAACCGGCCTCATTGACGCACCGCTCCGTCTCGCGATCGAGCGGGATCCGGCTTTCGCCACCGGTGACGGCGGCGCGCCGGCGACTCTGCTTTTCAATAAGCGTCCGCACCGAATCCTTGTCGTTGCCGATGATCTGCGCCGGCTTGCGCACCGCCGCGGCGACCACTTCCTCGCCGATGACGATGATGCGCAGGTCGTCACCGCTGACATATTCCTCCAGGATCACCTTGTCACAAACGGTATGTGCTTCACTGATGGCCATGCGCAGGGAGTCCGCGTCGCGCACATCGACGCTGATGCCCGCGCCCTGCTCGCCGCGCGCCGGCTTGACGACGACCGAACCGCACTCTTTCAGAAAATCCAGCGCCTGTTGTTCATTATCGACCCTGAGCTGTGCCGGAACCCGCAAGCCGGCTTCACTCAGCAGGCGATGCGTCGTTGTCTTGTCATCGCAGCGACTCATGGCGATCGCCGTGGTGAGTTCGGTCAGGGATTCACGGCACACAATGCTGCGGCCGCCGAAGCTCAATTCGAAGTAGCCGCCCTCGGCGTCGATCACCTGGATATAGATACCCCGTTTCTGGGCTTCGCGAATGATGATGCGTGCGTAGGGATTCAGGCTCTCGCCGACGTCGTCGCCGGTGAACAACGGTTCGTTGTGCGGATTCTTGTGCTTCAGTGCAAACACCGGTACGCGCTCGAATCCGAGCTTCTGATAGAGCCGAATGGCATGCGTGTTGTCATGCATCACGGACAGATCCAGGTAGGTACGGCCGCGCGCCTGATAGTGTTCGGCGATCTGGCGCACCAGGGCCTGGCCGATACCCGGTACGTTGACCTGCGGATCCACGGCCAGCGCCCACAGACTGGAGCCGCTCTCGGGGTCTCCATATGCCGCCTTGTGATCCACACCGGTGACGACCCCGAGAACGTGGCCCTCGTCGGTATCCACCGCAAGCAGGTAGGTGAGCATGCGCGAGGCACGGTGTTCCCAGAGAAAGTCGGCGCTCGGCGGCACCATGTGGCGGCGTATGTAGAGGTTATGTACGGCTTCGGCGTCTTCCGGACTGTTCAGCAACCGGATGGTGAATCCCCGGGTGCGCAGGTGCGCGGGCTGGTAGCGATCCAGCCACAGGCGGAAGGTATGGGAGGGGTCGAGAAAGACCTCCTGCGGCGCCAGGGAGACGGCGACGTGGGGGTCCGAGACGTACAGCGCAATGTCGCGTCGATTTGGTCGTTCCTTGCGCAGCGTGGCGACCATCTCACCCGAATCGACGAAGGTCTGTGCGAAAATCAGTCGACCCCAGCCACAATCGACGACGGCATTTTCGCAGACATCCTGACTGGTCTGACCCGGCGTCTGCAAGTTGGCGCGGCCCGAACGGCACCGCTCAAGGCGCAGGCGTAGACGTTCGTTGATATTCATGCTGAATCCTCTCGCTCGCTAGAGTCCGTGCTGTTGCAGCCAGTACTCGAGCAGCGTGATCTGCCATAGCTTGGATCCCCGCAATGGCGTGATGTGGGCTCCGGGATCTGCGAGCAACCGGTCAACATAATCACGCCGGTAGAGCGTGCGCTGCATCGCCCGATCGCTGTCGAGGACATCGCGCACGAAATCCAGATATTCGCCCTGGATATACTTGAGCGCCGGCACCGGGAAGTAGCCTTTCGGCCGGTCGATGACCTCGCTCGGGATGACGCTGCGCGCCGCTTCTTTCAGAACGCCCTTCCCTTCCGATGCGAGTTTGAACTCCGCCGGAATGCGCGCCGCCAGTTCGACCAGTTCGTGATCGAGGAAGGGCACGCGCGCCTCGAGCCCCCAGGCCATCGTCATGTTGTCGACGCGTTTCACCGGGTCGTCGACCAGCATGATCGTGGTGTCCAGCCGCAAGGCGCGATCGATGCCTCGTCTGGCGCCAGGCATGGCGAAGTGCTGTTCGACAAAGGCGCGACTGTAATCGTCGCCCAGCAGGTCAGGATGTATCGCGCGGGCATAACCGGCGTGATCGCGGTCGAAGAAAACGCCGGCATAGGTGTCTAACGGATCATCAGACTCGAGCAGCGGCGGATACCAGTGGTAACCGGCGAACACCTCGTCGGCGCCCTGGCCGCTTTGCACCACCTTGACGTGTTTCGAAACCTCCTGGGACAGCAGGTAGAAACCGATGGCATCGTGGCTGACCATGGGTTCACTCATGGCATGCACGCACTGCTGAAGCGCCGGCAGCAAACGTCCGGAATCGACGAATATCCTGTGGTGGTCGGTGCCGAAATGCCGGGCGACGATATCGGAGTATTCGAATTCGTCGCCTTTTTCACCGCCCGCCGCTTCAAAGCCCACCGAGAAGGTGTTCAGTCCCTGTTGCCCCTGCTCGGCGAGCAGCCCGACGATGAGGCTTGAATCCAGACCGCCCGAGAGCAGCACGCCGACCGGGACGTCCGCCACCAGACGGCGTTCGACTGCGGTGCGCAGCGCATTCAGGGTGCGCTCCTGCCAGTCCTCGTAGTCGAGGTCCGCTTCTTCGCGCGACGTCTCGAAGCGCAGCGACCAGTAACGGTGATCGCGAATGCGTCCGTCCGCTTCGATGATACGGATGGTGGCCGGTGGCAGCTTGCGTACGCCCTTCAGTATCGTGTGCGGCGCGGGCACCACGGCATGAAAGCTCATGTAGTGATGCAGCGCGACCGGGTCGATGGACGTATCGATGTCGCCGCCGGCGAGCAATGCGGGAAGCGTGGACGCAAAACGCAGTCCATTGTTGTGCTCTGATATGTACAGCGGCTTGATGCCGAGGCGGTCGCGCGCCAGCACGAGACGGCCCGAGTCGCGTTCCCAGATGGCGAAGGCGAACATGCCGTGGAATCGCTCGACACAGCCGGTTCCCCAGGCGTGATAGCTTTTCAGGATGACTTCGGTGTCGCCGTCGGAGAAAAAGCGGTAACCGAGTGCACGTAATTCGGTGCGCAACTCCCGGTAGTTGTAGATACAGCCATTGAAGACGATACCGATACCGAGTTCGTTATCGACCAGCGGCTGTTGCGCATGTTCGGAAAGATCGATGATCTTCAGGCGTCGATGCGCGACCGCCAGGTGATTCATCTGGAAAAGTCCGCCGGCGTCGGGGCCGCGCGGTTCCAGCATGGCATTCATGGCCTGCAGGACTTCGACTCGGGGCCGGGATCCATCGAAGCGGATTTCTCCGCAGATTCCACACATTTAGAACTCCGTATCCAGCGAGTGCCAGGAGGGTTTGCGTATTCGAGTGTTCTGAATGGTAATTGATCTGCAGGAGGATTTCAGGAGGGAATGCCGTTTCTACAATTTCACGTGGACTGCAAATAAAAATATTCCGCCTCTGACGCCCGATAAACCACCGGTTAACAATGATATGGAAATCATTGCTCCATGTTGGTGCGACCGCGGTTTGTGGACAAGGTTGGCCAAGTCCATGACACGCCCCGCGGATTGGTATACGGTCAACCAGCTCGCACCCGTTCTCGGATACGTCCTTGCTGGTGAGCCATTCTCATCCCGCCGGGAATTGCCGCCGGCGGTAATAATTGTCAGTTGTGGTTCCTGAGCAGCCCCTTGTCCGCTTCCATGCCCAGTTCCGCCACGAGGTAATCACGGAAGGCATCACGCAGTTCCGGGTGCCGCAGCGCATACTCGACCGTCGCCTGCAGATAACCCAGCTTGCTGCCGCAGTCATAGCGTTTTCCTTCAAAGCGATACGCCAGCACCTGCTCTTCCTTCAACAGTTGTTCTATGGCGTCGGTAAGCTGTATTTCCCCGCCGGCGCCGCGAGGTATCGTTTGCAGATGGGCAAAGATCCGCGGACTGAGGATGTATCGGCCCACCACGGCGAGGTTTGATCTGGCGGCTTCCGGCGCCGGCTTTTCCACGATATTCCTTACGATGCTGTTCCGGCCGCTGGTCGAGGCAGGATCCACGATCCCGTACCTGTCGGTTTCACTCCTTGGAACCTCTTCCACGCCCAGTATGCTGCAGCCATGTTCGCTGTATACGCTCACCATCTGGCTCAGACAGCACTCGGTCGCACACTCGATCAGATCGTCCGCCAGTATCACCGCGAAGGGATCATCGCCCACCACAGGCCTGGCGCACAGCACGGCGTGGCCCAGCCCCAAAGCCTCGGGCTGGCGTACATAGACACAGGTGACATCTTTCGGCACCACGTTCTGAATGATGGAAAGCAGCTGGGTTTTGCCGCGATGCGACAGTTCCGTTTCGAGCTCATAGTTCTTGTCAAAATGATCCTCGATAGCGCGTTTGCTGCTGCTTGTCACGAAAATCAATTCGTTGATCCCGGACTTGACCGCCTCTTCCGCCGCATACTGGATCAGCGGCTTGTCCACGATGGGCAGCATTTCCTTCGGATTGGCCTTGGTCGCCGGCAGGAATCGTGTTCCCAGGCCGGCGACGGGGAACACGGCCTTCGTTACTTTTCTGTTCATGGTTTCCAACCTTGTGTTGTGCTATGAACTGGCCTGACACCGGTCATAGACGTCTTCAAATCGTACGATATCATCCTCGCCGAGATAGCTGCCGGATTGTATTTCGATGATCTCCAGCGGTATGTTGCCCGGGTTTTCCAGACGATGCTTTTCCCCGATGGGTATATAGGTGGATTCGTTTTCGTGCAGGTTGAACATGTTCTCGCCGCAGGTCACCCTTGCCGTCCCCCTGACCACCACCCAGTGCTCGGCGCGGTGGTGATGCATCTGCAGCGACAACGCCGCGCCGGGTTTGACGGTCAGGCGCTTGACCTGGAAACGCGACCCGGAATCGATGCCTTCATAGGAACCCCACGGCCGGTAGACTCGCCGGTGCACCTTGCATTCCACGCGCTTGCGCGATTTCAGGATATTGACGATTTTCTTGACGTCCTGGGCCCGGTCCTTGCTGACCACCAGCACGGCATCGGCTGTCTCCACCACGATGATGTCATCCAGCCCCACCGTCGCCAGACAGCGGTACTGGGCATACAATAACGCATTGTGCGTATCCTCGGCGATGACATCGCCCTGGATGACATTGCCGTCGGCGTCCCGGGGGCACACGTTCCATAACGCGGACCAGGCGCCGACATCCGACCAGCCCGCGCTGAAGGGCACCACCGCAGCGTTGTCGGTTTTCTCCATGACCGCGTAGTCGATCGAGTCACTCGGACAGTCCAGAAAGGCCGTGCGGAAGACGCGGTAGAAATCACTGTCCTGGTTGCCGCGCTCCATGGCTGACTCGCAAGCCCCGAGGATGTCCGGACGGAAGCGACCGATTTCCTCCAGCCAGCGTTTGGTGTGAATCAGGAAAATTCCACTGTTCCAGTAATAGTCACCATCGTCCATGTAACGGGTGGCGGTTTCCAGATCCGGTTTTTCCACAAAACGCGCCACGCCGAAGACCTGACCGCCTGCGAGTTCAGCGCCTCGCCTGATGTAACCGTACCCGGTCTCGGGCGCGTCCGGCACCACACCGAAGGTCACCAGACTGCCCGCGGCGGCCGGTTCGCACCCCGTGCGCACCGCTTCAATAAACCCCGCGCGATCTGTAATCACATGATCCGCAGGCATCACCACCATCAGGGAATCGGGTTCGCGGTGCGAAAGATACAGGGCCGCCAGAGTCAGCGCAGGGGCAGTATTCCTCCCCTCGGGTTCGAGGATGATGGTTTGCGGTGTTTTGCCCAGCGCAGCCACCTGTTCGGCAACCAGAAAGCGGTGCTCTTCGTTGCAGACATACACAGCGTCGCCTACCTCCGGCAGACCCTCCAGACGTGTGGACGTATCCTGCAACAGGCTGCGCTCCGATGTCAGCGGCAGCAGCGGTTTCGGGTAGTGTTCACGCGACAGCGGCCACAGCCGCGAACCCGCGCCACCAGTGAGGATTACCGGAATCAGTTTCATAGGGTCTGTACGCGATGAGTTAACTTTGAGAGCTGGCCTGGTATAGCTGCCACAATCATCGGCCGTTTCCGTTATTTATTGAATTTCATCCAGTTAGGGACTCAGTACCGGTGACCATAGTAGTCAATAGCCGCCATCATGTCATCACTCACGGTCCACGGCACCCGCGGACCATTTAACGACGATGCCTATCTCCATGTTTCCAGATGTTTTTGTCGTCATCCGTCCATTCGGGCGGTCCTCTTCAAGTCGCTGCACGCCAGGCTGAAGGGTCTATTCCACGGTTACCGCCAGACAGACGGCGGGGTATGGTTTATGAACAGGCGGCTCATCACTCCCGCGCCTTGGACAGGAAGTCCGAGTGCTGTGAAGCACAAGGACGTGCGAGAACTGCCGTCCCTGCGCTCCGCGATGTACTACGGCAGCTCATCGCTCCCGCGCATGGCCCAGGCCAGTCTCTCGACCGCTAAGCGGTCTCACCTTCTCCCTGCGCTCCGCGATGTACTACGGCAGCTCATCGCTCCCGCGCATCCCTGCGCTCCGCGATGTACTACGGCAGCTCATCGCTCCCGCGCATCCCTGCGCTCCGCGATGTACTTACGTCCCTGTAAGCAAAAAAAGGCGCCTCGTCGAGGCGCCTTCCCGTTTACCTGGAGGAAAATCGTGAGCGGTTTATTCGTGGCTCACTCCGAGGGTTTGGCGACGGACAGGTTACTGCGGTTCCTGTCCACGGTTTTCATCCCGATGCCCTGCACATTGGCAAGTTCCTCGACGCTGGAGAATGGGCCATTTGCCTCACGGTACTTGATGATGGCCATCGCCTTTTGCGTACCGACGCCATCGATGCCGGCGGCAAGCGAATCGGCATCAGCCGTATTGATGTCAACCGGGTCCGCCAGCGCCCCGACAGAGGCTGTGAGCAGCATTGCAAACAACAACATGAATCTGATAATGGACATATTCCGGACTCCTTTCCGTTATGATCATCCTTGGTGTAACGCACATGCCGTGTATCCACCCCGACGGGCTATCAGGATGCACCGCACACATTCAGGGTACCACGCGGGGTGATCAACTCAATGCGTCCAGTTCCGAATTTATTGTAAGCAAAATACCCAAAGGGTCGTCCGCCTGCGTGATCGGTCGGCCGATAACGAGATAGGTCGACCCATTCCTGACAGCGTCAGCCGGCGTCATGACACGTCGCTGGTCATCAAGTTTACTGCCGGAGGGCCGGATGCCGGGGGTGACGAGCCGGAATCCGGCGCCAAACCGTTCCCTGAGCCCAGCCGTTTCCCTGGACGAACAGACGACACCATCGAGACCACAGTCATGCGCCAGGACCGCCAGACGAGCCACGTGGTCTTCCGGACTTCCCTCCAGACCGATTGACCTCAGGTCCGTTTCATCCATGCTGGTGAGAATGGTGACCGCTATCAGGAGAGGGGGATGAACCAGTTCGCTGAGTGCTTCCCGCGCGGCGGTGAGCATTCGTTCGCCACCCAGTGCGTGAACGTTCATCATCCAGACCCCTAGTCGGGCGGCGGAACGGCAGGCACTGGCTACCGTGCTGGGAATATCGTGAAATTTCAGGTCAAGAAAAACATCGAAACCGTGATCGACCAGCCGGCGGACGAAGTCCGGACCGGCAACGGTAAACAGTTCCTTGCCGACCTTGAGCCTGCACTGGGCAGGCTCAAGCCGCCTGACCAGCCGCCAGGCGGAGTCCGCATCCGGATAATCGAGCGCCACGATAACGCGCGGACCCGTGTGGTGCAGCATAGCGGCACCCCGATTCGCGGTTATATATCCTCCATGGACTGGGTGTGACCGTTGACCCGTTCCCGCAATTCCTTGCCCGGTTTGAAATGCGGTACGTATTTGGATGCCAGCGCCACCGAATCGCCCGTTTTGGGATTCCGGCCAATACGTGGCGGGCGGTAATGCAGGGAGAAACTTCCGAACCCCCGGATTTCAATCCGTTGGCCGGTAGCAAGCGCCTGACTCATCTGCTCCAGCAGGCTCTTCACGGCCAGTTCAACATCCTTATGGTTGAGGTGACTGTTCTTGCTCGCAAGAATTTCGATAAGTTCAGACTTTGTCATTTGCTCCACCACCCGGATTATACCGTTTCCGTAATAACCAGTTTTAGCTGAGTATTATTCATCACCGCCCAGTTGCCGTTTGAGCACATCGCCCAGATTGGTCGTGGCCTCGGCGTTGTCGGCGCCATAATCCTGCAACATGGCCGCCTCATCATCGTTGTCCTTCGCCTTGATGGACAGGCTGATGGTTCTGTTTTTGCGGTCCACCCCCATGAACTTGGCCTCGACTTCCTCGCCAACCGTCAGCACGGTGCGTGCGTCCTCGATCCTGTCACGTGACAACTCTGACGCCCGCAACGTGCCTTCAACCCCGTCCCCGAGATCAATGATGGCGGCCTTGGCATCGACTTCCCTGACTACGCCCTTGACGATGCTCCCCTTGCTGTGTTCGGCGACAAAATTGGAGTACGGGTCCTTCTCGAGTTGCTTCACCCCGAGCGAAATTCTTTCGCGCTCCGGATCAACGGAGAGAACCACCGCCTCGATGACATCGCCTTTCTGATAGTTGCGTACGGCCTCTTCACCGGTTTCATTCCAGGAAATATCCGACAGATGGACCAGACCGTCGATGCCGCCATCCAGACCGATGAAGATGCCAAAATCGGTAATGGACTTGATAGACCCGCTGACGTGATCACCCTTGTTGTGCGTGGCGGCGAACTCATCCCAGGGATTCGCGAAACACTGCTTGATACCGAGCGAGATGCGACGGCGTTCCTCGTCGATATCGAGCACCATGACCTCGACTTCCTGCCCGACATGTACGACCTTGGAAGGATTGACGTTCTTGTTGGTCCAGTCCATTTCGGAAACATGCACCAGGCCCTCGACGCCCTCCTCGATTTCCACGAAACAACCGTAATCGGCGATGTTGGTGATCTTGCCGAACAGACGCGTATTTGAGGGATAGCGGCGCGCCAGGTCGGCCCAGGGATCCTGGCCAAGCTGCTTTATGCCCAGCGACACACGATTGCGTTCGCGATCGAACTTGAGGACCTTGACATCGATCTCCTGACCAACCTCGACAATCTCGGAAGGATGCTTGACGCGCTTCCAGGCCATATCGGTAATGTGCAACAGACCATCGATCCCGCCGAGGTCCACAAATACGCCGTAATCCGTAAGATTCTTGACGATACCCTTGACAATCTGCCCTTCCTGCAGGCTCTCCAGCAAGGCCTCGCGTTCCGCGCTGAACTCGGTCTCCACGACGGCGCGGCGGGACACCACAACATTGTTGCGGCGCTTGTCGAGCTTGATGACCTTGAACTCGAGTTCCTTGCCTTCGAGATAAACAGGGTCGCGAACCGGGCGCACATCGACCAGCGAACCGGGCAGGAAGGCGCGGATATCCTCGATGTCGACGGTAAATCCGCCTTTGACCTTGCCGCTGATGACGCCCTTGACGATATCCTCATTTTCGAACGCCTTTTCCAGACGCCGCCACACCTGATCACGTTTTGCCTTTTCACGAGACAGCTTCGTTTCGCCGAAGCCATCTTCAATGGCCTCCAGCGAGACTTCCACCTCATCGCCGAGCGTTACCTCCAGTTCTCCCAGGGCATTCCTGAACTGCTCGATGGGAATGACGCCTTCGGACTTCAGGCCGGCGTTGATGACAACGACATCGGGCTGGATATCAATAACCGTACCAGTGATGACGGCGCCCCGCCTCAATTCCTGGTGGGCAAGGCTCTGTTCAAACATTTCAGCAAAACTTTCAGTCATGGGAGTAGTGAGTCCTTGAACTGCATCTTATGCAGTCACTATGCATAACCACAGCATCAGGCGATACCGTGGGTCAGTTATCAACACAATCCGGCGCGGGCCGGATCACCAGAACACCATATTAAATTCTATCATACTAATTGTACAAGGAATTTTTAAGATTTTGTTTGGAACCGTTCAAGGATGATGGCAAGGGTCACGCCAACATCCTGCCCCTCGTTGTCAAGTATGAACGCATCCTCGGCCGGCACGAGAGGCGCGACGGGACGCGTCCGGTCGCGCAGGTCCCGTGACCGGGTGTCCTCAAGAATGCCCTCGAGGCTTGCCTCAATATTCTTTTCTTTCAACTGCTTATATCTTCTTCGGGCGCGCTCCTCGGGGCTTGCCGTGAGAAATATCTTGAGGGTGGCATCCGGAAAAACCACGGTGCCCATATCGCGTCCGTCCGCTACCAGACCGGGTAATCTGCGATAGCGCCGTTGCCAGGCCAGCAGGGCGGTGCGCACCTCCGGCAAACTGGCAAGTTTCGAGGCGGCGCTTCCGCATTCCTCGGTGCGCAAGCGAGCCGTAACGTCCTCTTTATCCAGCAGGATGCATTCCCTGCCGTCCGATGAGAAACCGAATTCCGCCTCGATTCGGTCCACCAGAGCGATCAGACTTGCTGCATCATCCAGAGCAATGCCGTCTCTCGAAGCCGCGCAGGCGAGCAGGCGATAGAGTGCACCGCTGTCGAGGTAATGCCAGCCGAGTTCCCCCGCCAGTTGCTGGCTGATGGTCCCCTTGCCGGAGCCGCTCGGACCATCAATCGTGATCACCTGGGCCTTGCTGTCGCGGGAGGGAGTATCCAATGTCATCGAGGCTTATCCACTATATTGATCTCAGGATATGAATGACACTTTAATAAGTGGTCATCCATAATGAAATAAACTCACCGCAAAGACGCAAAGAACGCAAAGTGTTTAATTGTTTTCATTAAAGAATTTCTCTGCGCCCTTTGCATCTTTACGGTGAACACGGTGTTTATGGACAGACACTGATTAAGGCCCTGGCGCGATAAATATCCACGGAAGCATACGAAAGACACGGGAAAAAAGAGCCTGTATTCCGTGTGGTTCCGTGGCCATAGAGGTGTGATCGGGCTTGACCAGATACCATTCATCTCAGGATATCTGCAGTTATTTTACCCGTTACGACCGTTGTGTCCGATCTGCAACCCGGCGCGTGTCGCCAGTCCGACAAATCCCGGGAATGAGGTGTTCACGTTGGCACAATCGAGGATATCAATCGCCCCCTCCCCGCGTAACGCGGCCATGGCGAAGGCCATGGCGATGCGATGATCGCCGTGACTGTCAATCATCCCGCTCCCTAATTGCACCCCCCTCGACAATCATGCCATCGGGGGTTGCGGTGGCGCTGATGCCGAGCGTCCTCAATCCGTCGGCCATCACCTGGATGCGGTCGCTCTCCTTGACGCGCAATTCCTGCGCCCCGGTCAATACAGTGCGGCCGCTGGCACACGCCGCCGCCACGAACAGTACCGGAAATTCATCGATGGCCAACGGCACCAGTTCGGACGGAATATCGATGCCGTGCAGTGATGCTGACCTGACATGCAGATCCGCTACCGGCTCACCCCCCGCCTCACGCCGGTTCTCGATCCGTATCGAGGCCCCCATACGCTGCAAAATGTTGATCACGCCGGTGCGTGTCGGGTTGATGCCGACATGTTCCAGGATCAGGTCAGAGCCGGGCGCGATGCTCGCCCCCACCAGGAAGAAGGCCGCCGAGGAGATATCCGCGGGAATGTCGATCGAGATCCCGCGCAGCGCATGCCCGCCTTCGAGACAGACCCGGCCGGCTTCACGCCGCAGCGGGTATCCCATGCCGACCAGCATGCGTTCGGTGTGATCGCGGGTCGGAGCCGGTTCCGTGACGCAGGTCCTGCCGCTCGCATACAAGCCGGCCAGCAGAAGAGAGGATTTGACCTGCGCACTCGCCACCGGCATGGCATAGTCGATGCCCCGCAGCTGCATGCCTCCCTTGATGAGAAGCGGCGCCGTCCCGGCATCCGTCGGGGTGATATGCGCCCCCATGCGCGTCAACGGCTCGACCACCCGTTTCATCGGCCGACCCGAGAGCGAGGCATCCCCGGTCAGCGTGGTGTCGAATGCCTGCCCCGCGAGCAGGCCGGCCATCAAACGCATGGAGGTTCCGGAATTCCCCAGATCGAGCGCCTGCCCGGGCGCCGCAAGACCCCGCAGGCCGACGCCGTGGATGCCAACCCGACCCTGCTCGGGACCTTCGATCGTCACCCCCAGGGACCTGAACGCCGCCAGCGTCGCCAGACTGTCCTCTCCCTCGAGAAACCCGGAGACCTCGGTCATTCCCTCGGCCAGCGAACCCAGCATGATCGAGCGGTGGGAAATCGATTTGTCACCCGGCACACGCACACGACCCGTGAGTTTCCCGCCAGGTGCGACCCGGAACCGTGTCGTATTCTTGTCTGTCATGAATAGACTGTCACTGTCTCAATGATGTCGCCAACAGCAGCACAGTCCGGTCACCGCTGATGCCTCTTGAGGCATGTCTGTCCCTACAGGGTTTACTCGCCGCAAAGGCGCGAAGTTGGTTCATTGTTCTCATTAAAGAATTTCTCTGCGTTCTTTGCGTCTCAGCGGTGAAGACGGTGTGCTAGGAGCCTGTCGGACTTAGGATTGATCTACTGCGCTGGCGGGAGAGCGGCCCATCACCCCCTCGCTCCGCTCTCCCCCGATATTTCGTTGCATAGAACCACTATGCGCCTCGATATCGTGAACCTCTGTGCTCGCTCTCCCACCATGCTCGCTACGATCACCTAAGTCCGACAGGCTCCTAGTTCCCGGTGAAGCGGTCGCGCGCCTGCTTGGCGGAGGTAAATATCTCCAGCAGACGGTTACCGTCATGTTCACTCACCGCCTTGTTGATTGTCTTGAGGTCATCGATATAACGATCGATCATGCGACGGATGGCATCGCCATTGGCCAGACAGATATCGCGCCACATGACCGGATCGCTGGATGCGATGCGGGTAAAGTCGCGAAAGCCACCGGCCGCGTAGGCGAAGATCTCCTCGCGATCATCCAGGCGCGCCAGGCTATCCACCAGCGTAAACGCCAGCACATGCGGCAGATGGCTGGTCGCCGCCAGCACGGCATCATGATGCACCGGCTCCATCTCGCTGACATGCGCGCCGGCCGCCTCCCACATGGCGCGTACCCGCGACACGGCCGCGGGATCGGTGTATTCCTGCGGCGTCAGGATCACGCGGCGATTCCTGTACAGGTCGGGAACCGATGCCGCCACACCACTGTTCTCGGTTCCGGCAATGGGGTGTCCGGGAACAAAATACTCCGGCACACGGCCGAATGCCGAACGGGCCGCGTCGATGATACTGACCTTGGCGCTGCCTGCATCCGTCAACACCGCGCCCTCGGCGAGATGACCGCGTATGGCCGCGAAGACGCCGCCCATGGCGCCCAGTGGAACCGCCAGCAGCACCATATCCGCGCCCGCCACGGCCTTTCCCGGCTCGGTCTCGAAACGGTCGATGACGCCCAGATCGACCGCCTGCCGCAGATGGGCCGGATCGCGCCCGGCACCGATCACTTCCCCGCAGTATCCCGCCGCCCGGAGCGCACGGGCGAGCGAGCCCCCGATCAGCCCCACCCCGATGATGCACAGGCGGTTGATCACGCCAGCACCTGTTCGAGGACTTCCAGAAAGCGCGCGTTCTCTTCGGGCAGTCCGACCGTCACGCGCAAATGGTTCGGCATACCGTAATTGGCGATCGGGCGCACGATCACGCCCTTCCTCAACAATTGTTCATGGATTCCCGCCGCCGCCAACCCAATGTCGACCACGACGAAATTTCCCACCGAATCGAGAAAGGTCAGACCCAGCCGTCTGAAACCGGATGCCAGCTGTTCCATTCCCTCCCGGTTGAGGCGTAGGCTTTTCTCCAGGTGTGCCGCGTCATCCAGTGCCGCCAGCGCCGCCGCCTGGGCGATGCTGTTGATGTTGAATGGCTGCCGAACACGATTCAGCAGCTGCGCGACCTCCGGGGAGGAGACCGCATAGCCCGCGCGCAGACCGGCCAGGCCGTAGGCCTTGGAAAAGGTCCGCGTCACGATCAGATTGGGACAATCGGCAAGCCAGCGGGTCGTGTCCGGATATTCCGCTTGCGTCACATATTCAAAGTAGGCCTCGTCGATAACCGCCATGACGTGATCCGGCAGGCCGATCACGAAGTCATGCAGCTCCTTTTCTCCCAGCCAGGTTCCCGTCGGGTTGTTGGGGTTGGCGATAAACACGACACGGGTCAGCGGTCCGACCAGAGAACGCATCGCCGCCAGGTCATGTCCGTAGGCGGGTCCGCCGCTGCCATCATTCGCGGGAGCGATTCGGGCCGTGGCGCCGACCGCCTGCACGGCGATCGGGTAGACGGCGAAGGCATGCCGGGAATAGACCGCCTCGACGCCCGGTCCCAGGAAGACCCGGGCAATCATGTCGAGCACGTCGTTGGAACCGTTGCCGAGCGTGATCGCGTCCGACGCAACGCCATGCCGGGCGGCGAGGCGCGCGCACAGCAGATGACCGCTGCCCTCGGGATAGCGCGCGCAGTCCGCAAGCGCCTCGCGCGCAGCCGCCAGGGCGCGCGGACCCGGCCCCAGGGGGTTTTCATTGGAAGCCAGCTTGATCGCGTTCCGGATTCCGTACCGGCGTTCCAGCTCGACCAGCGGCATGCCCGGTTGATAGGGCTGCAGGGCACGCACGCCCGGTACCGCCAGTTCGTCATAACGCATACGCGGTATCATCCTTACCTGGACAGGCTCCTAGAGGACGGCCCGGGGATAGGATCCGAGCACCCTGACCACAAATGCCTGGTTCTTCAGCTCCGCCAGCGCCGCCGCCACCGGCGCATCATTGCGATGCCCTTCCAGATCGATATAGAACATGTATTGCCACACGCCCTGGCGGGATGGACGGGACTCAATACGGGTCATGCTGATGCCATTCTGCGCTATCGGCTGGAGCAGGCCGAACAGCGCGCCCGGCTGGTTGTGTACGGAAACCAGTATCGAGGTCTTGTCCACCCCGCTGGGCAGGACACGCTGATTGCCGATGACGAGAAAGCGGGTGGTATTGTCCGGCTGATCCTCGATATTGCGGGCAACCGTCATCAGGCCATACAACTCGGCGGCCATTTCCCCCGCGATGGCGGCATCGCCCGACTGATCCACGACCAGGCGGGCAGCCTCGGCATTGCTGGCAACCGCAATGCGCTCGACCTGCGGCAGATTGGCATCCAGCCAGCCGCGACACTGGGCCAGCGCCTGCTGATGGGCCAGTACACGCCTGATTCCGGAGCGCTCTGCGTTCGCCGCCAGCAAATGATGGTGGATGCGCAGTTCGACTTCCCCGCAGATGCCAAGCGGTGAGCGCTGGAACATGTCCAGTGTGTGGGTGATGACGCCCTCGCTCGAGTTCTCGACCGGGACAACGCCGTAATCGGCGGCGCCGGCCTCCACTTCCCGGAAGACGGCATCGATTCCGTCCAGTGCCAGGGTACTTACGGAATGGCCGAAGTGTTTCAGAGCCGCCGCCTGGGTGAAGGTGCCTTCCGGACCGAAGAAGGCGATCGACAGGGGTTTTTCCAGCGCCAGGCAGGCCGACATAATTTCCCGGAACAGGCGCACCATCTCCTCGACGGGAAGCGGCCCGGTGTTTCTTTCACTGACGCGTCGCAGGACTTCGGCCTCCCGTTCCGGACGATAGAAATCTGCGTTTTCGCCCTGTTCGGTCTTCACCTCCGCGACCTGCCGTGCGCAACTGGCGCGCTCGGTGATCAACTGCTGGATCTGTTCATCCAGCACATCGATCCGGTCGCGCAAGGCATCGAGTTTCTTTTCGGCGGACATGGTTCAGGCAACGGGGAGCATCCGGCGCGCGGCACAGCGAGGTGCGGCGTTGGCCCGGACACGGGTGCGGGCGGTCACAGAGCCCTCACGGTGAGCACACCCTTGATTTCCGAAATGCGTCCGAGACATTCCGGCCCCAGCGGCGCATCGACATCGACCAGGGTGTAGGCCAGTCCGCCGCGCGACTTGTTGAGCATGTCGAGTATATTGAGGCCGGCGTCCGCCATGCAGGTCGAGATCTGGCCGAGCATGTTGGGTACATTCTCATTGGCGATCGCCACCCTGAATGCCCCGTTGCGCGGCATGAACAGTTCCGGGAAGTTAACCGAATTGCGGATATTGCCGTGCTCGAGAAAATCCCTGACCTGCTCGACGACCATGACCGCGCAGTTCTCCTCCGCCTCGTGCGTGGAGGCACCGAGGTGCGGCAGGGTGATGACGCGGGGATGGTTCTTCAGCAGGTTGCTGGGAAAATCGCAGACGTAGGCATACACCTTGCCCGCGTCGATTGCCGCCACAACGGCGGCGTCGTCAACCACGCCGTTGCGCGAGAAATTGAGTATGACGGTGTTGTCCCTGATCAGCTTCAACCGATCTTCGTTGATCATCCTGCGGGTTGCATCCACCAGCGGCACGTGAAAGGTCACGAAGTCCGAATTCATCAGCAGTTCTTCGATGCTGGCCGCCTTGCGCACCTGCGAGGACACCTCCCAGGCGCGCTGCACCGTGATATCCGGATCCAGGCCGATGACATTCATGCCGAGCGCCAGCGCACCGTTGGCTACCTGGACACCGATCGCGCCCAATCCGACAACCCCCAGGGTCTTGCCTGGCAGCTCAACACCGACGAACCGTTTCTTGCCGGCCTCGACCTGCCGGTGGACTTCCGTGTCATCACCCTCCAGGTTGCGGGCGAAATCCCACCCCTGGCAGAGATTGCGCGCGCCCATCAGCATACCGGCGATCACCAGCTCCTTGACCGCGTTGGCATTCGCTCCCGGGGCGTTGAATACCGGGATGCCGGTCTTGCTCATGCGCTCGACCGGGATATTGTTGACGCCGGCCCCGGCGCGCCCGATAGCCTTCACCGTCGGGGCAATGTCCAGTTCATGCATGTTGAAGGAGCGCAGCAGGATGGCATCGGGGTGCTGGATTTCGGAGGCCACCTCGTAGCTCTCCCGTGGCAGGTGGCCCAGCCCGGCCGGTGAGATATTATTGAGTGTCAGGATCTTGTACATAGGCATGTTGTCGATTGTGTGGAACCCGATAAATAATGTCGATCCATATAGAAACAAACTCAACGCAAAGACGCAAAGGACGCAAAGAAATTCTTTTGCTAATAACGATTAAACACTTTGCGTTCTTTGCGCCTTTGCGTTGAAAACGGTGATTATTGGACGAGCACTGAATATCCTCTAAGCATATTGAGCCCTGCATTATCCGCGGGTGCGCTCGAACTCCTTCATGAAATCGACCAGCGCGGCGACCCCCGCCTCCGGCATGGCGTTGTAGATGCTGGCGCGCATGCCGCCGACGGAGCGGTGTCCCTTGAGACCGAGCAGTCCGGCCGCCGTCGCCCCGGCGAGGAAATCCGCGTCGAGCGCGGCGTCGGTCAGGGTGAATGGCACATTCATACGGGAACGGCACGCGGCATCGACGGGACAATGATAAAAGTCGCTGGCGCCGATGGCGTCATAGAGCACCTCGGACTTGCGCTGATTGATGACCGCCATGGTCTCTACCCCGCCCTGATCCTTTAGCCACTGGAACACGAGACCGGCCAGGTACCAGCTGTAGGTCGGCGGGGTATTGAGCATGGAGCCGTTGTCCGCGTGCTTCTGGTAATCGAACATCGAGGGTGTACCGGCAAGGGTCTCACCGACCAGGTCCTTGCGAACGATGACCACCGTGAGGCCGGCCGGCCCGATATTCTTCTGTGCACCGGCATAGATCAGGCCGAACCGTGACACATCCACGGGCCGGGAGAGGATCGTCGACGACATGTCCGCAACCAGCGGCACCCCGCCGGTATCGGGTATCCAGTCGAATTCGACACCCCCGATGGTTTCATTGGGAGTGTAATGCACATAGGCGGCTGCCGGATCCAGCTTCCAGGTGTCCTGCGGCGGAACCGTGGTGAATTTCGTGACCTCCGAGCTGGCCGCAACATTCACCGAACAGTAGCGCTTCGCCTCGCCGATCGCCTTCCTGGACCAGGCGCCGGTGTTGACATAGTCGGCCTGCGTGCGCCCGCGCAGCAGATTCATCGGCACCATGGCGAACTGGCTGGTGGCGCCACCCTGCAGGAACAGCACGTGATAGTCGGAGCCGATCCCCATCAGTTCACGCAGGTCGGCCTCGGCCTGCGCCGCGATCGAGAGGAACTCCTTGCCGCGGTGGCTCATCTCCATCACCGACATACCCGAACCCTGCCAGTCCACAAGCTCATCGCGCGCGCGCACCAGCACCGGATGCGGCAGGACCGCCGGCCCGGCGCTGAAATTATAGATATCCGTCATCACAACCTCATCAGATAATGATATGAAACCACCCGTCCGCAGCGCCGTCCCGGTACCGGTCTATCCCCCGGTCACATCCTCCGGATCGACATCCACCGGTTCTTCCCCGTCGCCCTTGTCCTCGACAATGCGCTCGATACCGACCAGGGATTCCTCCTCCGCCAGGGAAATCAGGCGTACGCCCTGGGTATTGCGGCCCATGATGGAGATTTCCTGCACCCGCATACGCACCAGTACACCGCCGCTGCTGATCAGCATGACCTCATCGGCATCGTCGGCGGACACGGCACCGACCACCGGTCCATTGCGTTCGCTGACCTGGATGGCGATAACCCCCTGGCTGCCGCGGCCATAGACCGGGTAGTCGTCGGCGAGCGTGCGCTTGCCGTAGCCGTTGGCGGTCGCGGTCAACACCGGGCTGTCACCGGCGATGATCATGGAAATCACATGCTGTCCGGAACCCAGCCTGATCCCGCGCACACCGCAGGCGGTCCTTCCCATCGGCCGGACATCCTTCTCGGCAAAACGTATCACCTTGCCGGCATCGCTGAACAACATGACATCCCGCGACCCGTCGGTAATCGCGACATCGATCAGATAGTCACCTTCATTCAGGCCCACGGCGATGATGCCGCTGGTGCGCGGCCGGGAGAACTCCGAGAGGGAGGTCTTTTTTACCGTGCCCTGCGCCGTGGCCATGAAGATATAGTGATCCTCGGAGAACTCGCGCACCGGCAGTATGGCGTTGATCCGTTCACCGGCCTCCAGCGGCAGCAGGTTCACGATCGGTTTGCCGCGCGCGCCACGGCCCGCCTGTGGCAGCTCGTAGACCTTGAGCCAGTAGACCCTGCCGCGACTCGAAAAGCACAGAATGGTGTCGTGCGTGCTGGCGACGAACAGCTTGTCGATGAAATCCTCTTCCCGGATATCGGTTGCACTCTTGCCGCGGCCGCCGCGGCGCTGGGCGCGATAATCGCTCAATGGCTGCGACTTGGCATAGCCGGCATGCGAGAGCGTAACGACGACATCCTCCTCGGTGATCAGATCCTCGAGCGTGAGGTCCGTATGATCGATCATGATTTCGGTGCGACGTTCGTCCCCGAACTGGTCGCGCAACCCCCCGAGTTCCTCCCGGATCACCTCCATCAGCCGTTGCGGGTCGCTGAGGATATTCAGCAGCTTCTGTATCTCCTCCAGCAGTTCCTTGTATTCACCGACGATCTTGTCCTGTTCAAGTCCGGTCAACTGGTGCAGTCGCAGGTCCAGGATCGCCTGGGCCTGGACATCGGAGAGGCGGTACCCTCCCTCGTGCAGTCCATACTGGTCTCCGAGGTCTTCCGGACGCGAGGCGTCCGCACCCGCACGGTCCAGCATGGCCGTCACCACACCCGGCGCCCAGAGCCGCTCCATCAGCGCCTGCCGCGCCTCGGCGCGGTTCGCGGCCGCCTTGATGAGGGCGATCACTTCATCGATATTGGCAAGCGCAACCGCCAGACCTTCCAACACGTGCGCACGCTGCCGCGCCTTGCGCAACTCGAACAGCGTACGCCGCGTCACCACATCACGGCGGTGACGGATGAAGGCCTCCAGGCACTCCTTCAGATTCAGCAGACGCGGCCGGCCATCGACCAGGGCAACCATATTGATACCGAAAACACTCTGCAGCTGCGTGTGCTGGTAGAGGTTGTTCAGGATGACCTCGGCCACCTCGCCGCGCTTGAGGTCGATCACCATGCGCATGCCATCCTTGTCAGACTCGTCACGCAGGCCCGAGATGCCCTCGATCTTCTTGTCCTTGACCAGCTCGGCGATCTTCTCCAGCAGGCGCGCCTTGTTGACCTGGTAAGGCAGCTCGGTCACTACGATCGTCTGGCGTCCTTTGGATTCGTCGCCCTCTATGTGGCTGCGCGCCCGGATAAAGATACGCCCGCGTCCGGTGTGATACGCCTCATGGATACCGCGTACGCCGTTGATGATGCCCGCCGTGGGAAAATCCGGCCCCGGTACGTGCTGCATCAGTCCCTCGACGTCGATCGCCGGGTTTTCGATCAGGGCCAGACAGGCGTTGATGATCTCCGTCAGGTTGTGCGGCGGGATGTTGGTCGCCATGCCCACGGCGATCCCGGCCGAGCCGTTGACCAGCAGGTTGGGGACCTTGGTCGGCAGGACCGAGGGTTCTTTCTCGGTCTCATCGTAGTTGGGAACGAAATCGACCGTTTCCCGGTCGATGTCCGCCAGCAGTTCGTGCGCGATTCGGGCCATGCGTATCTCGGTATAACGCATCGCCGCCGGGGCATCGCCGTCGACCGAGCCGAAGTTGCCCTGCCCGTCGACCAGCATGTATCGCAGGGAGAAGGGCTGGGCCATACGCACGATGGTGTCGTAAATCGCGCTGTCACCGTGCGGGTGGTATTTGCCCATGATGTCGCCGACCAGACGCGCCGACTTCTTGTACGGCTTGTTCCAGTCATTGTTCTGCTCGTACATGGCGAAGAGGGCGCGCCGGTGCACGGGCTTGAGCCCGTCACGCACATCCGGCAGCGCCCGTCCCACGATCACGCTCATGGCGTAATCGAGGTAGGACTGCTTCATCTCGTCCTCGAGATTAACGGTCAGAATTTCTTTTGCGAATTCGGCCATGTGGCAGGAACGGGAATATCCTTAGATTTTATGCGCAGGGCAATCGGGCCTTGCCTGCCGGGCAGCGGCAGGAAAGACGTGGGATCTTAGCACACTACGCCCCCCGCTACATCGGGGCCTGTCCGGGGGATGTCCGGCGTTTTGCGGGGCATCCGCAGCCCTCGCGCCGGCGTCATCGATTATGGGGCAACCTGAACACCCGGGATATCCACTGCGGGGGCGGACCTGGTTGTCCCCGGAGACTCACCGGGCACCCGCGAACCTGTTGATCAGCAACACCCTGTTCGCGGGCAACCCCGGCCCTGCAAGTCGATTCGAATTTCTTCGGAGCGGCCCTAGGTTGTGTCCGTCCATAAACACCGTTTTAACCGCAAAGACGCAAAGCACGCAGAGAAATTCTTTAATGAAAACAATCAAACACTTTGCGTTCTTTGCGCCTTTGCGGTGAGTTTATTTCTTTATGGACGGACACTAGGTTGGTGATGGAGGTTTGAGACTGGCCAGCTTTTTTGTATCCGGCGCCTGAATGACGCCATTTTCGGTGACCAGACAATCCACCAGTTCAGCCGGGGTGATATCGAAGGCCGGGTTCCACGCCGTGGCGCCGTCGGCGGCGATGCGCCGGCCGGCCAGGGTCAGCACCTCGTCGGCAGGGCGGTGCTCGATCTCTACGGCCTGACCACCGGCAAGCGTGAAATCCAGCGTGGAACAGGGGGCGGCCACCATGAATCCGACGCCGTGATGGCGGCAGCTGATCGCCAGGTTATAGGTTCCGATCTTGTTGATCACGTCTCCGTTGGCCGTCACCCGGTCGGCGCCGACGATGACCCACTGTACCTGCCGCTGCTGCATCAGGAAGGCGGCCGAGTTGTCCGTGATCAGGGTAACGGGTATCCGGTCACGCGTGAGCTCCCAGGCCGTCAGACGTGCCCCTTGCAGCCAGGGGCGCGTCTCACCGGCAAAGACGCGTTCAAGCCGGCCCGTCCGCCAGGCGCTTCGGATGACGCCAAGCGCCGTTCCATAACCGCCGGTGGCGAGTGAACCGGTATTGCAATAGGTCAGTACGGAATCCCCTGCGTGGATGAGGCCGGCACCGAATTCGCCCATACGGTGGTTGGCCTCGAGGTCTTCCGTGTGGATCCGGTGCGCTTCATCCAGCAATTCATCGACCGGATCACCCGTTATCGTGTCGATGCGCCGCGCCATGCGCCGCAGCGCCCACGACAGGTTCACCGCCGTCGGCCGCGCGGCGGCGAGCACCCGGATATCACCCGTCAGTGGAGCGCGCCACCCTTCGGGAGATTCCGCATAACGCCGGCGGGCGGCGAGCACCACGCCATAGGCCGCGGTAATGCCGATGGCCGGGGCGCCACGCACAACCATGTCCCGGATCGCCCCGGCGACGTCAACGACATCGTCGAGGTACTGGTAGTGTTCCTCGAAGGGCAGTCGGCGCTGGTCGAGCAGACACAGCCGGTTTGTCACCCACTGGATCGGGCGGATGGAATCATGCACGTCGCCGGTGCTCTCCGGGGAAATCGACTCATCTTTGTCTGCATACTCCATGAAGATGATTCTACGTGATTTTAATTGGCCAAAAACACAATAAAAACACTGGCCTTGTCCACGATAACTGTCTAAAATACCGCGACTGGAGTTTGGTTTATTCGTTCACATTCACAGGAGCGGTATTCAATGAACAAAATCTGTCTTGCAACCATGCTGGGCGTAGCCGCCTCGTCGATGCTGATGGTAGGCATTGCCATGGCCCACGAAGGTGGTATGGCGAATGAGGCTTATGTCGGTGACAGCAGCGGGCATTACATCACCGACAGCTCGGGACGCTGCGTCAGGACCTCTTCCTGGAGCAAGGAAACGGCGACCAAGGAATGCGATCCGGAGCTGTTCCCGGAGGTAACGGAAGCACCGCCCGCGCCGGCCGCGCCGCCCGTTCCCGTTTACACCAAGCACACCCTGTCGGCTACTGCCCTGTTCGATTTCGACAAGGCCGTGCTCAAGCCGGAAGGCAAGAAGTCCATTCATGACATCGATGCGGACATCCAGTCCAGCGAGTCCAAGGTGATCGACATCAAGGTCGTCGGCTATACGGACAGCATCGGGACGGAGGCATACAACGAGCAGCTTTCCGTGCGTCGTGCCAATGCCGTCAAGGATTATATGGTCAGCGAAGGCGTGGACCCCGGCATCATCGACGTCAATGGCATGGGTGAAGCCGACCCGGTCGCTTCCAACGCGACCGCCGCAGGCCGCGCCCAGAACCGCCGGGTTGAAATCAGCGTTGCCGTAGAAACGCCGAAGTAATCCGCAGGCATCAACCCCTGAACCCACCACCCCCGCGGGGTGGTGGGTTTTTTATTGCGTGTCGAAGGGCCGGATAAATACGGGATCGGCTATACTCGCCGCTTGCATGAAATACCCGGATTCGTTGCATGCAGACTATAGACACACTCATTCATGCGCGCTGGATCGTCCCGGTGGAGCCCGACCAGTGCGTCTACGAACACCACAGCCTCGCCGTCCATGAAGGACGGATCCTGGCCATCCTGCCAACCGATCAGGCGCGCGGCCTGTATTCCGCGATGGTCGAACACGAACTCGACCAGCACCTGCTGATCCCGGGTCTGGTCAATGCACACACTCATGCCGCCATGGCCCTGCTGCGCGGACTCGCGGACGATCTGCCGCTCAATGAGTGGCTTCATAACCACATCTGGCCCGCGGAATCGCGCTGGGTAAACGAGGAGTTTGTACATGACGGCAGCCGCCTCGCCATGGCGGAGATGCTCCGCGGCGGTACGACCTGCTTCAATGACATGTATTTTTTTCCCGACGTGACCGCACGCGTCGCGACCCATTGCGGCATGCGCGCCTGCGTCGGACTCATCGTGATCGATTTCCCGACGGTCTGGGCACAGGACGCCGACGACTACATTTCCAAGGGTCTGGCCGTATACGACCATTACCGCGGCGACCCGTTGATCCACACCGCGTTCGCCCCGCATGCCCCCTATACGGTCTCCGACGCCCCGCTCGAACGCATCCGCGTACTGGCGGACGAACTGGACATCGGCGTACATATGCATGTGCACGAAACCAGGGAAGAAATCAGCACTGCCGTGGAACTTACCGGGTTGCGTCCGCTGGAACGCCTGCAGGAACTCGGCCTGGTGTCGCCCGTCCTGATGGCCGTGCACATGACCCAGCTGGGGCGGGAGGAAATCACCGGTTTTGCCGGCGCCGGCGGCCACATCGTGCATTGCCCGGAATCCAACATGAAACTCGCCAGCGGGTTTTGCCCGGCGGTGGAACTGGCCGGGGCCGGGATCAACATCGCCCTTGGTACGGACGGCCCGGCGAGCAACAACGACCTGGATATGATCGGAGAGATGCGCACGGCCGCCCTGCTGGGCAAGGTCGTCAGCGGGGATGCCAGCGCCCTGCCCGCGCACGAGGTATTGAGGATGGCAACGCTGAACGGCGCCGTCGCTCTGGGACTGGGTGAACAAACCGGATCACTGACTCCCGGCAAATGGGCGGACATGGCCGCCATACGGCTCGACACGATCGAGACACAGCCGCTCTTTGATCCGGTGTCCCAACTGGTCTATGCCTGCGGACGTGATAAGGTGAGCGATGTGTGGGTCGCCGGGCGGCACTTGCTCAAGGATCGCCAACTGACAACGCTGGACATTCATGAGATCCTGCACAGGGCGCGAGCCTGGCAGGCTCGTATAGGCATGAGAGACGACTGAATACGCTCCCGATGATGACCGAAAATACCTCCAACGTAGACCATGAGGAAATCGCCAAGTTCGAGAAACTGGCGGCACGCTGGTGGGACCCGAACAGCGAGTTCAAGGCCCTGCACGACATCAACCCCCTGCGCCTGGACTATATCGACCGATTGGCCAGTCTCCCGGGAAAACGCGTCCTCGATGTCGGCTGCGGCGGCGGACTGCTGACCGAGGCCATGGCGCGTCGCGGTGCCGCGGTGACGGGGATCGACATGGGAAGGTCGCCGCTGAACGTGGCGCGTCTCCACCGGCTCGAATCCAGTCTCGATATCGACTACCGTCAGGCCACACCGGAACAACTGGCCGATGAACAGCCCGGCAGTTTCGATATCGTCACCTGCCTGGAAATGCTGGAACACGTCCCCGACCCGGCGGCGGTGATTGCGGCCTGCGCCAGGCTGATCGGGAATGACGGGCGGGTATTCCTGTCCACCATCAACCGCAACCCCCGGGCCTACCTCTTCGCGGTGATCGGCGCCGAATATCTGCTGAACCTGCTCCCGAAGGGCACCCATGAGTACAGCAGGTTCATCCGGCCGTCGGAGATGGAGTCCTGGGCGCGTCACAGCGGACTACATCTTACCGACCTGACAGGTATGAGCTACAACCCCCTGACGCGTGAATATCGTCTGGGAAGTGACGTCTCCGTCAATTACCTCGCCTGTTTCGAACCGGGTTGATCGGTCGCTGAAGGATCAGATGCGCCCCGTACGAACGGGGCCGCTCGATAGTGATCCCATGCTGTGAGACATCGGGGAGAGGCACCGCCAGTGGGCGATGAGCCGCTTTTCCGACAGCGCTGTAGATCAATCCCAGACCCGAATGGCACTTACTTAAGTCGAAATCGTGATAAATAGCCACGGAATCCACGGAAGACACAGAAATTATCTGTGAATATTCCGTGTTTTCCGTGTGCTTCCGTGGCCATTGGTTCTTTAATATAAGAACGATATCCCTTAAGTAAGCGCCATTCATCCCAGACCCGACAGGCTCCCGGGATGTGAATAATTCACAAACCTCATGTGAATATTTCATGGGACTCAGTGAGTGTTTTTCTTATCCTGAAACCAGCAGGAAATACCCGAATCTGCCAAGACTTCAAGGCTGAAGGGTCATGGAAGACTGCCAGGGATGGCGTTTTCCGACCGACAAGCAGGAGCGGGTTTGTCACATGAATGACCTGGAACATAATACTTCGACAACAGAGGGCTGTCTGCTGCAACACACAGCGGCGGAATGCCGCACCGTCTATATCGTCGACCAAGACCCGGCGGTGCATGAGTCATTAACCCGGTTGCTTCAGAAAGAGAAGTATATCGTCAGACCATTTGCCGCCGCCGCATCACTGCTTTCCTCGGTCAGTGAGACGGCTACAGGCGTGCTCATTCTCGACCTGGAAGCGGGTGACATGTCCGGGCTGGAATTGCAGACCGAACTCAGGCGACGCGATATCGGGCTGAAGGTGATTTTCCTCAGTGAAAACGGGAACGTGGAGAAGTCCGTGCGGGCGCTCAGAGCGGGAGCCGTCGACTTCCTCGAGAAGCCTTACACTAAAAGGCACCTCCTGAACAGTATCGAGACGGCTGTCGCATGCGTGAACGCCGAACTGGAGGAACGCAGGCAGTGTGAGGAGGTGGAAAGGAAATGCCGGCGACTGACGCCCCGCGAGCGGGAAATAATGAAATACATCGTGAGCGGCTTATCAAGCCGGCATCTCGCGGACTACCTTAGCGTAAGCAAACGAACGGTGGAGATCCATCGCGCGAAGATCATGGCCAAGATGGAAGCGGCCACACTTCCTGACCTGGTGCGTATGGTGTATCTGTGCGGTAATTGCCGGCCTGAGGAAGTTCTCGCCAACGGCTCTACACAACCCGACCCGGGCTGATCAGCCCGGCGGCCGCCCCAAACGCAAACAGGGCATGGGCCGCTGCGGGGTCGTGGCAGACGCCCGGGGGCCCATGCACCTGCGCGGCCGCACCTGTCACCAGCCCTTATCACCACAGTCCCGCCGGCGCACCGCTGTTCGCCAACGAAGTCTATGACATAGAATCAGACTTTCCCGTTCAGCCGGAATACCAGCAAGCCTCTCATGAACAAACCCGCCAAGACAGTCCTGCTGGGTATGCTCACGGGAATACTGGGAATTCTGGCCAGCTGCAGCCCGTTTGTACTCGGCCTGGAAGAGAAAGCCGGACTCGACTGGCTTTTTACCCTGCGCGGGCCACGCACTCCCCCGTCCGACGTGGTAGTGGTCGCCATCGACAAGCTCTCCGCCGACACGCTCGGCCTTTCCAATGTTCCAGCCAAATGGCCGCGGGCTTACCATGCAAAGTTGATCGACAGACTCATCAAGGCCGGTGCAGCGGTGATCGTACTCGACATCTTTTTCGAGGAACCGCGCGCCCCGCATGATGATGCGGCGCTCGCCGCAGCCATCGGGAAAGCCGGCAATGTCGTCCTGTTTGCCTATACGAAGAAAGAGATCTCCCCGCTGGCCGGCAAGAGCACCGATGAATTGATTGTCCAGCGCCTCGTGCCGCCGATCGCGCAGCTCGCCACGCAGGCGCTGGCGATCGCGCCGTTTCCGTTACCCGTTTTTCCCGTCAAGGTCAGCCAGTTCTGGACCTTCACCCCGGGCACCGGCGACCTGCCGAGCCTGCCGCTGGTCGCCCTGCAGCGCTACGCCGCAGCGGTGTATCCCGATCTGCTGGACCTGCTCGACCACAGCATTTCTCCGCATAGTCGCCCGCCGGCCGATCCCGCGCGACGACTGTCGGGCGGAGCGGACATCATCGAGTCCATGCAGGCGGTTCGCAGTGTCTTCAGGCAGGACCCCGCACTGGCGCAACACATGACCGGGGCGCTGTCCGAAAAACTGCAACGACGGTTCACTCCGCAACAGCGGCGTCTGCTGCGAGCGCTCATCGGCATGTACAGCGGCGGCGACAGCCGTTACCTCAATTTCTACGGACCCGCCCAATCGATAACCACCCTGCCCTATGTTCGGGTGCTGCGGCCGGATGAGATCTCTTCGAACGGGCAGAAGACCGTTGACCTGCGGGGCAAGGCGGTCTTCGTGGGCTACTCGGAGCGCCTCCAGCCGGAACGGCTGGATGAATTTTATACGGTGTTTTCACAAGAAAACGGGGTACACCTGAGCGGTGTCGAAATTGCCGCGACGGCGTTCGCCAACCTGCTGGAGAACCTGCCGGTGAGGCCATTGCCCATGCCGGCCTGGTTCTTCCTGATATTCACCTGGGGACTCCTCATCGGCGCCGTCGTCCGGCAGTTGCCGGTGTTTCCGGCGGTCGCCGCCACGGGCGCACTTGCCGCTCTCTACCTCGGCATCGGCGTATTTGTCTTTGACCATTCCGCCATCTGGCTGCCCCTGATGGTGCCGCTGTTCGTGCAGGCGCCCTTCGCCCTGTTCAGCGCAACGCTCTGGCACTACCTGGAGGTGCGACGGGAACGCGAGCACATTCGCGCCGCCTTCGGTTTGTATCTGCCTACCGCGGTGGTCGACAGACTGGCCAGTGATCTGGCCGATGGCCGGGAGGAAGGCCAGTTGATGTACGGTACCTGCCTGTACTCGGATGTCGGGCAATACACCCGGCTGTCGGAGTCCATGGCGCCCGAGGCGCTGGCCAGCCTGATGCACAGCTACTACGAGTCGCTATTCCAGCCGGTCAGACGGCATGATGGCATCATCTCGGATATCGTGGGTGACGCCATGCTGGCCATCTGGGCATCCCGCACACCCGATAATGCCATGCGCCGGCACGCCATCGAGGCGGCCCTCGATATCGACGAGAACATCAACCGGTCGGGTTCGCCGGATACGCCATGGGCACTTGCCACGCGGCTTGGTCTGCACAGTGGAGAGATCGTGCTGGGAAGCATCGGTGCAATCGACCATTATGAATACCGTGCCGTCGGTGACATCGTCAACTCCGCCAACCGCATCCAGGGGCTCAACAAAATCCTTGGCACGCGGGTGCTCATGTCACAGGAAGTGCTGACGGGTACCGAAGCCCTGCTAACCCGCGAGGTCGGGACCTTCCTGCTGCGCGGCAAGACCCGTCCACTGGTCATCCATGAACTCCTCGGAGCGCGGGACACCGTCGACGCGCAGGCCGGTGCCGACAGGAACGGGCTGTTTGCCGAAGGCCTCACGGCCTTTCGCCTGGCCCACTGGAAGGCCGCCATCGAGATATTCACGCAGCTGACGGCTACGCGCGAGAGTGACGGCGTGGCGCGCTTTTACCTGGAACTTTCCCTCCGGTATCAGCGGCAGCCTCCGACCGGCGACTGGAACGGCGTGATCCGGCTGGACGGCAACTGATCCCGAGGGCTCAGCATCCGTACATGCTACGTATTTATACGTATAAATACGTACAAAAAGTCAATGAAGTCAAGCGCATCGGCAATAAAACACTGGACCAGGATACGGCCCATGTGGTTTCATCCATGCTCGTTGGCAACTCCGCTCAATAACAATGCGGCTCATCCCGCCATACCCGCCAGTCCGCATATCTCACCGGGCGGCACCGAATAGATACAGACCGTTGAAGGGATTGGCGTAGTGGCGAATAAACAGAAGACAGCGTGTTTTCAGAGAATGCCTATCCCGGCGAGAAATGCGAGCTAGCGCCGTTAACGAAGATGCACGACAGGAACACCAAATTATCTCCTCCCGCCGTCTTGCTGTTGAAATCGCATTTTCTGTGGCTGCTCGCCCTTTACCTGTTGGGTTTCCCGCTGCACCTCCCGGCCGCCAGGAGACCCTGTGATCCGGTGCTGGCGCGCGCCACCTCCGTGCAGGGGACACTGGAGGTCAAACGTGCCCACCAGCAGCAATGGCAACCCGCCGGGCGGGACACGCAATTCTGCCCGGGGGATGCCGTGCGCACCGGCGCCAACAGCCGCAGCGCCATCCTGCTCGCTCCGGAAACCGTCATCCGCCTCGATCAGTTCAGTTCCCTGGTGTTCACCAAGCCGGAGACCAGCACCACACCCACCTGGCTCGAACTGCTCAAGGGGGCTGCGCACTTCATCAGCCGCGACCCGCGGTCGTTGAAAATCATCACTCCGCTCGCCAACGCTGCCATTACCGGCACGGAATTCCTGGTGCAGGTCGATGCAGATGAAACCGCCGTCATCGTCTATGAAGGGCATGTGCAGGTCAGCAATGCGACAGGCAGCGTACGGGTCGGCGCCAGTCAACGCGCCGTGGCCCGGGCCGGCCAGGCCCCGATCACCGAAGCCGTGGTCCATCCGCGTGATGCCGTGCAATGGACCCTCTATTACCCCCCGGTGATCTCCACCACCGGACCTCTCAATGCCTCGCTACAACAGGCCGCGCAGGCCCTTGCCGTGGGCCGGGTCGATGAGGCGCAGGACCGGCTGACCCGGCTGCTGGCGCAGGACCCAAACGACAGCGACGCACTGGCGCTGCAATCCATCATCGCCCTGACGCAAAACGACGCGACACAGGCCCGGGAGCTGGCCCGGCGGGCCGTTAGTGCCCGACCCGCTTCCGCCGCGGCCCGAATTGCGATGTCCTATGTGCAGCAGGCGGCCTTCAATCTGCCCGGCGCACTGGAGAGTCTGCAGCACGCCGTGCGCGATAATCCCGACGATGCCCTCGCCTGGGCGCGCCTCGCCGAACTGCAACTCTCAACGGGCCACCTCGGTGAAGGGCTGAATGCGGCCGAACGGGCAAGTTCGCTTGATCCGGGCCTGGCCCTGACCCAGACTGTTCGCGGTTACGGCTACCTCACCGAGATCAGGATTCCGCAGGCCATCGAGGCGTTCGACAAGGCCATCGAGTCTGACCAGGCGGCCCCCCTGCCCCGGCTTGGACTAGGCCTGGCAAAGATACGCGAGGGCGAACTGGCGGCGGGCCGGCAGGATATCGAAAACGCGGTGGCGCTCGATCCCGGCAATTCACTGATCCGCAGCTACATGGGCAAGGCCTACTACGAGGAGAAGCGTGACCGGTTGGCCGGCACCCAGTACGAGATGGCCAAGACCCTCGACCCGAAGGATCCGACGCCGTGGTTCTATGACGCCATTCGCAAGCAGACCGAGAATCGCCCGGTCGAAGCGCTGCACGACATGCAGACCTCCATCGCGCTCAACGACAACCGCGCCGTCTACCGCTCGCGCCTGCAGCTCGATCAGGACCTCGCCACCCGCAGCGCCAGCCAGGCGCGCATCTACAGTGATCTCGGTTTCGAGCAGCTGGCACTGGTCAAGGGCTGGCAGTCCGTAAACACCGATCCTGCAAATTTCTCGGCCCATCGGCTGCTCTCGGACAGCTATTCCGCCCTGCCCCGCCACGAGATCGCCCGCGTAAGCGAATTGCTGCAGTCCCAGCTCCTGCAGCCGATCAACCTGACGCCGGTCCCGCCGCAACTGGCGGAGGCCAACACGTTCATCCTGGAAGGCGCCGGTCCGTCCAATCCCTCCTACCTGGAATTCAACCCGCTGTTCACGCGCAACCGGCTCGCTCTGCAGGCCGACGGCCTGGTCGGCGGCAACAGCACCCGGGGTGAGGACGTGGTACAAAGCGGCGTCTACAACAACTGGTCCTGGAGCGCCGGCCAGTTCCATTACCAGAGCGACGGCTACCGCAACAACAACGACCAGGACCAGAACATCTACGACCTGTTCGTCCAGGGTGCGCTCAGCTACCGGACCAGCGTCCAGGCCGAATATCGCAACCGACGCATCAAGAACGGCGACCTGGTGCAGCGCTTCGATCCGGGTGATTATTCACCCTCGCAACGCGAAAAAACGACAGCCGAGACGGTACGACTGGGCCTGCACCACGAATTCACACCGCGCTCGGAAATCATCGCCTCGTTCATCAGCCTGCGTGACTGGGATGAAAACCTCGACACCTCCGTAACCCAGACTCTTCCCCCGATCCCCGGGTTGCCTCCATTGACCTCGAATACCGACCTCAAACTCAAGCAACACCAGGACGGTTATACCACTGAGATACAGCACCTCTACCATGGCAGCTGGTTCCGGCTGGTGAGCGGGGCCGGTTATTTCACCGGCCACAGCAAGCTGCCAACAACCGCCGACCTCACCTTCACGCCGCCGATATTTCCCGACTCGACCGTCTATTCAAGCCGGGACCAGAACAAGGACCACAAAAACGCCTACAGTTACGCGAACATTCCCTACGGCGATACGCTCGTGGTCACGGCGGGGGCGAGTTACGACGACCTCAGCATGGATCAAACCAGCAAGAACACCGCCAACGGTACACCGCAGCCCACCAGGAAATACCATATCGGTCTCAAGAAACTCAATCCGAAACTGGGACTCACCTGGCAGGTGCGGAAAACGACCACGCTGCGCGCGGCCGCCTTCCGTACCGTCACCCGCAGTCTGTCGAGCAGCCAGACGATCGAACCGACCCAGGTGGCGGGATTCAACCAGTTCTACGACGATCCGTTCGGCACCAGGGCCAACCTCTACGGCCTGGCGGCCGACCAGATCTTCACGCCGGATCTTTCGGGTGGCGTGGAATATTCCTGGCGTAATACCAAGGTACCCGTGATCGACTGGGATCATAAAGTCAAATGGGACGAGAACACCGGACGCGCGTACCTGTACTGGACACCCAGCCGGCGCGTGGCGACCAGCGCCGAGTACCAGTACGAGGATTTCAAGCGGGACCAGGCCTTCACCGGTGAATTTCAGGCCACCCGCATCCAGACCCAGCGGGTGCCCCTGACCGCCAGCTATTTTCATCCCCTGGGCTTCTTTGCGCGCTTGCGAACGACGTACTACGACCAGCAGGGTAAATTCAATACCAACGGGGCTGGGTTCCTGACCAATCAGCCGACCGATGACGAGAACGACCAGTTCTGGCTGGTGGACGCCTCGATCGGCTACCGTCTGCCGAAACGCTATGGCTTTGTCAGCTTTGGTGTCAGCAATCTTTTCGACCAGAATTTCAGGTTCGTGGACACCGACCCCTTCAACCCGCGGGTCTATCCGGAACGGTTTTTCTTCGGACGCCTGACGCTCGCCTTCTGAAGCCCTGAGGGAAGAGCATTCAGGAAAATGAGCCAAATCCGCGCAACCGGAACTCTTGGTTCAGAAGCAGGAACAAGGAATCATTATGCCGACAAGGGAAACCATTACGGTCGAGTTTCATCTCGATGAAGATGGCAAGGTGGTCGATGTGACGTCTCCCCAGGGGAAACACCGCAAGGCTGCGCCGCAACCGCCGCATGCCTGGGCCTCGGCAATCATCACCACCAAACACAGTCCCGGCTGTTTCTTCGTCTGGACGGGCACTGACTGGGTCATGATCTGCAACTGATACTGATTCAGGACCTCGCCGGGCACTTCCTGCTACTGGCGCACTGGCTACAGGCGGTGTTGCTACTGCCGGTTCTGGCACGGGCTGCCCTGTATGCGGGGGCATCCATGGACTACCAGCCGTGCGGCAGATTCTCCAGGAGGGTAATGTGGCGATCGTGTACCTCGATATAGCCACCTTCCCTCAGGTCCTTGAGAATGCGGCTCACCATTTCGCGGGAGGCGCCCACCCGGTCGGCGATATCCTGCTGGGTCAGGACATCCCGGATCACCCGGATCTCCCCCTCCGGCTGCGAGAGCTTGAGCAGCAGCCGGGCGACCCGGCCATAGACATCCATCAGCGCCAGGCTTCTCACGTTTTCCGTCAACGCCCGCAACCGCTTGACCATTCCGCGCATGATCTTGACGGTAGCCGCCGGATGCTGTCGCAGGAAATCCTCGAAATCCGTCTTTGAAATGATGGACAGCGTGGATTTCTCCTGTGTAATGACGGAGGCCGATCTCGGGCCGGAATCGATCAACGCCAGTTCGCCGAAATATTCGCCCGGTCCCTGGACGTTCAGTATCACCTCCCGGCCTGCATCATTGCCGAGAAAGACCTTCACTCTGCCCGAACGGATAACATACAGCGAATCGCTGTCCTCACCTTCATTGAGGATGATCGTGTTGCGTGGATAGTGCCGGGTTATGGCCTTGCTGGAGAGCAAGGCGAGTTCGGCCCGGTCCAGGTCGGTAAACAGCGGAATATCGTCTAGCATCCCCACATCCGGCAAAGTCGTGTGACCAGGCGCCTGCCCCGCATGCCGGGTGTCTTTGTTCTTGTCCGCGGCAGCGACACGAACATTGTACCGCTTCATGCCTGCATGAGGTTGACATCGATCAATTTTCGTTGCGGTTCAAACCCGGGATACAAATTCCGCGAAATGCCAGGCATTACCTCTTCCAGGAGCGATAAAGCCGCGACAAACACGGATTTTCAGCAAGGGGAAATCCCCTGTATAATCGTCGCCCTTATGACCGCCACCGACCACCTCCCCCCCGGCTGGAAACCCGCCGATGACGCGCTTGCCGACAGGGTCGTCCTGATCACGGGCGCCGCCGACGGCATCGGCCATGCGCTCTCGTGCGCCTGTGCACGCCATGGCGCAACGGTCATCATGCTCGATCGCAATGTACGTGGCATAGAAAGGGCCTACGACGAGATCGTGGCGGCGGGCCACCCGGAACCCGCGCTTTACCCGATGGATCTGCTGGGCGCGAAGCCGGACGATTACACCACGCTTGCGCAGACCCTCGAGCGGGAATTCGGACGGCTGCACGGGCTGGTCCACAACGCGGCCATGCTCGGCGCATTGACCCCGATGGCGCATATGGACGATGAACTCTGGTACCAGGTCATGCAGATCAACCTCAATGCGCCCTACCACCTGAGCACTGCCTGTCTGGAGCTGATGACCCGTAACGAGGATGATGCCTCTCTCATCTTCACCTCCGATGCCGTGGGGCGCCGGGGCAAGGCCTACTGGGGCGCCTATGGCATCTCCAAGGCCGCGTTGGAAAACATGATGCAGATCATGGCCGATGAGCTGGAAACCAATACCGCGGTACGCGTCAACAGCGTCGATCCGGGCGCCGTGCGTACGGCACTGCGCCAACTCGCCTACCCCGCCGAGGACCGCAGCCGGCTCAAACCGGCGGAGGCAGTGCTCAGCCCGTTCCTGTTTCTGCTCTGCCCCGATAGCAAAGGTATCACCGGACGACAATTCACCGTGGAGTGATCAGTCCGTGCGTAGATACCGGCAGCGTGGACGCAAGACGCAGTCCTGACACCGCGGGCGCACCCGGCAGATGTCCTTCGCATGTCTTACGATGAGCGCGTGGAATTCGTTGTACAGCGCCACATCCGGATCCAGTTGCCGTTCGATGGCCAGGCGCAGGCGGTCGTAGTCCTCATCGCCCCGGCACAGGCCAAGGCGAGAGAACAGACGTCTCGTGTAGGCATCGATCACGAAGACCGGGCGCCGAAAGGCGTAGAGCAGCATATCGTCGGCGGTCTCCCTGCCGATGCCGTTCACCTCCAGCAGGGCCGCCCGCAGTCTCCCGGTGCCGAACCGCCTCAGCCCGTCGTAACCGCCCGCCTGCACATACCAGCGGCAGAAATGCCTGAGCCGCTCCGCCTTGACGTTGAAGTAGCCCGACGGACGCAGCCAGGTTGCCAGGTGATCGCGCCGGGCGGCGATAATGGCCGCAGGGTTCAGGTGATGCCTGCCGGCCAGATTGGCGATCGCCTTCTCGACATTCGACCAGGCCGTATTCTGGGTGAGGATCGCGCCGACCATGATTTCGAACGGGCTGTCACCCGGCCACCAGTGCTGCGGACCGTAGCACGCCAGCAGACCATCGAAAGTGGCCAGCAGACGCCGGCGTGTCGGCTGTGGATCTGTCGCGGCAGAAGATCTGTTCAAGGCGATTTGCACGGGCGCCTTGGAGACTGCATGCCCCCTGATCTGACGGGCTTTCACTGGTTTTATCCGGAATTACTGAATAGCCACGGAATCACACGGAAGTACACGGAAGAATTTTTATGGTGTTCTTTCCGTGTGTTTCCGTGTGATTCCGTGGCCATTATTTTTGCGCCCCCTGCCTCTCTGCGTTGCAGATTTCATATTCCGTTTCCGCGCAGGTGCCGCCTTCGCGCCGGCGGCCCGCGGCGGCTCGAGACCGACCGCACGATAGAGCGCCACGACCTCCGGACGGGTCAGCGGCCGGTGGTGTCCCGGCCGCAATTGCCGCGGCAGGCCGATGGGACCGAAGCGCACCCGCATCAGGCGGCTCACCGCCACACCCTGCGATTCCCACATCCGGCGCACCTCGCGGTTGCGGCCCTCCTTCAGGGTGACATGATACCAGTGGTTCGCGCCGCTCCCGCCGGCATCCCGGAGGGTGGCAAACGCCGCCCTGCCGTCTTCCAGCTCCACTCCGCCGAGCAGGCGCTCGAGCACTCCAGGAGATACCGCACCCAGTACCCGCACGGCATATTCCCGCTCGATCTCCGAGGAGGGGTGCATCAGGCGATTGGCCAGTTCGCCGTCAGTGGTGAGCAGCAGCAGACCCGCCGTGTTGAGGTCGAGACGCCCGACTGCGATCCAGCGCGCCGTCTTGAGCGGGGGCAGCCGGTCGAATACGGTCGGGCGGCCTTCGGGGTCCGCGCGCGTGGTGAGTTCGCCCACGGGTTTGTGATACAGGAGGGTCAATGGGGCCGGCTGGCCAAGGGCTGCGGTCACCGCGACCGTCCGGCCATCGATCTCGATGGTGTCCGTGGCGGTAACGCTCAGCCCGAGTTCAGCCGGTCTGCCATTGACGCGGATACGGCCGGCGCGTATCCAGTCCTCGACCTGGCGGCGCGACCCGTAACCGGCACGCGCCAGAATCTTTTGCAAACGCTCTGCCATGGAGGAGTACTGCAGCTAGGAGCCTGTCGGATTCAGGATTGATCTACTCGGCAACTGCTCCCTGCGTTGCCCTACCTCCTGCATCCCTGCAGTCGTGCGCTGGCGGGAGAGCGGCTCATAGTTCCCCGATATTTCGTTGCATAGAACCACTATGCGCCTCGATATCGTGAACCTCTGTGCTCGCTCTCCCACCATGCTCGCTACGATCACCTGAATCCGACAGGCTCCTAGTGGAATACGGAGGGGTCTTCCGCTGACTCGCCGGGCGGATCGCCCTCATCCCGCGCGTTCCGCAGCGCATTCGGTTCATCATTGGCAGGCGTCAAGGGACTCTCCACGACTGACTCCGCCAGATCGAGCTGCAGCTCGGGACCATAGGTACCGAGGTCGCGCAGCTCGGCAAGACTCGGCAGTTCATCGAGGCTTTTCAGACTGAAATAGTCCAGGAATTGTTTCGTCGTTCCATACATCGCGGGATGGCCGGGCACATCACGATGGCCGATGACCCGGACCCAGTCCCTTTCCAGCAGGGTTTTCATGATGGAGGTGCTTACGGTGACGCCGCGCACTTCCTCGATCTCACCGCGCGTGACCGGCTGGCGGTAAGCGATCAGCGCCAGCGTCTCCAGCAAGGCGCGCGAGTAACGGGCGGGTTTCTCCTCCCACAGTCGCGACACCCACGGCTGCATTTCCTGCCGTATCTGGATGCGATAACCGCTGCCGACCTCGGCCAGCTCGATACCGCGGGCGAGGTAATCATCGGCGAGTGCCGCCAGCGCCCCACGCAACTCACCGCGCTCCGGTCGTTCTTCATCGATGAACAGGGCCAGCAGCTGGTCCAGGTTCAACGGCCGGCCCGCGGCCAGCAGGACGGCCTCGACGACCCGTTTCAAATGGCCGATGTCTGCGGGCGCGGCATCGCACCCGGGTTCGCCACTGCTGAGGTCGCCGACAGGCGGCTCATCGGCCTGGAAATCACCGGCCTGTGGCTCAACGGTTTGCGGTTTGTCGTTCATGCTGTCGCCTGTTCGGGAAGTTGCTCGGCAGCGGATGCCGCCCGGACATGAATAGGTTCAAACGGTTCGGACTGGGTGAGTTCGATCAGGGATTCCCGGGTCAATTCAAGCACCGCCAGGAACGTCACCACCACGCCCATGCGCCCCTCCTCGACCGTGAACAGGTCGATGAAGCGGGTATAGCGGTGGGCCTGAACGGCGTTCAGAACGATCGACATCCGCTCGCGTATGGACAGCGACTCCATCTGCACGTGATGGTGGGCAAACATGGAGGCGCGTTTCATGACCTCCTGGAACGCGGCAATCAAATCCTGCAGGCCCACCTCCGGTGGCAGCCTGAGCACCTTGCCGTTCACCACCTCCGCCCGTGCCTGGAAGACATCGCGCCCCAGTTGCGGCAAGGCGTCGAGGTCTTCCGCGGCCTGTTTGTAACGTTCGTATTCCTGCAGGCGGCGGACCAGTTCGGCGCGGGGATCTCCCTCCTCATCCTCGTCGCTCGCCGGCCGCGGCAACAACAGGCGGGATTTGATCTCGGCCAGCATGGCCGACATCACCAGGTATTCGCCGGCCAGCTCGAGCCGCATGTTCTGCATCACCCCGATATAACGGGTGTACTGGCGCGTGATCTCGGCGATCGGTATGTCAAGGATGTCGAGGTTCTCCCTGCGGATCAGGTACAGCAACAGATCCAGCGGGCCCTCGAAGGCTTCGAGGATGACCTCCAGCGCATCCGGGGGGATATAGAGATCCTTGGGTAAGGAGGCCAGTACCTGGCCATTGATGATAACGAGGGGGAGTTCTTCCTGCGTCGGGATATCGGCTTGTGCTTCGCGGTTCGGGTTGTCGCTCATGTAGTGCCCTGGACGTTACTTCGTTAACGTGACCGAGGGACGACTTCAGCCGTCCGCAGAATTCTAACCCAGTTTCGGAGATATGTCTCGATTTCTCATCAGGTTCTTCAGCGAGTAATCCAGACCCATCGCCGCGCGTATTTCTTCCAGCGTTTCGCGCGCGACGGCGCGGGCCGCCTCGCTTCCCTCGGCGATGATGGCGCGCACCCGCTCCTTGTCCTGTTCGTACTCCCGCGCCCGTTCCTGCAGGGGCGCCAGTTCACCGAGGACGCTGTCGATGACGGTCTGCTTGCACTCGAGGCAGCCGATACCCGCCGTGAGGCAGCCGTCCCGCGCCCAACTCCTGGTGGCATCATCGGAATACACCAGGTGCAGCTGCCAGACCGGGCAGAGATCGGGGTTCCCGGCGTCGGTGCGGCGGATGCGCGCCGGATCGGTCGGCATGGTGCGCAGTTTCTGCCGCACCACCTCCGGGTCTTCACGCAGGGCAATGGTGTTGTGGTAGGACTTGGACATCTTCTGCCCGTCCAGGCCGGGCATTTTCGAGGCTGGCGTCAGCAGCGCCTCCGGCTCGGTCAGGATCATGCGACCGCCGCCCTCGAGGTACCCGAGCAGGCGTTCGCGGTCGCCGTGGGTCAGGTTCTGCTGCTCCTCCAACAGTGCCTGCGCCACCGCGACCGCCTCGTGGTCCCCCTGCTCCTGGTAGCGCTTGCGCAGGTCACCGTAGAGACGTGCGTTTTTCTTGCCCATCTTTTTGATGGCGGCCTGGGCCGCCTCTTCGAACCCCGGTTCGCGCCCGAAGATGTGGTTGAATCGCCGCGCCACCTCGCGCGTCAGCTCGACATGGGCCACCTGGTCCTCGCCGACCGGCACCTTGTCGGCGCCGTAGATAAGGATGTCGGCGCTCTGCAGCAGCGGGTAGCCGAGAAAACCGTAAGTGGCGAGATCCCGTTCCCGCAGCTTCTCCTGCTGGTCCTTGTAGCTCGGCACCCGCTCCAGCCAGCCGAGCGGCGTCACCATGGAGAGCAGCAGATGCAGTTCGGCATGCTCCGGTACATGCGACTGGATGAACAATTGCGCAGACCCCGGGTTGACGCCGGCCGCGAGCCAGTCGATCACCATCTCCCAGACGTTCTCCGCGATGATGTGTGATTCCTCGTAGTGGGTGGTGAGCGCATGCCAGTCGGCGACGAAAAAGAAGCAGTCGAATTCATGCTGCAGTCTGATCCAGTTCTTGAGGACACCGTGGTAGTGGCCGAGGTGCAGACGCCCGGTGGGGCGCATGCCGGAGAGCACCCGTGAATGAGCTATGGCCATGATTCGCTAGATACCGGCCACCAGGCCGAACAATTGCTCGAGCCCCGCCACCGGCGGTCCCACCACCTTCCACAGTATGCCGGTCGCCAGCAGCGCGATCAGGATGAAAAAACCATAGGGCTCGATACGACTGAACCGGTAGGAGAGAGGACCCGGCAGCAGGCTGGTCACGATCCTTCCGCCGTCGAGCGGCGGCAGCGGCAGCAGGTTGAGGACCATCAGCACCAGATTGAGAATGATACCGACCTTGCCCATGAGGATTATCGGTACCGAGCTCCACTCGGATACCGAGGCCAGCATGATGCCCATACGGGCGACCAGCGCCCAGATAAACGCCATCCCCAGATTGGCCATGGGACCCGCCAGGGCGACCAGCGCCATGTCCCGTTTCGGATTCCTCAGATTTTGCCAGGTCACCGGCACCGGTTTGGCCCAACCGAATATCGGGCCGCCGGCGAGCATCATCAGGCCGGGTATGAGGATGGTGCCGAGCGGATCGATGTGCTTGACAGGATTGAGGGTGATCCGACCCATCATGAGGGCCGTCTTGTCGCCCAGCTGTTTGGCGGCCCACCCGTGCGCGACCTCGTGGAGGGTGATGCCGAACAGCAGGGGGATTATGGCAATGGCCGCAAACTGGACCGTCGAGAGACTCTGCATGGCAGGATTATACCCGGATTGTCCCGACAGGCCACAGCCGTGAAGGGAGCGGTTTCAAAACAGTCCGTCGACGGCGCCGCAACCCTGCCGCAGCATCCGCGGGGCCCCCTCGCTCATTTCGATCACGGTCGTCGGTTCAAAGCCGCAGTGACCGCCTTCGATGACGAGATCCACCTCGCTCTGCAGGCGTTCCCGTATTTCAATGGCATCGGTCTCGGGCGTGTCCCTTCCCGGCAGGATCAGGGTCGAACTCATCAACGGAACGCCCAGCTCGGTCAGCAGGGCCTGGGCGATGGGATGATCGGGCACACGTATCCCGATGGTCCTGCGTTTCGGGTTCTGCAGGCGGCGCGGTACTTCATGCGTGGCGCTGAGAATAAAGGTGTAGGGACCCGGGGTGAGTGACTTCAGCATGCGGTAGGCGCTGTTATCAACCCTTGCGTAGATGGCGATCTCGGAGAGGTCCCGGCAAACCAGGGTGAAGTTGTGTTTGCTGTCGAGGGCGCGGATGCGGCGAATGCGTTCCATGCCGCGCTTGTCGCCGACATGGCAGCCCAGCGCATAGCTCGAATCCGTCGGATAGACGATGAGACCGTCCGCACGAATGATCTCGACGGCCTGCCGGATCAGCCGCGTCTGGGGATTGACCGGGTGTATCTGGAAAAACTGGCTCATTGTTTGTGTGAGGCAGTGGAATTTATGTCTGGCATGATTTACTCACCGCAAAGGCGCAAAGAACGCAATGTGATTAATTGTTTTCGTTAACGAACTTCTTCCTGTCCTTTGCGTCTTTGCGTTGATAATGGCGTTTATGGTCGAACCCTGGCTAATTAACCGGCCAGCCTTCACTCTCCCAGACCGGACGGCATCCCGCCGGCAGCTCAGCCAGCTGGCCGAGCTGCACCCAGGGATTCTCCGGCCCGTGGAAATCCGAACCGCAGGAAGCGAGGAGATCCAGAGTGCGCGCATAGCCTGCCATGACGTTGATGTCATCCCGGGTGTGACTGCCCGATACGACCTCCAGCCCGGCACCGCCAAGTTCGCGGAACTCACCGAGCAACTGGCGGAGCTTGCTCCCGCTCAACGGATAGCGTGCCGGATGGGCGATGACCGCGAGCCCGCCCGCCGACCGGATCCAGTCCAGGGCGGTTTCGAGACTGGCCCATTGTCCCGCCACGTAGCCCGGCTTGCCATGGATCAGGAATCGTTTGAACACCTCCCTGACCGAACGTGCATGACCCTGCGCGACCAGAAAGTGTGCGAAATGGGTACGACTCACGATGCGCCCCCTGGACAGGGCACAGGAGCCTTCATAGGCTCCACTGATGCCGGCCCGTTCCAGTCGCAGGCCGATCTCCCCGGCACGCCAGTCGCGGAATACCCTGAGGTCCGCGAGTCCCGCCTGCAGGGCATCGTCAAGCGGATCGATATGAAGTCCCAGAACATGTACGGTGATCGAGCGCCAGCTGACGGAGATCTCGACACCGGGAATCAGGCGCAATCCCGCGGCGTCCGCCTGCCGGCCGGCTTCCTCGAGACCATCGGTGGTGTCATGATCGGTGAGCGCCAGCACGTCTACCCCGGCATCGCGGGCCGCCTGCACCAGAGCGGCCGGGGTCAGGCTGCCATCGGAGGCGAGCGAGTGGCTGTGGAGATCATAGCAGATCGTCATGGCGACTATTCTACAGGACATGCCGGTCGCCTGTGGTGGATAAACCCGGACGCTGCAGGGTTTACAATGTCGCACGCCACCGGACAACCCGGTACCATTACGCCTGCTGATCCCTTCCAAATCCCATGCGCATACCTACTGGCACACACGACACCATCCGCTCCGGCATCGACCAGATACTCGACGCCCTGGCCCACACGACGGAGGCGGCCGCCCTGCGGACCCCCGATGGCGCCAGCCTGGAACTGCTCTCTGAGGCCTTCCGGCGGTTGCTGGATGTGATGGCGCGTGTCGAGGCCGACCATCGGGGCCGGGGCGACGACCTGAGCCGGGATCACCCGGGCAGCGAGGACATCACTGAACTCGGTGAATACGCCGCCAGACTGCAGGAGAATCTTGCCACCCTGGTGAGACAGTCTGACCTGAACGAACAACTGGCCGCCGTGGCCGGTCTCAACGTGGATATCGCACTCTGGGTCGCCGATCACGGCGGGCGACTCGACTCGCTGGAAGGGATCGTCGATGCCCTGGCGCTGATTGCCAACCGCACCAGCGATGCACACGAACTCCAGCGGCTGAGCGTCGTCATGGGCCGCATCACCGGCGCGGTTTCACCGCTCATCCGGGAAGACCTGGAAAAGATCAATCCCGGCCGGCCCTGGCGGGTCCTGCTGTTAAACCGCGGGATCGTGGCCACCCGCAGCCACGATCCGGCCACCATGGAGGAGGCATTCACCCTGCTGGTCCGCTACCTGCCGGAGGACGCGGCGCGCTTCTTTGCCGAGGGGATGCAACAGATGCAGGCGCTGAATTACCCGGCGCAGGTGCGCCGGGTGATGGAGAAATACCATCGCCGCTGGTCCGTCAACCGTGTGCTGCACTGACCCCGCGCACCGGGCGGCGCGCCGAAACTTCCCCGGACAGGTTTCACAGCCGACGCCAAAAGATTATCATTGCCGTCCCGCCCGCGCCGGCATACCGACATCTTTTGCATACTGCTGACATCCACCATGAAGTTTCTGTTCGACCTGTTCCCGATCCTGCTGTTCTTTCTGGCATACAAGCTCTACGGCATCTATGTGGCGACCGCCGTCGCCATCGCCGCAGCCTTCGTGCAAACCGGCCTTTACTGGATGAAACACCGGAAATTCGAGACCATGCACCTGGTCACGCTCGGCATACTCATCCTCTTTGGCGGACTGACGCTGGTCCTCAGGGATCCGATCTTCATCAAGTGGAAACCCACCGTGGTCAACTGGCTGTTCGCCGTCGTCTTTCTGGGCAGCCGTTTCATCGGCGGCCGCACGCTGGTGGAACGCATGATGAGCAAGGCCATTAGCGTCCCCGCCCCGGTCTGGCTGAAGCTGAACTGGGCGTGGACCCTGTTCTTCGCCGCCACCGGCGTGGTGAACCTCTACGTCGCGTACAACTACAGCGAGTCCACCTGGGTCAACTTCAAACTGTTCGGGATGGTGGGACTGACGCTGGTCTTCGTCTTCATCCAGGCCTTTTATCTCAGCCGCTACATCGAAAGCGACGACGGCAAGGAATAACGGAAGCGGACATGCTCTACGCGATCATCAGCCAGGACATCCCCGGCAGTCTCGATAAACGCCTGCAGGCGCGTCCCGCCCACCTGGTCCGTCTCGAGGCTCTGAAGAGCGATGCGCGGCTGGTACTCGCCGGCCCGCACCCGGCCATCGACAGCGAAAACCCGGGCGAGGCGGGTTTTACCGGCAGCCTGGTGGTTGCCGAGTTTCCATCCCTCGAGGCTGCCCGCGCCTGGGCGGATGCCGATCCCTACGCGGCCGCGGGCATTTACTCGAACGTCATCGTTAAACCCTTTAAAAAGGTGCTGCCATGATGAATGATGAACGTCTCGCGAAGATCCGCGAACGACTTACGCAGGCATTGCAGCCGACGTCGCTGGAGATTATCGATGAGAGCGCACGCCACGCCGGCCATGCCGGGGCGGCGAGCGGCGGAGGACACTATATCGTCCACATCGTCTCCGCGGCATTTCAGGACAAGAGTCCGATTCAGCGCCATCGCCTGACCTATGACGCCGTCGGTGACATGCTGCATACGGAAATCCACGCCCTCAGCATCCAGGCGAAAACGCCGCAGGAAGCCTCCAGTCCCAATCCAACCACAAGGTAACGAATCATGAAGAATCCCATTTATCCGCTCCTGCCGGTAGCGCTGATCGCGCTGGTTGCTGGCTGCAACCAGTCGCAGACTCCCCACCAGGCCGGGAAGGCGGCCGCCACCCCGGAACCCGAGGGTCCGGTGGTTGCCACGGTCAACGGCGCGCCCATCATGAAATCGGTGGTCGAACTCTATGCCGCGCAACGCAACGCGAACGGAAAGCAAGGGGAAAAGGCCGATGACCAGGCCATCCTCAATGAACTAATCAGCCTGGAACTGATGCGGCAGGAGGCCATCAGCGAGGGGCTCGAAAACACCCCGGTCGTGATCGCCACCCTTAACCAGCAGACGCGCACCCTGCTCGCCGGAGCCGCCATCAGGGAGTTCATAAAGAAGCACCCCGTCACCGATGCACAGGTCAAAGAGCTCTATGACAAGGGGATCGGAAAACCCACGACCGAGTACAATGCCAGTCACATTCTCGTCAAGACCAGGGAAGAAGCCGAAGAGATCATTCACAAGCTCGACAACGGCGCCGACTTTGCCACCCTGGCCAAGGAGAAATCAACCGACACCTCGGCGCCGGACGGCGGCAGCCTCGGCTGGTTTTCCACCGCCCAGATGGTACAGCCATTCGCCGATGCCGTCGCCGGGTTGAAAAAGGGCAGTTATACCAAAGAGCCGGTGCAAACCGAGTACGGGTGGCACGTCATCCTGCTCGAGGACACGCGGCAAAGCACCCCGCCGGCATTTGACGACATCAAGGATCGTCTGAAGGTGCTGGTGGCAAACCAGGAGCTGCAGCAACACATCAAGCAAATCCGGGAAAAGGCGAAAATCGAGATCAGCGACAAATAACCCGCTGGACGGGTGGTCGCGGCGACGTGATCACCCGGTTTTCCCGCTGGCGCGGCCGTTTCAGTGCAGCAGCTTGTGTGCTGGCGGCCGGTCACGACCCCTGCCGGAGGGAACCTCCTTGGCCGGTTCCCGCAGTCGCAGACTCTTGCGCCGGTCCGGCCGGTGCCAGTAGTTGATCCGGATTTCACCCTGCGGTGTGTGGATCACGCCGAGACAGGCATCACGCGCTTGCGAGATCGCCTCGCAGATACACTCGCCATCCTGGCCCTTGCTGAGTCGCAGGCCCGGAATCCGTTCCATCTCCCGTCTCACGGTGTTGATGATATCAACCTGCACCGGCGGCATGGCGAGCACGTACTTGATGTAATAACCCGCCGCCAGCCAGTCGGCCTCCTCCCCGTCGACCGGGTCTTCCTCAACCTGAAAACACACCTGCTGGCGTCGGCTGACATATTGCCGCAATGTGTCCAGGATGGCCGCCAGCGTCACTTCAAGTACGGCGGAATCCGGTTCGGACCATTCCCTGCTCTGGTAGGAATCACTGCGCACATCCTCCAGCCGGTCGTGAAATGCCTGCATGTCATCGGCGAGGGAATGGATAACGCCCGAAAATGTCTCCATCACGCTGCCCAGACCTGCGAGGGGTCCCTCGAAGCGCAGCAGGGTCGACTGGCACTGATTATCATCACTGCCCGCCTGCGCCGCCTCGCCCTGGCCCGGCTCATCCGGCGTCTCGTAGTTTGCCAGGGTCGTATCGCCGGGCAGACAAATGTCCAGCCGCATGCCCCTGGCGAGTTCCCGCCAGAAGCCTGGCAGCCCCGAATGATCCGACGCAACCTCCCGACCCTTCAGCAACTGCTCAACCAGTCCGACGATGCACGTGGACACCGGCGCCTCGGGGAACATCGAGGTGAAGGCCTGCCTGTGACGCGAGGCGAAATGCACGTGTTCATCGCTGTCTACCGCCGCGAGCAGGGGAACCTCCAGGTCCAGATATCGCCGCGCCTTATCTGCGAACAGGGTATGAATCGAAGCGGCCTGCCCGTCATTCTCCACCCTGTTGACGATCAGCCGCACCGGGGTGTCGCAGGCATTGAGGCGCAGGATTTTCAACAGGGCAAACGCCCCGGCCTGTGACCGCTGATCGGGAGTCACCACCAGCAGCACGAGACCTGACGTCCTGCAACAGGCGATGACCGAGCGCGGCGACATGCCGGAGGTGTCGATCACCAGATCATCATAGTCGGACCAGACCTCGTGCGCGGACAGCAGTGAGTCAAGCTCCTCCCGCTGCAGCGCATTCCAGCGCGAGAGTGGAATACGGGAGCTGATGACGTCGACTCCCTGATATCCATGACAGGCGACGCCGGTTGTTCTGTCCTGAGCGCCGGGTATAGAACGCCGGCGCAGTTGCACCAGGTGACTGAGGGAGCCCATGTCGCCGCCTTCGTGGTAATAGGCGACGCCGTGTCCAATTCTGGTAAGTTCCAGGGCGATATTGATCCCCAGATGGGTTTTACCGATCTGGTCGAGGCCACTCGTAATGGTGATAATTTCGTTCATGTCACCGCGCGGCTGACAAACGACCGGGCCAGGGTGCCGACTCAACGCGCCTGGTCATCGATCGCCTGTCGCTGTTTGGCGCTTTGATCCATGACCGTGTCCTCGATACCCTTCGCCTTGTCGATCATGTCGGTTTGCGATTTCCACACATGATCACCTCCCGTGCGCGCCGCGTCACCGCTGTCGGCTGAGCCGCCGCCGTCACCGCAGGACGACAGCAAAAGCACCGTGCAAAACACCATGACTACTTTCCCGTTCATCACGTTCTCCTCGACCCCTTACCGGCCTGACCGGGTCAGGCGGAGTTTATTCAGCCAGTCAATGATAACGGCACTCTCCATGGGTTCTCCAGCATAGTAGCCCTGGTAGTAATCACAGCCCATGGCCTTCAGTGAATCGTACACCGCCCGGGTCTCTACGCCCTCGGCCGTCACGGTGAGGCCCATGTTATGGGCAAGATCGATGGTCGCGTGGACGATCGAGGCGTTGTCGTCATCGGTATCCATATCAATCACGAACGACTTGTCGACCTTGAGCGTATGCACCGGCAGGCGCTTGAGGTATACGAGAGAGGAATGGCCGGTGCCGAAATCATCGATCGACAGCGTCAGGCCCATGGAACTGAGCTGATGGAGAATTTCAATGACCTGGTTCGGATCGAGCATCACCCCGGTTTCCGTGATCTCGATCAACAGGGAGCGCGTGCCGAGCAGGTTGCGTTCCAGTGCCCGGGTGATCACCGCCTTGAGGTTGTAGTCGTGCAGGTTGTGCATCGACAGATTGATGCCGACGCGCAGCCCGGGATCGACCCGTTGCAGCCGGACCAGTTCCCGGCAGGCCGTGTTGATGATCCATTCGGAGAGCAGACGGATCAACCCGCTCTGCTCGGCCACGCGGATAAAGGTCTCGGGCAGCAGGACCCGGCCATCGGACTGCCGCCAGCGCACCAGTGCCTCGAGGTAGTAGACCTGTCCGGTACGGAAATCGAGCACGGGCTGGTATTCGAGGAACAGATCATTGCGCTCGATATCCTCATTCAGCATCCCGTCGAGCGCTCTCTTGGCCATGGCGGCTTCTTCCGTGGTATTCGGATCGTAAATCGCATAACCGGATTGCGACTTTTTCGCCGCATACATCGCGTAATCGGCATGACGCAGCAGGGCGTCGACCTCCTCGCCATGATGGGGCATCAGGGCGATACCGATCGACACCGAAGCGGAGAGTTTATGCGTCTCCACCTCGAATTGCGGCTCCATGGCGTGAAGGATCTTCTGCGCCACCTGGATCGCCTGCGCGCCGTCTGTGGACGGCAGGATTATGGCGAATTCATCCCCCCCCAGGCGCGCCAGGGTATCGGACTCGCGCAATACGTCGGCCATGCGGTGAACGACCTGCTTGAGCAGCTGGTCGCCGATATGATGACCCAGCAAGTCGTTCACATACTTGAAGCGCACCAGGTCGACCATCATAATGGCGGTGATGGTGGGTGTCCTGCGGTGTTCGGCTATCGCCAGTTTCAGGCGGTCTTCCAGCAGCGCCCGGTTGTAGATACCGGTCAACGGGTCACGTATCGCCATATCCCGCAAGGCCTCATAGAGATCTCCGAGGGCGCGGAAGCTGACCGGCGCGTCGGGTGCAACCGCCGCCGGTAATGCCGTGGCCGTATTGCTTCTCCCCGTGCGGCCGCCCCGGAGCCGGTTGCTCAGTTCCCGCAGCGGTTTGAACACCGAGTACTTTACAAACCAGAGCGCCGTCGCGACGGTAACCAGGATGATGGCGATAACGACGGCAATAAGCCGCGTATTGGTCTGGTCAAGCCGACTCACCAACGCATCGGCATTCCTGGCGGCCCTGATCATGACCGCCGGGCGCGAGTCGTCGGCCCGCAGCGTGAAGTCGGAGACCACGGTGCTTGCCTTTGGACTTTCCCCCCAGCCCGGCGTCGCGTAAAGCCCGGTCCCGTCGGCAAGTTCGATCCTGATGGGCATGTTCAGGACCTTGTCGAGGCGGTACAGCGCGGGCACGGGATTGGATACCACCTGAAGATAGCCGCTCGGGTTGAGCCCGCCGACCGGAATGATCACGGCCTGGTAGGTACGGTTGCCGGACAGGCAGATCTCCGCCGCCGGCTGGAGTCGCCTCGGCCCCTCTCTGAGGCGAGCCCTGTTCGCAAGGTCCGGGCACAGGACGGAGGCCCCACCAGCGTCATCCACATGACGCAATGCCGAACCCAGCAGCCGAAAATCCAGATCGAAGGCATAGATGCCCACTGCCGGGACGACATTCGCCGTGACCAGACCCTGTTTGAACTGTTCCTTGAGTTGCGCCGACAGTATGGCAGGGTCATTCACCGCCAGTGCGGCCCTGAACTCCTCGCTCGCCTGGATCCTGAGTCCCAGCTGGAAGGTATTGTGCTCGAGCTGCGCCAGGAGATCCGAGGTCTTGATGGCCACCAGCCGGTTCAGGTACTCTCGTTCAAAATCAAACGTCAGATCAGTATAGATGCGCGTCGTGATCAGTAACGCCACCGCGCTGACGATACCCAGCAATACGATACTGAGAACGAGGCCGGTGAGCAGATTGATGTTAAATCGCTTCATCAGACCTCATTGGGAGACGTCCTCGATAAGCGGATAGTGCTTCGCCCGCCATTCCTCGACCCCGCCCCTGAACCAGTACACCTCGCGATATCCGCAGGCGAGCGCGATTCTCACCGCATGCGTACTTCGGTCGCAGGCGACGCCATTGCAATAGAATACAACCGGCGTCGCAGGTCCACTCAGCAGCCTGGCGAGCGAATCACAGTCGGTCCTGACATCGACGAGATTCACCGAACCCTCGATATAACCGTCAGCGCGATCCTCCCTGACGCGGGCGTCGATCAGAACGACGTCCGGGTGGTGCTCCACCAACGTGATCAACTGCTCGGCATCGATGATGACCGCCCCGGGAATGACCGCAGGACTGGCGTATCCGTCCGCCGCACGCGACGAGACACCCGGCAAGGCTGCCGCCACAATCAACACACCCAGATAGGCCATATTTATTTTTTTTATTATATACATACTTTTATGTTCATATATTAATATGAATAATTAAGTTTGCCATGAAATTGCAAACCCGTCAGTCACATCTTAGCCGCCCGCGGCGTGAATAACAGCATTACGGCCGATGTAGAGTAAAAAGGGGACATTCTGGTTTTTCGATGCCCATCCGCACTCTGCTGGCACGGGCGGTAAACCAGATTGTCCCCATTATTCCCCGTGCATACGTTCCATTATCATAAGGTTGAAGAATAATTATCGAAACGACTCCAACATCAGGCAAGCATCGCAAGACAGGCAGCTTCGTCCAGGATCTCGATATCCAGGTCGAGCGCCTTGTCGAACTTTGAGCCCGGCTTCTCGCCGGCCACGACATAGTCGGTTTTCTTCGAGACGCTGCTGGACACCGTCGCACCGGCCGCCTGCAGCCGATCCTTCAATTCGTTGCGCGGCATGGACAGGGTGCCGGTAATCACAAAGGTCTTGCCGTCCAGCGGTTGCTTTTTCGGTTTGGTGACCGCTGGCCAGTGTACGTCGGCAGCACGCAGCTTGTGGATCACATCAAGGTTATGCGGCTCGGCGAAGAAGCCAACGATGTGCTGCGCCACCACGGGACCCACGTCGCGCACCGCCTGCAGGGCGTCGACATCGGCCTGGATTAGCGGCTCCAGTTCCCCGAACTCCCGGGCGAGAACCTGTGCCGTGGCTTCCCCTACCTCGCGGATGCCGAGGGAGTAGATGAAGCGTTCCAGGGTGGTGTCCTTGCTCTTTTCCAGCGCCTGCACGAGATTGGTCGCGGATTTCTCCGCCATGCGCTCCAGCCCGGCAAGCTGCTCCACTGTCAGCCGATACAGGTCGCTGACATTGTCGATGAGTTGTTTCTCCACGAGCTGGTCGATCAGCTTGTCGCCGAGGCCGTCGATGTCCATGGCGCGCCGCGAGGCGAAGTGCTTGATGGCCTCCTTGCGCTGCGCCGGACAGTACAGCCCGCCCGTGCAGCGGGCTACCGCCTCGCCCTCGACGCGCTCCACCGCCGAGCCGCATACCGGGCAGGTGGTCGGCATCCTGAAGGGGCTCGCACCCTCGCTGCGTTTTTCACGGATGACGCGCACCACCTCGGGGATGACATCCCCGGCGCGGCGGATGATGACGGTATCGCCTTCGCGCACGTCCTTGCGGTGGACCTCGGCCTCGTTGTGCAGGGTCGCGTTGGTCACGGTCACGCCGCCGACAAACACCGGCTCCAGGCGTGCTACCGGTGTCAGCGCCCCGGTGCGCCCGACCTGCACGTCGATGCCGGTCACCAGGGTCTGTTCCTCTTCAGCCGGAAACTTGCGGGCGATCGCCCAACGCGGTGCACGCGCGACAAACCCCAGTATTTTCTGCTGATCAAGTCGATCGACCTTGAACACCACGCCGTCGATGTCGAACGGCAGCGTGCCACGCTGCGCCTCAAGCTCCCGGTAATAATCAACACAGCCCTCGAGACCCTTTACCCGCCTGATTCCGGAATACACCCGCAAGTGCCACTCCGCCAGTTGGGCGAGGATCTCGCTATGCCGGTCCGGCAATGTCCCGTCCACGCGCCCGACACCATAGCAGTACATCTCCAGCGGGCGGGCGGCGGTAATTTTGGGGTTGAGTTGCCGCAGGCTGCCGGCGGCCGCGTTGCGCGGGTTAACAGGGGCTTTCTGGCCCTGTCCAAGCATTTGATAAACCAGATTCCTGAAACCTTCATGCGAGATATACACCTCGCCTCGCACCTCAAGTACCGGGGGAATATCATCTCCCGCCAGCCGCAGCGGAACACTGTCGATAGTGCGCACATTCTGCGTAATGTCTTCGCCCGTCGTGCCGTCCCCCCGAGTGGCACCGCGCACCAGCACGCCGTTTTCATACAGCAGACTGACGGCAACACCGTCGAGTTTAGGCTCACAGGCATAATTGATTACTATTCGGAATTCCGGAGTATTTCTGACTGCTCTCCTTAATTTCGCGCCAATCTTTCCGGACTTTCCTTCGAAACCTTTTTCAGAAGAAGAGATATCTTTCTCTTTTAATTTGGTAAATTCTTGCGCGAAATTGTTGGCCAATATCTCCAGGCCATGAATATCCCCCTCGTCAAAATATAACGCAATTTCTTCGCTCAAATCCCTCGCATTCTTGTATGAGACCTCTTTGCCGACGATAGGATTTCCCTTAAACCAGTCATCTAACCAGTCATCAATAATCTGTTCAATTAGCGTAGAACGTACCCGCGAATCAAAGTCGATTACTTCTTGATCACTAAATGCATTGTCCAGCGACAACATGCGCACGTCATGACGCACCTCGCCGAAGGCCTTGAGCGGCGCCGCGCCGACGCGCTGGGTGGGGGAATCCGGGCTTACCAGTGACGGCCAGGTGGCCTCGAGTGCCTGCAGTTCGCGCAGTAGCCGGTCGTATTCGGCATCGGAGATGGCCGGATCGTCGAGAACGTAGTAGCGGTAATTATGTTCGTGGAGCTGTTCATGCAGTTGCCGGGCGCGCTCGCGTTGCGCCTGCGGCACGCTCATGACGCCGTTCGGGCGACGCGCTGTCTCAGCTGGAAGTCGATGATGTCTTCGCGCATATGACCGATGGTCTGGTTGGTGAGCACGCTGCGGGTGGCGTCACAGACGGTGCCCTTGAGACTGTTGGCCAGCGAACGCGCCGCTTCAACCATGGCGTCGAAGGCCCGCACGGCATCGAAGGGACCGGGCAGCGTGAGGAACAGGATCAGGCCCGGCGTGGAGAAGTTCTCCATGGCATCCGGGTCGAAGGTGCCCGGCTCCACGATATTGGCTACTGAGAACAGCGTGCGTCTGCCGTCGTTATATGTCTCGTGACGGTGGAAGATCTGCATGTCCCCGTATTCCAGCCGCGCCTCGCTCATGGCATCGTCGATGAAAGATCCGGGAAAGGGCACACCGCCCGGCGCCAGCACGAACAGGGTCACCACCTTGTCGGGCTGTATGTAGGTCGCCGAAGGTGCCGGTGCCGCCTCGGGGTGGCCTCCTGTTTCGGCATCTTCGGCTATCAGCTTGTCGAGATTTTCCAGCTCGGCATCGATTGCCTCATTGCCGGGGTAATCATCGAATAACACATCGACGTGGACCCGCTCGCTCCTGCCCTTCGTCTGCATGGCATCCCGCGCCGTACGCCGCCGTTCCTGCCAGATGCTGAAGACATAGATACCCGCGAGTATGACTATCCCGATTAGCAATATCACCCAGCGCATTGTGTTCATGGATCAGGGTCCGGCTGTCAAACCATGGTAATGATAGCGAATATCCACCTACATTGCCGCCATCTTGACCGCATCATCGATGTCCACCGTCACCAGGCGGGAGACCCCGGGCTCGTGCATGGTAACGCCGGTCAGTTGCCTTGCCATCTCCATGGTGACCTTGTTGTGCGTGATGAAGATGAACTGCACACGGCTGGACATTTCCCGCACCATGTCGCAATAGCGGCCGACATTGGCGTCATCGAGCGGGGCGTCCACCTCGTCGAGCATGCAGAACGGCGACGGATTGAGCTCGAAGATGGAGAACACCATGGCGATCGCGGTCAGCGCCTTCTCCCCGCCGGAGAGCAGGTGGATAGTGCTGTTGCGTTTGCCCGGGGGACGCGCCATCACCGTGACGCCGGTATCCAGCAGGTCCTCGCCGGTCAGCTCCAGGTAGGCCTGGCCGCCGCCGAACAGGCGCGGGAAACGCGCCCGGAACCCGGCGTCGACCTTGTCGAAGGTGTCCTTGAAACGTGCGCGCGTCTCCCTGTCGATCCTGGCGATGGCGTTCTCCAGCGTCTGCAGCGCCTCGGTCAGGTCCGCATGCTGCGCGTCCAGGTATACCTTGCGTTTGGATTCCTCTTCGTACTCCTCGATCGCCGCCAGGTTGATCGGCCCCAATCGCTGGATGCGCTGTTCCAGCTCCCCGGCCCGCGCCTCCCAGGCCTCGACGTTCGCCTGGGGGTCGATCGATTCGCACAACGCCGGGTAATCGAAACCCGCCTCCGTGATCTGCTCAAGCAGGGTATCGCTGCGCACCTTGATCTCCTGCCAGGCCATACGGTCCTGCTCCACCTGTTCGCGCAGGCTGCCGACACCGCGTTCCTTGCGGACCCGTTCCTGATCGAGTTCCCGCAGCCGATGCTCGACGTCCTCCAGCTGCCGGCGCGCCGTGGCCAGATCGTTTTCCACGTCCCGGCGGCGGCTCAGCATCAGCTCCAGTTCCGTCTCGAGCTCCACGATCGGGGCATCACCGTGGGAAAGTGCGCCGGTGAGTTCATCGCGCCGGCCTGCGAGCTGCGCGCACTGGGCGCGCATGCGCGCCAGATTCTCCTCGATCGCCGCCCTGCCCGTGCGCACGGATTCGGCCTGCAGGGCAAATTCGTGCACGGACTGCTGGGCGCGACGGGCCTGCTCCCGCGCCGCATCCAGCGCATCGCCCAGCGCCTGCTGCCGCCCGAGTCGCTCCGCGCGTTCCACCCCCAGGACTTCGATGGCCGCCATCGCCTCCTGCAGGCGATCCCGGGCAGCCGCATGTTCCTCCTGCCCGCCGCTCTTCTGGCCGTGTAACTCCTCGGCCTCCTTGCCGACATCGTGACTGCGGGTGCGGTGATGTTCGATACGGGACTGGCACGCGACCAGCCCGGCCTGCAGGTCGCTGGCGCGCCGATGGGCCTGGTTGAACTCCTCCTGCAGGGCCTCGCGTTCAGCCTCGGCCGCCACCAGCGCGGCGCGTGCCTCGCCCATGGCGTTGCGCAGGGAATCGATGCGATCGGCCTGTCCGCTGACCTCTTCCCGGAGCTGTGTAATTTCCCGCTCCCGCTGCAGCACACCGGCCTTCTCGTCGACGTCGCGCGCGACGCGCAGCCAGCTCCGTCCGAGCCAGATGCCGTCGCGGGTCACGATGGACTCGTGGGCGGCCAGGGTATCCTTCCGGGCCAGCGCCTCGCCGAGTGTTTCCGCGGCATACACCCCGTGCAGCAGCGCAGCCATCGACCAGGGTGAACGCACCCTGGCGGCGAGCGACGCCGGCATGTCGCCGGTGTGTCCCGCCTCGCCCACCGCCCGGGTATCGAACAGGGCGATGGCGCCGTGATCGAGTCCGGCGAGCAGGTCCCCGGCATTCTCCAGTCCGTCGACGCACACCGCCTCGAGGTAAAAACCCAGGACGGTCTCGACCGCCTGCTCCCAGCCCGCCTCGACCTCGATTTCCTGTGCGAGGCGCGGTGCTTCCATCAGACCCCGGGACTCCAGCCAGCCGGAGACCAGCCCGGAACGCTGTCCGAGGGCGGCCTGCTGCAGTGTTTCCAGGGAGGACAGCCTCCCGCGCAGATCATGGTGGGCGGTCTGCAGCGCCGCGACTTCCTGTTCGTGATGCCCGATGCCGTCGCGGATATCCACGATGCGCCGGCTGGCCGCGAACAGCTGTGACTGTTTCTCGGTAGCCAGTGCCTCCTGCTCCTGCGCCGCGCCGACCAGTTGTTCGACCTCCTCGTCGAGCGTGGCGCTGTCGAGGGTCTGCTGCTCCTGCTGCAGGCGCTGCAGGCGGCCCTCGAGCTGCTGCAGCTGCCGTTCGAGGTGATCGATGCGCGTGCGCTCGACCTGGACGGATTGTGAACGTTCGGCGGCACGCCGGTTGTATTCATCCCATTCCGCCTGCCAGGCGCGCATCGCCTGTTCGGCCTCCTGCAGACGCCCGGCGCTCTCCTCGCTGTTCCGGCGCGCCTCGGCCAGCCCCGGCTCTATCCGGGCGATTTCCCGGGCCAGTTCCTCGAGCCGACTGACGTCGCGCTCGATATGTTCGCCGATTTCACCCAGTGTATGCTCGGCGCGAGCCAGCTCCTGCTGCTGCTGCTGTCGGGATTCCTTGCCGTGCTTGATGGCCTGCTCGATGCGGGCCACGTCTGCGCCCAGCTGGTAGTAGTGGCCCTGAACGCTGTTGAAGCTCTCATTCGCCATGGTCTGGCCGGCGCGCGAGCGTTCCAGTTCCGCCTCGATGGCACGCTGGGCGGCGAGTTCCGCCTCCATTTCCAGTTCGACTTCACGGATCCGGCGTTCCCGCCCGGTGCTCTTCTCGTGCAGGTCGCCGTAGCGCAGGGCGAGCAGTTCCGCCTTGACCTGGCGCTCCTCTTCCTTGAGTTCCTTGAAACGTTCGGCGGCGCGCGACTGGCGTTTCAGCTTTTCGAGCTGCTTCTCGATCTCCTCGACCAGATCGTTCAGACGGTCCAGGTTCTCCCGGGTATGGCGGATACGGTTCTCGGTCTCCCGCCTGCGCTCCTTGTACTTGGAAATACCGGCCGCCTCCTCGAGGAAGGCGCGCAGGTCTTCGGGTCTGGCCTCGATGAGACGGGAGATCGTGCCCTGTTCGATAATCGAGTAACTGCGCGGGCCCAGGCCGGTGCCGAGGAATATATCGGTAATGTCGCGACGCCGGCAGCGAACGCCATTCAGGAAATAGGCGGAAGTGCCGTCGCGGGAAACCTGACGGCGGAGGGCGATTTCACTGTAACCGGCGTACTGGCCGCCGACACTTCCGTCACTGTTGTCGAATACCAGCTCGATGCTGGCATGCCCCACCGGTTTGCGCGCCGTGGACCCGTTGAAGATGACATCGGCCATGGAATCGCCGCGCAGGTACTTGGCCGAGGTCTCGCCCATGACCCAGCGCACGGCATCGATGATATTGGATTTCCCGCAACCGTTCGGACCGACGATGCCGACCAGGTTGCTGGGGAGGTAGATCGTCGTCGGATCCACGAAGGACTTGAAGCCGGCGAGCTTGATCTTGGTCAGCTGCATGAGCGCGAAAGATACAGGATTTGGGAACCCGGATACAACATTAATGTTGCCCCACGGCCTGCGAACCCATCATCTTGTGTTTTCCATCCGGGGAATCGCAAGTTGACGGGGTCCAACCCGGCTTATATTGTGCACCCATGCCAACCGCACCAAGCAAAGCACTGGAGACCTTCCCCAACCCCCATCCGGACCGCGATTACACCATCCGGATCCGCATTCCCGAATTCACCTGCCTGTGCCCGAAAACCGGGCAGCCGGATTTCGCCACCCTGACACTGGAATACGTGCCCGATCTGCTGTGCGTGGAACTGAAGTCGCTCAAGCTCTACGTCTGGTCCTTCCGTGACGAGGGTGCCTTCCACGAAGATGTCACCAACCGCATCCTCAACGATCTGGTGTCCACCTGCGAACCGCGGTACATCCGCCTGCGCGCCGAATTCAATGTCCGCGGCGGCATATATACCGACGTGGTCGTGGAGCACCGCCAGCCCGACTGGAAGCCGCAGCACCGGGTGGAACTCGACTAGCCGGCAAGCAGTTTATTTCACGACCTCTGTTTCGCGCTCATCTCCGAACACCGTTTTCAACGCAAAGACGCGAAGAACGCAAAGAAGTGCTTTTGCAAAAAACAAATAAATTCCTTTGCGTTCTTCGCGTCTTTGCGTTGATTTGAATTCACTATGGATGGCCAGTACCTCGGCATCGATATCGGCACCTCGGGCGGCCGCGGCTGCCTCATCGACCAGGCGGCGCGCGTCCTGGCAGAGGCTGCCGTACCCCTGCCCGCACCCGCTCAGGTCGGCGGCGGATTCGAACAGGACCCGGAGCTCTGGTGGACGGCGCTCTGTGAGGTCCTCGACCGGCTGGCTGCGATGCTGCCGCTCGGCGGAGTCGCGGCCATTGCCGTGGACGGCACCTCGGCCACGCTGCTCTGTTGCGACGCCACCGGCCACCCCCTCGCCCCGGCGCTGATGTACCACGATGCGCGCTCCCTTGAGGCGGCGCGCGCAATCGCCGCCCTCGCCCCGGCAGAGAGCGCCGCCCACGGACCGACCTCGAGCCTGGCCAAGCTGTGCCACCTGCACACCTCGGGGTTGACCCGCGGAGCCAGCCATGCGCTGCACCAGGCCGACTGGCTGGCGGGCCGACTGGCCGGACGCTACGGTGTCTGCGACGAGAACAATGCCCTGAAGCTGGGCTACGATGCCGTGGCGCGCCGCTGGCCGGCGTGGCTGCGGCAGCTCGACATCCCCGCAGCCCTGCTGCCCAAGGTGGTCCCGGCAGGCAGGCCGATCGGGACGCTTGAGCCCACCTGGCGCCGACGCTGGGGCTTCCCCGCCGTGACCCGCATCGTCAGCGGAACCACCGACAGCACGGCCGGGTTCATCGCGACGGGCGCGGGATCCGGTGAGGCCGTCACCTCGCTCGGCAGCACCCTGGTGCTGAAGGTGTGCACGGAGCACCCGGTATACGCCCCACGCTTCGGCGTCTACAGCCACCGACTGGGGGATCACTGGCTGGCGGGCGGGGCATCGAACAGCGGCGGTGCCGTGCTGCGCCGCTACTTCTCTCCCGCGGAAATCGAACGGCTCTCGGCCCGTGTGCAGCCCGACGTGCCCACCGGCCTGGACTATTATCCGCTGAGTGTCCCGGGCGAGCGCTTTCCGGAGTACAATCCCGCGCTGCCACCGCGACTCGAACCGCGCCCGGCGGACGATGCCGTGTTTTTCCAGGGCATGCTGGAAGGCATGGCCGCCATCGAGCGGCGCGGCTACCGTCTGCTCGAGGAACTCGGCGCACCCTACCCGTTGCGGGTCCACAGCGTCGGCGGTGGCGCGGCCAACGCCGCCTGGCGCGCCATACGGGAAGCGTTGCTTGGTATCCCGGTCGACGTTGCCGAACACCAGGATGCTGCCTACGGCGCGGCCCTGCTCGCCCGTCGCGGCGTGCAAGAACACGGTAGCGTTCATCCATAACGAGCTATTTCAACGCAAAGACGCAAAGCTCGCGAAGAAACTTATTATCAAAACTATTGAACTACTTTGCGTCCTTTGCGTCTTTGCGTTGGGTTTGAATCTTCATGGACGTACACGAGGTAGCTTATGAAAGATGCAATCAAGGGTGTCGGCTATATCAGGGAGGGCCTGCGCCTGCTGCGCCTGCCGGGATTGCGCCGCTACGTGGCCATGCCGCTGCTCATCAGTGTGGTGATCTTCACCGCCGCCATCCTGACCGGCATCCACTGGCTGGACGTCCTGCTGGCCTGGCTGCTGGGCTGGCTGCCGTCCTGGCTCGACTGGTTGCGTTACCTGCTATGGCCGCTGTTCGCACTGACCGGGGTGCTGCTGGTCTTCTATACCTTCAGCCTGCTCACCAATCTGATCGCCGCGCCCTTCAACGGCCTGCTGGCCGAGGCCGTTGAACGCCACCTGGACGGCAGAACCATGCAGGACGCCGGCGGCTGGCAGGAGTTGATCAAGGACATCCTGCCCAGCCTGTACTCGGAATTGCGCAAACTGCTCTACTTCGCCCTGCGCGCCGTACCGCTCGGCCTGCTGTTCCTGATTCCGCCGGTAAACCTGGCCGCCCCCTTCCTGTGGGCGTTGTTCAGTGCCTGGATGCTGGCCATCGAATACGCGGATTATCCGATGGCCAATCACCGCCTGCATTTCGCGGATCAGCGCCGACGGCTGCGTGGACGTCGGCTGCTGAGTCTGGGATTCGGCGGTGCCTCCTTGCTGATGACCCTGATCCCGGTGGTGAACTTCCTCGCCATGCCCGCCTCGGTCGCCGGCGCCACCGCGATGTGGGTCAGGGAATTCAAGCAACGTGGTCAAGGGGAAACGTGACCACACACTGATTCAACGCAAAGACGCAAGGAACGCAAAGGATTTTTGGTGTAAAAAAAGCAATTCATGAGGGATTCGCTTTGTTCCTGCTTACCTGTAAACGGCGCAACTTTCTCTGATTGTTTTTTAAATTGATATTTTCTTTGCGTTCTTTGCGTCTTTGCGTTGAATACGTCGTTAATCACGCCTCCGCGATCCAGGTTCACAGATAGGCTTTCAGGCGGTGCACGCCTTCCTGCAGGTTTTCCAGCGAGGTGGTATAAGCGAAGCGCACATGCCGCTCGGGCAGGTGGGTGCCGAAATCGATGCCCGGGGTGATCGCCACGCCGGTCTCTTCCAGCAGCTGCGTCGAGAATCGGTAGCTGTCGTCGGTGAAGCGGCTGCAGTCGGCATAGAGGTAGAAGGCGCCTTCCGGCGTGCCGGCAATCCCGAAACCGAGACCGCGCAACGCGGGCAGGAGATAGTCGCGCCGCGCGCGGAATTCGCGGCGGCGCGCCTCGAGGATGGCGATGTTTTCGGGATCGAAGGCGGAGAGGGCCGCATACTGGGCGAGCGTCGGCGCCGCGAGAAACAGGTTCTGCGCCAGCTTGTCGAGCTCGCCGACATACTCACCGGGCGCCACCAGCCAGCCCAGGCGCCAGCCCGTCATGCCGAAGTACTTGGAAAAACTGTTGATGACGAAGATGTCTGCGGAGACGGCAAGCGCAGTGGCCGCCGGTTCGTCGTAGGTCAGGCCATGATAGATCTCGTCCACCACCAGACGACCACCTTGTGACTGCGTCACCGCAAAGAGCGCGCGGATGTCGGCTTCGGTCAAGAGCGTCCCGGTCGGATTGGAGGGCGAGGCGACCAGCAACGCGGCCACCGGCCCGGTCCATGCGGCGCGAACAGTCGCGGCATCGGGCTGGTAGTTCGTGTCGGCATCAACCGGCAGACCAACCGGGATACCGTTCAGCAGATGCACGAAATTACGGTTGCACGGGTAGCCGGGGTCGGCCATCAATACCCGGTCACCCGGATCGACCAGCACCGAGAGCACCAGCTGCAGCGCGGCCGAGGCGCCGGGGGTGATAATGATGCGCTCCGCCCCGACGTCGATGCCGTAACGCTCGCGGTAGAAGCCGGACAGACGATGCCGCAGGGCCGTGAGACCCACCGCCGGGGTGTAATGCGTCCGCCCTTCACGCAGCGCCCGGATACCGGCCTCGATCACCGGCGACGGCGTCACGAAGTCCGGCTCGCCGATCTCCATGTGAATGATCGAGCGCCCGCCGGCTTCCAGCTCCCGTGCCCGCGCCAGCAGCGCCATCACATGGAAGGGCTGGATGCGCGTCATCCGGCGGGCGAACCTGGGCATCATCCTCCGCCCCCGGCAGTCTCCCGGCGCGCCTGCCAGGCGGCAGCGTGCACCCGACGCAGGTAATCGGTATCAACCATCTCTCCGGGATCCGGGCCGCCGGTTATCCGATGACAGGGCTTGCCGGGTTCGCCGAGTCCGTCCAGCACCACCGCGGCACCGGTAAAGTCCTGGTCACGGGTATAGGCGTTGACGGTGATGAGGACCTCCACGCCCGCCTCCCTCGCCGAAATCAGGCCATTGGCCGAATCCTCGAGGGCAAGACAGCGCCCGGCCGGCAGACCCAGGCGCTCCAGCGCGTAGTGGTAGACATCCGGTGCGGGCTTCTTTTCGGGAGCCACATCCGCGGCTGCGATCAGATCAAACCATCCCCCGGCGTTTGTGCTGAAACTGTGTTCCAGCAGGCTGTACACATTCTCCGGCGTAGTGGTGGTGACGATGGCCAGGCGCAGACCCTGCGCACGGGCTTCCCGTATCAGCCGCTCGACGCCGGTACGCAGGGGAACGTCACCCCTTGCCATCGACTGCACATAGCGATGTGTCTTGTCGCGATGCAGGCCGGAGACAAAGGCATCAATATCACCTGTGTGCTGAAAAGACGGCGCATGACGATCGATAAAAAAGCGAATGCGCTCCCGTCCGCCCGCGACCCGCAACAGGTCGCGGTACAAGGTCTCGTCCCAGCACCAGTCCAGACCGGCGGCGGCAAAAGCCGCATTGAACGCCATGCGGTGTGTTTCCTCGGTATCCGCGAGGGTGCCGTCGACATCGAACAGCAGGGCCTCGAGCGCGGGTATTGTCGATGCCTCGTGACTCATAGATATGGAATGCTCAAATGGAGCAGTGGGCCTGCCCACAGAGACTCCGCCGGGTCCGTTGGGCGCCGCACCGCTGTTCTTGACTAATGGCGAAAGTGGCGTATAAATAACGCCCCTGTGATGTCAGGCCAGTCGATAACCAGCATACAATGGCTTGAAACATTAATGACTTGAGCGAGATGCGGTTAATCAACTGATCTGTTTCCGGAGATAGTTTACATGGCTGTCAAGAAGAAAACAGCGAAACCCAAGACGGCGGCAAAGAAGAAGGCCACCGTAAAAAAGCCGGTGGCCAAGAAGGCCGTCAGCAAGAAAGCCCCGACCCGGAAATCCGCCCCCACCAGGAGCGTGAAAAAGAAACCTGCCGCAAAGAAGGCAGCTCCCGCGAAAAAGGCCTCCGCACAGAAGAAAACCTCCGCCGTCAGAAACCGCAAGGCGACAACTGGCAAGGTCGGGCCGGTACCGGGAATCGCGGCGTATCATGAGACCAGGGACGAGGAATACATGAATGACGCCCAGGTGGCGCACTTCAGGAATATCCTGCTGACCTGGAAAAAGGAGCTAATGGAAGAGGTGGACCGCACGGTGCACCACATGCAGGATGACGCGGCGAACTTCCCCGACCCGAACGACCGGGCAACACAGGAATCCGAATTCAGTATGGAGCTGCGCGCCCGTGACCGGGAGCGCAAGCTGATCAAGAAGATCGATGAGGCGCTCGGTCACCTCGACGAGGATGAATACGGTTACTGCGAGGCGTGCGGCGTCGAAATCGGGGTGAAGCGTCTCGAGGCCAGGCCGACCGCCACCCTGTGCATCGACTGCAAGATCCTCGACGAGATCCGGGAAAAGCAGATGGGATAACCCTCCCGTGCGCAGCAGTCATCCAGTCTAAAGCCGGCTCATGCCGGCTTTATCATTTAGGGCCAGGCAATCTCCCTTCATAAACAAATAAACTCAACGCAAAGCCGCAAAGAGCGCAAAGTGCTTAATTGTTTTTGCTAATGAATTCTCTGCGTCCTTTGCGCCTCTGCGGTGAAAACGGTGTTTATATAATGAACACCAGGTAAGCGTCATTCCGAACCGACAAACGATGTCCCGTTCAGTCACACACAGCGAATCCTATCGCGGCCGCTTCGCACCCTCGCCGACCGGCCCGCTGCATTTCGGGTCCCTGGTAGCCGCGGTCGGCAGCCACCTCGATGCGCGCCATCACCGGGGCGAGTGGCAGTTGCGCATCGAGGACATCGACCCGCCACGCGAGGCGCCCGGCGCCGCCGACGGCATCCTGAGGACACTCGAGGCCTTCGGGCTGGAATGGGATGGTCAGGTCTCTTACCAGAGCCGGCGCAGGCGGCACTATGATGCGGCACTGGAACGACTGAAGGCGAGCGGCTTTATCTATGGCTGCGCCTGCACGCGCAAGGAAATCGCGGACAGCGAAATACCCGGCAATAACGACGCCGTGTATCCGGGAACCTGCCGCAGGGGACTGCCGCCGGGACGCACGACGCGTTCGCTGCGGGTGCGCGTCGATGACAGCGACATCGGCGTGCAGGACCGGCTGCAGGGTTACACCCGCCAGTCGCTGTCCGGGGAGGTGGGCGATTTTGTCGTACGCCGCGCGGACGGCCTCATCGCCTACCAGCTCGCCGTCGTGGTCGACGATGGCGCACAGCAGATCAGCCATATCGTGCGCGGCGCCGACCTGCTCGATTCGACGCCGCGGCAGATCTACCTGCAACAGCTGCTCGGATTGCCGACTCCCGACTACCTGCACCTGCCGGTGGCCGCGAACAGCGCCGGTGAGAAACTCGCCAAACAGACGGGTGCCCGCGAGGTCGTTCCGGAGCATGCCGTCCGCATCCTGCGGGATGTGCTGCGATTCCTGCACCAGCGGCTGCCAGACTCCGCTGAAGATGCCAGCCTGGAGGAACTCCTGCGGTGGGCAATCGACCACTGGGATGTCCGGTCACTCCCCGCCAGCCGCACCCGGCCCTCGCCCGTAGAATACACAAGGTGAATACGCCACCGGCTGAAACCGCGGCTCCCTGAACCATTCCAGCCGCCCGCCCCGGTCCAGCGCGACAGAACGGCCGTGCGCGTCTCACCGATACAGCAGCACCGCCTCCCGCTCCGCGATCCATTCCGCCTCGTCCGTCGCGGCCCGGACCTCCAGGTCGTCCGGCGTGGCCTCCGGGTCGTCCACCCACTGGCGCAGCAGCTCACCGCCGTTGATGAGGTCGATGGCCAGGCGGTCGACTTCGTACTCGTAGGGGAAGTCCCGCCAGAGCTCATAGTCCGGCCGCAAGCGGCGCAGCGCCTTGAATGCCAGGGCCATCAACCGCCAGGGACGGAAGATCCCGTGGTCATAGGCGTCATCCTCCACATGGATCTGCACCCCGGCGCACAGCGTGCCCGCGTGCTTGTGGAAGGTGGGCTCGAACCAGCACTCGCGCAGCCGGCAGCCCTCGAGCCAGTGGGACGCGAGGCGCTGCATTTCCGCCCGCAACTTGCGGGGTTCCAGGTCCGGCGCCCCGAACAGCTCCAGCGGCCGTGTGGTGCCGCGCCCCTCGGACAGGGTGGTGCCCTCCAGCATGACCGTGCCGGCATAGCAACGGGCCATCGAGAGGTTGGGCGCGTTGGGACTCGGGTTGACCCAGGCGCGCTCGCCCAGCGGCCAGCCATAACCCGGTCCGGCCGCGGGCACCCAGCCCTCCATGGCCACCACCTCGCAGTCCACGGCCAGCTTCAGTGTGCGCGTGAACCACAGGGCCAGTTCACCCAGGGTGAGGCCGTGGCGCATGGGCAACGAGCCCGCGCCCACGAAGCTCTCCCAGCCCGGGCGCAGGATCAGCCCCTCTACCGGGCGTCCCGCCGGGTTGGGGCGGTCCAGCACCACTACCCGCTTCCCGAACTGAGCCGCCGCCTCCAGTACATAGCGCAGCGTGGTTATGAAGGTATAGACGCGGCAACCCAGGTCCTGCAGGTCCACCAGCAGCACGTCGAAACTCTCCATCATCGCGGACGTCGGCCGGCGCACCGTGCCGTACAGGCTGAACACCGGGATACCAAGCGCCGGGTCGGTGAAGTCCGAAGATTCCATCATGTTGTCCTGCTTGTCCCCGCGCAGTCCATGCTGGGGTCCGAAAGCGGCGGTGAGTTGAATGTCTGACAGCCGCGCCAGCGCGTCCAGGGAATGGGTGAGATCGGCGGTCACCGAGGCGGGATGGGCCAGCAGGGCCACGCGGCGCCCCTGCAGGGATTGGCGCATCGCAGGTTCCTGCAACAGCCGGTCGATGCCGTACTTCATGGCCTCACCCCGGCGGTGAGTGTGTCAACCTCAGGCGGTGCGGGCAGTTCCAGTGGCAACACGAAGGCGTCGGCATGATGGAAGTCGGGCGGGCCCGCGGGATGTCGCAATGCCCAGTAAGTCAACCCGCCGTCCGACTCCTCCACCACCGCGGACAACCCCAGGCGCAGCGAACGGCCTGGCGGCAGACACTCGGCACGCATCTGCGCCTCCAGTTCCAGCCGTTCCCCGCGGCGGCGCACCACGATGCCCGGGCCCGGCGCGGATACCGGCACCCCGCCGTCGCGATAGCCGTAAAAGGCGGTGATCGCCCACTCCCCCGAAGGCGAAAAGTTGAACTCACGGTACCCGGGCCCCTCGCCTGCCATCACGAAAGCCTCGAAGCAGGTGTGCCGCCACAGGCCGTTTACCCGGCGGGACGGCCTGGGTTCGGGGATACACATACCCGAAAAATCACCCTCCAGGGCGAACGTGAGTGTGAGGCCGCCACTTGCTGCCCCGCATGCCGCCACATCGATGGCGCGTACGGCGCGGGACGGCGTCCGGGGATGGCAGGCAAGGGCACAGGGTGACGGACGGATAACGGAGTTCATGGGGGACAAGGCTAACATTCAACCCCGGGGGTCCGCGACAGGTCTTCCTCCAATCCGTGAACACGGATCACGAGTGACCCGGCCCTCCTGCTCGACCCGTTCGACCCAGACGAAGCGTTCCTTTTCCAGCACCTGCTCGCCATCCCAGCGGTAGGCCGTCAGCCTGCCGTGCGGCTCGGCCACGCTGTAATCCAGGCAGGCGATGTTACTTGCCAGCGGCGCCGGTTCGCCCTGCATCCAGTAATGACCAAGGAAGACCGGGGGGGCTTCGCGTGAGTAGTCCACCAGATGATCGCCCGCGATCTCGTCTTCGGGGATATGCGTCCTGGCGCTCTCGGGCCCGAGAAACGCCTTCCTGAAGTTCGTCGCCGCCTGGTCCCACCAGCGGACCCGGATGTTGTGGCGCAAAATGCCATCCTTGTCCCTGAAGCTGGCGCCCTCGGGCAGCGGGATTTCCTTGCCCTTCAGCAGCGTCTCCAGCGCCTCGAACTGCCACTGCCCCCGGCGATTCGCCTGAATCATCAGGTCCTCGCCGAACAGATTGCTGCCGTTCTGCGATGCGGCGATCCTCGCGATCAGGCGTGCATCCCAGCATGCATGCACGATCCGCAGTCCACCCAGGTCGAGCCACAGGGGCAGCGTCCTGAACCAGCCGATCACCTCGGCGTACTCATCCGGGGTGTGCGCATAGGCATCCAGAAACTTTTCATGCTGGTGAGTGTTCTTCGCACTATGCGGACGCAGGTAATCGCCGCGCTCACGATCCGGCGTGAAATAGGCAATGGCGTTGAATTCATGGTTACCCATGACCGACTGTGCCGTACCGGCCTCGACCATCCGCCGAACCAGCCCGATCACCTCGCGCTGATGCGGCCCCCGGTCGATGAAGTCGCCCAGGAAGATGACCGTGCGCGACGGGTGCCGGTACACACCGTCATGGACGACGTACCCAAGCGCCTCCAGCAACTGCTGCAGACTGTAAGCACAGCCGTGGATGTCGCCGATGATGTCGTAGCTCATGTGCTGTACCCTATTAATGGGGACATTCTGGATTTCTGTGGTTTCCTGCCACTACTATGACAGATCCTGCAAAAAATCCAGAATGCCCCTTATTATATGGAGTCTCAGGAATACGATGCCGAACACACCACGCCTGAACCACCCGCCCTTCCCCTGTCTCGGTTTCGGTCTGGGGCTGCGTACGCAGCATTATCAGGAGATTCTCGAGCAACGACCGCAGGTCGACTGGTTCGAGGCGCTGACGGAGAACTATCTGGTACCGGGCGGCAAGCCGCTGTACTACCTTGAGCAGGTACGCGCGCATTATCCGCTGGTGCTGCATGGCGTGTCGCTCTCGATCGGCAGTACCGATGAACTGGATCAACAGTATCTTGCCCGGTTGAAGGCGCTTGCCACCCGTATCGAGCCGGTGTGGATTTCCGACCACCTGTGCTGGACGGGACTTGACGGCCGCAATCTCCACGATCTCCTGCCCCTGCCCTACACGGAGGAAGCCGTACGCCACGTCAGCGAGCGCATCCTCAAGGTGCAGGACTTCCTCGGTCGCCGCCTGCTGATAGAGAACGTGTCGAGCTATGTCACCTATACCGATTCCCGGATGAGCGAGTGGGAGTTTCTCACCGCGGTGCTGGAACGCGCAGACTGCCTGATGCTGCTCGACGTCAACAACATCTACGTCAGCGCCTTCAATCACGATTTCGACGCGCTGGACTATCTGCGGGGCATTCCTGTCGGGCGCGTGCAACAGATCCACCTCGCCGGCCATCGAAACCACGGCGAGTACATCATCGACACACACGACGAACCCATCATCGACCCGGTGTGGGAATTGTATGCCGCCGCGTGTCGCCGTTTTGGTTCCGTGTCCACCATGATCGAGCGCGACGACAACATCCCGCCCCTGGCGGATCTGCTCGAGGAGCTCGACCAGGCGCGCCGGATCGCCGCCGAGGTGGATCGGACGCGAGCGGCCGCGGGAGACGCCGCATGAGCACCGACGGACTGCATGAGCTCCAGCAACAGTTCCAGTCGTATTTACTGCACCGCGACGAGCGCGTGGTGCGACGGATCGAAGGCACACCCCGCGCGGACAACCGCACCCGCCTCGGCATCTATGCCGATGCCTATCGCCTGCGGCTGCTGGAGGTCCTGCGCACCGATTTTCCGGCGCTGCATACGCTTGCCGGCGACACCGAATTCGAGCGCATCGGACGCGCCTACATCGAGGCGCATCCTTCCGAACATTTTTCCGTCCGCTATTTTGGCCGCCAGTTGAGTGCGTTTCTCGCCGGCGATGCCCGTTTTCGCAACACGCCGGTATTCGCGGAGATGGCGGCCTTCGAATGGGCGCTGGGGTTGTCCTTCGATGCGGCCGACAGCGACAGTGTCTCGGTCGACGCGGTTGGCGCAATTCCCGGCGAGTCCTGGCCAGGCATGCGGTTGCGCCTGCATCCCTCCGTGCAGCGGCTCGATCTGCGCTGGAACGCGCCCGAACTGTGGAATGCGATTCATGAGGAGCAAGCCCCGCAGCCTCCGGTCGCGGCCGATCACCCGCAGGCGTGGGTGATCTGGCGCAGCGGTTTGCAGAGCTATTTTCGCTCGGCGCCGGTCGACGAGGCCTGGGCGCTCGATGCCCTGCGCGAGGGACAATGCTTCGCCGAGTTGTGCGCGGGCCTGTGCGAATGGATCGACGAGGAGCATGTGGCCGCGCACGCGGCACAACTGATGCGGCGCTGGGTCACCGACGGACTCATCGCCCGCATCGAGCTGGCCTGACCGGTTGCCACGATCCGCGCCAACGCCCGGGGTTATCCGCGTGGTCTGAAATGCGTTGAGTCTTGCGGTTGGTGCCACGAAGCAATTTATCGATAGCCCCCACGGGCGGCTTGCCAGTCGGGCAAACGGCGGTTAGAATATTTTATATTTTCAATATTATGGAATTATGGAAGAGTTAGACGTCATTAAAGCCCTGGCGGCGCTGGCGCAGCCGCACCGCCTGAAAGCCTTTCGCGCCCTGGTCGTTGCCGGCCGTGAGGGTCTGACCCCCGGCGTCATCGCCGGCGAACTCGATGTCCCGGCGGCCACGCTTTCCTTCCACCTGAAGGAGCTGGTGCATGCGGGTCTGGTGACGCAGGAACGCAGCGGTCGCAACCTGATCTACCGGGCCGAATACGCCTGCATGAACGGCGTACTGGCTTACCTCACGGATAACTGCTGCCAGGGTGAGGTTTGCCTGGATGAGGCAGCATCCGGCTGCAACTGCTGAAGGAATCGACCATGCCACGCCTTCATGTCCATCTGCGTGTCGATGACTGCAAGCCGATCTCGCCGTTTACTCGCATCTGTGCGCGGAGTGAAGACAGGACTGGATCACCCGGGTTTCCAGACCGATACCGCGGAAGAACTCGAAACGCCCGGGCAGGCGATGGAACCGACAACAAGTCTCCGTCATGACGACCAGCGTATTGATCCTCTGTACCCACAACTCGGCGCGCAGCGTATTGAGCGAAGGCATGCTCAACTACTGGGCGCGGCGGCTCGGCAAGGATGTCCACGCCTACAGCGCAGGCAGTGCACCCAGCGGCCGCGTGAATCCCTTTGCCATCGAGGTGTTAAACCAGGCCGGTGTCGATACCTCGACCTGTCGCAGCAAGAGCTGGGACGAGTTCACCGGCCCCGAGGCGCCGCAGATGCGCATCGTGATCACAGTCTGTGACAATGCCGCCGCCGAGACCTGTCCCTACTGGCCCGGCAGCCCCGTAAAGGTGCATTGGGGCTACCCGGACCCGTCGAATGCACCGGGTGGCGACGAAAACAGGCGTCAGGCCTTCGAACTGACGCGTCAGGCCATCGGTTACCGCATGCTTCAACTGCTGCAGCTGCCGCTGGAACAACTGAGCGACGCCGAACTTCAGGGCGCGCTCACCGAGATCTACAGTCACTGAAGCCACAGCGACAGAGAAGGAGCGCAGGCATGAGTGCCCAGTGTGAAATCACCGCCAAGCAGGCGGTCGGCGCGCCGATGAGCGTATTCGAACGTTACCTGACCGTCTGGGTGTTTCTATGCATCGTAACCGGCATTGTCCTGGGCCAATTCCTGCCTGGAGTGTTTCAGGCCATCGGCCGAATGGAACTGGCGCAGGTCAACCTGCCTGTCGGTCTGCTGATATGGGTGATGATCATCCCGATGCTGGTCAAGGTGGACTTCGGTGCCCTGCACGAGGTGCGCCAGCACGTCAGGGGGATCGGCATCACACTGTTCGTGAACTGGCTGGTCAAGCCGTTCTCGATGGCGTTTCTGGCCTGGCTCTTCATTCGCACCCTGTTTGCGCCACTGCTCCCGGCCGACCAGCTGGACAGCTACGTTGCCGGCCTGATACTGCTTGCGGCGGCTCCCTGTACCGCGATGGTCTTCGTCTGGAGTCGTCTTTCCAGCGGCGATCCGCTGTTCACCCTGTCGCAGGTGGCTCTGAATGACACCATCATGGTGTTCGCATTCGCCCCCCTCGTAGGCCTTCTGCTCGGCATCTCGTCGATCACCGTACCCTGGGATACGCTCTTCACCTCGGTCGTATTGTATCTCCTGATTCCCGTCATACTCGCGCAGCTTTGGCGACGCAGATTGATGTCCGGGGGACAGGCGGCTTTTGATGCGGCCATGGAGAAGGTCGGCCCGTGGTCGATCACTGCGCTGCTGGCAACGCTGGTATTGCTGTTCGCGTTTCAGGGAGCGGCCATACTGAGGCAACCGTTGATTATCGCGCTGCTGGCTGTGCCGATCCTTATTCAGGTGTTGTTTAACGCATCGCTGGCCTACGGGCTGAACCGGGTGGCGGGTGAGAAGCACAGCGTCGCCGGTCCGTCTGCACTGATCGGTGCGTCAAATTTCTTCGAGCTTGCGGTGGCTACCGCAATCAGCCTGTTCGGCTTCGAGTCCGGAGCGGCATTGGCGACCGTTGTCGGCGTCCTGATCGAGGTGCCCGTCATGCTGCTGGTGGTCAAGGTAGTGAATTCCTCCAGGGAGTGGTACGGGAATGCCTGAAATGTCGAGCAGTTATCCGACATTGACCAGGTCCTCACCACGAAGGCTCCGGAGTCGATCGCGGTCCTGAGCGTGCACGACGACGCGGTTGCGACCGCCCGCCTTCGCCGCATAAAGTGCTTCGTCGGCCATGCGTACACAATCCGTTTCGTCACTTGCCATGCAGCCGGGGAAAGATGCCACACCGATACTGATTGTGACGCCGATCGACTTCGTCCCGACGACGAAGTGCGATTCCTCGATCACCCGCCTCAATCGCTCCGCCACCTTCTCCGAATCATCGACCGACGCACCCGGGAGGACCATGAGGAACTCCTCGCCCCCGTAGCGCATGGTCACGTCGCCTTCACGCGCCACTGACCGGATGATTCTGGGCGATCTGCTTGATTACACGGTCTCCGACCAGGTGACCGTAGGTGTCATTGACCCTCTTGAAATGATCGATGTCGAACATCAACAGACCAAGCGGGCTTCCGGTCCGTACCGCCCGGCTGAACTCCTCCTGCAGACGCGACATGCCGAAACGGCGATTGTAAAGACCGGTATGGGCATCGAGGGCGGCGAGATGTTCAAGACGGTCAAAAAGGACTGCGTTGTGGAAGGACAGGGCCAGCCCCCGATGAAGCAGATCCAGATGCACCTTGTCTTCGCGGCTGAATCCGGAGGCGCTGGCCAGGAGTACGACGCATAGCGGCACACCGCTGAAGACGATCGGTTCCACCAGTATTTCCCGTGGACGGAAGCTGGCAAGTACGCCGTCCATGATCACGTCCGTGGAAAAACTGACCAGCTGTCTTTGGCCTTTTTTCAACGTCAAATGAACGAGGTCGCTGTCAACGATGCGTTGCGGGTCGCTGATGCCAAAGGAGGTACAGAGCTTTATTTCACCTTCATCATTCAACAGTACCGCACCGGCGGCACAGCTGGTGTGCTTCATCAGCTGCTGCAGCGCCTCGCCTGCCAGCAATTCAAGGTCCAGCTCACCGGTGAGCAGCTCATTGAATTCGCGCACGGCGCGTTCACTGCGAAACGAGGAATCAAGGGTCTGAACCAGGCGGTTGAAGGCGCGGGCGCTATTGCCAAAGTCGTCGTCGGAATCAATGGGAACCAGACAGTCCCCGGCGCCACACCCGCTCGCGTCACCGTCCAGCACGAGCTTGTGAAGATTGTGTTCGACCTGCTGCATGCGCCCTGCCAGCACCCGCAAGCGAAGACCGACCACCCATCGGGCAATGCCGATGTTGGCGGCGCCCACGGCGACACCCGCGAGAATGCAGGCACCGAAGAAACCGGGCGACAGGACATGCTGGCGGGGCAGGCCCATGGCCCACGCGAAGAACGGAAACATCAACCCCGTAGCGGCGCCGAAGCCTGCCATCCAGATGGCCAGATCGTAAAATACCTTGCGTGTCAGTCGAAACATGCCTTTGCCCGCCGTCCCGCATGATTGGGGATGCTACAGGTTCAGAACGGCGTGGCCGGCGGGAACTTGAGCGGAAACGACAGGGCGTGTCCGGCAACCGTATAATCCCCTGCAAGCAGGCTTCGTTCATTTCCAGAGATTCGGAGAGCACGATGCAAAAAATGACGGTTGTCCACTATCTGCTTCGGCGGCTGGAACAAGCGGGACTCGAGCATATTTTCGGCGTTCCCGGTGACTATGTGCTGGATTTCATGGATCGGGTGGTCGAGAGCCCGGTTCATCTGATCGGCAATTGCAATGCGGGCTATGCGGCCGATGCCTATGCCCGGCTCGCAGCCGAGCATCTGGCGGCAGACGATGCGAGGCCCGTACAACGACGTGTATAGTTACTGAGCTTGCACATGGGAGGGCTGCTTTGAACTCGATCGTCGCATTCGTCACTGCCGTGAACGGTATGGTCTGGGGACCGTCGATGCTGGTGCTCATCCTGGGCACCGGGTTCTTCCTGATGCTCGGGCTGCGTTTGATGCCGTTACGTCGGCTGGGCTTCGGCTTTCGCATGCTTTGGGAGGGCCGGACCGGGCAGGGGAAGGGCGACATCACTCCCTTCAACGCCCTCATGACAGCCCTCTCGGCGACCATCGGCACCGGAAATATCGCCGGAGTGGCCACTGCCATCGTTCTCGGAGGGCCCGGCGCCCTTTTCTGGATGTGGTGCACTGCCCTGGTGGGCATGGCGACCAAATACTCCGAGGCGGTACTCGCCGTCCATTATCGCGAGGTGGATGGAGCAGGCAACTATGTTGGCGGGCCCATGTATTACATCAAGAACGGCCTTGGGCGGAAATGGATTTGGCTCGGCGGTGCCTTCGCCACTTTCGGCTTTTTCGCGGGCTTTGGCATCGGCAACACCGTGCAGGCAAACTCGGTTGCCCATGCCGTTCAGTCCTCCTTCGGCGTCCCGACCTGGGTGAGCGGCATCATCATGACCTTCCTGGTGGGACTCGTCCTGATCGGAGGAATTCGCCGCATCGCCCTGGTTGCGGGCAAACTGGTTCCCTTCATGGCCCTGGCCTATGTCGCGGCCGGGTTGATCATCCTGGCGATCAATCTCGACAAAATACCCGGCGCGCTGGATCTCATCCTGACGCACGCCTTTACGCCGTCGGCGGCGGGAGGGGGATTCGCCGGTGCCACCGTGATGGCGGCGATCCGGTTTGGTGTTGCGCGGGGGGTCTTCTCCAACGAGGCGGGGCTCGGCAGTGCGCCGATCGCACATGCCGCTGCGCAGACGGACGATCCGGTGCGTCAGGGCACGGTGGCCATGCTCGGCACCTTCATCGACACCCTGGTGATCTGCTCAATGACGGGCCTGGTCATCATTATTTCCGGCGAGTGGATCTCCGGCAAAACGGGCGCGGCGCTTTCGTCCACGGCTTTCGAGAATTCGCTCCACGGCCTTGGGGGCAATATCGTCACACTCGGCCTCGTCCTCTTCGCCTTCACCACCATGCTGGGATGGAGTGTCTACGGCGAGCGCTGTGCCACGTATCTGTTCGGCATCCGGGCCATTCGCCCTTTTCGCATCGCCTGGGTGCTTGCGATCCCCCTTGGTGCTGTCGGACAGCTCGATTTCATCTGGCTGCTGGCGGATACCCTGAACGCACTGATGGCCATTCCAAACCTGATCGCGCTGCTGCTCCTCAGCCCGGTCGTGTTTCAGGTGACCCGGGACTACTTCATCCGGGGCACAGTGCCTTCGGTAACCAGCGCTGAGTCGACTGGCGAAGCATCCGAGTGAGCAGGAGAAGACAGTGCCGCCCGGGTGAGCTTGCAGTTCTTTCACCGCTGCTCACTTCTCGACCTTCCCGATATCATCATAACGGTACCCGCCGGGTTCGGCCGAGAGAAAGGATTTACCGGTGGGCAGTTCGATATGAGTATTCGAGGTATCGTCGATGGCAAGCTGACCGGATTCGAGTACGAGTCCAGACACATGCCGTATCGTGAAATATGCAGCATCACACCAATCCGGCCCCGCAATCGCGAGGCCGGATTATCGCACGATGCAATCATCAAGACGTAACGTCAGGGCCCGGGTCCGCGGCCTCAGGACCCGATTCCGTCACACTATCCAGGACTATTCATGGAACAGTCCAACCTTACGCATGGCATCGTAACAGCGCAGTTCCGTGTTGTTGATATTGTCCATCAGGCACGCCAGCAACCGACCGCCACCCGCTACGACACCGGGGCAGAGCCGTTTCATGTCGGCAGCGCAGTTCGCGCCGAAAAAGTTGGCGTCTCCAAGTGCCGCCTCGATGGTGGATTCGCCCTGGTCGATTGCCTGTTCGCAATCGGACGATAGCTCGTTTTCATGGTCGAACAGGCAATTCATGACCCGGCCACCCCCCATGGGTACCTGACTGCAGTAGGTCGCGATCTCCTTGCTGCACCCGTCTCCCATGATCTTCACCGCCGAGTTCATCCCACGCTGTATGATGGGCGTGTTCACGGCGATGCCAGCTGCCTCGACGTTTTTCTCCTCGATCTTTGCCTGACGGCGGCGTCCCACGAATTCACCCAGTGCCGCGGTGCTCACCACCGGGATGACAAACCGCACCTCGGTGCGCCGGTTCGGTGCCAGGCAACGGATCAGGGCCTCACCGCCCAGCCCCGGGCAGGTCACTAGCGGGTCTGCCGACCCCTGCGCAGAGGTCCGGATGCGTTCTGCCGGGATCCCGTCGGCAATAAGCTGATGCCTTGACCGCGTCGGCACGCTGTTGCGAGAGCTTCAGGTTGTATTCGTCATTACCGATTCTGTCGGTGTAGCCGGCGACGAATACCCGGGCGACGTAGTCGTCCTTGTGGCGGGCGACGATCTTGGCCAGCAACGCCTTTCCCGTCTCACTGAGTTTGGCCTCGTCGAAGGCAAAGGCGTTGCCTGCCTGCAGGACCGCCAGATCAACCTGGGCCACGACGCCGGTCACCCTGGCTTCCTTTCCCCTGACGGGTTTATCAGCCGACCGTTGTGCGACAACACCCGGGTCACACATGGCCAGGGCATTGCCCGGCGACCACTGCGCCGTGCGCAGGCAGTTGCCCGCGGCATCGCGCACCACGTCTCCCCGCATATCGTACTGATACCCTGGCGACCACGCATCGGCCGCGCGCGCGGAAAGCGGCAGCAGAAGACTCCCTGCAAGTAATAAGGTACCAAATACCGTCATAACCCCGGTACTCCTGGAATGTGTATGTTTCGTCATCATGAGATAGTCTCCTTGTGTTGGATTTCCACCTTAATACAGCCGGACATTCCCCCTGTCCGGTTTGCCTCGCTTCCATCAGAGCAACAGCGGGCACACAACTCCGCGCTATTCCTCCTGGAGGAAGCTGCTCACACGCCAATCACCGCCCTCCTTGCTGAGTCGCAGCCTTGCAGTGATCGGTTTCATGCCTTCCACCTCGACACCCGAGGTGACGCGGTAGACATACTCCACCTGATCCGCCGAGACCGCCTGCGTTTCCAGCAATGCCACTTTGACAGGAGGCATATTCTTGACCGGTTCCTTGACGTCCATGGATTCGATTTGCTGCAGACGTTTCTCCAGCTTTACTCGGGCGTCTCCGCTGGCCAGTTTGACGGCGGCTCCCAGATTGTTTTCGACGAAATAGTGCTGAACGAATTGACGGGCAATCGTTTCAGAGTCAACACCCTTGGCACAGCCGCTGATCAGCAATGTCAGAATGAAGACGGTCGAGGCAAAGTGCCTTATGTGTACGCAGGTCATAGTTGGTCTCCAGTTGAATATCATCAAGCCACAGAATTGGCTCGCTAAGCGGCTGACTGTCTCCATGAGATCATCCAGGAGCATCTGTGCCGTGCCTTTGCTTCACCCGCCTCTGGGATGTTCCATTCCATCATCAGCCGGTATTTATCAGGCAACGACGCAACGTCCTCGTCGATCGCCATAAGACATTTCTCCATGCAGCAAACGCTGATGACGGTAAAAAACTCAGAAGGTTGACGACGATTTCACTGCCCCCGGCGGGATCCAGCCCTGGCTGACGAAGTACTGTCCAAGGTTCGCGCCGATCTTGTCAGCCATGCGGCGTCCGTCGTCCTCCACCGTATCGAACTTGGCCTCGCTGACCCCCGCCACGGTGCCGCTCACCAGCGTGGAGGTGAGCAGGTGGTGGGTCAGCAGCCCAACCCCCATCATCTCAGCCATTCCGGGCTTGGAGGCGCTCTCACCGCTGGAGGTCAGATCCTCAACCTGCTGTTTACCCGCGGCGGTCAGTTCATAGACCTGGACATCGGCCTGCACATCAGTGCGCCCGGCGGAGAAGCCGATGAGCACACGTTCCGCACGATTGCCCTCGTCGATACTGAGGAACTGGCCCTTGATGACAAGAGTATTGCCCCGCCGGTACGGCTGACCCATGGCGCGCTCCGCCCATAGACCGTAGCTCCGAATTTTCTTCACCAGTTCATCGGCGACAACATAAGCGACCGTGTGGCCGACCTGAAGTTCCTCGGGCGTTGGATTGGTATTCGACAGATGTTCATAGCGCTGCTTGATCTTGTCGGCCAGAGTCTCATCCAGTTCGACTTCATCGGGCGAGACGGCGAAGTCATAGACCAGGATCAAATCTGGTCGCGGCAGCGAACCGGTGTTCTCGCTGGTCTGCTGAACATTGGTCGGTGCACAGCCGGCCAGAAGTGCGAGTGCCAGCGCGGTCATGAGGCCGGTGGCCAGCCGTAGCCTTCCCCTGCACCCAACGACAGAATCGCTGCTGTCGTTTTCTCTTGTCTTGTTCATGGTGAATTCCTCCTTATCAAATAGCGGTGTCAGCAATGGCAAAGTGTTCGTGTATTTCCGTGTAATTCCGTGGCCATCAGAGGGTTCTAGCGCCGGCCGCCGAAACGACCGCCGAATCCGCCACCACCAGCGGCCGCCAAAACCCCCGCCGAACCCGCCGCCACCGAAGTGTCTGCCGAAGCCGCCTCCACCACCACCGAATCCACCGCCGCCGCCAGAACCGCCACCGACCGCCCGCCGAAACCACCACCACCGCCGAAGCCTCCACCACCAGCACCGCCAAAACCGCCCTGGCTGAAGCTGCT
>CAVQCA010000038.1:0-31493 GCA_963710815.1 uncultured Gammaproteobacteria bacterium | reverse complement strand
AAAGTCGTGAACGCCTCAAAGGATTGGTATCGGAGAACAGTCCAACTAGAGGATTTTGAGAAATCAAAATAGCGGTGCAACCAGTAAATTACCCGATCCGCACAGTGGGGAGTGCGGCTCCTGATTGATGGAAAACCAGAATGTATGCTGGTTGGGGATAAGCGCGACCTGACGAGGGGCGGATGCAATGTCAGAAACAGTTTTCAAAGTACTGTTTTTATGCACCGGCAATTCAGCACGCAGCATTTTCGGAGAGTCACTGGTTAACCACTGGGGACAAGGCCGATTCCAGGGCTTCAGCGCAGGCAGTCATCCCAGCGGGCACGTAAATCCAATGGCGCTCGATTTGTTGAAACGCCTGAAATTTCCAACAGAGCATCTGCGTAGCAAGGACTGGAATGAATTTGCGACGCCGGATGCGCCCCAGATGGATTTTGTGTTTACCGTTTGCGACAAAGCTGCCGCAGAGGTGTGCCCCATCTGGCCCGGACAACCAATGACAGCGCATTGGGGCGTTCCCGATCCAGTTGCTGTTAAAGGCGACGAGAAGCAACGTATGATGGCATTCCGTCAGGCTTTTTCGATACTCGATAACCGCATAAAGCTCTTTGCCAGTTTGCCTTTCGATAAGCTCGAAGGCTTGAAGCTGCAAAACAAGCTTAATGAAATCGGGCGTACTACACCGGGAACTGAATGAGCCCGGCCGGGCATGGACGCATCGCGGTCAGCAGGTAAACAAAGCGCGGCCGGCCCAGGGTTATACAGGATATTGGAAGATTTCATATGAGCGAGCGGTACCGATTCTGATTCAGTTTTTTTCAACTCGAGGCTGGCCTACCTGCTCAATCACTGGCTGCGTTCACCGCACTATGTGGCCGGGCCGTCGGCGCTGACGGGGCCAGCAATTTCTTCGAGCTGGCGATAGCCACCGCCATCGTGCTGTTTGGTTTCGAATTGGCGCGGCGCTCGCCACTGTGGCGGGAGTGCCGATCGAAGTCGCGTTGATGCTCGCGGCCGTGGGCATCGCGAGCCGGACCCGCCGCGGGTACCAGCGATGCGAAGGGGTGATGCCGCATGAAGAGTGTTGTCCGCCCGAGGTGCGCTAGCCTGCCGGTCATTGAACACTGGATGAGACGACCAATGTCGTCATCCGCTAACCTGCAATTAAAAGGGGTAACGCAATGAAACATGAACAGATCGTGGCGATGCGGGAACTCGGTGCCCGCGGCAAGCAGTTCGGCGAGCAGTGGGATACCGTCTTCGAGTCGGCCTTTTTCATTCACGGGCACCTGTGCGGTGGCATGCCGCTCGGTTTCCGCGCCGGGGTGGCGGCCCTCGAGGCGCTGGGCGCGGAGCGCGAACTCAACATGGCGAAACTGGCGTTTGTTGAGACGGCGAGCGGACATGCCGCCGGCTGCTTCGCGGACGGGGTGCAGATGGCGACCGGCTGCACCTTCGGCAAGGGACTCATCGAACGCACTCAGTACGGCAAGTGGGCGCTTACCCTGGTCGATCGCGGCACGGGCAAGGCGGTGCGCGTCACCGTGCGGCCTGCGGTCATGCAGGCCTCGTTCAGATCCCCGTTTGTCGAGCAGCGCCGCCAGGGCACGTCGCCAACCGAGATCGCGATCGACATCAGCAAGCCCCTGGTGGAAAAGCTCCTCGGCCGCCGCACGGATGAGCTGTTCCAGGTCTCACAGGTGTTCGACTATCCGTTACCGGACACACCTAAGCCTACCTTCACTCTGGTTATCTGTGCAGGGTGTGGCGAGGCCGTAGCGGAGAACAAGGTGCGGCTAAAGGATGGACAGCAGGTCTGCATACCTTGCTCTGGGTATCGCGGCTGATGCGTCTCGAGATATTCCCTGCTGAGGACAGACGCGACGACCGAACACAGGATTCTGTTGCGGCGTGAACGGGATGGAACTGGCGCCCTCCACCTATGCCGTCGCGGCGGGTTTGATCTTTGTAATCTCCTCCGTGTTTGCCATGCTCGGCCTCGGTGGCGGCATGCTCTATGTGCCGGTACTCAAGTGGCTGGGTTTCCCGGTGAAGGCGGTCGCCATCCCGGTGGGCCTTCTGTTAAACGGACTGAACACGCTGCTCGCCTTCATACGCTACGCGCGCGAGGGGCTGGTGGACTTTCGCGGGGGATTGCCGGCCGCGCTGGCCGCGTTGCTACTGGCGCCGGTGGGCGCCTGGAGCGTCAAGTTCGTACCACTGCAGACGCTGCTGTTGCTGTTCGCAGCCGCTGTCGCGGTGGCGGGCGTGCGCAGTCTGCTGAGCGCCGACCAGGATGAACCCAAAACCCTGATGCCGGCACGCCGCCGGATGGGCATCGGCGCGGTGGTCGGTGGATTCGCCGGCTTCATGGGCGGTCTGCTGGGGCTTGGGGGTGGCTTTATCATCGCGCCCATGCTAATGGAGATGGGCTATCCAACCAAGGAGGCTGCCGCCACCACGGCCTTCATCGTCACCTTTTCCTCCTTCTCGGGTTTCCTAGGCCACATGGCCGAGGGCTGCATCGACCCCTGGCTTGCGGGCGTGACCGTGGTAATGGTGATCCTGGGTTCCCAGTTCGGTGCCTGGTTCATGGCCAAAAAGGCGCGGTCCGGCGTGGTGAAACGCCTGTACGGAGTGGTGTTGCTTGGAGTGGCGGCTAAGCTGCTGCACGGGCTTTTGAGCGGATCGGAGTAGCGGAGATGGCGAAATATTTGGGTTATGACTAGCGAACTCGGGGTACTGGCGGTGCTATCCGGCATGCTGTGTCTGGGCGTGGCCTTCGTCGCGGCGCCATTTCTGTCGCTGCTCCTACCGGACCTGGTCCCCGCAAATATTCATGCGGCCTTCGGTAGCAAGCCGTATTCATGATGTAATCCACCCAGTATGGGGTGAGCCATCACCTTAAGATGATTAGGAATGCGATGTCGATGTGTTTGTAGTGCGACAGGGAGATCGGATGGTGGGTTCGGTATGCCTGGACCAAGACTGGAGTGAGGTCGTCCTTTGTTGTAATGCGTCATCCAGTTTGTCGTGATGCTTCGCAGATGGGATTCTGTTATCGGGATAAAGTAATCAAGGCATTCGCGCCGGAGTGTGCCGATCACGCGTTCACAGAAGCTGTTAGCTTTCGGGCTTCTCGGTGGTGATCTCAGGACACGAATCCCCATATGTGAAACCGATTTATCAAGCAGGGGAGAGAAAATGCCATCACGATCATGGATAAGAAAGCGATAACTGTGATCTGAAGGGATAGCTTCACGTAGTTGCTGAAGAGTCCATGCCGCGGTTGGGTGTGCTGTCACGTTACAATGCACGATCCACCGGGTCTGATGTTCGATGACTATAAAGACGTAGAGCAGCCGGAACGTTGCGGTCACGACAACACAGAAATCACAGGCCAAAATGGCTGAAGCATGATTGCGAACAAAGGTTGACCAGCGTTGATCGCCACGTGGTTGTTCCCACGGGTGTCGTTGCATATATTTTCGTACGGTACGCGGCGATACGCGAATACCCAGCATTAGCAGCAATTCATTGGCAATGCGCTCCTCCCCCCAGGACGGATTGCTCATGGCCATTTCACGGATCAATTGCCTGAGTTCTATGGGTATCGGTGGGCGCCCTGGGCGTGATTTCCAGCGCCAGAACAGGCGAAAGCCCTGACGATGCCATCGGACGAGTGTCTGGGGCTGGACAACGACCAGCGCGTCACGCCAGTTGAATAACCGGGATAGCAACACGAGCGCAATTCGGATCGGCGTGTCAGGCCGGCGTGGTTTGGCTTTGCGCTCCTGGAACATGGCCAATTGTTTACGCAGGAAGAGATTCTCGGCAGCGAGTGTGCTCTGCGGGCGTAGGGTAAGCCAGAAGAATGCGGCTAGGTCACCGAGCAGCGTAATTATCGTTTTGACACCTTCCATGACGGGCAGTATCTTGCCATATCATGAAAGGTAGCGCGATTCGAAGGTAACTTCATCCCTAAGAATCAAAAAGATTCAATTATTGCGGACGACAACGAGGCCGTGCTGACGAAAACGCGCTGGCTGTTGCTCAAGCGACCTTCGAGGCTGACGGACAAACAGGAGACCAAGCTGGCGGATCTTTTGCGGTACAATCTGAAATCGATGCGCAGTTACCTTCTGAAAGAAGAGTTCCAGTTATTCTGGCAATACACGTCGCCTTATTGGGCTGGGGAGTTTCTCGACAAGTGGTGCACCAAGACCATGCGCTCAAAGCTTGAACCCATGAAGAAAGTGGCCAGAATGCTTAGACGTCATCGGCCTCTGCTACTGAATTGGTTCCGGGCTAAAAAGCAGTTTTCCAGTGGGATTGTCGAGGGCTTTAACACCATAGCAAAACTGACTACCAGAAAAGCCTATGGGTTTAAGACCTTTCATGCAGTTGAAATCGCCTTGTATCATGCGCTTGGCGCTTTACCCGTACCGAAAACTACCCATGTATTTTTTTAACGAGGCTTATTATCTGACATGGAGGTGACCCCAATGAATCGTGCTTTTCGAGCCACATTGTCTTTCCTGTCGTTCTTTGGGTCCTACGTCTTTATCCGGCTGGTGGAACTGCTGCTGCCATTAGGTAGTCTTGACCTGCTTGCAAGTTTGATCTCGCTCGTCGCCGCTATTGCTGTCGCGAGATATACATGGAACCATGCAGACGTTCCTCCCACATCCGTTGCCGGCGCCGTCGCCTACGGTGTAATCCTGTGCGGTGGAATCGGTTTCGCTGCAGGGTTCTTTGGTCCGATGATCTTCGCGCCGGGGGCCAATCAGGGACCCTTATTGGGTATATTCATTACGGGTCCGGCGGGTGTGGTCGTCGGTGCGGTCGCCGGTCTTGTTTATTGGCTTACGCGAATGCGCCGTGAGAACGGTTGATGATGCGGCTTGTAAACCGAGGCGCCACTGGACACCTCGGCACACACCGGCCACTGGCGGAAGCAGAGAGGTATGAAGGGGTGATTCGATGGCGATGTTTCAGGGTGTGACCCTTCTCTTCTTAGGGGGCGGCGTATTGTTTGTGGTTTACGCCTCCCTCTCTACCGGGCGCCTGCCATGCGGCCCGGACATCTCCAAGGGACTCTTTGGACGAGTGGAGGTGAACCGCCGGGAGCAACCACTCGGGTATTGGCTGCTGTTCGGCGTCTATGGCGTGGCTGGTGTCTGGATGTTTGGTTTCGGTATCGCACTGCTCGCAGGCCACGCCACACCCCTGCCGATGAGATAGATTTCGACATCGCCACCGGTGTTAGGGCCATGGCTTGGCCATCCCCGCCCCGTGATGAAGCCACCCAATCGGGGCAGCCTGCTATGAATGACCAATTCCTGGCCGAAACTCCAGAAAACGTCGCACGGTGGCAACGTCCGAACCTGCGGCATAGTTGGCCGACCAGACCCGCTTCGACATGGTGTCCCTCAGCCAAGCGATGGCGAGTTGGGTCGCAACCTCTACCACATGACTGTTGGTGAGGATGTAACCATCTGGCATGATCGCGACACCCGACCCGCTACCCTGCAATTCCCTACCCGGTCCATGTACGCGTTTACCGGCATGAACGCTCACTACCGCGGGACCGATCGTATTGACGACAGCGGTGCCCGCTCTGGGAGTAGGCGTAGAGCAGTCCTGCGTCACACTGCACGGAGGGCATGGACGCGTGTTTTTGCGGTTCAATGTGATCGGCGGCGTGTCATGTTCGACCAGTTTCAGTCTGCGTCGTGTGAGGTGTTTCATGCGTATACCTCGTGTTCTGTTTCGCCGGCGTCAGGAGCAAATCGAGTAATGTTATTTGAGGGTGGTATTTCGGCATTTCAAGCCTTGAAATGTTGGGGTGCGGAGAGTTACCTGATGACTCCGGAAGGACATCTGTTCCGGACCATCACGGCTCGGCACGGCATCCGTGTCACTGTGATCGGCAGAGACACTGGCACCCTAGACCGTTGCCGCGCCGTTCTCGTGACTGCTGAGAGGCATCAAGAGAAATCAAGGCATTGATCCGCACGACATCGTAAGCCAACGTCGACTGGGAGTCGCCTCGGATTGTTGGGTAGTGATGTAAACTCGGCATTGATTTCGCTAAATCAACCGTGGAAATGCGGCGAGTGCGTTGCACGAAACCACCGTCTGGGATGGCCATGAGCCGCGATCGCTGCAGTTGCCGTCACTTGGAAAGGTCGAAAAATTTGCAGAAGGTGGTGAGCTCACTCATCATTACGACCAGCTGGCTGCGTGACAGTGTGTAGCATCACTTTTCGGTAGGGACAGGCGGCATGAGGAGCAATCTTTCAAGATGGCCGGCGATCTGCCGGTGGAGGTGGGCTTTGTGGTCACTAGGGACGAAGCCGATCATTTCCTCGCCCGTATCGCTGCCGAGGGACTCAACCTGTTCTATCTACGGGTGCTGGTGGTGGATTGCGGCTTTACTGATGGCGGCCGCTCATGACAGGGATCCGGAATACCCTGACCATGCTACAAAGCAACGACGCACCGCGACCCAGGCCTCGGTTCGGCCCCTAAGAAAACCTGCCATCGCAATCCACGACGAAACCCTTGCATGGCGACCCTGAGTGGTGACCCGGAACGCGAACCCGCCCTGGCGCAAGTGCGCGCCTGTCTGGGCGAGGCAGCGGTAATCCCTGGCATTGCCCCCGGCGAGCTGGACGCCCTGCGTCATCGCGCCGAAACCAGTGTTTTCAACCTGGTGGCGGTGGGCGAATTCAAGCGCGGCAAGAGCAGCGTTCTCAACGCGCTGCTCGGGGCGGACATCCTGCCGGTTGGCGTGGTGCCGCTTACTGCCATCGCCACGGTAGTCTCCTACGGGGAGCGGGTGGCCGTCGAAGTGGTTTTCGACAGCGGCGAGATTCAGACCATTGCGCCGCAGACCCTGGCAGACTACGTCACCGAGAAGGGCAACCCGCGCAATGCCAAGGGTGTGCGCGAGGTGCGTGTCGCCTGGCCCTCGCCCTGGCTGGCCAGTGGCGTGCGGCTCATCGACACGCCGGGCATCGGTTCGGTGTACCGGCACAACAGCGAGGTGACCTACCGCTTTCTGCCCCACGCTGACGCGGTGCTGTTTATGCTCTCCGTGGGCCAGCCGGCGGGACGCGCGGAAACCGAGTTCCTCAACGACGTGCGCGAATATGCCGGACGGATCTTCTTCCTGCTCAACAAGGCCGATCTGCTTACCGAGACCGAGCTGGCGGAGTCGGCGGAGTTCGCCTCCCAGGTAATCGCTGAGGCCATCGGCCGGCCGGCGCCGATCTTTCCGGTCTCCGCGCGGCTGGCCCTCGAAGGGGCCAGGAGCGGCAATCGGGCCGTGCTTTCCCGAAGCCGCTTCCCTGCGTTTACCGAGGCCCTGGCGCGCTTCCTCATGGAAGGCAAGGGCAATGCCCTGGCCGCCGCCCTGGCCAAGCGGCTGTTGCGGCTGGTGGCTCAGACCAGGCTCAACGCGGAACTGGAAATTTCCTCGCTGCATACGCCGCTGGAGGAGTTGCGCGGCAAGCTGGCCGTCTTCGAGAACAAACGCGGCGAGGTGGAGCAGCAAAGGCGCGACTTCGCCGTGCTGCTGCAGGCCGAGGTCAAGCGCCTGGCGGACCAGACCGTCACCGAGGACGTGGAAGCTTTCCGTGCGTTTTTGGGCGGAGAGGTCGAGGCGGCGTTAAGTGCGCGCTTCCAGGTCGCGCGCCACCTGCCCTCACGCGAACTCGCCGCCGAGCTGGAACGCACCGCCGTGGAAGCGGTCAAGTCCGCCTGGGACCGTTTCCGCCACGAGGAGGATGAGCGCATAGGCGCGCAATGCCATGGCTTGTGCCGTCGTTTCGGCGCCCGGGTCGACGCCACCGTGGACGAGCTTTACCGCTTCGCGTCAGAGCTGTTTTCCGTTCCGTTCGAAGCTGTCGGTGCGGACACTGACTGGCGCAGCCAGACCGATTTCTATTATAAGTTTTGGGATGAACCACCGGTGCTCAAGACCCTTACCACCTCTCTCCTCCTGGCCCTGCCCAAACTCCTGGGCGACTCGCTGGTCTTCCGGCAAGGGGTGAAATACGGGCGGGAATTGGCCGACACCCAGGCCGGCCGGGTGCGTTACAACTTTGCCCAGCGCCTAGACAAGAGCATGCGCGACTTCAAATCCGCCATGCTGGAGCGTCTCGACGCCACTCTTGCTGGCATCGAGGCCGCCGTGAAGAAGGGTGTCGATACCGGCGCAGCAAGTGCCGCTCAGGCCGACCGGCGCGCTGCCGAACTGACCGGCGAACTGGAACGACTGACCGGGCTCGCTGACCGGCTTCGCACCCTGGCCGCCCTGGAACACTCGACCTGAGCGCGCATTCCGGTTTCTGCCCTGCCTGTTTCGCACCGCTCGACCAGGGGGCGGACACCTGCCCGGGCTGCGGCGCCCGCATGGTCGATCTGAGAGAACGCGATTACCGGGAAGCATTACTCCACGCCCTGCATCACCCGTTGGCTGAAGTGCGCATGCGCGCCATCATCGCCTTGGGGCTGCGCGGCGAACTGGAGACGGCAGATGCCTTGGCGGAATTCGCGCTGAGGCACCCCACAGACGTGGTGCAGGGTCTGGAGATCGTGCACAGTCTCTCTTGCGTGCGGGATACCGCGACACGACAACGCACCCTGTCCAGCCTTGCTCTGCGACATCCCGCTCACGCAGTCAGGGTAGCCGCGAGAGCGGACGGCGAGAAAAGTGAGGGCTCAAGACCCTGAACGCTTCCCTGTATTTGACCGCGACCACCTGGCCGCTGCCCTGTGGCTGCAGGTACACTGCTATGGACAAATGTCAATCGGAAGCCGGAGATTCAGATTCAGGTGGCTATAGGAAGGCATCGACGGAGGCTGTGTAAACACTCGGAATAATCTCAAAACAGTGGTATCAAAACCCTTTCTCACATACCGATCGCCGCTTTATGCGCTTCTGGTGAAGTCGGAATTTCGAGGGGCATCGACAAAGCGTGTTTTTACACAGGCTCGACCTTCCGGGCAGCACCCGGCACCTTACCTGAAATTAATCGGGTATATCCGAATTTCCCAACTAATGAATTGAACTGAAATAGCTGTTTCATAGAGTTTACGGACTCTTTTACAGAGTACGCAAATGCTGTGAATCTGTGCAGGGATATCGAGGTCGCTGATGGTCAGGTAGATCATGTCGGCGAAGTTCTCGAGGTTGCGATAACCGGACGCTCGATTCTTGACGATTTTGACAATACGGTTGAGTCCTTCGCCGACGGCGTTGGTAAGCTTTCTGTCGACGAAGGCCAGGATGTTATCGAAGTGATTGCGCAGGGTTGTGACGAACTGGGGCAGCGAAGGGAGGCATCGCTTGAAGAGATGGAGGAAAGATCAATCCCATCGGCGCGGAGCAGGACGCAGCTGCTCGACGTTCCGCTCAGGGCATAGCTAGCCATATCGTACACGTAAAGGCTACGACGCCGCCTGATCTGCGCCGAAAGAATAGCCGCTGGTAGGTTATTTCCTCCGGGTAGGCAATGACGCCATCCAACCGCTTGAAAGGAACCCGTAGCGTTCCTGAATCATTGTACAAAAGACGGGCCCTGATCCAGTCAGGGCCCGTCGCACGCCTGCTTTGACTACAGGGACTTTTTGCAGAAGTACCAGTCGGTGCACTCATAGCCTTCATTCATGCGCGCCGTGGCAGCGTCTATGTCAGCAGGTGGCGGCACAATGACCTTGTCGCCGGGCTGCCAGGCCTCCGGCGTGGCGACCTTGTTCTTGTCGGAGGTCTGCAGTGCCGATACCAGGCGGACGAACTCTGCAATCGAGCGACCGTTGGTCATCGGATAGTAGACCATCGCTCGCAGAATGCCCTTGTCATCGATAATGAATGTTGCCCGAACGGCGGAAGTGTCTGCGGCACCTGGATGGATCATGCCATAAGCGCGGGCCACCTCCATGCTCAGATCCTCGATGATGGGGAAGGGGATGTCCACTCCGAACTTCTCCTTGATGTTGCGTATCCAGGCGACATGCGAGTAGTAGCTGTCGATAGACAGGCCAAGCAGTTCGCAGTTGAGCTTCTGGAACTCCGGGTAAGCCTTGGCGAAAGCCATGAACTCGGTGGTGCACACCGGGGTGAAATCTGCGGGGTGCGAAAACAGCACCAGCCACTTGCCCTGGTAGTCGGAAAGTTTCTTCATACCGTGCGTGGTTCTGGCTTCGAAGACAGGGGCCGGTGCATTGAGCTGGGGCAATCCTGCGGTGATGGAGGTTTCGGTTGTGCTGGACATGATGTTCTCCTGTTTCACTGATTGGTTTAGATGATTAAGAATATTATGATTTAATCACATATAAATGAATTCGATTGTTACTATCGTATTGATAGTTATTACCAATGAAGGCGTTTGTGACTGATAGGTGAGCAACGGCGTTATTTTTATAGTTGTATGCCGTAACACTGGGTGTCGCCATAGGAGAACAGCCGGCCCTGCAGCATTTTGTCCGGTGAGAATAGGGCAAGTGTCCGATGGCCGGACTTGTGGATAGCTACTGGCTATCATCGGTATCGGAATAATCAATTTGAAGTAACACTAAGCGGGGTCCAGACTCTCAACAGGTACTGGCGGTAAGGCGTCTTGCCAGTAATGAGGATGAGGATCCGGTTGACAACACGGTCTGGGTGCTGCGCGTATCCACCGTCGCCGATGCCGAGCGCGACTTCGCGCTCAAGTTCTACGCCCAGGAAGCCAGCCGGGACCTGGTCGGTAACAACGCACGGGAGTCACGCTCGTTCCATGCGGACAACCTGATGAAAATTGCAGCCACGATCGGAGGTAAAGATGGACACAAAAACTGACACGAACGCGGGCAAGTGCCCGGTCATGCACACGACGAATGGAGTGAAGTCGAATCGGGACTGGTGGCCAAACCAGCTGAACCTGAAGCTTCTCCAGCAAAACTGCCCCCAGTCCAATCCTCTGGGCGAGGGGTTCAACTACGCCGAGTCGTACAGGAAGCTCGACTTCGCGGCCGTGAAGAAGGACCTCTACGCGTTGATGACCGACTCGCAGGACTGGTGGCCGGCAGACTATGGTCACTACGGTCCGCTCTTCATCCGGATGGCTTGGCACGGCGCGGGCACCTACCGCATCTCGGACGGCCGCGGCGGAGCAGGCTCGGGCCAGCAGCGTTTCGCACCGCTCAACAGCTGGCCAGACAACGTGAATCTCGACAAGGCGCGCCGGCTGCTCTGGCCGATCAAGCAGAAGTACGGCAACAAGATCTCCTGGGCCGACCTCATGATCCTCACCGGCAACTGCGCTCTGGAGTCGATGGGTTTCAAGACCTTCGGCTTCGGCGGCGGGCGCGCGGACGTCTATGAGCCCGAAGAGGACACCTACTGGGGATCGGAGACCGAGTGGCTCGACGACCAGCGCCATTTCGGTGAGCGGGATCTGGAGAATCCCCTCGCCGCCGTTCAGATGGGTCTGATCTACGTGAACCCGGAGGGGCCGGGCGGCAAACCGGATCCGCTCGCGTCCGGCCGGGACGTTCGGGAGACCTTCGCGCGCATGGCGATGAACGATTACGAGACCGTCGCGCTCACCGTCGGCGGCCACACCTTCGGCAAATGCCATGGCGCGGGCGATGCGGCGCTGGTCGGGCCTGCACCTGAGGCTGCCCCCATCGAACAGATGGGCCTCGGCTGGAAGAGCAGCTTTGGCAGCGGTAAAGGGGGCGATCAGATTGGCAGCGGTCTGGAAGGCGGCTGGACGCCGACCCCGACGCAGTGGGACAACAGCTATCTGGACATGCTGTTCGGCAACGAGTGGGAACAGACCAAGAGCCCGGCGGGCGCCTGGCAGTGGACGCCGAAGGAGGCGACTGACAAGAATATGGCGCCGGCCGCCGACGATCCGTCGAAGCGGGTCCCGATCATCATGACCGACGCGGACATGGCGATGCGGATGGACCCGATCTACGAGCCGATTGCGCGGCATTTCCACGCGCACCCGGAGGAGCTCGCGGACGCCTTCGCTCGCGCGTGGTTCAAGCTGACTCACCGCGACATGGGCCCGCGCTCGCGTTATCTCGGCCCGGAGGTCCCGGCCGAGGAGTTGATCTGGCAAGACCCCGTTCCGGCGGTCGATCACGAGCTGATCGACGCGGCCGATATCGCGGACCTCAAAGCCAGGATCCTCGACTCGGGGCTGTCCATCTCCGAGCTGGTCTCGACCGCCTGGGCCTCGGCGGCAACCTTCCGCGGCTCTGACAAGCGCGGTGGGGCGAACGGGGCGCGCATCCGTCTCGCGCCGCAGCGGGACTGGGAGGTCAACCAGCCTGCCCGGTTGGCGAAGGTGCTGCAAACCCTTGAAGGCGTCCGGAAGGAGTTTAACGCCGCGCAGACTGGCGGCAAGCAGGTATCGCTCGCCGACCTGATCGTCCTTGGCGGTTGCGCCGCTGTCGAGCAGGCGGCGAAGAACGCCGGACAGGATGTGGAGGTACCTTTCGCGCCGGGGCGCATGGATGCCACGCAGGAGCAAACCGATGTGGACGCCTTCGCCGTGCTCGAACCGATCGCGGACGGGTTTCGCAATTACCAGAAGGCCAGGTACAGCGTGTCGGCTGAGGAGCTGCTGGTCGACAAGGCTCAGCTCTTGACGCTGACCGCGCCCGAGATGACGGTGCTCGTCGGTGGCATGCGTGCGTTGAACGCCAATGTCGGACAGTCTCGACACGGCGTCTTCACCAGGCGCCCCGGGACACTCACCAACGACTTCTTCGTCAACCTGCTCGACATGAGGACCGAGTGGAAGGCGACCTCGGAAGACGGGGATGAGTTCGAAGGACGCGACCGCGCAACGGGCGAGCTGAAGTGGACCGGCACCCGCGTCGACCTCATCTTCGGTTCCAACTCGCAGCTCCGCGCGATAGCAGAGGTCTACGGGCAGGACGATGCGCAAGAGAAGTTTGTGCAGGACTTCGTGGCGGCCTGGAGCAAGGTCATGAACGCGGACCGCTTCGATCTTGCCTGATCCTGGCTGAACGATTTTCCTTCGGGGATTTCCTGGAGTGTCGCCACGGTCGGACATTGGCTTGGGTGATTAGCGCCAATCCTCGGCTACCACCGGCAGTCAATGGGTGATCGCACATCGCGTTTCAACCCCTGAACTGCCGGTGGCCAGGCATTCACAGCCCTACGATGATGCAATTCCAGCCGCATTTACTGACAGTCTTAAACTGTATTTCAGCAATCTTGTTCTTTCTCCTTGCGAGCCGGACTCTTCTGATCAGCGTCCCGCATCAGCCTGCTGAACGCTTGCCGAGAATACGGCAATCTCGCGGACACAGTAAGCGGCGTACCCGGCCGCCGGAGAGCCTCCGTAGAAATGCGTTTCAGAGAAGACACATTCGCCAAGCATAGTCCAACTATGGGTGATCGGCGCCTCAGGTGACGGCCATCTGGATCTGCCATTCAGTCTATGCGCAAGCTTTATCGTACTTCCTTCACCATGTTGTTCACGCTAGCCGTGACAGTCGGCAAAACCCCTTAAGAACTATTTGTGGCAGGGGATGGCATATTTTCAGGGAAGCGTTCTATAGGGGTCGTTGTCTGGATACGACCCGCAATACACCGGCGTGACACTGAAATCGACTGAAGTCGGGGTGTTGGTCTAACCTGCACATTTGACATACAAATAATAATCATTATCATTCTCAGTTAAGTGAGGTCAAGAACAAAGGTGAACCTGTCATGTGCGTCAATGATGATCGCCATCCTGTTGAATCAAAAGCTGATTCTAGCTGTCGTGCGGGTCGAAAAAAACTCTGGCATCTCGACGGTCCGTTTCACTGCAGCATCATCGGGACGTGCCTGTCTGTGCAGGATCTGAAAGATCTTTGCCGAAAGATGCAAATTACCGTGCAAGTACCCCTAACGGATTATGAATTGCACCATTCGTTCGTCAATGTCGCCGGAGACGCCTCCCCAGCCGCCCGACGCCTGCACAAGCACCTCGATCGGAAATACTGGACCACCATCCTTCATTTCACCAGAGCGCACTCCGCCTCAATGCTTGAAGCGCTGTGGGAGGAGGCCGTCGAATCCGGCGAGTTTGCCGGTGCTTACTGGGCGCTGGCAACCCATCCTCAGGCATCGGTTGAGTTGCTTGAACGGGTGTATGGCGAGGTGCACATGCTGTCACATCTGGCCGCAGCCGCAGACCGGCTTGATAGGCAGGAGCTTGACCGGTTACAGCGGTTGGGCAGAAGGCTCAAGGAAAAACTTGTCGATGTTGAATCGGAGTCCCGGGTGCGGGTCATGGAACGGGATGCGGCGATCAGCCAGTTGCGCGGGAGTCTGGCACAGGCACAAGCGGCAGCAAAGGAACTCGATAAGGCGCGAGCGCGTCTGGCAGCGATGGAGAGTGAACCCCTCTCGCTCAGGTTGCGAAAGCAAGTCGAGGACTACGCGGCAAAGCTTGCCGGTGAGCGGATACGGGCGGAACGCGCTGAGGCCAACGTCAGTGAATGGAAACAGTTGGCCATGAGACATGGTGACCAGCATCAGCATCTGGCGGAACAACTGGCAGAACTGCAGGCTGAGCGCAAAGCCCTTGAAGCGACGCTGGAGAGGCTGCTCTCGCCGGACTGCGACACGTGCATGGATCGGGATGGCTGCCTTACCGACATCAACCTGAGTGGCCGCTGCATTCTGTATGTCGGTGGAAGGGCGCGGCAGTGCGCGCATTTCCATGCCCTGGTGGAACGCCAGAATGGCCGCTTCATGCACCATGACGGGGGCTTGCATGGCGGTCGCCTGCGTTTAGGTTCGATCCTGCCACAGGCCGATGTGGTCTTTTGTCCTTTGGATTGCGTTAGCCATGACGCGGCGAACCGGGTCAAGCGGTTTTGCAAAAACCACGGGAAACGATTGGTGTTTTTGCCTAAATCGAGTCTGGCCGCCTTCACTCGCGGGTTGAATGAAGTGGCCGCATGAAAGTCCGCCGCAAGAGGTATAACCCTGGCAAGCAATGCCGGTGGTGGGATAACGGCGAAAGGGACGGACTGCAGGGGACCCTTTAATGACTGTCTGCAACTGAAGCGGCCGGCGGGAACCCCGTTGGGTCTGATTGAGGCTGGTCAGTTCTGTGCGGTGGATTTTCCGCCGCCTGGATCATGAATCGAAACATTGCCTATGGAGATTATTGCTGATGAGTTGTACCAAGACGATAAACCAGGGAACCGGCTGTAACGGATGCTGCACCGAATATGCAATATGTACAGCAAACCAGCTCATTCGGTGTGCTGCAATCATCAGCGGATAGGAAATCCCACAAACTAATCTTAGCAGGTCGTTGTCCATGATGTGTCAAGTCTTTTTTTACCTTTTTCCCGAGTATCTTTGCGTTCCTGATGCCGTGGACCTCCGCGTATTTACAACACTGACTTGCTTCGCTCGACTACACTTCCAGAATGTCAGTACCACTGAAGGTGCTATCTGCCTCAACGCCACATGGCCGGATTTGCGGCGCAACCCGCAGGGACGGGGCCATTTTTCCGCAATCCGGCGTTAGCGCTCATTTGTGTAGCCTGATTACACGGCATTCGCGTTGCCTTGTCTTGCGAAAAAATGGTCTCCGTCGCGACGACCATACAAGTGTTAACCTTACTGATGCATAAAACACAGGCGTGAAGGAAGAAATACGCTTGTATTATAGTATTTACGACACATTCGGCCCCTGATTCTGGAGTTCGCCGATAGTGTCATCCAGAAAACGGTCGAAATGGCCATGAAAGTCCACACGTAACCATAAAAAAACGGTTTCCGAATTGGTAGAATGTGTTCGCCAAAACAATCCAACCAATGACAAGGAAACCGTTCAGCATGAAGTGTAGCAGAGCCGAGATACACCGTAAAACCTACCGGCTTCCCGCGCTGAGTTTCGAAGACCAGCAGCTCACCTCGTTTTCCGGGCTGGTTATTTTCCAGGCGCTGTTTACCCGCCTGCAGTTGAAGCGGCGGCTGAGCGGCTGTTTTCAGCATCTGCACGTCACGCCGATCTTCGGCCATGGGGTGATGGTGTTGTTGCTGGTCGTGCATTTGCTGCTGGGCTACCGGGAACTGCGTGATATCCGCTACTACCAGGATGACCCGCTGGTGCGCAGGATCCTGGGGCTTACCCGGCTGCCGGATGCCTCGACACTGAGTCGCTCCCTGGCGAGCACCGATCAGGCCAGTGCGCAACAGCTGCGCCGGCTCTGCCGGCAACTGGTCGTGGAACGTCTGGCACGCCTGGGGCTTAACCGCATTACGGTGGACTTTGACGGTTCGGTGCTGTCCACCGGTCGCTTTGCCGAAGGTTCGGCGGTTGGCTTCAACCGCAAGAAGAAAGGCCAGCGCAGCTATTATCCGCTGTTCTGCACCCTGGCGCAGACCGGGCAGATCCTGGATGTCTGGCACCGCCCGGGGAATGTGCATGATTCCAACGGAGCCTGGGCGTTCATCCTGGAATGCATCCGGGAAATCCGCACGGCTGCACCGCAGGCGATCATTGAAACGCGCATGGACAGCGCCTTCTTCAGTGATGAGATTGTCCGGTTGCTGGAGGCCGAGGGGGTGCAATACAGCATCAGCGTGCCGTTTGAGCGGTTCGCCAAACTCAAGCGCCTCATTGAGACGCGCCGGCAGTGGTGGCGCCACAGCGGCAGGGTGGCGTACTTTGAGAAACAGTGGAAACCGGCCAAATGGACACGGCGCGCCCGCTTTGTGTTTGTGCGCCAGAGGAACAAAGTCCAATCCAAGGAACCGGTGCAACTGGATCTGTTCGTTCCTTTCGCCTGGGGCTACGATTTCAAGGTCATCGTGACCAACAAGCGCATCCGGGCCGGCAAGCTGCTGGCCTTTCATAACGGCCGGGGTTCGCAGGAAGGGGTATTCGCGGAGCTGAAAACCGACAGCCAGTTGGAGTATGTGCCTACGCGCACGCTCTCGGGCAACCAGATCTATTTGCTCTGCGCGGTGCTGGCGCATAACCTGAGTCGTGAATTACAGATGGAAACGATGGTCAAGCGGCGCGCAACGACTGCCAAGCGTACACAACTGTGGGCCTTTGAACGGCTCGATACCCTGCGCCGCAAGCTGATCCAGCGTGCCGGCAGGCTGACACGTCCGCAGGGTCAACTGACATTGACTCTGAGCGCCAATACCTCGGTCAGAAACGAGCTGTTGCATTATCTGACCGAGTTGGATAAGGCCGCATAAGTTCCAATTTCCGGTAAATTTATGCAACGCTGGGGTTAACAGGCCCTAGTATCGCTCCTCGCCGCCTTCGCCTGTCGTCTTTCCAGTGAAATGCGCGACCACGAGTGCGTTGGCCAGGCCGAACAGTGCTAGCACCCAGACGATCACTGCGCCTGACGGCAGATCCAGCAGTGCCGACGCGGTTAACCCGACGGCGTAGCTCATTGACCCCAGCCCGTAGGCTGCCAATAACGCATATTTTCTCATGCGGCGTACCGCCAGGGCTGGCATGATCAGGCTGGCGAACACCAGGTAGACGCCAACCAGCTGAACGGACGCCGTGATCGCCAGCGCGAACAGAACATAAAACAGTATCGACCGGTGAGAACCCCCGAAGCGAAACCACACGAAAAGGATCAGCGCGTACAGTACGGCGACCGGAATCAGCTGGTCCTGATCCACCCACAGGACCTGCCCGACCAGGAGATCCTTCAGATGTTCCCCGCCGTGCGGATTGTTGGCCAGGATCAGGATAGCGGCGCTCGCCGCCAGTATGAATGACGTGCCGATCACGGCTTCCAGGATCTCGGGCCAGAGTCGTTCACACAGGTACAGGGCCAGGGCGCCGAGCAGCGCCGCGGAAAACGCTGTCAGCTGCATCGTCAGGGCGTTCTCCTCCCATTCCATGGCATGCGCCCACAATACACCCACGCCGGCTATCTGGGCGATCGCCAGATCGATGAAGATGATCCCGCGGCGCAGGACCTGCTGACCCAGGGGCACGTGTGTGGAGAGGACGAGCAGGCCGGCGAGAAAGGCAGGGCCCAGTATGGTGAGATCCAGTGCATCGGTATTCATTTATTGGCTCCTAGCAGCAGGGCAATGCTTGAATCGAACAGGCCGAACAGGTCCGTGGCCTGCGCATTGCCGCCAACCGTGAACGGCATTTCGACCACCATCAGCCCGGGGTCATGCTTGCTGAGCCACTCGGAGGGGCGCTCATCCTGGAACGGTGCCCGGATCACAGCCTTCGCGGGAGTTCCTTTCAATGTCTCGAGCAACTCGGCCAGGTGACCGCTGGTAGGCGGGACGCCGGGTTTGGGTTCCAGCGCTCCGACTTCCTTCAGCCCCAGCCACTGGTTGAGATAGGCCCAGCTCTTGTGATGCACCACGATCGGCATGCCCCGGAGCGGTTCCGCTTCCTTCTCCCAGCGCTGCATGGCGGCCTGCCAGCGCCGGGTGAAATCGGCCAGGCGCTGGTTGTAGTCCGCGGCATGGGCGGGATCGAGCTTGTCCAGGCGCTGGCTGAGCGCCGGGGCGATGCGTGCGATATTATGCGGGTCGAGCTGGATGTGCGGATTGCCCTTCGGGTGGACGTCACCTTCAGCCCGGTCGAGGCGCACCGGAACCTCCAGCATTGGCACATAATTCGCCGCTTCGAAGTAGCCGTCACCCCCCGGCTGCACGCGGGGATTGCCGGCGCGCCTTAGCAGCACAGGCAGCCAGCCGATCTCCAGCTCCGCTCCCGTACACACCACCAGATCGGCGCGCCGCATACGGGCAATCAGACTGGGCCGCGCCTGGATATGGTGCGGGTCCTGTTGCGCCGTGGTGGCGGCAAAGACCTCGGCATGGTCACCGGCCAGTTCCTTGACCAGCGAGGCCCATTCAGGCTCGCAGCTGAACACCTGAAGGTCCGCCATCGCACCCAGGGGAAGCAGGACAAGTGCGGATAATGCAGTCGTAATTAAAAATCTCATCGTTTTCTCCTCGAATCAGAATTCATGTGCGCCGTGGGTACCGAGGCTCATGATGTATTGCAGCGACCACTCGTTGTCGATCCGGTTGATGAGGGATTCGTCGCGGTCATACTGCAGTCGCAGGCGGCTGAACTCGCTCGGCGACCAATCCAGCATTGCCGTCCAGCGCTGCGGGTGGTGCCCGTGACTGTCGAGGCCGGAGGCGTTGATGGCATCCGCGGAATTCGCGAAACCGCCGAGGCTGGTCACCTTGAGGTTGTTATCTGAGCCCAGGCGGTCGTAACGCAGTCCGGTGCGCCAGTGGGGCATGAACTGGTAGACGCCCTGGGCATACCAGCCCCGCTGTTTGCCGTTGTAATCCATCAAGGCATTGTTGCCGTTGCTGTCCACCGCGACGTCGCCCGACTCGTCACGATAGAAATATTCGCTCTGAAACTTGAAGTTGTGCTGCGTGGCATTACCGTTCGGCGCCCACTTCCAGACAAGATCTCCGAGCAGCAGGTTGGAGTGGCCGTTGAAGTTGTCGGTTCCGTACTCGGGAACGTCGGTCTGGCGATCATGGGCATTGACGTGCAGTCCGGACAGACCGGCGAGCCAGGCGTTGCTCGCTCCCACATCACCGCCGAGTTTCACAAACAGGCTTTGGACATCGCCCAACACCCGGTTGGATGAACCGGCGGGGAAACTATGTCCTGCAAAGGTTTCTCCGCCGAACATGAGGTAGGTATCGGTCGGCGCCACCCATGTCAGGCGCACGCCGTCATCTCCATACTGCTTGTTCAGAAAGGCCTGGTAGGCCAGCGGCGCGTCATGAAAATCCCAGGCATGGGAGTGAAACCGGTTGAGATAGCCGATGTCGGAATAAAATCTCCCGAAGCGCCCGTCCAGCCCGGCCGGCAGCATCCTGGGATCGACAAAGGCCTCCTCGATATTGACTTCGCTTCCGCCGTTGCTCTGGTCTGACAGGCTGAGGGTCGTCTGACCATAGAAATACGGGTCCACGTTGGCCGCGGCCGTCACCTCGGTTTCGTCCAGCGTGAGTCCCTGGGTGGCGAGTCCGCCTTCATCTCCCAATTGAAAACCCGGCAGGGCGTATTTGTCCGGGTTCTCGGAATAGCTGTTCACCGAACCCTGCAGGACCACGGACAACGCCGGGTTGAAGGCGTTGGGAGTAGCCGGGGCGGCCGGCGCCGAAACCGGTGCGGCAGACTTCGTCTCGGCCAGCTCGGCCCGGGTCTGCCTGACCTGGGCCTCGGCCTGCTCCAGGCGGGTTTCAAGCGATTTCATCTGCGTCTCGTACTGCTTCTGCAGAGACTCCATCTGCTGACGAATGGCCGCCAGCTCATCCTCTGTGGCCGCATGGCTACTTAGGGGTAGGGACAACAAGAACACGGTGACAGACGTTCTCACGCCTTGCTTCATGACGCACCTCCATGCACTGCACGCACGCCGTTTACCACGGCATGCGCTATGAAATTTAAACGGGGAATGAACTACGCGTGCAGCGCGGGAATGGGCGGGGATCGTGCAACCAGCCGCACCGGGGTGCGGCGAACAGTGAAACGTGGCGTCCGGGTAACCGGGACCACGTGTGAGTTCGGAACGACGGGGGGCGTGAAACCGACGGGAAGCGGGTGATCGAGGGCATGCGCGGCCAGGCAGATCGCGCACTTCTTGCCGTTGGCATGGTGCGCGAAATCGACCTTGTGCAGCGCCAGGGCAAACTGGCTGATGACCAGCATTACGACTAACAGAAGCTTGTAAATTCTGTCAGGCGCGTTTACCGAAACCGTGAGTCGATTATTCACGAAGGGGGAGGATATCCGTGTTCGTTGATGAGGACAAGCGTTTACAAGGCAATCTTTCGCGCATGAATGCTATTAGGACCTGTTAACACTTATATGATCGACGACCATACAAGTGTTAACAGGCCCTAGAGACTCGTCAGAGAGAAACGACCCTGACTTGCCATTCCTCGAACTCCTGGGGACGACAAGAATGTACTGTTTCCTGCAGTTCAGCCGAAGTTGACTGACTTCAGAAATAAGCCCTTGTCGATTGGGGCAAACCTAAGCAGAGCAAAAGCAGAATCGAACCAGGTCGGCGCAGCAGGATGGCCGCACGTCTGGCGGGTGCCCCTGTCAGCGACAAGTGGGAAAGCAGATAGCGCAGCAATTGGGATACATGCTCAAGCCGGGTGCTCCAGGGCTGCCAGGCCACGCAACTGCTCGGCGAGCCTGCCCAACCGTTCCAGCTCTGCGCCCAGCTCCGCGGCGCGCCGCTCGGCCTGAGCGGTGCCTGCCGCGCCGGTCTCCACACCCTTCTTCACGGCAGCCTCTATGCCGCCAAGGGTGGCATCGAGACGCTGCAGCATAGCGCCCCTGAACTCACGCATGCTTTTGTCCAGGCGCTGGGCAAAGTTGTACCGCACCCGGCCCGCCTGGGTGTCGGCCAGTTCCCGCCCATAGCGCAGGCCTTGTCGCAGGACCAGCGAGTCACCCACGAACTTGGGCAAGGTGAGGAGCAGGGAGGTGGTAAGCATCTTGAGAGCCGGCGCGTATGGTGCAAATATTCAAACGAGCCCTATGATAATGTTATCAAGGAATATTACGGGTAGTCTGTTCGCCCAATGACCAACGTCACATACCCTTTCCATCTCTTGCTAATTGCCTTGTCTGGCTGGTTAAACCCGTAGGGTGCGTTGAAATATTACGCCGGGAATTTTCTCGGCTTTGTCCAGTTGGCATCCATGCCATCCTGCCAAGGCAATTTTGAGAAAGGTTCTAATCGGATTGATCTAGGTATTCAGAGACAAACGCCTTTGGCGTTAAGACCTTAATACCGCAAAATCCGGATACGTTAAGTAAATCGCTATCTCCGCTGACGATGGTAGTGGAGTCACCCGCTAATGCGCAGGCCAGAAACTTATCGTCGTCGGGATCTTCACTAACGGGTTCTGGCAAGTCCGAAGTTTGTACCAGCTCTGCGTTTTGAATAATCAGGCCGAGGATGCCCTCGTGTTCAACACCGGCATAGCGATCTGCCAGCCGCTCCACGACATTCAAGTATTCCTGAAGAATTTCGGTAGACACCAATAGCTTGAACTGGCGAGCGCCCCAAGCTTCGAGTATTTTCCCCGGAAGGCCGCCGAAATAGATACCCGAAATCAGTACGTTCGTATCCAGTACGAGCTTCATCGACGACCGCGCACCTCAGTGACGGCGTCTTTGATGTCTGATCGCTTCATACCGGCTTTGCGCGCCTGGCGCCGGGCAGTTTTGATTAATTCGTCAAATTCGTCCATCGACGGGCGCGAAATGGTCTTCAGTATGATGGCGTCCTTCCCGGCGACGACGACAAATTGCGAGCCGGCTTCAAGTCCCAACCGTTTGCGGATATCCTCGGGAATGACTACTTGGCCTTTCGAAGACATCTTGGTTGTGGCGAGTTCTGACATAGTGGTTCACCTGTCTCATAATCTTACTGGTAAGATTATGAGACAGGTGCTTCGGTCGGTCAACCTGTACGTGGTGAATTCATAATCAAACTATCTTGGGGCAGGCTTTGCTGTCCAATAAAAGGGTCCAAACAACCGAATATCAATGCATTAAACGCCATATAGGCGAAAAGTAATGGACAAAATATTTCTTGATTTGTTAATTAAATTAGGTAGTTGGAGAGGTTGGGGGATAACACTACGAACCAGGCGGTCGGGAGTTCGAATCTCTCCGGGCGCGCCATAATAATCAAAGGGTTATCAATAAATGATAACCCTTTATCCATCTCTGGCTAGCAGTATGGCTAGCATTTTGATCCCTTTAGCCTCCCTGCATGAGAGTTTGCGAGTGATAGCCCGCCAGGCTGTCGGCTCATTCATTGCAGACTTTTACTGCCCCTGCGATCATCAATTACGTATTATCCCCCTCAGGCTATAGATTCTACGGTACCGCCAATAGCTAACAGCTTGTTGAAAGGCTAATTGCATGAGCCATTTTTGCCGTTTGTTGGGAGTGGCTTGACCCTTACGCGATCCTCGCCAAGACCATGAGCGAGGACAGCCTGAAGCAGGTTGCGGCTGTGATCGCAGGAAAGCGAACAGCGCTTTCCCCGGAAGAGGCCAAAGACCTTGCGATCCGGGCGTTCCGCTTCAAGAAGGAGCGTGGCTGGGTGCCATCACTGACATCGCAGGATGCCTGGGAGCGTCGCATGGCCGAGGGCGCATCGGCCTTCATGCGGTTCAAGAAGGAAGGCCGCTATGACTGAGATCGACCTCGATCAGCTGGCGGAGGAGCTTTCCGACTTCGACACGTCCAAAAAGGAGGGTGGTCGTCCCGCAAGGGAAGAGCGGGTCATTGCGGGCTTCGAGGACATCCAGCGCTTCTTCGAGGAGCATGGCCGCGCCCCGCAGCACGGAGAGGAGCGCGATATTTTCGAGCGCCTCTATGCCGTGCGGCTTGATCGCCTGCGCGCCCTGGAGGAATGCTGTGCCCTCGGCTGCCGAGGAGGAGGAGATCGACGAGGACGCGCTTGCCGCGGAACTGGCTGAAGTCGAAGAGCAGGCCGGTAGCATCACCGAGCTGCGGCATGTCCGGTCGAGCATAGTGTCGATGATCGCCCTAATGGAGCCACCGATGTTCGCCTTAATGGCGCCACGCAGAGGCACGGTTTCAGCGTTTCAGACGGGGTGATTATTTCGCGGTTTTAGGTCCTTTTTCAAGCGTCGTGTTTTCGGGCTGATTATCTCCTCTGGGGGTGCGATAGCTTTTACCGTCCAGCACCAGCCGGTAAGCGGCGTGGCGGAGCCGATCGAGAGTCGAGGCGCCGAGCAGTTTGTTGGGGAACGCCTCACCCCATTCGGTGAAGTCCAGGTTGCTGGTGATCACGGTGGCGGTGCGCTCGTATCGATCACTGGCACGGTGCGACACCGGAAGCCCCGATGACCCATCTGGTCATTACCGGGAGCCGGGACGGTGAGAACGTGATCTGGAAGGAAAAGGTCACCGACGAGGAGTACGACAGGAATCGTCAGCCAAAGGAGAAGGCCGCGGCTGATATCGACGCCTTGACTGCAAAGCAGCGGAGCATCATCCCCATCGCCGCCTATACCGCCAACGGCGATTTGGAACCACTGAAGGACGCGATACGGGCGGGTTTGGACGCCGGTCTGAGTGTAAACGAAATCAAGGAGATCCAGATCCATCTCTACGCCTATGCCGGTTTTCCCCGCGCGTTGAACGGCCTTGCAACACTCATGGCTGTTCTGGATGAGCGCAAGGCAAAAGGAATCACCGATCCGATAGGCAAAGCACCAAGTTCATTGCCCGCGGACAAAAGCCGTCTCGAATTCGGCAAGGAGGTGCAGACCCAACTGGCCGGCAAGCCGGTTTCCGGGCCGCTGTTCGACTTTGCGCCAGACATTAATCAGCTTCTGCAAAGCCATCTCTTTGGTGACCTCTTCGCTCGGAATATCCTGGACTATCAGAGCCGTGAGATCGCCACCGTCTCTGCACTGTCGAGCATGGATGGCGTTTACGCTCAGCTTAAGGCACACATCAGGATTGCAACCAATGTTGGGCTGACAGAGGAACAGCTAAAGGCGTTGGCAGCCGTGCTGAATGAAACCGTGGGCAAACGGGAAGGGGATAGAGCCGAATACGCAGTACGAGCGGCTCTGCCTGAGCAAGACGGTGGACCGGCGCACGGTTTGTAGCACCATCTTTGCTCAAACCAATCCAATCAAATTCCACAAAGACCGGAAGGAGGGACACGTTGATGCTACGACATAGCTCGAAAGCCGTCCGCTTGACGCTGACAGCCGCGGTTCTACTTTCCGGTCCGGCTCTGGCCGAGACCAGAAATGCGGAAACACCGAAGGAGGTCGCCATGACCAGAATTCACGTGATCATCGGTAACGAGACGCTCTCCGCGACACTCGATGACACGCCGGCCGGTCGTGACTTTTCAATGCTTCTGCCGTTGGAACTGTCGCTCAGCGACTACCACGCGACGGAGAAGATTGCAGACTTGCCACGCGCACTCGACACCAGGGACGCGTCGGCCAGCTACACGCCGAAGGCGGGTGACATTACCTACTACGCCCCCTGGGGTAATCTCGCGATCTTCTACAAGCCGTTCCGGACCTCCAACGGGCTCGTTCGTCTAGGTGCCTTCGACGGGCCGATCGACGCTCTTCTGAAAGATGGCGCCATCGCGGTCCGCATCGAGGCGGCCGACTGGCAGGACGGGTTTTGACGATGTGCCACACCGCAGATTATTCAAGACAACGAGGAAACTTGTGAACCCAGAATCGAAGGAGAAAATCATGACTGACAATATCACCGGGAAAGTCATCGTCATCACCGGCGCCTCCAGCGGCATGGGCGAAGCGACCGCCCGGGACCTCGCCGCCAAAGGTGCCAGGGTCGTGCTGGGGCACGCCGTGCCGATCGCCTTGACGCGATCGTGCAGGACATCACCGAGGCAGGAGGTCAGGCTGCCGCCGTCGCCACCGATGTCACCAAGCTCGAGGAGGTCCAGAGGCTGGTCGACACAGCCAAGGAGACCTACGGCCGCGTGGACGTGATCTTCAACAATGCCGGGCTGATGCCGCTCTCGCCAATGGAAAGCCTGCGGATCGACGAATGGGACCAGATGATCGATGTAAACATGAAGGGCACGCTCTATGGCATCGCCGCGGCGCTACCTTACATGAAGGAGCAGAAATCCGGGCATGTCATCAACGTCTCCTCGGTCTACGGTCACAAGGTTGTTGCCACCGGCGCCGTCTATTGCGCGACTACTCAACCTTCCGCACCGGGCATCAACAGCCGTATCGAGCCCACACGAGCTGCAACGCCGCGGGATTAACGCTAAAGGGCGGTCTCGGGTTGGGGATTTCCTCCGGGCAGGCAATGACGCCATCCAACCGCTTGAAAAGTCCGCGAGTAAGCTCTTGATCTGTAACGTGCGAAATTTTGGTGCTTCCGGACTTCAAAATCTTGACGCTATGGGGGCCGAGAGAAAAGTGGCCCGGAGAGAGTGAAATGGGGCCTTGAGGGGGCTTCCGGGTCGGATCACGAAGTCCGCAGGTTTCCTCATGAACCCCCGCAAACACGCGGTACTCCGCAAAGAAAAAGGCCAACCGAGAAAAGTTGGCCTACTAAGTGAGGCTGCACAAGCTGCAGTGCGAATACCTGCTAGACTTGCATGATGCTGTGGACGCAGTGAAGGATCAGAAGAGCAAGTTCAGTCCATCTAAACATCAATTGGACGGGCGCTGGTGCCATGCGAGGCGGCTTCTGGGAACCACTTATCGGCATAGTCTTCACAGTGGCTGACCGACAGGGAATAACTTGCGATTCCCACCCTCGATCACTGGATGCCGTGCACACGTTTCCCTGGCGAGCATGCAGGGAGAAGTAAAACAACACACTATCGGGTCGGAGGAAACACCATGAGAATAAACAGAGCATTGGGCTACAATGTGGTCTTGAGCTTCTGTGTCCTATGCCTTTCCCTGCCGGTTACGGCCCAGGAAATCACCGGCACGCCCGGCTCGCCCAGCGCCACCACCACCATCTCCGGGAAACAACTGCCGCCGCCCGATCCGAAATTCGGCGGGGTGATCAGGGAGAAGGCCTCTGAGTCCGAGGCGCTGGTGGCCGCCTCGTGTCGTGCCGCCGAAGGGCGCGCCCAACGTCCTGCTCATCATGACCGACGATTCAGCGGCTACGGCGCGCCAAGCACCTTCGGCGGCGTCGTGCCGACCCCGGCGCTCGACCGGATCGCCAAGGCAGGTCTGCGCTACACCCAGTTTCACTCCACCTCCCTGTGCTCACCGACGCGGGCGGCGCTGATCACGGGACGCAACCATCACGTGGCCGGTTTCGGGGTGGTGGGCGAGGCGGCGACGGGATTCCCCGGTTACGATTCCATCATCCGGAAGGAGAACGGCACCATCGGCACCATCCTGCGGGATAACGGGTACGCGACCTCCTGGTTCGGCAAGGACCACAACACGCCCTTCTACCAGGCGAGCCAGGCCGGACCCTTCGACCAATGGCCGAACGGGATGGGCTTCGATTATTTCTACGGCTTCATCGGCGGTGACACCAGCCAGTGGGAGCCGAACCTGTTCCGCAACACGACGGCCATCTACCCCTTCCAGGGGCACCCCGGTTGGAATCTGACCACGGCGATGGCCGATGACGCGATTCAGTACATGAAGCAGCTCAAGGAAATCGCGCCCGGCAAACCGTTCTTCGTCTATTACGTTCCGGGCGGCACCCACGCGCCGCATCACCCGACACCGGAATGGATCAAGAAGATCAGCGACATGCACCTCTTCGATGAGGGCTGGAACAAGATTCGCGAGACCATCTTCAAAAACCAGAAACGGCTCGGCATCATGACCGCCGATGCCAAGTTGACGCCCTGGCCGAAGGAACTGCCGAAGTGGGATTCGCTCAGCTGGGACGAGAAAAAGCTCTTCATCAGGCAAGCAGATGTTTACGGGGCCTACCTCGCCTACACCGACCACGAGATCGGCCGGGTCATCCAGGCCGTCGAGGACCTGGGCGAGCTCGACAACACCCTGATCATCTACATCGCCGGCGACAACGGCGCGAGCGCGGAGGGCATGCTCAACGGCACGCCGAACGAGTTCACCACCTTCAACGGCGTTGCCGTGCCGGTCAAGGATCAGTTCCTCTGGTACGAATTCTGGGGCTCGGACAAGACCTACCCGCACTTCGCGGCCCCCTGGTCCTGGGCGATGGACACGCCGTTCAAGTGGATGAAACAGGTGGCGTCGCACTTCGGCGGGACCTCCCAGGGACTCGCCATGTCCTGGCCCGGCCACATCAAGGACGTCGGCGGCATCCGCCGCCAGTTCCACCATGTCATCGACATCGTGCCGACCATCCTGGAAGCGACCGGCATCCCGGCGCCCGAGACCATCGATGGCATCAAGCAGCGCCCGATCGAAGGCGTGAGCATGGTGTACACCTGGGACAAGGCGAACGCCACGGCAACTACACGCCATACTACCCAATACTTCGAGATGCTCGGCAATCGCGCCATCTATCACGACGGCTGGGTGGCGGCCACGACCCCGGTGACGCTCCCGTGGGAGCTTAGCCAGGCGACGCCGCCGGACGTGATCACCGGCTACAAGTGGGAGCTCTACGACATCGACAAGGATCCCACCGAGTTCAACGACCTTGCCGCGCAGATGCCGGAAAAGCTCAAGGAGATGCAGGACCTCTTCTACGCCCAGGCGAAGAAGTATGACGTGCTGCCGCTCGACAACTCGACGCTGGCGCGCTTCCTCACGCCGCGCCCGAGCCTCACGGCGGGACGGACCCGGTTTACCTACTCGGGTGAGCTCTCCGGCGTGCCGGCCAGCACCGCCCCGAACATCATGGCGAAGGACTTCACCATCGAGGCGCAGGTCGACATCCCCGAAGGCGGCGCGGAAGGCATGATCGCCACCGAGGGCGGTCGCTTCGGCGGCTACGGCCTGTTCCTCAGCAAGGGCGAACTCGGGGTCGGCCGGGGCAAGGTGGTGTTCCTTTACAACCTGCTCGATCTGAAGCGCACCGTGTGGGAAGGGCCGGAACTGAAACCCGGCAAGCACACCATCCGCTTTGACTTCAAGTATGACGGCCCCGGATTTGGCAAGGGCGGTACCGGAACACTGTCCGTGGACGGCAAGGAAGTCGCCACCAACACGCTGGAGCACAGCACGCCCGTCATGTTCCCGGAAGACGAAACTTTTGATGTGGGACTCGACACCCGCACCGGGGTCGCCATGCTCGAATACCGCTACGACGTGCCGTTCAGGTTCACCGGCAAGATCGACAAGCTGACCTTCGACCTTGGCCCGCTCCAGTATACGGAAGCGGATCGCAAGCAGCTGCCCGCCATTCGCGACCGGGTCGCGCGCGCGAAGGACTAGGCTGTTGACGGGCGCATCGAAGAAACTTCTTGCACTGGCCGCCCTGGCGGAGGTGGCCACGGGCCTCGCATTACTGGTGTACCCGCCGATCGTCGTCCGCCTGTTGCTGGGTGCCGACATTGCCGGCCTCGAAGGCCCCGCCGCCGTGGGGGTCATCGTAGGGCGGGTAACCGGCATCGCACTGATTGCGTTGGGAGTGAGTTGCTGGCCGGGGGACACGGCGCTCACGGGAATGTTGACTTACAGCGCGCTCGTGACGCTGTACCTGGCTTACCTCGGTCTTGGCGGCGTGTGGGTGGGGGTTCTGCTGTGGCCAGCCGTGGTATTTCACGCTGTCCTGTCGGTGTTGCTGGCTGTCGTGTGGTCTCATTATCGTCTGAAGGGGGATTGATACGGAACAGACGTGGCGAATTTCGGTCTGCGAAAGATCGATGCCTGCAACTGGAAGGTAAGCTAAATATGCTGGTAAAGATGCGCATCTCCGGAATTGCATAGTTGCCCTCGGCTGGTCGTCTGTATAAGCAGGCCGTATCAGGCCCTTGCTATCATCAGAAGCCGGTTCCAAAGGAGGGATTGGCAGGCAAACAGAAAACACATTGGGAAAGTTTCACTGCAAGAAGGACCCGGCGACATATCGAGTCGTGTAATGTGTTGTCGATAATGCGCCACCGGTTCATATAAACACCGAAGCGGGAACAATGGGGCAAACATGACAAGAAAGCAGACGATGATTGAACAGGACGAGGATCTGGCACAGGTGGTAACCGGACACGGACCGTGCACATACCTGCTGCTTTCGCTGGTCGCGCTGATCCTCATCTATCCGTACCTGACGGAGGACAGACTCTCTAAAGTCATTCTTGGCCTGCTATATGCCTTGGTGCTGCTTGGCGGTGCTCATGCCGTCGGCCGCGACCGGCGCAAGCTCGTGGCCGGTCTGGGATTGGCGGTGATCGCCATTGGCCTTCAATGGGCCTTCCTCGCGACGCATGATGTCTGGCTGCAGCGTTTGATGGGAATGACCTACGCCCTCTTTTTACTGTTTACAATCGGCGAAGTGCTGGCCTACATACTGAGGAAGGGACCGATCACGGCGGACAAGCTGCATGGGGCGCTTGCCGGCTATATCATGCTGGCCTTTCTGTGGGCCTTTTTCTACGCCTTGATTGAGAGTTTCACGCATGGATCCTTCGCCCTGGGAGGCGCCCATCTCGGCGAACCGAGCGGCTTCATGCATATCCTCTATTTCAGCTTCACGACCCTTACGACAACCGGCTACGGCGATATTACGCCGATCAGCGATCAAGCCCGTTCGTTTGTAATCATCGAGGAGTTCGTCGGCGTTTTCTTCGTCGGTATCCTGATCGCGCGTCTGGCAGGACTCTATCCACCAGCGACAAGGTGAGCCGTCTGATACAAGGTGGTTTCCGGGCTTTTTTCTTCCTGGGGGTAGTGGCTATTGGCCGGTAAATGAAGTACCCCAGAATTCTGGAAACGGCAACGATGGCTACAAGTGAGACATCGCCGGGAAAGATTGTAACAACCGCTCCCTTCGGTGCGAAGCAGGACGCGGCTTATCGAACTTCCGCACGGGGCATCATTAGGCATATCGAACACGCAGAAGCTGTAACACCCCTCGCGCAGGGTCGAAGAATAGCCGCAGGTATCTGTCCGCAATGGTCGGGGGCAGTCTTCTGCTCACAAAACCCATGAATCTGTTTGCGGTAACAGGACCAGCCGTGAACATCAACTCTCGTGGCTACGCTGCCGTCGACACCTCCGGCAAGTTGGTCCCTTGGGAGTTCGAGCGTCGACCGGTGGGTAATAACGACATCCTGATCGATATCAAGTACGCCAGCATCTGCCACTCCGACATCCATCAAATGAAGGGGCACTGGGGGCCGCAACAGTACCTGTCCTTCCCGAAAATACGTACTGCCTGATATTCTTGAATTATTTCAGGCTCGAAGTCAATCTGGTTCCCTCGGTCATCGTTTCTGCCGAAGAGGATCCAGAGCCATGAAGCCCATTGTCTGTGCGTTGTTAGCATTTGTGTCCACTATGTACCGGTCACGGCTCTCGCTGCAATTCGAGATCGTTGCATTGCGACATCAGCTTACTGTATATCAGCGAACAGCCCAGCGCCCACGCATTAGTCCCGGAGATCGTATACTTTGGTCGTGGCTCGCGAGCCGCTGGTCGGGGTGGCGGGATGCTCTGGTGTTTGTTCAGACAGGGACCGTGATCGCCTGGCAGCGCAAACGTTTCCGCGATCATTGGGCCAAATTGAGTAAGCATGGCAAACCCGGTAGACCACCGGTACCAAAAGAAATCAGGGCATTGATCCGAAAAATGTCGGAAGCCAATATCAGCTGGGGTTCGCCACGGATTGTCGGGGAGCTACGCAAGCTCGGCATTGATGTTGCTAAATCAACCGTGGAGAAGTACCGGGTGCGGTCCAGGAAACCACCATCTCCGACGTGGAAGTCTTTTCTGAACAATCATGTCAGGGATTTGGTGTCTATCGATTTCTTCGTGG
>CAVQCA010000037.1:0-8649 GCA_963710815.1 uncultured Gammaproteobacteria bacterium | reverse complement strand
GAATCAGATATTTAGACAACCCTAGATACAATTACTGAAACTGACGAACTCTTAGAGGGCGCAGATATCCAGCGCAAATATCAGATCTTTGTCTTGTACTAAATATTGTTTCAACCCATTTTCATTCCGATAAACATTGCCTCGTCTCTAAAGCCATTCTGCACATCACCAACACATCCCTCTTCACGATAAAAAAGAACCTGCAACCCGGAAAAGAGATGCAGCAGTTCCTGATCGGCCAACCTGAATTCCTCACGTTTCGGGCCCCGATCGGACACGCGTTGCCTGATAAAAGTCTGATAATAGATCAGACCACCGGGTTTAAGCGCATGTATCAAGGCTGGAATAATGTCACGATCAAGAAAATAACTCACTACAATGACATCAAATGTTTCAGACACAGGTGGATATACCTCGACATCCCGCACCTTTGCCTTAATGGGTAAATGCCTGTCAGATACTATGGCTTGTAACGCCGCAATGGGTACATCGGCAATATCCCAGGCATCAACTTTCAAACCCTGCTCTGCAAGCAATATGGCATTGCCCCCTAGCCCACAGGCCAAATCCAGCGCGCGGCCATTTTCCGGTAACAGATGCAGGTTTTCTCTTAAGACCCGTGATGCCTCCCGATCGCCAGTCGCATCACGATACCGTTCATTCCATTTGGCTCTGATGCTCATATAACATGCATTTTTAGAAGGTTTACTGCCAGGAGCATAAGTACTTCCCACATTACCTATAGCACTGTGTCTTTGCCAGGTTCTGCACAGTGGCTAACAATTCATGATTTGATAATTATTCAGGATTGTGCATCGCTCCAAATACGACGTTCCCAGTATTTGTGACTCGACATCTACTCCTGCTTACCCGTACGTTGATCTTTGTGTCAAACATCGCATGGGTATAAATTATCTTCAGCACTCAGGCAATCGAAAAAGGGCCAGATTCCAGTCACAGTCAGATTGACAACAATCCAACTTATGAAAGATGAATGAGGTTACATAACCACGCCAATGAACCCTCCACAAGGTAATATTATGGCCGCCTCCAGTTCCGGGCTCAGCTTGCCCTGTTCGGCGATGCTCTTCAGCACCGTGTCGCGTCGCTCCTCTAACTCGCGCAGATAGGCCATCCAGTCGCTACTTTTGAGAAACACCTGCCCTCGCCGTCGACAGCATTGGTAAGGCCGCCACAGGTTCCAGACATAATCGCCGGCGGCATCGACCCGGCCCCCGCCCCAGCCGGTGAGGCTTGCGAGATCGTTGGTACCGAACACGGCGCAGGTGAACTCCGGTGTTGGTGCCAGCATCTGCCAGGTCTCGGTGCGGTAATCCGTCTCAACCAACGGGCCGGGCGACCAGACACGCAGACCGGACGATGATGAAGCGGTGTCCGGGATGTAGACGTGCGGCTGTCCAAGGCGCGGACGATGTCGCCGGCGCGCTGGGCGTTAATGGCCGCGGCCTTGGGTTCTTCGGCCTGGGTGGTCCAGCCGGTGCGCGGATAGACTCCGCCCCAAGTGTGCAGGGGCCAGCTGCCGATCTCGCGCAGACCGGGAATGAAGCTGGCCGGATAGAAGATCTCCGGCACCTCCTGCCGCCAGGACAGGGCATCGAGTCCGGACTCGAAATACGGGACGAAAGACGTAGTTTCGGAGGGGCACAACAGCCCGACTCCGGCCACGAGTCCGGACAGGGAACTGAGCGGATGACCGATGGCATCGGTTTCGCGGTAGATCAGGTTCTGATGATCGCGTGCCGCGGTGCCTTCCGTGCGGTTGCCGGCACTGTCGACGGGAATCGGCAGTAACGACCCCAGTAACCCGGTGGCTGCCGCCTGCTGGGCGAGTCCCAGCGTTGCCCGGATCTCGGCCCACGGATTGCCGCCCAGTTCGTTGTAGGCACTCACCACCAGATCCGGGTTGTAATGACCGACCTTGATCGAGGTCCGGACGCTGCAGCCGGTCACCGTGCAGTGTAGCCAGAAGCACACACCGGTGGGCATCCACTGCATGCAGGACAATGCCGCGGTGGTCGTTTGAGCTACGATTTCTGGAGTAGTAACAGGCCACGCACCGTCCCTTTAACCACAACCTGATCATTCGCGAGACTGGATTCAATCTGAACGATAGTAGCGATCTACGTATTCAGCAACTTTACCATCGGCTCGCCGCTGACGAGCAACGTAATAATTTGATATTCGATGACGTACTTCACGCGCTTGAGGAGGGTCGATCACCGATCTTGCTCACGGAACGAAAAGAACACCTGGAGTATTTTGCCGACCGATTGCACAACTTCACACGCAATCTCGTTGTGCTGCAGGGTGGTAGAAGCGCAAAAGCTCGCCATGCTGAAATGCAGCGGCTGGCAACCATTCCTGATAACGAGGAGCGATTGGTTCTTGCTACGGGACGATATATTGGAGAAGGGTTTGACGATGCGCGTCTGGACACATTGTTTCTAGCGCTGCCTGTATCCTGGAAAGGAACACTGATTCAGTACGCCGGCAGGCTTCACCGCCTACATCCAGAAAAAACAGAAGTTCGCATCTACGACTATGTCGAACGCGATGTTCCTATGCTGGCACGCATGTTCGAGAAACGTCTGCGCGGATATCGTGCGATCGGGTACAGCACTGAGATTGCATCCGCGCCTTAGGCAGGTCTTCACCGAGCAACCAATTGATGATCAACCCAGACGTGCAAAATTCATCAGCCCCTCATCGGGACCACACCGTCATCAACATTTCTGAATTAAAACGCGTACTTGCGCAGGAATTCGCGACACACGTTAAGGTGCATAATGACAATTGCTGTCCAATATACGCATCATTTTTCGCTCTATTGGACAGCCACTTGCTCAAGGCAGCTGTAAGTCATTGAAAAATGGCGCGCCCGGAGAGATTCGAACTCCCGACCGCCTGGTTCGTAGCCAGTCTACGCATTTTTACTTGTTTTATTAATCAGTCACTTGCGGTGCTTGCCCATCCAATACCGTAGTTGAGTTATCAATCACTTGCACTTCACTGTCACTGGAAGTTAGCACAAAACTAGCACAGTCCTTTTTGCCCACTGAGATATCTCAATTGCCACATGAAAAGGAATTCGTCACCCACACCCTTTACGCTGCCTTCAGCTTCACGGTTTTACCAATCCGAGCCAGCATATTAACCAGCATATCGATGGTGAACTTGTCGATCTTACCGCGCATCAGGTCACTGATTCTCGGCTGGTGAACACCGAACACCTCTGCGGCTTTCTTCTGGCCCAGCCCTTCATCCTCAATATATGTACGCAACGAAATCATCAGCTCTGAGCGAATCTTCAAATTTTGCGCCATCGCCGGATCGTCCTCCAGCGCCTCAAACACATTGCTATAGCCTTTTGAAATCGTCATTTTCGTTTCCTCTCTTCCGCCAGTGCCTTGTACCTTGCTCTAGCCAAAGCAATATCGGCTTTGCTCGTTCTCCGTGTCTTTTTCTCAAAGGCGTGTAGCACAAACACAGCCTCTTCGAACTTGGCGACATAGATCACACGGTATATACCTGCCTCATCTTTAATACGGATTTCGCCAGCCCCTGACCCTACGGTGCTCATCGGCTTCCAGTCGCTCGGCTGCAATCCAGACTGAACATTACTTAGCTCAAAACCGGCTTCTCGACGTGCACCTGCCGGGAAATTCTTGAGGTCATCCAATGAACTGCCCACAAAGCGCACGTCTTTCATGGCACAATTATATAAGACTTTATATTTATATCAAGTTTTATATAATTATTCCTGTAGGTTGCCAGCCGGACAGGACAATTATCAGGAGATGGAAAGGTTTTATGGCGCTTGTCACTGCACGAACCGATTATCCGTAATATCCTTTGATAACAGTATCATACAGTCCGTTCGAATATTTGCACCATACGGGGTACGACATGGCCTCATGCGGCCATGCATTCAAACCCGTGAACGCATCGCGGCCACTGCCATCACGACCATTTCGTAAAGAGCCAGCGCACGACGCGGTTAAGCAATGGGTATTGTCTTCAGATGAGCCTCAACGGCCTGAATGATTTCATCCGTGAGCGGAAGATTAGCCTTTTCGGCATGCCAGTGCTGATGGAACAAGGCAACGGTTTCACGGGCGGTATCGAGGACCAGTTTTTCCGGCAACCTGGCTTTACTGGCCAGATGCGAGAGCTCATCTTCCGAGAATCTATCAAAGCGCTTGGTGCGGCTGAAATTGAGCGCCGCCTTACTATCAGGAATGTAGGGGATCGTCGATACAAAATCATAGGCAGGTGCGAGCGCTGCGTGTCGCCTGTCGGGATAGATCAGGGACCAGTTTTTCAGGTGCATATCGGCATTGCCGATCAGCGCGTTGAAGGTTAACCGTCGAATAAACTCGGCAATGTCATCAGCGCTGCCTTCAATACCAATGACTGTTGCAATGTTGCGCGCACTGGCTTTGTCGTATTTATCACGAGGATAAACACCGAAGACTTGCGCGAAGTCCTCGATGTGAACGGCGCTTCCGTCTTCCAGCCTGTCAAAGCGCTGTATGGCAAGCGCCTGACCCTCCAGAACGCCTATCCCTTCCGGGAGGTTCCTGATCGCATCAACATCGACAAGATGAAGCGCCGGCACATCCATGCCGATCAGCCGGGCCAGAGTCATCATGGAATATTCGTTCTCGGGAATACCCGCGAACTCACGCGAGGGCAGCTTGATGATCCATGAACCGCCAACGCCCTTCGCCGGAATGGTCAGCCCGCCGCGCGCCTCGTGAATGGCCGAGAATTTGAGTTGCACGCCCGCGAGTGAAAAGCGCAGCGCGTCCTCTTGCCGATCATCGTCGTCATCGGCATCATCATGGGGATTGGGTGGCCATGCCTCGCCATCGGCAGGCCGGATCGTGATGGCCCCCGGTAAATCGCTCCCCAGCACCCAGAGCAGGAAAAAATCCCGCGCAGGATTGACGCCCGCGCGTTTTGCCAGGTAGGTACGCATATGCCCTTCCGGCAGCAGATTGGAAAAGAACGGCATCACCTTGGTCTGGTTAGGCTTGAACTCTGTGAGCAACGCCCCGAGCTGGTCTTTGAAGCCAAGCCCGAGTACGGGCCGGTTTTCATTGGCGATATAATCGTCATTGAAGGCAAAGAGCGTGCGGTCACCGCCAACGCGAGTCATCGTGCCGATGGGCTCACCATAAAGCAGGACATCGAGGACGGTAACATCAGCCATGACCGTCCTCATCCAGGCTATAGGCTGGGCGCACAGGCTCACTTTCAGCACTCTCGCCCAAGCCATGGGCGAGCGCATTGCGCAGGGTGCTAAGCCCCGATAGTGCATCGCGGATCGCGTTCAGATTCGCAGTATTGTCTTTAAAGGCCTTCACTGCGGCGGTTGCGTTGCGGATGGCTTCAAGGTCGTGCATGGGAATCCGAAAATGCGCCAGCTCGCGCACCTGACGCTGAACCTGGGCCAGCTCAGTCACCTCCGGGTGTACCTGCGTGAGACTGGCGACACTGTCCTGAAGACGCTTTAGCTCTTTGACCGTCTGCCGCACGGCATCACCAGCGGCGAGGGTGCTTTCGGCGCTGGTCCGGACAATGGACTGAACGGCAGAGGTCGCCTTGCGCGGCACGAGCATCAGCTCCAGATCAAGAACACGCCCCAGCTCCACCAGGCTGGAAACCCGGAGATCGACAGCGCCGTTCTCAATCTTCGAGATATGGCTTTGCGGCACGCCTGCCTTTTCACTCAAGGCGCGCTGGCTCAGCCCTCTGGCCTCGCGGACGGCTTTGAGAGTACTACCTATATGTTCAATCGCGTAGCTCATATTGATACACTTTTCTATATCATACAGACTATATGATATACAATAATATATCACTTTTCAAGACAAGACGCAAAGACTAATCTATCAAAGCAGATCGTTATTTAAATATGATATGTTTTTATATATCACATACCAGCAGACGGCGATCCATCAAGCCTGTGGCTGGCGAATTCTTAATTGTCGCGTGAAAACGATAACTTAGACAGTCTTGTTCCTGAATGCATCCTTCCCTACCCTGCTATACCATGAAGGATCTGCTGATACTCCTCGCACATCTATTGGCCACGATCGCTAAACTGCTCGGACCCGGTGGCGCGAGGGCCGTCGTCGCTGACAGTCTCCTCATGAAGCAGCAGCTTCTGATAATTAATCGCTCCCGTCGACGAGCACCCAAACCCTGCCCGTCCGGTCAAAATACTCATGCGGCTTCCCGATGGTAATATTTCAGCAGCCCACCCAAGCGTTCTTTACAGCCGACTGATCCGTCCCCATGATTCATTGCCTTCGTAGCGACTGGAAATAACAGTACATTGTCTTTACCTTGATGATTTCGTTCGACATGATAATGGACGACGTACTCACGAAGTGTGCGTCTTAATGATGCTTCGCCAAACAGAATCAACTTCGACAAACACTCGTCTTTCACCGATTTCACCCAGCGCTCGGCAAATGCATTCAAATTCGGACTGCGTGCCGGGAGCGGCAACGTCCTGACATCACCGGATTCGACGATATCCCGAAATGACTGACAGTATTTGGTGTCACGGTCATGGATGAGATAGCTGCAATTATCGAGAAATCCCCACTCATCCATGGTGACATTCCTGGCGATCTGTTTCATCCAAGCTTCATTAGGATGTTGCGTGATCCCGGCAACCTCAACGCGACGGCTCTCCAGACGGATAAAGAACAGCACGTAGTACGTCACCAACCCACGCAACGTCAGTACTTCCACAGAGAAAAAGTCAGTCCCCGCGAGAACCGCCATGTGTACGCGGATGAAATCTGCCCACGTTGTCGTACGCTTCCGCGCCGGCGCCGGCGAGATGCCATTGCGATGCAGAATATTGCCAACCGTTTGATCGGATAGCCTGTAGCCGAGATTCGCCATGGCGCCCACAATGCGATCGTAGCCCCAATCCGAGTTCTCTTTGGCCATGCGCACGACCCATTGCTCGATCTCATCATCAATTCTGGGGCGACCCGGATAGCGGCGCGATTTGGAACCGTCGAACTTGCGTGCGATTAACCTCCGGTACCAGCCCAGGAGGGTGTCGGGCTTCACGACATTAGCGACATCCTCAAGGGCTTTACGGCCAAGGCGATGCGCGATTTCAGCGAGTGTCATTCTCTCGGCGTCGGTGAGCCGCAACGGGGTCTTGAGTTGGGCCTTGAGGATCCGGTTTTCGGCAGCAAGATACTCATTACGCAAAAGGAGTTCCTGGTCCACTGTCCCAGTGATATAGGCCAGTATGCGCACCCAATCCATTAAGAATCCCCACCGTTAACTCGAATTTATCATCCAATTCTAAGCCTCATCTGAGGCAAATTTCAAAGGCATTGTGACACAGACAATAGATGATAAGATGTTGATATCTCAATACGGATGAGTTTTTTGACCACACGGGCTGCCTAAGGGCGTAGGGTTGCGACGGCGCCTGAGAAAGCTGGCGGCCTGAACTGTACCGGATTCGGGCCATCACCCGAAGGTCGGGCTACCGCCTGCTCTATGGCGAGACAACGAAGCGTGTGTGGGAAGCCTCTGTACTTAATGCTCACTGTCCTCGCGATGACCTGATGGGGTTGAGGATCACTGCGAACCGAACTGGTCGGGCTATAGATTCCCGACTGGTGCGACCGGTAATCGGCGCGACGATGAGTGTACTCCTCTAGCTCTCGTCCAGTATCGCCAGGGGTAAAGCACGCCGCCTACGGAGCAAAGGTTACACTACCACCTCACCCCTATCTGTCCAGGCAGTGACGGTGGATAATTTTGTCTCTCAGTTGTCTCTTAAATTCCGTGCGCTGGACGGCGGTGTCTCAGTGTTTTCAAACACTAAGACGTTGAGTATGTAGACGTTATGGAAAGGGCACCGGATTAGCGCCGGTTAGACTGTGGGAGAACTACTCTGTTGTTTCAAATTGATATTTTGGTGGGTCGTGAAGGATTCGAACCTTCGACCATCGGATTAAAAGGACAGAAAAGCTATTTTTAAGCCTTTTTATTCAACGACTTACCGTGGCGCCCGTTGCACACTGTGCACCACTCTGCATAACAATGCATAACCGATTCCCGCTAAATCCCCACAAGGGTGTCCTTCCCGAAAACTCATTAGACACACTATCAAGCCGCCAACCGTTCGTAATGATGATGCAGGCCGCCGACTTCTGGAAATTGTACTACCTTTCCAAGTGCTGGCAGTTGCACAGATCGCGATTCAGGACTATCCATTTCCAGTGACAGGTGTGTGCGCCAGCGATGATAATAATTGAAATAGCGGGTCAGAATTCGTTTCAAATGACGATCGTTCAACACGACGACATGATCCAGGCAATCTCGCCGGATGCTGCCAATCACGCGTTCCACAAATGCATTCTGCCAGGGGCTTCGCGGCGCAGTGAGCACCTCTTCAATGCCCATGCTTTGGACGCGCTTCTGGAATTGACTCCCATAGATAGCATCCCGGTCCCGCAGTAGATACTTCGGTGCCGTATCCCAGGGGAAAGCTTCAATGATCTGCTGACCGGTCCATTGGGCGGTCGGATGCTCTGTAACATTGAAGTGCACAACCCTGCGACGGTGATGTGCAAGGAC
>CAVQCA010000036.1:0-9893 GCA_963710815.1 uncultured Gammaproteobacteria bacterium | reverse complement strand
GATCACGTTCCTACACGAGGCGCTTCATATAAGATGGAATAATCTGCGCAGTTCTTGACGCCAATTTACGGGCAAAAAAACCCGCCGGAGGGGAGGTCAGGCGGATTCGTTATGTGAGGAGTCCGAGGGGGCTAAGTCAGGGGTGGTGGGTGCAGTGATCAGTGCGATGATCCAGACGAACGAGTCATCATGTACCATTGAGCCGTGACAGTATAACTTTTATTCTTCCTGTACTTTAGCTTTACAGTGTGACGTGGGGGCAGGTTATGAGCAGCAAAATTGCTGTGGTGATTCCAGCCTAACGTTGCGAGAACGTTATAGCCGAGACACTTGACTCCGTGCATGCACAGCGACGGAAAGCGGAGATGGTGCTTGTGGTGCTCGACGAGCCATACCCCCGGCTTGAGGCGATCTTCCGGGCATACGAGATTAGCCGGAAGTTCTGTTGAACCCGCGCAATCTTGGCTTGGGCGCTACGCGTAACATCGGCTTCCGGCACGTCCAGAACAGCGTGGATTTTATCTGCTTTCTGGGCTCTGACGATATCCTGCATCCCGAATTTATTCGTTTGGCATGTGCACAGCTTGAATCCGTGCCAGAGGTAGATGCTGTATTTGGCAGTTATCTCCTATGGTATGATGGGAAGCCTGGTCTGCCATTGCCATCGCTTACTGCCGAAAGCATGTCGATGCTGGATGATGCAGTGAACACTTACTTCTCGAATACGGGCAGTTACATATTGTCTTTTGCGGTGCTGCGTTCGTCCAGTATCAAGGCAGTTGCAGAAGATGGAAAAGTGAATGTTGAGAGTCTGAGGAATAATGCGGATTTTGAGTTTATTTCCCGCCTGTTTTTCAAAGCTATCATGACGCGTATAACAGACACGTGCGGATGGCACAGGAAAATTCCTAACAGTCTGAGTTCCGACCAGGTGCGTGCCTGGTATTTTCGTGCTGCCGCGTCAAGAATGTTGTATACCTGGCTCAAGGACCGTCTGACAGAAAAATCGCTTTTAGCGCGCGTGAACTTACTGGAGCACTCGGCATTGAGGCGGACAGCAAGGATGCTATGGGAAAAGGGTGAGTGCAGGCAGGCGACAGAGGTGCTACTGAAATCGCTGGCTGAATTGGAATGGAAGTCCTTGGCGCAGTTGATGGTGCTTGCCAGCAGTGTTCAGCCTCTTGTGCAGAGAATCAAGCGATAACCCTGGCTGTTCTGCGGCCTGGCAATCCGACCAAAATCATCGACGAACATAGACCGAGGCATTTACGATGTCAGCACCCACAAAACTCCTGGTCATAGGTATCGACGCCGCGGACAAGGACCTGATCCAGCAGTGGCATGCAGAAGGACTGCTCCCCACGATAGGAGGCCTGATACAGGATGCCGCCTGGGGTTACACCGAAAACCCTGTCGGTCTGTATGTCGGCGCGGTATGGCCGTCGTTCTATACCGGGGTCTCTCCGGCGGAGCACGCACGCTATTGCTATGAACAGCTGCAGCCCGGCAGCTATGATAACTTCCGCTTCCACCCGTATGATGTAAAGGTCGAGCCATTCTGGGACTTGCTCAGTCGGGCGCACAAACGTGTTGCGGTCATTGATGTACCCAAGACCTATCCCTCGAAGTCGATCGATGGCATGCATATCGTCGACTGGGGTGCCCATGATGCCGACTTTCCCCGCGTTGTGACCTCTCCGCCTGAGCTGGCCGCCGAGGTAACGGCACTTTTTGGCACCGATCACATACATAACTGCAATGCCTACCGTACACAGCCGGAAGAATTCGTCGGCTTTCGTGATGATTTGATCTCGCGCGTGAAACGCAAGGCTGATCTAAGCGCGCACTACCTCAATCAGGGCGGCTGGGACTGCTTTGTGACCACATTCAGCGAGAGCCATTGTGCGGGTCACCAGTGCTGGCACCTGCACGATCCCGGTGCACCCAAGCATGACCCGCAGCTGGCGGAGGCGGTGGGCGATCCTATCAAGGATGTCTATATCGCCATCGACGCGGCCGTGGGCAGGCTGCTCGAGGAGGCGGGTAGCGATACTACGGCCATTATACTTGCAAGCCATGGCTTCGGTCCGCATTACGACGCCACCTTCATGCTGGACACCATGCTCGCGCGCATCGCGTCCGCCAACCGCAAGGGCCTGCCACCGATGAGCACGGCGCGCGGGTTGAAGCGTATCTGGCGCAGCCTGCCGTTGTCCCTGCGGCAGCACCTCGCACCCTGGCGCAACAAGCTCACCCGCATGGGTTTCAATCCCCGTGTGACGTGCGATGCTTTCCAGATACCCAACAACGATGTCTTCGGGGCGATTCGCATCAATTTGATCGGCCGGGAACCGCAGGGGCGTATTGGGCCGGGAGCCGACTACGAGTCCATTTGCAAGTCGCTGGCCGAAGACCTCCTACAGTTCACCAATGTCGAAACGGGGGAACCGCTGGTACATAACGTCTTACGGGTTTCCGATCTCTACCATGGCACTCATATGAACTACCTGCCGGACCTCTTGGTCGAGTGGAACCGCAATGCACCAGTGCGTAGCATCCATTCCCCCAAAACCGGCACCATTCGCGGCAAGTATGAGAAGTGCAGAACTGGTGACCACAAAGCCACCGGCATGTTTTTCATGCGCGGCCCGGGCGTCAGGCCTGGGCCGGTTGCTCGAACAGTTTCTGTCATGGACTTCGCGCCTAGCATTACGACCTTTCTCGGAGTGGATGCGAGCCAGTTCGAGGGCCAGGCTTTCCTGGATGAGGTCGGACTTGGCAACCCCCCGCCAGTACACCTGGACGTGTAGCCGGTAAATGTGACGAGTTCACCCGCGACCCGGATTTATACGGGGTACTGTTCGGGCGCACTTACCTTACACATCCAGTTCATTCAACCTGGTGCGGCACTGCTGGAGCGCCTGCGGGACTACTGGCTGTACTACCATCCCCGGTTGTGGTTGTTTCCACGTCGTGATATGCAACTCGCACTGAATACAACCACGCCACAGAAGGTGTTTACCCGCGCCAAGCGGCGTGCCGGTATCGACAAGGTCGGTGGTATCCACAGCCTGCGCCATGCCTATGCCACCCACCAGAACCCACACGCCGTACTTACCCCGCACTCCCAAGGAAATACCGGCACGGGGCCGGTTGTACTGGTTCTTGAATTTGAATGGTGGCTGCGGGTGGGTTCGGACTTGGTCACCAGCCTGGCGTAATTTCACATTTTCTGCTTATATAGTACTTATAGCTGATACATCGTCACGCCGGCCATGTTGTCTTACGGTGCTGATATGAGAATAACGAAAACAATGATCGCTGTTGCCGTCTATCCCTGTATGTGGCGAGTTATATCTGCCGGCCTCAGCTTCGTATTGGCTATCATGTCACCTCATGAGGTACTGGCCAAACACGGTAGCAAACCGCCGAGAGCTCAGGGGAGCTTTGTTGACCACCTTGGCAGCTATGACGCCACGCGCTGGTTCAAGGCCGATGGCTGGAAGAACGGATCACCGTTTGACAATTCATGGTTAGGTGAAAATATTACGTTCGATCACGACGTGATGGATATTCGCCTTGATGACAATGGAACGCTGGGAGAGCCTTACGCGTCCGGCAACTATCAGAGTACCGGCTTTTATGGCTATGGCTGTTACGAGGCCAGCTTCAAGCCGGTTGCGGCTCCGGGTGTAGTTAGTTCTTTCTTCACCTTCGCGGGACCGTTCGACAACGGGGGTAACGGCTCTCACAACGAAATCGATATCGAGTTTCTGGGCTATGACACCTGGTACTTTCAGGTGAACTGGTGGGCCAACGATGACAGCTACACGGATGGGCACAATTCCCTCGTTGGGCTGGGGTTCGATCCTACCGAGGAGTTCCATCGTTATGGATTTAAGTGGACTTCGGCGGGCATCGAGTGGTTTGTTGACGGCACCCATGTTTACAGCGTAATCGATTCCGCCGTCGACCCCACGCCTAAGGAAACGGATTCGCTGCAGAAGATCATGATGAACGTCTGGCCAGTCGACGATACTGCCGTTGGCTGGGCGGGTACATTTTACTACCCCGGGATGCCGTTGCATGGCATCTACGACTGGGTGCGTTATATCGCCGGCGAGGACTGCAGTCTGGCCGATGCACCTGCACTGCCACCGCCGCCTCCACCGCCGCCGAATGGTGATGCGGCAGACCTGCATGTCCAGGATATCGCCATGAGTCTCAATAGTCGCGGCACACAGGTAATTGTCCGGGTTCAGGTCCAGAACGGGATTGGTGAACCAGTCAATGATGTGACAGTCGACGGTTCATGGTCAGGCATTATTACCAACGGTGATACGAGCCGCACGACTGATGACACCGGCACGGCCACTTTTTACTCTGCGCGATCGCGTGACCCTGGTAACGTGTTTTTCTGTGTAATGAATCTTGCAAAGAACGGTATGAACTATATTCCGAATGCAGATGTCGAGATGTGCGATGAGATCAGCAAATAGAGGCCGCCTGGATTGAACCTGATTGACTCGATATTATTGCGTCTAAATCACAATTGGTAGTTATGTGCAATTGCTGCCGCAGCACGTTGGTGACACTCGCTCCCGATGTATTTCGTTTGACGGTCGATTCACGCCACGCCGCCCCACCTTCGCTGATGAATCACACCCGAGGACTCGAGTCCACCGCTCTTGATGCAATAAGTCTATGATTTCAGAGGGAGATAGTGGGCCCGCCAGGACTCGAACCTGGGACCAAGGGATTATGAGTAACCGTCTCACATCGCATTTGCTCCTGAAAGTCGAAGAAGCCTAAACGGTTTTCCGGTGTCCCTCCCGAGCTGCGGTCTGTGCCGAACCTATCCCGAACGCAAGGCTGAACTTCCGAGGACTGGCTCGTGGAAAAGTCGATCGGGGACATCGAGTTGCGCGTCCGAACCGACCGAACCGGGCCGAGCTCGGAAGGCCTGTTGAGCCGGGGGCAGGGCAGGGTGCGACCTGGAGCGTATGTCCTCCCGTGCTGCGTGGCTGGCATGACGGCGGCCTGATGCCCATGGTGATTGCGGTGGGTCGCCCGGGGTGGTTGGACTTCAGGACAATTTCGCGGCGGGTGTGACTGGAATACCGTATGAGACAGTGGCGCCGAACTTAACAACACGCCACGCGACTCCTCCTAGTCCTACGCCCCCAGTTTCTCGGGGGCGATTTTTATGCTACCTGCAGTAGTACAATCCTGTAATATCGCACCTTGTAGTGAAGGCATGCGAATTTCATCGGGAAGTACTGAACTGACATGACGCAGCAAGACAGACGCAGCGACAAGAAGCGTACGATTTGGAACGTTTCAGGATTACTGAGTCAACACCAGATAAGGGCATTGAATCGGATAGAATCTGCTGGTTGGCAGGTGTTCTGCGTCAGGACTTCAATAGTCCATGATCCTGTAATCGTTGTTGTTAATTCTGGGGGCGATATCTTTGCAACATTGGAATACGACGGTGAACTCGACTTAACCCCTGATTTAACATTTCGCAAAGACGACTTGATAGCAGTATAGCCAAGGCCCTGGCGGCCGCAGGCCTTTTATGACCCCGTACCCAACCAGACCCCTCCCGCAGCCCGGGTTTTGTTCGAGACAGGTCCGGAATGGGCACCAATCACGACGCTTTCGGCCTGCCCCGGCATATCGTGTTTGTACTTACATGGACACCGCCCGTATGCCAAGTGAGTTTTGGTGAGCAGAGTTCGATTGCAGTCTTACATCCGTATATAGTCTCCTCCCGTTTTGCAAGGTACCGTGCCTTAGATGACAGGGACAGGATTGCTGTCGTATATGCGACCTGTTCACGAGATGATGGACACACCTCTGGTCTTGATGAAATACGCACGTATCGTCCTTATCGGCCTTGTGGCTTTTGCGAGCCTCCGGATGTACCAGGTTTTCGATACGCCGGTCTGACCTGTAGTGTCATCGATTGTCACAGTACCCTCGCAATTGTTGATAGGCTACCTCCCTCTGTTTCGGGTTCCGCTTTTTTAGACCTGAGCGGCTTGATACACGGTCTTGTTTCGCAAGATCGCCCAACCCATTCTTGCCATTTTGTTGGCCAGTGCGACGATGGCTCTGTTAATGCCCCTTCGACCCTTGATCCGCTCAATCCAGCGGCTCAGCGGATCATCCTTGCCGGCTGTCCTATAGACGACCGCCCGCGCACCCTGGATTAGCAAGCAACGCAGATAGCGATCGCCCCGCTTACTGATACCAAGCAACACATGCTTGCCACCACTGCTGTGTTGACGGGGTACTAAACCAAGACTCGCTGAGACGTCCCGACCTCGTCGATAACTCTCACCACTGGCCACGTGGCCAGCGAAGGCACTGGCAACCACCGGCCCAAAACCAGGAATCGTCTGTAGTCGCTGGCAGGCTTCACTCTGCGCGCTATAGCGTTTAAGTTCCTCGCCGTAGCCATCGATATGCGCATCCAACTCCAAAAGTTGATGGTAACCCTGTGCCAACAACCGACGAAAAAGGTCACTCAAGCCATTCTCCGCATCTTCCAGTAACGCCGGTATCCGGCAACGCATCGCACTAATTCCCTTGGGCAGAATCAGGCCGTATTCGGCTAACAGACCACGGAGCTGGTTACAGAGTGCCGTGCGTTCCTGTATGCGCCGCTCCCGTAGCCGGTGCAACGCCTGAATATCCTGCTGAGCCTCGGTCTTAATCTCCACAAAGCGCATTTGAGGCCGCATTACCGCTTCAGCTATGGCCAACGCATCGTTGTAATCGTTCTTATTGCCGCGCACATAGGGCTTTACGTGCTGTGGTGGAATCAACTTCACCGTATGACCCAGCGCACCGAGCTCCCGCGCCCAGTAATGGGCGCTGGCGCAGGCCTCCAGTCCGATCAGTGCAGGTTCCAGATGCACAAATAGCGCCCACACCTGACCACGCCTGAGCATTTTCTTCCTCACCATCTTGCCCCGCGCATCGCAACACACCACATGGAACACATGCTTTGCCAAATCCAGAAATGGACCCCGAATTTTGGACAGTCGGATAAGTGTCGTTCCGGTTATGCCGCCCTCCGTTGGTCAGCCAATCCGAAATATACCGTGTCCGGCGTTCTGCGTTCCAGGGACTGGTGTCGCCGCTCGGTGTTGAAGAACGCCATGTATCGTCCGATCGAGGCACGCGCCTGGGCAGTGCTCTCGTAGGCCTTCAGGTAGATTTCCTCGTACTTCAGGCTGCGCCACAGCCGCTCAACAAACACATTGTCGACCCACCGACCCTTTCCATCCATGCTGATGCGGATACCGTGCGCCTGCAGCACCGAGGTGAAGGCCTCGCTGGTGAACTGACAACCCTGATCGGTATTGAAGATCTCCGGCTGCCCGTAGGTGGCCAAGGCCTGCTGCAACGCCTCGATGCAGAAATCGGCGTCCAGCGTGTTCGACAGCTGCCAGGACAGCACCTTGCGGGAATACCAGTCAATGATCGCCACCAGGTACAGGAAACCCTTTGCCATCGGCACATAGGTCACATCCGCCGCCCAGACCTGGTTGGGTCGCTCGATCGGCAGTCCCCGCAGCAGGTAGGGGTAGATCCGGTGCGCCTGGTTGCGCCGGCTCAGGTTGCGCTTCGGATACAGCGCCGTGATGCCCATCGACCTCATCAGACGCTGCACCCGCTTGCGGTTGACCCGCTGGCCCCGGTCCTCGAGCCAGCCCCGAATCCGGCGTGAGCCGTAATACGGGTGCTTGAGGTGGCATTCATCGATCAACCGCATCAGTGCCAGATCGTCCTCCGCGATCCCCTGACGCTGGTAGTAGAACGTAGAGCGTGGCACCGCCAGCAACTGGCACTGCCGCACCACCGGCAACGGATCCTTCCGATCTACCATTTCTTGCCTCTGGGCCCGTGAATCCTTTCGAGCCCGCGCTCTAAAAAATCATTCTCCATCGTCAACTGGCCAATCTTGGCATGCAGCACCGCCACCGTCTCAGCCTCCGTACCGCCACCTTGGACGCTGCGACTGAAAATGTCACCGGCGCCTTCCAACAGTCGCCTCTTCCAGTCCTGGATCTGGTTCGGATGCACATCAAACTGCTCAGCCAGCTCGGTCAGGGTCTTGTCCCCACGCAGTGCCGCCAGCGCTACCTTCGCCTTGAACTCCGCCGAGTGATTACGTCGCTTTCTTCTTCATGTCTTCTCTCCAACAGGCTTCGCCTATCATGAAGGAAGACACTTATCCTCTTCCAGTTCTGTCCAATGAATGGGGTCCAGCTCTTCCAGCCGAATCGTCGTAACCTTGCTCATGGTCTTCTCCCTCTGTTGTTGATGGTTGTAAACATTTCCATCATGGCGCATTGTGACGCCGTTAATAGGGGGAGGAGACCATCTCATCGACCTGATGACGGAGTTGTTGCTCCTGGCCTCTATGGAATTCGCCGACGGGGCCCTATCTGAAAGTTGAGGTCTTTGCTTCGGTACAAACACCGGGTTTGACCCGCCGCGGTTCGACCTGTCTCGCCATGTCTCACTTGTGCAATCGGTGTGTGACCTCCGTTACGTGTTCATCCGTTCTCTTTCCTGGCCCTGCGCTCAGACGGGACGAGCCGGACACCAGGTTTGATTTCTGACCAGCAATACCCAGGCAATGCGCGCCATTTTATTGGCCAGCGCGACCGCCACCGCATTGGGATGGGTGCGCTGCAACAACTGCTCCACCCAAGCGTTGCCACCAGGCTGACCAGCCCTCAGGCGACGGCGAATGTGATAGATCACGTTTCTCGCGCCATGGATCAGCAAGCCGCCTAGGTAGCCCTCTGGCCAGCGGCCCTGCTCCAGCGCCTGCTCGCAGCGCTCCTCCGTCCCGTACTGTTCCAGAAATTGCGTAAGACTCAGCCCGGGTTGGAACTGGATTCGGTTCATCGCCATGGTAGTGCTCCTTTTAAATGTACCATGGGGATAGTTTACGGACCCCAGTGGCTCACCCCGTGTGCCTGGCTGAGGTTTATCGCTAATCAGGTAAGCCAATGATTTCGGAGGGAGATGGTGGGCCCGCCAGGACTCGAACCTGGGACCAAGGTAAATGTGTAATGGCTACACTTCAACCATTGATCGGTCCTTTAAATACGTTGAAATACGTATTCCGCGCAGATTTAATCGATACGCATAATGTAATGGGTGATTGTGGATGACAACTGCACTGACAGGAGAGATAACATGAAAAGTACCGAAGTTACTGAAAGGCTTCTGGCCGCGAAGAAACTCAAAGGTCTGAGTTTCGAAGACCTTGAAAAAACCGTAGGTCGTGATGAAGTCTGGATTGCGGCGCTTTTTTATCGTCAAGCAAGTGCGTCCGAAGAGGAGGCGAAGAAAATAGCGGCTGTCCTTGATCTTGGTGCGGATGTAACTGAAGCTCTTACCGAGTGTCCCACAAAAGGGTTGGGGCCCGTTGTGCCGACTGATCCTCTCATTTATCGCTTCTACGAAATCATGCAGGTTTATGGAATGCCTTTGAAGGCCGTGATCCATGAGAAATTCGGTGACGGGATCATGAGCGCAATCGACTTCACCATGGATGTGGAAAAAGAGCAGGATCCAAAAGGTGATCGGGTGCGAATCACCATGTCCGGAAAGTTTTTGCCTTATAAAAAGTGGTAGCGAGTCAGTTTGTACTTTGATGGTTTAGGGCTGGTGCAGAACCTGCCTCGCAGGCGTGTGTGGGTGTGTGATTAATATATTGCTTGATAGGTGTCGGCCCACCAACCCAATGCCGCTCCCCCGAGCCCGCACAGCCCCCCAATGGCTCAGCACCAAGGGACTCGAGTCCCCTGCTCTCGATGGCTATAAGTCTATGATTTCAGAGGGAGATGGTGGGCCCGCCA
>CAVQCA010000035.1:0-44922 GCA_963710815.1 uncultured Gammaproteobacteria bacterium | reverse complement strand
ATTCTGAATCGATGGCCCTTATTGTATCCTTGACCTGGATCTCTTAATAACTCGTTTTCGGAGGCCACGATGCTTGCCAAACCGTGTCACCGCGGATCCATCTTTCCAAGGGCTGGCAGGACTGCGTTAAGTCGGCGGTACTCCATCAATCGCACTCGCCCACTACGCCATCGTATACGCGCGGCCTGGGCCGCCGATAGCATCAATGCGCGGGTGCGACTTGCGGCGGAGAACGACCGGCTTCACGAAGAGTGTGCCCTGCTGCGAGAAGAGCTCCGCATCAAGGACACCCGCATAGCGCAGATCGCGCCTCAGCGCCGGCCGCATTACGGCCCCCATGAGCGCATGGCGATCCTCGAACTTCGTGCCGCGCGAGGCTGGTCCCTCAAACAAACGGCCGACACCTTCCTCGTCACGCCGGCCACGATTGCAGCGTGGATGAAACGCATCGATGAAAAAGGCGCCGATGCACTGTTGCAACTGCGCGAGCCGGTGAATAAGTTCCCGGACTTCGTCCGCTACATCGTGCAACGTCTGAAAACCCTGAGCCCCAGCATGGGCAAGGTCAAGATCGCCGAGACACTGTGCCGGGCTGGATTACATTTGGGGGTAACGACGGTGGGACGGATCTTGAAAGAAGAACCACAGCCTGACCCCGGAGATGCGGCGCCGTCCACTCGCGTCGTAACAGCAAAGCGGCCTAATCATGTCTGGCATGTCGATCTTACCGCGGTTCCGACATCCATGGGCTTTTGGGCACCGTGGTTGCCGTTCGCACTACCCCAGTGCTGGCCGTTTTGCTGGTGGGTGGCGGTGGTCATCGACCACCACTCGCGACGAGTGATGGGCATTGAAATTTTCAGGAACAATCCCACAGCCGTATCTGTTTCGCGCTTCCTCGAATGCGCCATTCACACCGCCAATGCCACCCCGAAATACATCATCTGCGACAAGGGCAAACAATTCTGGTGCAGCGTGTTCAAGGATTGGTGTGATCACCACGGGATCACACCCCGCTTCGGTGCCGTTGGCCAACACGGCAGCATTGCCCTGGTTGAGCGATTCATCCTAACCCTAAAGAACGAATGCACGCGCATCCTTCTCGTGCCACTTCGTAGGGACCCGTTCCACCAGGAGCTAACGTGTTTTGCGAACTGGTACAATCAAGGTCGCCCTCACTCGGCGCTCCATGGCAAGACGCCTGATGAGGTCTACCATGATGTGTTGCCGGCGTGTAAGCGTCCTCGGTACGAACCGCGCGAGCGATGGCCGCGTAGCGCGCCATGCGCATCGCCGCAGGCACCAGTCGCAGGCCACTGTGGCACTCCCATTCGCCTTGATGTGCCATCTCATTTTTTTTTTTTTTTTTTTTTTTGACCAGAAGCCGACTTGCCCTTTCGACTTTTTCGCTTTTTGATTTTTGTAGACGCGCAAGGCGTAACCAAATCGTTAGGCCGAACGAATCCATCGGCTGCACTGAGCGTGAGCCGTGTCTTTCGGGTGTGCACGTCACTTCCATGTGATCTAAGGCTACCTGCCCTGCCCTAGACCGTATGGGTGAGGAATGGCACCGCAGCGATGGACGCTACAAGGGCAACGGAGAACACCATCAACGCCAGTTTGAACCGGCACGGAAACCGCTTTGTGCAGTGCTTGGTGCGTTCGAAGAAAGACATAACAATTACCCTGCAATGTTTCAGATATGTTTAGGATATCCAGTACAAATTTCCTAACTACTTGATAAATATGGCGTCCCCAAGGGGATTCGACCTTATCCCCTACTTGAAGCAATCCTCTCAAGTGTCTATTTATAAAGATAAAACTATTTGATAGCCATGGCGCCTAGTAGCATCCATGATCAGACGAACAAACCACCTCTTGGACTCTGTTTATCCAGGAAAATCATTCGGATGCAGAATTCGGCCATTTTCACTACAATGTGTACATTGCATACAAGGAGGCATTCCTCAATGGCAACCCTGAGTATACGTGTACCCGAAGAACTCGGTGCGCAGCTGGAAAAATTGGCGGAATCTACCGGCCGCACCCGTTCATTCCTGGCCCTCGACGCCCTGCGCCGTTACCTTGCCCAGGAGGAATGGCAGGCGCAGGCGGTGCGAACCGCTGTAGAAAGGGCAGACAGTGGAACGGCGAAATATGCACGCCATGATGCCGTTGACCAGTGGCTGGCTGGCTGGGGCACTGAGGAGGAAGGGGACGCACCGGAATGCGAATAAGATGGCAGGACGACGCCATCAATGATTTGATTCAAGTCCGGCGCTTCATCGCCATGGACAATCCCTCGGCCGCCGCCAGGGTTGCCAATCGCATCCGTAGCGCCGTGCCCGAACTCGCCGATCAGCCCGGCATAGGCAGGCCGGGACGAATCCCCGGTACCCGTGAAAGAGTGCTGACCGATATCCCCTACATCATTGCCTATCGCGTGGAGGGAAGCAGTGTTGTGATACTCAGGGTTATCCACACCTCCAGGAAGTGGCCTGAGACGGTAACCTGAGCCCGTTTGGTGCAAAAATAGAATCTTTTCTTTCAAGCTGCTTCACGATAGTAGAAATTGAGCATACCACCAAGCCGTTCACGACGTTGAATGGGCTCATTGATTGAACTGACCGTGGCAAGCGGCTCCAGCAACCGATTCCCTACACCCTGGTGATTTCGTTCGCTGTGATAATGTATGACGTAGGCTCTGAGCGCCCGGCGAAGCGATGTCTCGCCGAAAAGAATCATACGATCCAAACATTCCCTCCTTATTGAACGCACAAAGCGCTCAGCAAACGCGTTACAATTCGGCGCCCGAACCGGACAGCGAATAGGTTTCACGCCCTCTCGATCCAGATAGTCTCTGAAGTCCTCCGTGTATTTTGTATCGCGGTCCATGATGAGGTACCGACAGTTTAAGAGAAAACCGTCATTCACGTCTGTCAGGTTGCGGGCCATTTGCTTCATGTATGCACCATTGGGCGCCGTGGTTAGCCCAGCAATGTGTACGGAACGCGTTGAAAGATGCATGATAAAAAGCACGTAATAGGTCACCAAACCGCCGGGCGTCCAGACCTCAACCGTAAAGAAATCCGTGGCGGCCATAACGTCCCAATGCGCTTTTAAGAACGTCCTCCACGAGGTGCGTTTCTCTCGCTCCGGTGCCGGTTCTATGCCATGTCTTTTCAGAATATTCTTGACCGTATTCGGTGCAACGATGTGACCGAGATTGGCGAGTGCGCCTTGTATTCGGTCATAACCCCAGGAGGTATTTTCCCTCGCCATGCGGAGTACCAATTCAGTGATCTCTTGCGCGAGGCGCGGTCGTCCAGGTCCCTTCCTGGCATAGGTCCACTTATTCGCGATGAGCTTACGGTGCCAGGCGAGTAGCGTATCGGGTGTCACCAGCGTCTCCAGTTCATCAAGTCCCCGGCGCCCCAGCAGTTTGGCCTTCGCGGCCAGTCGCATCCGTTGTTCGTCGGTGAACCGAAGTCGTTGTCCTCCGAGTTGCTCCTTGAGCACACGGTTCTCCTCGATGAGATAATCGATGACCACCTGTTGCTGGCGGTTGAGCCAGCCGGCCAGGGCGATTACAAGGAGATGAAAAGGTTGTATAGCGTTTGTCATTGCACGAACAGATTATCCGTAATATTGTTCGATAACAATATCATACGGCTCGTTCGGTTTTTTGCACCATACGCGCATGTCGTGACGCAGGCGCGGCGATCCGGGGCGGGGTTATGATGAATGGATGATTTTTGGCCGAGCGATGTTAGCGGCTGCACTGAAATGTGAGCCGTAGGGTTTAGAGTACGTCACTTCCATGTGGTTATAGGCTCTTGTCCTGCCCTACGCTGTATGTGCGAGGAATGGCACCGCAGCGATGGACGCCACAAGGGCAACGGAGAACACCATCAGCGCCAGTCTAAAGCGGCATGAAAAGCGCTTGGTGCAGTGCTTGGTGCGTTCGAAGAATGACATAGCTGTTACCTTTCAATGTTTAGGATTTGCTTAGGATACATCCTGATACTTTATTCCTTACTTGATAAATATGGCGTCCCCAAGGGGATTCGAACCCCTGTTATCGCCGTGAAAGGGCGGTGTCCTAGGCCGGCTAGACGATGGGGACGTAAACGAATCGGCGAGGTCTGATTAACCAGTCCTCGCATGACTGGTGGAGCCAGGCGGGATCGAACCGCCGACCTCTTGCATGCCATGCAAGCGCTCTCCCAGCTGAGCTATGGCCCCGCAAACGAAGCGCGCACTCTACCGTCAGCGCACGTGACTGTCAAGTCAACCGGGCTCGCCGATATCATCATATTTTGATAATTTCTGCTGTTTTCTCAGTGCCGTACGGATACCTTCACACATCAGCCCTATACTTAGACGGCTCAGGCCACGAGACCGGCAGCATCATACTCAATCACTCCCAGCCGTACATCCTCCGGAGATCGACTGATACCCCGGAATTCATGGCTGCTGCCTCTCGATTCTGGACCAGGAATCACGCAGTGTCACGGTACGATTGAATACCGGACGGGATGCCGTGCTCAGCCTGGAATCGAGGCAAAAGTACCCTTCGCGCTCAAACTGAAAGCTCTCCCCCGCTCTGGCAGTTTCCAGACCGGGTTCCACGATGCACTGAGTCAGCGTGAGCAGGGAGTCGGGACTGATGTGCTCCTGGTAACTTCTTCCGTCACGGGTGGCATCCGGCGTCGGGTGATTGAACAACCGGTCATACAGACGTATTTCCGCCGACCGGCCATATACGGCTGAAACCCAGTGGATGACCCCCTTGACCTTGCGCCCTTCAGGATTCGTTCCGAGGGTTGCCGGATCGTAGGTGCAATGCAACTCGATGACCTCACCCTGTGCATTCTTGATGATTCCGTCACAGCGAATGACGTAGGCATGGCGCAGACGAACTTCACCCCCGGATATCAGGCGTTTGAACTTGCCCGGGGCTTCCTCCCTGAAATCATGGCTGTCTATATAAATCTCTCGTGTAAAGGGAAGCGTTCTGACGCCCATAGACTCGTTTTGTGGATGGTTCGCCGCCTCCAGCTCCTCGAATTTGTCACCTGGAAAATTCAGGATTATGACCTTCAGGGGGTGCAACACCGCCATGCGTCTTGGAGCATGAGTATTCAGGTCTTCCCGGACGCTGTATTCAAGCATCCCCATTTCGACGCTATTTTCCGATTTGCTGATACCGATGCGTTCGCAGAAATCCCGGATCGAGGCCGGCGTGTATCCTCGCCGGCGCATGCCGGCTATAGTGGGCAAACGCGGATCATCCCACCCCTCCACGTAGCCTTCAGAGACAAGCTCGGTCAGCTTGCGCTTGCTCATAACCGTGTACTGGAGATTGAGACGTGAAAACTCGATCTGACGCGGGTGGCAGGCGATCGATATATTGTCCAGCACCCAGTCATACAACGGCCGGTGGTCCTCGAATTCGAGTGTACAGAGGGAATGGGTAATACCCTCGATGGCATCGGAAATGGGGTGCGTATAGTCATACATGGGATAGATGCACCATTCCTCGCCGGTCTGGTGGTGAATGACCCCGTGACGGATGCGGTACAGGGTGGGATCACGCATGTTGATGTTTGGTGATGCCATGTCGATCCGGGCCCGCAGAACCCGCGACACGTCATCGAATTCACCGCTGCGCATGCGCCCGAACAGATCCAGGTTCTCCTCCACGGAACGATTACGATAGGGACTTTCCCTTCCCGGATCCGTCAGGGTGCCCCGGTATTCGCGGATCTGTTCGGCCGTCAGGTCGCAGACATAGGCCTTACCCTTGGTTATTAATTCAACGGCATAATCATAAAGCTGCTCGAAATAATCAGAGGCATAATACAACCGGTCATCCCAGTCATAGCCCAGCCAGCGCACATCCTCCTTTATCGCCTCCACATACTCGAGATTCTCCCTGTGGGGGTTGGTGTCGTCGAAGCGCAGGTTACAGGTTCCGTTGTAATCCCGGGCCAGACCGAAATTCAGGCAGATCGATTTTGCATGGCCTATGTGCAGATATCCGTTGGGTTCCGGTGGGAACCTCGTGGCGATGCAGCCATTGATTCTGCCGGCATTGAAATCATCTTCGACGATTTTGCGAATGAAGTTGGTGTTAACTGCCGGTTCAGCGTCGCTCATTTTCCGCGTCCTGTGGTGATGTCCATTCAATTCGCGGCTATCTGCTGGTCGATGTAGTTCAATGCCCTGTCAATGCGCCGCAGACACGCCTCACGACCCACGAGGTGCAAGGTCACGTCTATGCCGGGCGATGCCGCCCTGCCGACCACCGCCACACGTAACGGCTGGGCCACTTTGCCGAGCTTCAGGTCCAGACGCGAGGCAACGCCAACGACCGCCTGGTGGAGGCTGTCAGGCTGCCATTCATCCACCGCGGCGAGCGCCTGGCGCATCTCTACCAGAGGGGCCTGTGCTTCCTTCACCAGATGCTTTCGGGCGGCAGCTTCATCGTATGATTCGAAGTCCCGGTAAAAGAAAGCACTGATCTCCGCCATTTCAACCAGGGTCCTCGCCCGTTCCTGCTGGGCGCGCACTACGTCTGCAAGCGGTGGATACGGCGCAGGATCGATCCCCAGATCACCCATATGGGGGCTCAGAAGCCGGGCAATCCGTGCCGGTTCGTCATTCTTGATGTAATGCTGATTCAGCCACAGCAGCTTATCGGTATTAAAGGAAGAGGCGGCCCTGTTTACCCTGGTTATATCGAACAACTCGATCATTTCATCAAGAACGAATATCTCCTTGTCACCATGCGACCACCCCAGACGCACCAGATAATTCAGCAGGGCTTCGGGCAGTACTCCCTGCTTTCGATATTCCATGACACTGACCGCGCCATGTCGCTTGGAGAGGCGGGCACCGTCATCTCCGAGAATCATCGGGACATGGGCATATTGCGGCGGCTCCTTTCCCATGGCGCGAAGTATATTGATCTGCCTGGACGTATTGTTCAGATGATCATCGCCGCGAATGACATGGGTGATTTCCATGTCAGAATCATCCACCACCACCGAGAAATTGTAGGTTGGTGATCCATCGGTGCGACGCAGCACCAGGTCGTCAAGCTCTTCATTCTGATACAGGACCCTTCCACGGATCATATCATCCACGATCACGACGCCATGAGGCGGGTTGCGAAATCGCACCACGTGCGGTTCAGAAGGACTGACATGTCTGCCCCTGCATCGACCGTCATAGCGCGGCTTCTCGTTATGCTGCATCTGCCATTCCCGCAGGGACTCGATTCGTTCCCTGGAACAGTTGCAACGATATGCAAGGCCCGCGTCCAGAAGACTCTGGATCACCTCATTGTAGCGGTCGAAGCGCTGTGTCTGGTAGAACGGCCCCTCGTCATATTCCAGACCAAGCCATGTCATGGCTTCAAGGATGGCGTTAATGGATTCCGCCGTGGAACGCTCCAGGTCGGTATCTTCAATACGAAGGACGAATTTACCCCCGTGCTTGCGTGCATGCAGCCACGAAAACAGCGCAGTGCGGGCGCCGCCCACATGCAAGTACCCGGTGGGACTCGGAGCAAAGCGGGTTCTGACAGTCATAAGCCGGTTCAACCATTGAAAATTGGGTGATGTTACCACCGCGGTGATCTGCGATGCTATCCGAATTACCTGTGATCACGATTACAGTCACATGGCCTGCCTGCATGGAAGCAGTTCGGTCACCACTTTCCTCAACTTCTCCGCGTCGACCGGCTTGGAGAGAAAGCGGTCAACTCCAAGTTCGATGCACTCGTCCTGGACTTCCCTGGTTACATCACCGGTTACAACAACGACAGGAATTCTGGCCTCTTCAGGACAGAGTGACTTGTAGCGGGTGATAACCTCAAATCCCGACATCCCGGGCATCTGGATATCAACGATAAACAGGTCAAAGACGTCCTGCCTGAGGCGTTTCAGAGCCTCCATGCCGGAATCGGCAAAGATGACATCCATGCCCATATACTCAAGATTTCCCTTAAGCACCTGCCGGTTCAAATCACAGTCATCTGCCACGAGTATCCTTGCGACCTGATCTTCACCCCCAGTGGAGGACGGCTCAGGGCAGTAATCGATTGCATTGTTACACCTGATCCAACTGGCTGCATAACAGAGTGAATTCACCAATTCAGGCAAGCTATTAGCAACTTGCTTATAACCAAGGTTCAGCAACCGGCTTCTCTCATACGTCCCGTCATCAAATGCAATCTTGATTGCATTGTCGATCCCTGCCATTGATGGTAGTTGCTCGATTGTATCTTTGGATAGGGATCCGCAATCCGCAATAATGCAGGATACCGGCATGCATTCATTGCACAGATCCCCCACCCTGGACTCCGGCAATAACGTGACACTGGTATCGGGGTTCACAAACCCGGCTATTGCTTCTTTTGCATGCACATACGTTTTATTATCGTCTCCAACATGGACGAAGGATGTGCCTGATGGTAACAGAGGCAATACCGTCTGTAGATGTGAAGATGGCCTGACCGGTATCCTGAACCAGAACCTGCTGCCTTTGCCGAATTCGCTCTCAAATCCAATCTCTCCACCCATTAATTCCACCAGGTGTTTGGCTATTGATGTCCCTAAACCTGTGCCACCGTGTCTGCGACTTACGGAATTATCCGCCTGTACAAAACGATCAAAAATATTTTTCTGGATATGATCAGGTATACCTTCCCCTGTATCTTTTACCTCAACCTGCAACATACTGCCTGATTCACATACCGACTCCGTGATTTTCAGAGTCACCTCGCCAGACCAGGTAAACTTCACTGCATTCCCGAGCAGATTGATAATTACCTGGCTCAGTCGCTTTTCATCACACCTGATTGCAGGAGATACGTCGGGATAGACATCAATCAATATTCTGATATTTTTCTGGTCCGCCTGTAGTTTGAACATGTCATGGATGGAGATGACCAGCGAGTAGAGATCAACGTCCTCATCAATCAAGTTCACGTGTCCGGACTCAATTCGCGAGAAATCGAGAATATCGCCTACCAATGCCTGCAGGTTGGCGGATGCATACTCTATCCTCAACGTTAACTGCCGTTTCACCGATTCGTCGGTAGTTTTCCTCATTAAACCAGTGAATCCAACAATTGCGTTTAGAGGTGTCCGCAATTCATGACTTATATTTGCTAGAAACCTGGATTTTTCAATGTTAGCGGATTCTGCCTTAATTTTCTCGACTTGTAGCCTTCTTTGCAGTACTGCGAAGTATATTGGTATCAATACAAGAATGAGCAGGCCCATCCATATCAATGCTGGCATGCTCATCCAAAATGGACTTACTCTCGATACAATCAGGAACCCTGTAATCGAAAGAAATGCACAAAAAGCCAGGTACTTATTACCGAAGCGAAACCCATTTCCTACCGCAACCCAGAGGTACGCAACAAACAGTGGCGCGCCATAATCTGACATACCAGACATATCTATTGTCGTCATCGTGATGTCCATAACCATACCGGAAATTTGACGAACTGATGCATATCCAATGTCGGAACTCGACATGAAGAACAATAGAAATGCAAAAAATAAATATGCAAATGTGCCAATTATAATCAGTTGAATCGTTTCTTCAGGAAGTACACCATAATATGCAAGCGACAATAGATATACTAAAAGAAAGCAGAGGATAGATATCCTTATCAAGGACTGTTCAGTCTCTGCTCTATTAATCACGATCAGTCACGACAGCCGGGATTTATCTTGTCACAAGAAGAGATAGCAGCCTGTATTTTCAGTTGCCCGTACATGTACAGCAGGATCAATGTCTGCAGTCAGTCCATTGACGAAACGAGACGATATTTTTTCTTGTGTTAAACCCTGCCAATGTCGCCAAACCAGCGTAACTTCTCCCTCAACTTCACGACCTCTCCCACGATAATCAGGGTCGGCGGCCTGATCTCCTCCCTCTCGACCAGGGTTGGGAGTGAAGCCAGTGTCTCAACAAAAACCCGTTGGTTTCGGGTTGTACCCTGCTGAACCAACGCCGCGGGTGTATCTTGCGAAAGGCCATGGGCTACCAGTTCATTGCAAAGAATCCCGATACTGTGCAATCCCATGTAGAAGACGATGGTCTGGGCTGGTTTGGCGAGCGCTTCCCAGTCAAGCTCGACACTGCCGTCTTTGAGGTGTCCGGTAACGAAGACACATGACTGGGCATAGTCTCGATGCGTCAGGGGAATACCGGCATATGCCGCACAGCCCGACGCGGCCGTGATACCGGGCACCACCTGGAATGCTATACCCTCACCCGCCAGTGTTTCTATCTCTTCGCCTCCGCGGCCGAATATGAAGGGGTCTCCGCCCTTTAGCCGCAATACGCGTTTTCCCTCCCGGGCCAGACGAACAAGTAATTCATTTATACTTTCCTGTGAAAGCGTGTGATTATCCCTTTCCTTGCCGGCGTATATCATCTCGGCATCGCGTCTTACCATGTCCAGGATCGGCCGGGACACCAGCCGGTCATAAACCACGACATCGGCCTGCTGCATGAGTCGCAGCGCCCTGAATGTGATCAAGTCCGGATCCCCCGGACCGGCACCCACGAGATAAACCTCTCCAGTTGTGTCGTAGGTATGGTCGGTATTCGCGATCGCATCTTCCAGCGCCGAGCGAGCCTCTTCTTCACGACCCGCAAAAAGCAATTCGGCGACCCTCCCCTGCAACACGGCTTCCCAGAAATAGCGCCGTTGACCGGGATCGGAGAACCTCTGCTTCACCCTTTGCCTGAATTCATCCACCAGGGTTGCGAGACGGCCATACGCCGAGGGAATGAAACTTTCCAGCCTGGCACGCAACAACCGGGCCAGAACCGGCGATGCGCCACCAGTCGAGACGGCGACCTGTACCGGTGAGCGGTCAACAATCGAAGGCACGATGAAACTGCACAAATCCGGCGTATCGACCACATTGACCGGAATCCGTTGCCGGCCCGCCACGAACGAAACCTGCCGATTAACCTTTTCGTTATTGGTTGCGGCGATCACGAGCACCATCCCGTCCATGTCGTCATCCAGAAATTCCCTGTTTACATGCAGGATCTCTCCCGAACGACCAAGCTCCACGAGTTCGTCACAGAGGTCTGGTGCAATGACCGAAATTTTCGCGCCAGCCCTGCGGAGCAGGGTGACCTTGCGCGCCGCCACCCTCCCCCCCCCACGACAAGGCAGGGACGGTCTTTCAGATCCAGAAAAACAGGAAGATATTTCATAATGGTCCGTGTTGTTGCAGGCAGGCGCGGTCTGGCGGCTTATTTGGACATTAACAGGGGATCCAGCTGGCCCGAGAACTCCAGTCCCGCAAGATCGTCGTAGCCACCAACATGCCGGTTACCGATAAAAATCTGGGGCACGGTACGCCGCCCCGTCAATTTGTGCAATTCACCAAAGCCGTCCGCCATCGAGTCAATGAATATCTTTTGCACCTGGACGCCTTTTGATTTCAACAGCCGTTCCGCCTGAAAACAGTAGGGGCAAATGGCTGTGCAGTACATGCGAACCTCAACCACCGAACAACCTCCGTTGCACTGGCTAGTCTTCAACCCGGTTCCTCAGTATGTCCACCTGACGCTGCAGCGGTTCAAAAACGGGCTGAAGTCTCCTGCGCATCACGGTACCTATGGCATCGGTGCGCGAGAAGACAGGATCCACCAGCGGCTCATCCACCATGGATAATACCAGCATGGCGCGCACTTCTCTTTCCATACCGGGCACACAGCCGAGCACCTCGCCCAGCGCATGTCCGGGAACAGCACAGCTGACCAGCATATTATCCGCAGCAGTGTAAATCTCCTCTATGGACTGACGTCCGCCGTCGTTGCTGCGAATGGCGCGAAAGTAGGCGGCAATCGCATGAAACAATGCGACGACGACGTCCTGATTGGCCGGTTTGGCAAGGACGTTCTCCACTGTGTCCAGAAAACCCTGGCCTTCCCTGCCGAGCAGCCGAATAAGCTGGCTGGCGAATGGATTCCGCCCCCCGCTCAACGCTCCAAGCTTATTACTGGCCTCTTCCCATCGCGGGTGCGGCGCCGCTTCACAGGGGAGGTCATCGGGTATGGCCTGCAGGAAACCGACATAATAGGCATTTTTGTGCCTGCCCCTGCTCCAGAGTTCTTTCATGACACCGGTATTGACCAGACCGGATTGCAGGACCAGACGAACGGAGGCGATGATATCCCTCGCCTCCGTCTCGAAGGGAAGATATCCAACCAGGAAATCCGCCAGAACCGGCCCCATACCGCCATGCACGACCGACTTATTACCGAGCAGACACCTTGCATTCTCCGCGGTCTGGGATGCCCACCATGCCCTGCTGGCGATTTCATTGGTAATACCCGGGGCATTGACCACCGCAACCACCGCCTCGGGCTCGCCCAGCAGGAGCAGTGACTCGAGCATTCCGTCACGCGTCTGACCCATGCGTGTCCAGCGTTTGAGATAAACCGGATAGCCACCCGGTGAACCCAGAACATGGCTGGAGAGCGCCTCACGGACACGACGCAAATAGAGCTCGTCCCGGCAATTGGGATTGAGCCTGACTCGCGCATCCCCTTTATCGGAGAGCGCATGGAGGGTCATACTGGATTCATCGATCCGTACCGCCTTGACGGGTCCTGCCAGCAGGACATTGATGCGCAGCACGTCTTCCGCAGACAATTCCATTGCTCATTATCCGTCAAACACCGGGAGCTAGAAGTCGAATCCCGCCCTGGCATAGAGCTTCTTTGCCATCTCAGGATCCTTTTCAACACCATTACCCTCTTCGTACATCCTCGCCAGGGTTGTCAGTGAACCGGCAAGGCCATTATCAGCCGCCTTGTGAAACCATTTGGCGGCCTCGGTACTGTCCTGTCCGACACAGTCACCTTCCAGGTACATGAAACCCATGCCGTGCTGGGCCAGCGCATACCCCTGTTCGGCGGAAGCCCGCATCATCTGTTCAGCCATTTTCTCATTTCGGACTACACCGAGTCCGTTCTGACACATGATGGCAACGCGGTGTTGCGCATCAGGATTACCCGCCGAGGCCAGCGGGTAGAGGAATTTCATGGCCTGGGAAAAGTTCTTGGCCTCGAAGCAGGCTATGCCACTGGCAAAGTCTTCATCGTAGTCTTCCGACATGTCGTGTCTCACCCTATAGTTACGAGGTTGGAGCCCCAGCCTGAGGGACACGAGCCTCTGTTGCAGAAGGTGTTATGCTATCCACATGGCAGGGCTCATCGAATACCCCTAAAGAGAGAATGTCACTGATTTGCCTGTGGAAATCAGATTTTCCGGGAGGGATGATTTGCCCCCCCGATAGGGATATTCGGAGGTATTCATGCCTCCTGTATACTTCCTCCATTTTCAGGTAACCCTAATTGAAACAACGTGGTAGACGGGCCGCATCGCCATGTTGCTGATAACCGTAACACGCTGAAATTAATCCATGCATTTCGACAGATGAATGCATGCGGCACGGGATACGGTCAACATACGCGGCGCGGGAACCTGTGCACGAGGAAACCGGGTGTACACACGGACACCCGTTCCGATACAGTTACCTTATTCCATGCCCTGACTCTCAAACCCTGAGACGTGACGGCATTTGCAATGAAACCACAGGCGGAATGCATCAGCCGCCGGAGGCATCAAGGCGCCATGCAGCACGATTGACGGGGGAGAAGCACCTGGACCTGCAGCATCAAGGGTAGCTGTACGAATCTTGCCGTTGGCAACAAATTGTTATGATTGTTTACTACTCAGACTACGCAAGGAGTTGAATATGAACCAGGAATACTACGAGACAGTCACCAAAATGGAAAAGATGGGTGTGGACGCGGACTATATTCAGGGCTGGCAAGGCGGATACCTGCTGAATCCCATGCGGGAAGAGCAGCGCGTAACCGACGCCTACAACGCCGGCTATGAAGATGGAAAGGAGCGGAATACCGACAACTTCTCGGACTGGGTCAAATAAGTCACACGGTGACATGATGAAAAGGCGGGTCATTCCCGCCTTTTATTAATTTTCTTCACCTTCATTTTGCTGTAACGCTGCCGGCAGGAGATCGCGAACGGCCTTTCCCAGTGGCTTCAATGCCTCTGGCACCTCGATATCCATCACCTGATCGGTTATCCATTTATTGTCTTTCTCACCCATGACCGCCCGGACGTTTTCCCCGAAATAACGCCGGAATGCAAATCCCGGTTCATTGTCGACGAAGGAGAACCCGGCATAGTCTGCGGCTCTCTCATTCAGGCGTTCGATCAGTGCCCCCCGGTATTCGCCCGCGCCCTGTGCATCGCCGCGGTTCTCCTGCATGGTGTCGGCCAGATGCCGCGCCAGGGAACCAATAAATTCCTGCCGTTGCTCCCGAGTGAAGTTTGCCGCGGTCATCCGGTCGGCAAGATGTACAAGAAAGGCAAGAAACTCGGTGATGACATCGAGGCGTTGCGCGTTCGAATCGGTCTGGAAACCCTCATTTTCGAGATTCAGGGTACCTTGCTGGGCGATGCGCCACAGGATGAAGGCCATGGCGCCGCCGATTTCCGACAGGGAACGTTCGCGCTCCTTGAGATTCCATTTGCTCTTTACTCGCACGGACTGCTCCGGTAGCTGCGGTATTAAATCGGGTAGCTGGCTCGGCAACCCGGCCAACTGGCGAGCATTATTATCACATGCTAGGATGAATTATCCTAGAAATCCAGTCAGGTATTCGCCATGCAAATGACCCTCAATGCAATACCGCCCCGCCCACCGGCAGATGCCGATGAACTGGAGGCCAGCCTGACAGCCATACGTACGAATTGCCACATCAGCGATGCCCTGCATGCAACCGATTACACGCTCTGCGTTTATCTCCTGAAGATGCGCGAGTACTACCGCTGGGAAAATAACCTCCCGTTCAGCGCGGCACTTCCGCACGAGAAACTCACCCACTGGCTGAGCGAACGCGAAACGCTCTGGAAGACACTGGAGAACAGCTCCTTCCGATCAATACCCGTGTTCACGCAGTTACACGACCCCTTTGAATCGCAGGCCATCAATGAGGTTCTTAACGGCTGCGGCTATGTCTACAGCGGCGGCATCGGACGCAACATGAAGCCGCATTTTTTCATGGGCGTTCTCGAGGAACGCCGCATTTACAATGGCTACACGCTCTATGTTTCCGGCCAGGAACTGGCGCGAGATCTCGCCGCACCACCGGCAATGAGCCTTGGCAGTACAATCTTTATCCGGCGAGAATCACTGCGCCGCATGCTCTGGGAGAAAATCGAGGAGTGGCGCTGGAACAGGCCCGCGAACGCCATGCAAAAGACGATCAACTGCTATGACTTCGACACCGCACCCGAGGAGGCGCTGAAGCACATGACCGAGCGGGAAGTCCGTTCGTTACTGCTGCACGAAATCGGTGAAGTCATGGCGGGAGAGGAATTAGGCGTCAACTGGGAAAAACTGCTGGGCGAAATCCCGCATTGCAAGGCGGAGTTGATGATGCGTGCGGTACGCGACCACCTCTCGGATGCACTATCCACCCTGCCCGGCTTGCTGGACGAAGCGGAACCCGCCTCGTTACACTTTTACATAGCGAACCTGACCAGTATGCGAAAGATCCTGTTTCCCAGCCTGCTTGCCGCCTACGACCACTGGGACCGGACCGGCGACCTGGACAGGCTGATGCAGCTGACCGAGGCGGGCAGGCACCACTGGATGCAGCTTGCAAAGGGGATTATCGCCCTGTACGGTGCCGATCATGACAGGCTGCAGCATGAAATCACCACCCTTGTGGAGAATAACACCCTGTAATCAAACCAGCCTCATGGTGAGGCATGCATCATCAGGAAATGTCCAGTGACATGGCCAGAGCACGCCCTGCACTCAGAACCATAACGGAAATCAGGGAACATTCCTTTATTTTCGAGAAACAGCACGCGCTGCCAGTCCAGATGTGCGATGAAATGATCCGCCGTTTCGAGCAACACGTGGATGAGCAGTACGAAGGGCGCATTGGCCAGATGGTCTACAAGGACCAGAGTGTAAAAAAATCAACCGATCTGGTCGTAAGCGGAAAACCGCACTGGAAGGATGTCGACCGCGCCCTGTTTCATTCCCTCGCCCAGGCGATGAAGGAACTGCGTGAGGCCTATCCGTATTTCAAGGGGCCTTTCAAAGACGTCGGCTACGCGATCCAGCGCACCATGCCAGGCGAGTTCTATCACTGGCACATCGACGGTGGCAGCCATGAATTCAGCCAGCGCCAACTGGTCGCGGTCTGGTATCTCAATGATGTCGAGGGCCCGGGAGGAGAAACCGAATTCTCCTGCCAGGATCTACGCGTCAAACCGCAAGCCGGCAAACTGCTCCTGTTTCCGCCCTTCTGGACGCATGAACACCGCGGCGTGACCCTGCGGCAAGGGGTGAAGTACATCGCCACGACCTGGGTGGTATTCGCCTGAGAGGCACCGGCAGGATCAGGCTGATAGAGCCTTCAACCCCCGCCGAATTCAGGCGGTACTACGATTTGCGCTGGAAGACGCTGCGTGCTCCGTGGAACCAGCCCCGCGGCAGTGAAACCGACCCGCTCGATGCCGTCAGTTCGCATCTTCTGGCCGTCGATTCGAGAGAATCCATCCTCGGTGTCGGCCGGCTCAATTTTACCGCCATAGGCGAGGCCCGGATCCGTTATATGGGCGTTGCCGCTGGATACCGGCGCAGGGGTATAGGCACGCTGATCCTGTGCGGGCTGGAACAGAGGGCCCTTGCCCTCGGTGCCGTGCGCATTGTACTCGATGCCCGAGAGTCGGCCCTGGGCTTCTACCGGAAACATGGATACACCGCCACCGGACCCGGCCCGATGCTCTTCAACCGCATCGCACATGTAAAAATGGAAAAACGGCTGGACCGGTGAGTTCCAGACCGGCTGCAGGGATGCTCACTCCGTGAGCAATTCGGACTCCAGCATTTCGCCATTGGTGTCGATGCGGATTCCCTGTACCCCCGGGACGCGGGCAAGGATGTAGGCGGACAGAAGCACCACCATGCGTTCATTGTCGTTATGCAAGGCGGTCAGTATCCTGTCCCCGACAATCTGGCAGCGCTGCTGCTGGTCAGGACAGTCCACCCAGTCACGGCTCATCTGCCAGCCCCTGTCCATGTCTTTATCGATGCGTTGAAAGAAGTCCTCACCGTCCATGACGATGTCGTCAGGAACGCTGACAGGATAGGTTTGCTCATCAATGACTATTTTCAATATCATATGCCCGGTCTTATGCTCTGGTTCCACCATGCTCCGGCTGACCATCTTACCTCATCAACCTGATCACTTGCAGGATTTCCGACCATGCTTACGCAGCTGACCAATGTACTTGATCCGACAGAGATTCAATCCGCAAGAAGACTCATGTCCGGAGGCGGCTTCGTCGACGGTGTCTTCTCCGCCGGGATTGCCGCCGGACGCGTCAAGCACAACCAGGAACTCTCCCTGGAGGAACGGCTGATGAGGCAGCTGAACAACCTGGTCATGGGTGGCCTCATCAGACACACGGTCTATCGCAGCGCCGCCATGCCCTTGAAGGTAGCCGCACCCTATTATGCACGCTACTCGGCCGGGATGTCCTATGGAAGCCATGTCGACGACCCGGTCATGGGACAGGGCGATCTGTACCGTTCCGATATATCCGTAACGATTTTTCTCTCCGACCCGGCCGATTACGACGGAGGCGAACTTGTCATCCAGACTTCGTTCGGAGAGCAGCGCGTCAAGCTTCCCGCGGGGGACGCGGTGATCTATCCCTCGTCCAGTCTCCACCGCGTTGCCGAGGTCACCCGCGGCGAACGCCTGGTCGCAGTCAGCTGGATCCAGAGCCTGATCCGGGAGCCCGATAAACGCGCCCTGCTGCACGAATTAAACCAGGCGCGCGAAAAACTGCTGCAGGACAACACGGACGCAGAGGAAACCGCCCGGGTCAATCATGCCTATATCAATCTGGTGCGCATGTGGTCAGAGATCTGACTGAAGGTTGACGATCGTTATTTACCACAAAGACGCAAAGCCAGTTTAGTGCCTGAGTTTCAGGGGCAATGAGACTGATCTTTGAAATAATTTTCTTTGCGAACTTTGCGTCTTTGCGTCTTTGCGGTGAAAAACAGTGCCCAGGAATGAAGACTAATTACATCCCTGCAGGCAATAAAAAAGCCGCGGGCCTGGGCGCGCGGCTAATTTTATCGGAAGGCTGATCGATCAGCGGTGAGAGCCCTTTTCCTCATGGGCCATGTCGACCAGTTTCATCGCCATATCCCGGTACTGTTGCCGGTAGTTGTTCAGCGGATGGCCTTCTTCGGGTACGAAATAGTCTTCCATCTCGACACCATTCTGGTGCTCGTACTCGATGAACTTTTTTTGCATTTCCAGCATCTTCTTGATGAGGTCCTGTTTCTCACTCATGATATTTTCTCCGGGACACGTACGAGTTCACGAAAATATTTTTTGACATTTCAGGCACTATAACCCCCGGGGTATGCAGAGAATATATCCCGAATGGGTTGCCAGTCGAATCAATAACCGCCCTTGCGCATGCTTTCCGGAAGCCCGCCGATGCGACCGGCCTGCTTGCTGGGATTGCCCGGGAACAGATCGTACATCATCTTCGAAGTCACCTTTTTTCCCCATTTGTCCCCCATGTCCTTGAGCATGGTGCGGTTATTAGGCTGATTACCGTTATGGTTGAGGTATTCATCACGCAGGTAATTGATGACGTCCCAGTGTTCCTGGGTAAGGGCGATGCCTTCCTGCGCGGCGATCACCGCGGCGACATCTTCATTCCAGTCATCCGGATTATTCAGGAATCCTGTCTCGGTTACATCGACTTGCTTTCCATCAACGACAACTTCCATCGGGGCCTCCTAACACAATTATCACGATAAGAATCCAGTGATGTCATGGTGCCTACTTAAGCCATAACCTGATTAGTAGCCGAGGAAACTCACGGAAGACACTGAAATCATGAGTCTATAGTCCGCGTTTATGCGGATATTTCCGTGGTCATTGGCTCGTTTACAGGGATACTGCCCATGAATAAGCGCCATTCAATCCAGCGGTATTTCCCGACTTCCGCCGGGATAAAACCGTAAATTCTGACGTCATTCGCTGAAAAGGCAACCTCCCGGTCGGGATAAATGCCTTAACCGGCGTCCTGCTTTACCGGTTTGATGCCCTTGTGCGGGATAAACAGGCCACAACCGATCTTGCGTCCCCCGCCCAGTCCGATCTGCTGCAACCTGATCGAATGCTCCGGCGTCAGCTCGGCCACCATCAGGCTGCGGGTGAAGACCGGGCCCTCGGGAAAACCGAAGCTATGGGTAATCCCGCAAAGCATTTTGCGGCAATCGATATCCAGCGCCTTCAGGCCAGCCAGCGTCTGCTCCAGAAACTCTTCTTCAGCAACGGCCTCGCGCGTGATGACATAGCGGGAGAACAGGGTTGGCAAGGCATTCAACCGGTGCACCTCGGATTTGCCCACCGTGAGCGAGTGGCCGTTGATATGCAGCGTTTTGCCGGTCAACTCGCGCGCGTCGTCGAGACGGTGACGGGGCAGACGCAGTCGCATGCGGGCGCGCCGCGACAGGTGCAGCAGCGCATCCGCGGTTTCCGCCGGCCGGTACCAGCCGTTACCGGAAGCCGCACCGTGAATCAGGTGTATGCCGGCCAGTTCCTCCTCGTCGAGCCAGGGCAGCGCCTCGTGCAGCCGCCCCGAAAGAGCGCAGGCATGATCGATCGGCAAGGTCGGAGCCTGTATCGAAAACGACAGATCGACGACATCGTCGGGTACGATAAACTCCTTGACGGCATCGTGGTCTTCAGTCCAGAACATATCGGTTCAGCCTGTTGTGCTCAATGTTGCTGCGCCGTGGAGAATGCCGCTTCCAGGCGGTCTTCCCAGTCTTCCGGGGTATCCGGAAAGGGCGGGCGGACATCCATCCTGAAAAACATCTCTCCTTCCCGCGCACGCACCTTGACGATTTCCGTCAAGGACGCAAAGGAATCGAGATCATGGTTCTGTATCAGTAGCTCGCTCAGCCAAAGCATCACCGGTCTCCTGACCAGATTGTGTTCAACCCGGTGCCCTGTATGCGGTCATAATACCGGGCGCGGTACAACAACCGGATGCGCCCGTTCGCCGCATCATCGACGAACGCCTCACGCTTGTGAAGGATATTATTGCAGATAATTCCCTGTCCCGGTTCCAGGTGGTGGCGGAACAGCCAGGCCGATTCACCGGCGAGAAGCCCGGTGAGAAACCCTGCGGCCAGGCGTGTCAGGTCATCCCCCTTCCAGGCGATGCTCCGGGTTCGTGCGGTATAGCGCATATGCAGCGACCCGGTCCCCGGATCCACGGAAAACACCGGTCCGGTTTGTGCCGGGCGCAGCTCATGTCCGGCTTCGGTATTCTCCGGTATGGTCATGGCGTCGGGCTGCATCAGCGCCGAGACGTAATCGGGGTTCTCATCGCGCAGCAGGATATAGGCGATCTCATGATCGAGATAGACATTATCGCCGCCCTCCGCCGCATCCGACACGCAGTGCAGCACCACGCCCTTCACCTGCTCCTCAGGCGTATTGTAATAACCGTCGGTATGCCAGTTGAGAGGCCGGTTGGTATAGGGTATGTAGAGTGTCCGGTCTTCGTCGGGCATGACCTGGAGGGAGGTAATACTGTCCTCATCCGCTCGCAGGTTCCTGTCCAGCCGTCGCAGGCCAAACTGGCGACCGAGGGCGCTTACGAGGTCCTTGTCGGAAATATCACCATCCGTAATCTGGTAAATAGCCGCGTTGGTTTTCCGGCAGCATTGCAGCAGCGCCTGTTTTTCCGCCGCGCTGATTTGAAAGGGATTGGCAATCCTGACGATCAGATCGCCCGCCGTGCGGGGATAATCCCTGAGTTTCCACTCGCGCCAGCGCTGATATGTCCTTTCGTCGGTGAGATCGAAGGGACTTTCTTGCCGGTTTGACCAGGTATTGAGAAGCGACTCCATCATCGGCTGGTTTCTCTATCGGGGATCTGACTCCGCGGGTGGTTACGAAAGTGAAACATTGTAATACACTGCATGCCGCGATTTGCGGCAGTATATCCTTACAATATATCCTTGCAATTGTTGCGATACATTCTCATTCCGCGCAATCACAGGACTCTCATCAAGCCCTCGGATATTCTAAAAGTGAATTCAAGTGCCCGTGGTTATAAGAAAAAGTTTTGTGCGTATCAGAGCCAACCAGATCGCCAGGCAATCAAACGAAGTTGAAACGAAAATTTTCCAATACCTCTTTCGAGATACGATGTGATTCCCATGCCACCCCATGGGTAGGATATGTTCATCGATGGGCCACACCTACAATGCTGAGATCAGGCACAAGGCACTATCCCGCAGTCCTTTAAGTTACTGATTTCCAGTTGCCTGAGGAATGTACAGTCCTTCCTCGCGAGAAGTAGACATCCACTCTGATTTATAGTGTGTGCAACGAATAACCCAGGAGATCTCCATGGCTAAAGACATCCATCCAACCCCAATGCTTGATGACCTGGAAACTGGCCCCTGGCCAAGTTTCATTTCAGGTATCAAACGGCTGCGTGACAAGCACCCCGAACAGCGCATCAACGAGATGGCCAACAGCCTCCTGGGGCAGCTTGAGCACTCTTATGAAACCCGCAAGGGTTACTGGAAAGGCGGCACCGTCAGTGTGTACGGTTATGGCGGCGGCATCATTCCGCGCTTCTCCGAGGTCGGCAAGGCCTTTCCAGAGTCAAAGGAATTCCACACCCTGCGCGTACAGCCCCCGGCGGGCAATTTCTACACCACCGCCATGTTGCGCCAGCTCGGCGACAGTTGGGAAAAACACGGTTCCGGCCTGGTGACCTTCCATGGACAGACCGGCAACATCATGTTCATCGGCGCGACCACCGAAAATACCCAGCACTTCTTCGACGAGATCAATGAATACGGCTGGGACCTGGGTGGTGCCGGCCCCTGCGTGCGCACCGCCATGTCCTGCGTGGGCGCCGCCCGCTGCGAAATGTCCTGCGCGCATGAACACGGTATCCATCGTCACCTGGTCAACAACTTCACCGACGACGTGCACCGCCCGGCCCTGCCCTACAAGTTCAAGTTCAAGGTATCCGGCTGCCCGAACGACTGCCAGAATGCCATCGAGCGCTCCGACTTTGCCGTGATCGGCACCTGGCGCGACGACATGAAGGTCAACCAGGAAGAGATCCAGAACTACATCAAGAAGAAGGGCCGCCAGTACATCCTCGACAACGTCATCGCGCGCTGCCCGACCCACGCCATCTCCCTCACCGACAAGGATGAGTTCGTCGTCGACAACCACAACTGCGTGCGCTGCATGCACTGCCTGAACGTCATGCCCAAGGCGCTGCACCCGGGAGACGACAAGGGCGTCACCATTCTCATCGGCGGCAAGCGCACCCTGAAGATCGGCGATCTGATGGGCACCGTCGTCGTGCCGTTCATGAAGCTCGAAACCGAGGAAGACTACGAGCGGATCGTGGAAATGGGCGAAGAGATCATCGACTTCTGGGCCGAGAACGGCCTGGAGCATGAGCGTACCGGCGAGATGATCGAGCGTATCGGTCTGGTGAATTTCCTCGAAGGCATCGGCATCGACGTGGATCCGCACATGGTCAATTACCCGCGCCAGTCTTCCTACATCCGCATGGACGGCTGGGACGAGGAAGCCGAGAAGTGGTTCGAGAAGAAGCGCGAGGCGAAACAGGCGGCCTCCGCGTAACGCACCAGGCACACAACATGGCGGATCCCGGTGTTAGCCACCGGGGTCCGTACATCAACGACAGAATTTCAGGAGAGTCACATGGCACAAGAAATGCGATCGCCGATCGAATCAGGATGTCCTGATGCGTTCCAGTACATGCATCCGGTCATGCGCAAGAATTACGGCCAATGGGCGTACCATGAGGATCCACGCCCGGGCGTCCTGGTGCATGTCGCCCACAGCGGCGACAAGATCTGGACCGTCCGCGCCGGAACCCAGCGCATCCTGGACATCTTCACGTTGCGCGAACTATGCGACATCGGGGAAAAGTACGGCGAAGGTTATGTCCACTTCACCATACGCAGCAACATCGAATACCTGGTGGCGGATGAGGCGAAGGTCGAACCGCTGATCAAGGCGCTGGAAGATGCCGGCTACGTAGTCGGCGGCACCCGCAACTCGGTCACCATGATTTCCCATACCCAGGGCTGGCTGCACTGTGACATCCCGGGCACCGATGCCTCCGGTGTGGTGAAGTCCATGATGGACGAACTCATCGGCGAGTTCACAAGCTGGCAGATGCCCAACCGGGTGCATATGACCACCTCCTGCTGCCAGATCAACTGCGGCGGGCAGGGCGACATCGCCATCAACGTACAGCACACCAAACCACCGAAAATCAACCATGACCTGGTCGCAAACGTCTGCGAGCGACCGTCGGTTGTGGCGCGTTGCCCCGTCGCGGCCATTCGTCCGGCGCTGGTCAATGGCAAACCCTCTCTGGAAGTGGACGAGAAGAAATGCATCTGCTGCGGCGCCTGCTACCCCCCCTGCCCGCCCATGCAGATCAACGATGCCGAGCATTCCAAGCTGTCAATCTGGGTAGGCGGCAACCACTCCAACGCCCGTGGCAAACCGACCTTCCAGAAACTGGTTGCCTCCGGCATTCCGAACAATCCGCCCCGCTGGCCGGAGGCCACCGCCGTGGTGAAGAGCATCCTCAAGGCCTACAAGGAAAACGCCAAGGACTGGGAACGCATGAACGACTGGATTGAGCGCATCGGCTGGCCGCGTTTCTTCGAGGTGACCGGTCTGCCGTTCACCAAGTACCACATCGACAACTGGCGTGGTGCCCGTGCAAGTCTGAACGCTTCCACTCATATCCGCTTCTGATCACAAAGGAATCAGTCATGAAGCTAGCAGTTATGATCAACGAAGGACCTTACCAGCACCAGTCCTCCGACAGTGCCTACCAGTTCACCAAGGCCGCACTGGAGAAGGGGCATGAGATCATGCGGGTGTTCTTCTATCACGACGGAGTCAACAACGGCACGCGTTACGCCGTACCGCCCCAGGATGATCGCAACATCACGCAGCTGTGGTCGACGCTTGCCAAGCAACACGACCTGGATCTCGTGGTCTGCGTTGCTGCAGCCCAGCGTCGCGGTGTCCTGGATGCTGACGAGGCCAAGCGGCACGGCAAGTCGGGTGACAACATCGCGGAAGGGTTTCGCATCTCCGGACTCGGGCAGTTGATTGAGGCAGGTATTCAGGCAGAACGTCTGGTGGTCTTCGGAGATTAAGGGATAAAACCATGTCAGAAACGATAAAGAAGTTTCTCTATGTAAACCGGAAGGCGCCGTATGGCACGGTCTATGCGCTCGAATCACTGGAGGTGGTATTGATCGGGGCGGCCTTCGATCAGGACGTCAGCCTCGCTTTCGTCGATGACGGTGTTTTCGAACTCAGCAAGGGGCAGAAAACCGAGGGCATCGGGATGAAAAACTTCTCACCCGCCTACTCCGCGCTGGGTGACTACGATGTCACCAAAATCTATGTCGAGAAGGAATCGCTCGATGAACGTGGCCTGACACTGGATGATCTGCTCCACCTCACCTATGAGGACGAGGACGAGGATTATGCGGAGAAGGACTCGATACACCTGGTAAGCCGTGCGCAACTTGCCGAGATCATGGATCAGCAAGACGTCGTGCTGAGTTTTTAGGGAGCAACAGATTATGCCCATGCTTCATACCGTCAACAAATCGCCCTACGAGCGAAATTCGCTGGATTCCTGTCTGAACCACGCCATGGACGGCAGCTCGGTGCTGCTGTTCGAGGACGGCATATACGCCGTCATCAAGGGTGGCAAGGCCGCATCCGGAATTCAGGCGGCCACAGGCATTTCCTTCTATGTCCTCGGACCGGACCTGCAGGCCCGAGGGATCGGCACGGACCGTGTCATCGAGGGCGTCACCGTCGTCGATTACAGCGGTTTCGTCGATCTCGTCACCGGGCACGACAACGTACAGTCCTGGCTCTGATTGTTTTTCTCATCAAGTAGCGCAACCTCCCAAGGAGATCAAACATGTCCATCGAAGTAAACGGCAAGACTATTGAAACCGATGAAGAAGGCTACCTGGCCAACCTGAACGACTGGGAGCCTGAAGTCGCGACCATCATGGCCAACATCGACAACGCCGAGTTGTCCGACGCGCACTGGGAAGTGATCAACTTCCTGCGCGAGTACTATGAGGAATACCAGATCGCGCCGGCCGTCCGAGTGTTGACCAAGGCGATTGGCAAGAAGCTCGGCAAGGACAAAGGCAACAGCAAGTATCTCTACGAACTGTTCCCTTACGGTCCGGCCAAGCAGGCATGTAAATACGCCGGTCTGCCAAAGCCAACCGGTTGCGTCTAGCATCGGGTTTGACTTGCAGAGGGGTGACCCTCTGCAGGCCGCCTGATTCGTTCCATCAACTACCGTTAGGGAGCTCAGAAACATGCCGTTTCTGACGATCGTTTATGCCTTGCTGTTCTATACCGCCACCGCCCTGCTGATCGGCGGCCTGGCCTTCAAGATACGGCAATACGCAAAAACACCGGCGCCGCTGAAGATACCGACCACCCCTGCGCCGGTAACACGCACGGGTGTGGTGTTGCGCATGTTCCGGGAACTGGCTTTTTTTGAAAGCCTGTTCAAATCCAACAAGTGGATCTGGATCTTTGGATATCTGTTTCACTTCGGCATGTTTCTGGTTCTGGCGCGCCACCTGAGATATTTCACCAACCCGGTCTGGGCCTGGGTCAATCTGATACAGCCGTTTGGCCTCTATGCCGCATTCGCCATGGTCGCCGGACTGCTCGGCCTGTGGGCGCGTCGCTTCGTGGTCGACCGGGTGCGGTATATATCGGCACTCTCGGATCACCTGATGCTGGCGCTGCTGCTATGTATCGCCCTCACCGGCATGTCCATGGATTACCTCTCGCATACCGATATCGTATCGGTCAAGGCGTTCTTTCTCGGGCTCATGTATTTCCAGTGGCAACCCTTGCCCCAGGACCCTCTGTTGCTGACCCACCTGGCACTGGTGGCCACCCTCATGATCATCTTTCCGATCAGCAAGCTGCTGCATGCGCCCGGCGTCTTCTTCAGCCCCACCCGCAACCAGGTGGACAACCCGCGTGAACAACGGCATCTCGCACCCTGGGCGGCTCAGTTGGAACAGAAATAGCGGGTGATTGACAGGATCAGGAGCTAAACGTGGCTGATTTCGAAACACCGGAACTGAAGGAATACCCCATCATTCCTCACATTGAGGAAGGGGTGATGGCGCACAGCAAACCCTATACCGCCAAACCGGAATTCCAGGCAGAGTTGGGATTCCCGGGTGAACTGGTGGAAAACTGGGAGCAGGTCGCGCTCGACAAGATGCAGGAACTGACCGGCAAGTACCGCTCATTCCAGGTCTTTCTGGACGCCTGCGTAAAGTGCGGTGCCTGTACGGACAAGTGCCATTATTATCTCGGCACCTCTGACCCGAAGAACATGCCGGTCGCCCGGCAGGATCTGTTGCGCAAGGTCTACCGGCGCCATTTCACCTTTGCCGGCAAATACTTCCCGAAGCTCGTCGGGGCGGTTGACCTCACCAAGGAAGTACTGGACGACTGGTACAGCTATTTCCATCAGTGCTCGCAGTGCCGCCGCTGCTCGGTGTTCTGCCCCTACGGCATCGACACTGCGGAGATCTCCATGGCCGCCCGCGAGATCATGGACAGCGTCGGCGTCGGGCAGAAATACTGCAACGAGATCATCGGCAAGGTCTTCAAGATCGGCAACAATCTCGGACTGCCCCAGCCCGCGCTAAAGAACACCCTGGAAGGCATCGAGGAAGATGTCGAGGACGACACCGGCGTCAAGGTGCGTTATCCGCTGGATGAAAAGGGCGCCGATGTGCTGCTGGTCACCCCGTCCGCGGATTTCTTCGCAGAACCCCATGTCGACGGGCTTATCGGCTACGGCAAGGTCTTCCACGAGGCCGGCATCAGCTGGACAATGAGTTCATACGCCAGTGAGGCCGCCAATTTCGGCATGTTCATCGGCAGCTACGAAAACATGCGCCGGGTGGCCCTGCGTATCCGTGAGGCGGCGCTCGACCTCGGCGTCAAGCGCATCATCATGGGTGAGTGCGGACACGCCTGGCGCGTCGCCTACAGCTTCCTCAACACCCTGGCGGGGCCGTTTGACTTCCTGGATCCGAAATACCCGATACCGCAGCATATACTCGAGTTCACCCATGACCTGATCCAGCGCGGCGCATTGACCCTGGACAAATCGGCCAACGACGACATGGTGCTCACCTTCCACGATTCCTGCAACGTGGCGCGCGCCTCGCGCATGGGGCCGAAACCCGGCGGACAGTTCACCATTCCCCGCGACGTCATCAGGGCCAGTTGCAACCACTTTTTTGACATGCCTCAAGATACGATTCACGAATCCACGTATTGTTGTGGCGGTGGCGGCGGTCTGCTGACCGACGACCTGATGGAACTGCGCGTCAAGGGCGCCCTGCCGCGCATGGAGGCCCTCAAGCAGGTCGTCGAGGAACATGGCGTCACCCATATGGCGGCGATCTGCGCTATCTGCAAGAGCCAGTTTGCCAAGGTCCTGCCCTATTACGGCTTTACCATGGACAGCATCGTTAGCGTGCACCAGCTGGTCAGCAACGCAATTGTTCTGGGAAGCAAACAATAGTTTCTGCAACGAATAAGACTCAGGTGAACACACCTGATCAAGATCACAGGAGAACAAGCATGGCGACTTCTCGAGATGACATGGAAAACACCAAGCTCACATTTCGCCGCTTCGAAGACGGCGAGTACGAGTGGGAACGTTTCACGGACCAGATCTTCGAGGCCGATCACTCACACAAGTGCCCGACCTATGTCCATCGTACCCCCCCATGCCAGGGCAGCTGCCCCTCCGGTGAAGATATCCGCGGCTGGCTGCAGATCGTCCGTGGCATTGAAAAACCCGTTGGCGGTGCGAGTATGGAAGAATACGCCTTCCGCCGTTCAACCGATGCCAATCCGTTTCCCGCGATGATGGGCCGGGTATGTCCCGCGCCATGCGAAGACGGGTGCAACCGGAACAACGTCGACGACTTCGTGGGGATAAATTCCGTCGAACAGTTCATCGGCGACTCCGCGTTCGAGAAGAAATTCAAGTTTGAAGCCACGGATCAGATGAGCGGCAAGAAGATCGCCATCATCGGTGGCGGACCGGCAGGCATGGCGGCGGCCTACCAGCTGCGCCGCATGGGCCATGCCAGCGTGATCTTCGACGATCATGACGAACTCGGCGGCATGATGCGTTACGGCATCCCGGGATACCGCACCCCGCGCGATGTACTCAACCATGAAATCCAGCGCATTCTGGATATGGGTCATGTCGAAACGCGCCTGGGCACGCGCGTCGGCAAGGATGTCTCCATCGCCGAACTGGAGAAGGAGTTCGACGCCATACTCTGGGCGCTCGGCTGCAAGTCCGGACGCAAGCTGCCGGTTCCCAACAGCGATGCGCCCAACTGCGTCACCGGGGTACAGTTCCTCGAGGCATTCAACAAGGGAGCGCTGCAGGTGACGACCGACCGGGTGGTCTGCGTGGGTGGCGGCGATACCTCCATCGACGTGGTCTCCGTCGCCCGGCGACTGGGCAAGATCACCAACCTCAACAAGGAAGTCCGTCCGGAACAGGTCATAGGCGGCTATGTCGCACACGATTCGGCCTTTGCCGCCGCCCGCGAAGGCGCCGACGTCACCCTGACCTCCCTGTTCGAGCGCGAGGAAATGACCGCGACCGAACACGAAGTCGAGGATGCCCTGCGTGAAGGCGTCAAGTTCCTGAACGGCGTCATGCCGATCGAGGTTGTGGTCAACGCTGAAGGCCGCGCGACAGCATTAAGAATGGCCAAGTGCGAGATGGTTGATGGCCGGCCCAAGCCCGTAGAGGGCACCGAATTCGATATCGAATGCGATCTGATCGTCTCGGCCATCGGCCAGGGCGGCGATCTTTCCGAGGGCCTGGAGGAGCTGAACAACGGCCGCGGCCTGATCGATGCCGACGCCTATTACCAGCTGCCGAAGCGCGCCGGTCATTTCGCCGCGGGCGACATCATTCGCCCGCATCTGCTTACCACCGCGATCGGGCAGGCCTCTATTGCCGCGGAGAGCATCAACCATTATCTCAAGCATGAAGACCAGACCAAGCGTCCCAAGGTCGATGTCCATCATTTCAAGCTGCTAAAGAAACTCCACGAGTCGAACCTCGACCCGGAGACCTTCGAACCCGAGGAACGCGGCGACATGCGTGGCACCGACGATGGCAACTGGGCCGTGCACAACTACGAGGATCGCTCCATGGCGGAGATCGTCTCCTCGGACAAGCTGTTCCTCGGGCATTTCCCCTATGTGCCGCGCAACAAGCGCTCCTCCTTTGGTCCCTCCGCGGATGAAGTACTGGGTCATTTTACCGAGCGTGGCATCGGCCTGACGACGGAACAGGCGGTCAACGAAGCCGAACGCTGCATGAGCTGCGGCATGTGCTTTGAATGCGACAACTGCGTCATCTACTGTCCGCAGGACGCCATTTTCCGCGTCAAGAAGGACAAGTCGACGACCGGCCGCTACGTGGACACGGACTACTACAAGTGTGTGGGCTGCCATATCTGCTCCGATGTCTGCCCCACGGGCTACATCGACATGGCGCTGGGCCACTAAGACGGGAAGCACATGCCAAAGATGATGATGAAGAACGGCCTGTTGCACCTTCTGGCGGTCGTGAGTCTTTGCTTACCGGCGCTGGCCAGTGCCGGCGACTCACTGCTGCCGGACGTGCCACCGGCACAGCGGCGCGTGAGTGAAGCGCAGGGCTGCGTACAACCTACAGAGGATATGCGCAGGAACCATATGAAGTACCTCCTGCATCACCGTGATCAGACCATGCACGAAGGCATCCGGACCACCAGGTACAGCCTGAACGAATGCATCGACTGCCATGTGAGCAGCTCGCCCGACGCACCGCGGGTAAGCAGTCCGAAGCACTTCTGCAACAGCTGTCACACCTATGCGGCTGTCCACATCGACTGTTTTGAATGTCATGCGGACCGGCCCATCAATGCAACGGAGCATAATCTTCCCCCGCAGATCATCCCGCCACCTCAGCGTGCAAACCGACACGAAGCCCGTTGCGTTGCTCCCTGCAACTCACCGTTCGCTGACAACGGAGAGTACCAAAAATGACTGATGATCAAGAGGAACCGAAAATCTCGCGCCGACGTTTTCTGGGCGGCGCGGCGACCGCAGCGGCCGCGGCGATCGCCCCGGCGTAATGCTGCACAGGCTCGCACAGGCGCGCCCCGCTGACCAGCCTGCCAGCAGCTCCGTGCGCTGGGGCATGCTGATCGACACCGACAAATGTGCCAAAGGCTGTGATGATTGCGTCAAGGCCTGCGCTACGGAACACGGTCTGTGGGGTCATGACCGCCCGCAAACGGATTCACAATGGATCCGCAAGGTGGATCTGCGTGACAAGCAAACCGGCTACGCCCAGACCCTGCCGCTGCTCTGCCAGCACTGCGAGGAACCGCCCTGCGTGGATGTCTGTCCGACCGGCGCCTCGTTCCGGCGTGTCGACGGGATCGTTCTCGTCGACAAGCATATCTGCATCGGCTGCCGTTACTGCATGATGGCCTGCCCCTACAAGGCGCGCTCCTTCGTGCATGAGGAACTGGATCACCAGCTGCCCTTCTCGCCGCGCGGCAAGGGCACCGTGGAAAGCTGCACCTTCTGTGTACATCGGGTCGATACGGGGCGCGAACCGGCCTGTGTCGAGGCCTGCAAGAGTGAGAATCACAACGCCATGATATTCGGCGACATGAAAGACCCCCAGAGTGAGATCTCAAAACAGCTCAAGCAGTACGAGAGCCGCCAGATACGCGCCGATCTCGAACTCAATACCGGCGTACGGTACCGGGGAATCTAATGAAACAGCAGACACATTTCAGGGAAATCGACGGCGGCCTGCGCTTCTACGCACTGCTGGGGTTTATCGGGCTGTTTGTGCTGGCGGGTCTGGGAGCCGCTTACTATATGGAGCATAACGGGCACTACGTCACCGGCATGACAAATCAGATCGTGTGGGGTACGCCGCACGTCTTCGCGGTGTTTCTGATTGTCGCGGCCTCCGGTGCGCTCAATGTCGCCTCGATCGGATCGGTCTTCGGCAAGCTGCCCTACAAGCCGCTTGCCAGGCTCTCCGGGCTGCTTGCCGTCGCCCTGCTGGTCGGCGGTCTGGCGATACTGGTGCTCGATCTCGGCCGCCCGGATCGCCTGATCGTGGCGATGACGAAATACAACTTCAAATCCATCTTTGCCTGGAACATTTTTCTCTATACCGGCTTCATCGGCGTCGTGGCGGTCTACCTCTGGATGATGATGGAGCGCCGCATGAACCGCTTCACCAGGTTTGCCGGGTTCTTTGCATTCATCTGGCGACTCATACTTACCACCGGTACCGGTTCCATCTTCGGCTTTCTGGTTGCACGCAAGGCCTATGACACCGCCCTGATGGCGCCGATGTTCATCATCATGTCGTTTTCCTTCGGCCTGGCCATCTTCATCCTCGTCCTGATGGCTTCGTACAAATGGTCGGCACGCCCCCTGGGGGATGCGATACTGTTCCGGCTCAAGAACCTCCTCGGCGTGTTCATCGCCTCCGTAGTCTATTTCGTGATGGTCTACCATCTGACCAACCTTTACATCACCGAGAATCACGGCATCGAGCGCTTTATCCTGCTAGACGGAGGTATCTATACCTGGCTGTTCTGGGCCGTGCAGGTGGGGATCGGCAGCCTGCTGCCCCTCGCCCTGCTCTATCACCCGGCCACCGGCAGGTCCCGCGGCTGGATAGGCATTTCCTCTGCGCTGGTGATTATCGGCGGCCTGGCGCAGATGTATATCATCATCATCGGCGGGCAAGCCTACCCGCTGGACATCTTCCCCGGCAAGGTGTTCTCCAGCAGCTTCTTCGATGGTGTGGTCAACAGCTATACACCGAGCCTGCCGGAGGTGACACTCGGTCTGGGTGGCGTCGCCCTGGCGCTCGCCGCTGTGCTGGTAGGCATCCGGGTCCTGCGCTTCCTGCCGACGAGTCTGGAGGATGAACTGGTTGACCCGCACTACTCCGCTGAAAAGGCACCTGCCTGATACCGAACTGCAGCGGCCCGCAGGCGGCGGGCCGCTGCCCATCGATAGCGCAGCAATACAAAATGACCGGAGTCCCGTCCAGATCCTGCTGAGGGCGCAACCGGTGTCGAAACGATCATGTCACGTCTGCTGATCTCGGCGGCACATAAATCCTCAGGCAAGACCACCATCACACTGGGCTTGTGTGCCGCATTGTCGGAGCGCGGCCTGAAGGTACAGCCGTTCAAGAAGGGACCGGATTATATCGATCCCATGTGGCTGGGAAAGGCCGCCGGGCGTCCCTGTTACAACCTGGATTTTTACTGCATGTCACACGCCGAGATCCTGTCGACCCTGGGCCGCTATTCAGGCGAGGCGGATATTTCCATCATCGAGGGCAACAAGGGGCTCTATGACGGCCTCGACCTGGATGGCAGCAACAGCAATGCCGCACTCTCCAGGCTCACCCATAGCCCTGTGGTCCTGGTCCTCGACACCCGTGGTATGACGCGCGGCATCGCACCCCTGATCCTCGGTAACCAGGCGTTCGACCCCGAGGTGCACATCGCCGGTGTCATCCTCAATCAACTGGGGGCAGCCGTCACGAAGCCAAGCTGCGCGCCGTGATACAGCATTACACCGATGTGCCGGTACTGGGAGGCATACACCGCAACCGCGAGCTTGAAATCACCGAACGCCACCTTGGTCTCATCCCGAGCAATGAGGAGACTTCGTCGATGGCCCGCATCGAGCGTATCAGGGAACTTGTGCGGGAACAGGTGGATATCGATGGCCTGCTGACCGTGTGCGGCAAGGCGCCACTCGACTTTGAAGCTCTGAATGATCCGCAAGCAACGGCGGGTTCGCGGGTGAGAGTCGGGATTGCCCGGGATGCGGCCTTTGGATTCTATTACCCGGATGACCTGCACGCACTGGAGCAGGCGGGCGCGGAACTGGTAGCGATCGATACCCTCATGGATCAGGATCTGCCGGTCATCGATGGACTGTTCATCGGCGGCGGCTTTCCGGAAACCCGTATGGAGGCCCTGCAGGCCAACGAGTCCCTGCGGCGCCGAATCCGGGCCGCCATCGCCGACGGCCTTCCCGTCTATGCGGAGTGCGGAGGTCTGATGTACCTCTCACGCAGCATCAGCTGGAAAAACAGGCGCTGCGAGATGGTCGGCGTGATTCCGGGCGATATCATCATGCATGAGCGACCGCAGGGCCGTGGTTATGTCCGCCTGGGCGAAACGCCCCGGCTGCCCTGGCCGGACACACAGCCGCAAGTCGAGTTCTCCGCACACGAGTTTCATTATTCCAGTCTGGAGAATATCACCGAACCGCTGACCTTCGGCCTGGATGTCCGGCGCGGAACCGGGATCGACGGGAAACATGACGGGATCGTCATCAACAATCTGGTCGCGAGCTATTGCCATATGCGCGACACCCGGCAGCATCGCTGGGCACGCCGTTTCGTGGACTTTGTCAGGCAGCACAGACGATGAGACATCACCATCACTTCAACCCTATAATATGACCCTGGAACAGAGGAACAAGAGATGATTACCGTCACACCCGCCGCGGCGGAACAGATCCTGCGATCGGCCAGACAGGGCCGGATGGACAGTCTTCCCATGCGTATCGCGGCAACACGCAATCCGGATGGTTCGATACATTACGGAATGGGCTTTGATGACAACCAGCTGCAGGGCGATATCCCGATCACCTCGGAGGGAATCGACATCGTGGTCTCCGGGTCAAGCATGCCGCTGCTCAGCGGCATGACCCTGGATTTCGTGGAGATTGAACCCGGCTCCTACCAGTTCATATTCATGAACCCGAACGATCCGGATTTCACGCCTCCGGATGATACCTGATTGACGGCATCCCGTACCGGCGCCATGACCTGACCCGCCAATGGTTAACGGTTCGAATCATGTGGAACCGCGCAAGTGACCCTGCGCAGCCGACTGCTCGTCAGACTGGGGGGGCTGCTGCTGGTCCTGTTCATCCTCGGATTCGTTGTGCTTGCCATGCAAACCCGTACCGTCCCGGCGGGTATACGGACAGCGTTCATCGTATCCTTGCTGATCAGTGGTGCGCTTCTGGCCTATTCCGTCCTTTCACTGGTGCAGCACAATCTGCTGGGCCCGCTCGGCAGCCTCAGGGCATGGGCCAGAGACACCCGTCACGGAACGTATACCGATCGTATACCCACCCCCTCCTATGGTCCCTTTGCTGAGCTCGCCGACGATCTGAACAGCCTGGGAAAGAAACTGCAGTCTCTCCGTGGCAACCGGCAGGGAGGCATGTCCGACGGGGAAAATTCCGAGCAGAAATCCCTGCAAATTCTCTACGAGGTCGTCTCCAGCATCAATACCGCGCACGGGCTCGATGACCTCATGAACCGTTTCCTGTTTACCCTGAAGCGTATCACCAAGGCACACGCCGCCGCGATCTGGATTGTGCAGCAACCAAACCTGGTGGAACTGGCCACCAGCAGCGGTATCGATGAATCCCTGGTCCAGCGCGACCGGCCGGAAATCCGTCGCTGCCTCTATGAACGCGCCCTGACGGAGGGGAAGATCTGGGTCGAGAAAAACCTCGATAAATGTGAAAAGATCGCCGGCAGGGCATTCTTTGATCACAGGAACATAGGCCTGGTCGCCATTCCCATGCGCTATCAAGGCAGGATCGTAGGCATCATCAACCTGTTCCTGGAAACCGCACTCATCGAGCAGCTGGACAGCATGAAACCGCTATTGACCAGCGTCGGCCACCATCTGAGCATCGCCATCGAGCGGGCACGCAGTGAAGAGCAGACCCACCAGCACCTGATCAACGACGAGCGTACCCGCATTGCCCACGAACTTCACGATTCACTGGCCCAGAACCTGGCAAGCCTGCGCTATCAGGTTCGCGTGCTGGACGAAACCCTGCACCAGGGCGATGAATCAACCACCTGGCAACAGCTCGAATGCATTGAAAACAGTCTGGACGAGGCCAACGCCGAGTTGCGTGAATTGATCGCGAATTTTCGTTCACCGATCTCGAACCGCAGCCTGATCGGCGCCATCGAGCAGACCGTCAACCACTTCAGGAGCGAGACCCGGATCAAGACCTACCTGCAGAAGGAATGGACAGGGGACCGGCTGGACAAGGAAGTAGAGACACAGATTCTGCGTATCATCCAGGAAGCGTTGTGGAATATCCGCAAGCACAGCCAGGCAAAGGCGGTGCGCATCATGCTGCGTCATCGTGACAACGAGAACTACAATATCCTGATCGAGGATGATGGCGTAGGCTTTGACGGGAAGGTATACGGCTCACCCGGAGAACACGTCGGTTTGTCGATCATGCGTGAACGCGCCCAGCGTATCGGCGGAATGTTCCGCGTGGAAAGTGAACCGGGAGAAGGCACTCGTGTCGTTCTGGAACTTGGCGACACAAAACCCGAAGGCGGCGGCATGATATGAGCCTGAATATCATTCTCATCGACGACCACACGCTGTTCCGCGAGGGGCTCATGGGTCTGCTGAGCCGGCGTCATATCAACGTACTGGCTGCCGTCGGAAACGGCCATGAAGGGCTGAGACTGGCGACAGAGTTAAACCCGGATGTCATCCTGCTGGACATGCGCATGCCGGAGATGGATGGCATGGATGTGCTCCGCCAGTTGCGTCAGAGCGGTTTCAGAAACCCCATCGCCATGCTGACGACCAGCAGCGACGAACGTGACCTGGTGGAGTCATTGCGCAGCGGTGCCCAGGGCTACCTCCTCAAGGACATGGAACCCGACCAACTGGTGGCGGCGTTGCGCGATATCGTGGCGGGCAAGACCGTGGTCGCTCCGGACCTTGCGCCGGTACTGGCCCGCGTCATACAGGGTGAGAGCATCGTACCTGTACAGGGCAGCCCGTTCAGCAAACTCACCCCCAGGGAAAACGAAATTCTCGTGCTGCTTGCCGAGGGACAGAGCAACAAGGTCATCGCGCGCAATCTGGGCATCTCCGACGGCACCGTCAAACTGCACGTCAAGTCCATTCTGCGCAAACTCGGCGTGCATTCGCGTGTCGAAGCAGCGGTAATCGCCGTTGAACACGGTCTGCGCGCCGGCCGCGGCGAACCGGTCGGCCCCGTCTGAACGCATAGAGGCGGATGGTGCGCTTTAACGATCTGATCTCGGAATGTCTCCCCCATATCCATGAGGAATTCCCATGGGATGTGGCGGCGGGAATGGAACGGCCGGATCCCCCGCTGATACTCGATGTGCGGGAGCCTGAGGAATTCCGCACCATGCACATCAGCAATTCGATCAATGTGCCGCGAGGAATACTCGAGACCGCCTGTGAATTCGGATACGAGGAAACCGTCAGGGAACTCGTCGAGGCGCGCCTCCGCAACGTCGTGGTTGTCTGCCGTTCCGGCAATCGCAGCGCGCTGGTCGCCTACACCATGCAGCGCATGGGTTACCAGCATGTCGTTTCGATGAAAACGGGGCTGCGCGGATGGAACGACTATGAACTCCCGCTGGTCAATACCTCGGGAATGGTGGTACCCGTTGATCAGGCCGATGAATTCTTTACCACCCGCCTGCGTCCTGACCAGATGGATCCCGACCGCTGAAGCGGGAAACGGTAATCAGATGTAGTGCTTGCGATCGGTGCGGCGGCGTCCCGCCCGTTGCACGATCACACCCGCCACTGGCGCAAGATCAGGCAGTTCGATGGTCTCGTGACCTTCCTGCAGCGTCCTCAGGAGATACTTGTCATCGGCATAGATCAGTTGGCGGAAGATATATCCATCATCGTGACGCGCCAGCACATAGCAACCGTCGGTAATGACACCCTCCGGGTCAATAACGATGATACAGCCGTCCTCGAACTCCGGCTCCATACTGTCGCCGATTACCCGCAAGGCAAATGGCTCCGCTCCGCAACCCCCTTCTTCCCGCATGCGTTGATACACCTTCCGTCCCGATCGATGTAAGCCACTATAACGCCAGGGAACAGAAAAAACCAGCCAAAATAACGAGGAGAACCTTATATTATTTTTATTAATTACAATATGTTATACAACAATTACAGAAACTAACAGAAGTTGTGATTGCAACCGATCCCAATGGATGCCTACACCTTGAAGTAACTGCGATACCACGACACGAAACTGGCAAGGCCGGCCTCGATGGGCGTATCCGGCTGGTACCCGACATCCCTGACCAGGTCAGTCACATCCGCATAGGTATCCGGAACATCGCCGGGCTGCAACGGCAGGAGATTCATCTGCGCCTTCCTGCCGAGGCAATCCTCCAGCACCTCGATATAGCGTTTCAGTTCGACCGGCTGGTTGTTGCCGATATTGTACAGCCGATAGGGCGCCGTACTCGTCGCCGGGTCCGGCGCATCGCCGTTCCACGCGGGATTGGGTTCCGGAATCCTGTCGAGGACGCGTATCACGCCTTCGACGACATCGTCTATATAGGTGAAATCGCGCCGGTGATTTCCGTAGTTGAATACGTCTATCGGCTCTGCCCTCCAGTATATTCCTGGCGAACAGACTATAGGACATATCCGGCCTGCCCCAGGGTCCATAGACGGTAAAGAAGCGCAGACCCGTCACCGGCAGGCGATAGAGATGGCTGTACGTATGGGCCATCAATTCATTGGCCTTCTTGCTCGCGGCATACAGACTGACCGGATGATCGACGTTGTCATGGATCGACAGTGGCATGCTGGTGTTCGCGCCATAAACGGAGCTGCTGGAGGCGAACACCAGATGACGCACACCGTTATGACGACATCCTTCGAGGATGTTGGCGAAGCCCGCCAGATTGGTGCTCACATAGGCATGGGGGTTTATGAGGGAATAGCGAACGCCTGCCTGTGCGGCCAGGTTGACGACCCGCTCCGGCTCGTATTCCCGGAACACACCGGAGATGGCATCCCGGTCCTCAAGATCCATGCGCAAGTCGGTAAAGGCATCGAAGCGCGTGGTGCGTTCAAGTCGCGCCTGTTTCAGCGAAACATCGTAATAATCATTCAGGTTGTCTATGCCGATGACTTCATCACCGCGTTCCAGCAGGCGCAATGACAGCGCCGAGCCGATGAAGCCGGCTGCCCCGGTAACCAGTACTTTCATGGGATATTCGTATCCAGAGCTGTTCTGTATTAAGTAGCCGAAGGGGCCTACAACCGCCCATCGACTGCATGCGCCGGCAGCAGGTATTTCACGTCGTAGAGTATACCATCGGCCTTGCAGTAGGCACGCAAACCCTCCGCCCCCATCTCCCGGAATATGTCGTGGGCAACCGCGATGACCACTGCATCGTATTCACCCTGCTTCGGACCGGCAACCAGATCAATGCCATATTCTGTTTTCGCCTCGACGGCATCGACCCAGGGATCATGGACGTCGACGCAGGCGTTGTAGACCCCCAGTTCGGCAACCATGTCAACGACACGGGTATTGCGCAGGTCCGAACAGTTTTCCTTGAACGTCAGGCCCAGTACCAGAATCCTGGAATCGGCCACCTGCAGCTTCCTTATCATCATGAGTCTGATGATCTGTCCGGCAACGTAGATTCCCATATTGTCGTTGATGCGCCGCCCAGCCAGTATGACCTCCGGGTGATAGCCGATCTCCTGCGCCTTGTGTGTCAGATAGTACGGGTCGACGCCTATGCAATGCCCCCCCACCAGTCCTGGTCTGAACGGAAGAAAATTCCACTTTGTTCCCGCCGCCTCCAGCACTTCCTCGGTTTCGATACCGAGCCGGTTGAATATCAGCGCCAGCTCGTTGATCAGTGCGATGTTCAGGTCACGCTGGGTATTCTCAATCACCTTGGATGCCTCTGCCGCACGTATGCTGCTCGCCCGGAAGGTGCCCGCCGCAATGATGCTGCGATACAACGCGTCGACAAATTCGGCGCTCTCCGGCGTGGACCCTGAGGTTACCTTTCTGACCTTGGTGACCGTGTGCACCTTGTCGCCGGGGTTGATGCGCTCCGGGCTGTAGCCAACAAAAAAATCCTCGTTGAACGTGAAACCTGAAGCCGCCTCAATGGCGGGCACGCAGACCTCTTCGGTTGCGCCGGGATATACCGTGGATTCGTAAATGACGATGTCGCCGGGGCTGAGCACCCCTCCCACCATGGTACTGGCCTGTTTCAAGACAGGAAAGATCCGGTCGCTTGTAGCGGTCAATCGGAGTAGGCACGGTAATAATGTAGACATTACACCCGAGCAACTCCTCAGCCCGGTGAGTAAAGAGCAGATGCCCTGCCTTTGCTATCTCAGCCGTGTCCACCTCCCGCGTGGTATCCTCCCCCGCCGCGAGTTCCCGGATGCGTGACTCCTTAGTATCCAGCCCGATGGTCGGATAGTGCTTGCCGAACTCGACTGCCAGCGGCAACCCCACATAGCCGAGGCCCACGACAGCGATTCTCGCTTCCTTGATATCGAACATGACTGATTTCCTGTTAGTACGTCCGGGCTATCGGCCCGGCAATCCGGCGCTTAAGGCGGGAGATACCCGCATTCCGGAAGGCCGCTATTGTTCCAGATTTACCCGGTGAAGCCAATTGACCCGGTGGGCCACGGCCCTTAATATTTGCAGTCGATGGTTTCATCAGGGCGATTAGCTCAGCGGGAGAGCACTGCCTTCACACGGCAGGGGTCACTGGTTCAATCCCAGTATCGCCCACCAATCAAATCAATCAGTTAGAAACCACAACACCCCCTGTATTGGTTCCCGACTGATTATTTGTCACAGCGTTGTCACACTCGTTCACGAACGAGGCATGTGACAATGGCATCCTTCCGTAAACGCGGCGCTTATCAATGGCAGGCACAGGTCCGGAAAAAGGGCCAGCCGCTGCAATCCAAAACCTTCGAGACCCGCGCCGAGGCCGAGCAGTGGGCGCGCGCCATCGAGGTCGAAATGGACCAGGGCGTGTTCGTTTCGCGCGCCGAGGCGAGTCCACCACGCTCAAGGAACTGTTGGAACGCTACCTGGCCAGAGGTCACGCCCCGGAAGAAAGGTGCAGCACCCGAGATCTGAAGACCATGTCGTCGATCTTGACGGATTAACGATCCTGGAACTGGATGTCATCCCAGATATCAGTGGCTGAAAAGCTCGTGCCTCGCTTGCGCTGATACGGTTCGCCTGATCATTTAACTGCTGAGCCGCAGCCAGGTTCACAGGGCACGGCCAGACCACCACCCAGTTGGTTGCACCGGGCAATGCTGGCTGTTGCCATGACACTTTGCCGGGCGGTCCGCTCAGCGAATGGTCATTCGGCACCAGAGGTATCATTATACCCCCGGCCTCAGTACTCTGTAACGCAGCGCCAGGACATCATTGAGCAGGCTCTGGCGGCCGAATATGGAAGTAGTTAACGTCAAGATCAACCATCAATTATCTGGAGCCGAGCCCATGACGAAAGAACGAAGAACCCAGAAGGAAGACAAGAAGAAACCGGCCATGACCCCGAAAGAAAAGAAAGCTGCGAAGAGGTCCAGGAAGGAATCCAGAGATTTCCTGGGCAACGACAGGACACGTTAAATTTGACCGGTCACAGGTGTATATCAACCCGAGAAGGCCATTGCATCCAGGTTCAACAACGTCGTGCCCCACGGCCTGGCGCAGGGCGCTGTTCGGACTGCGGTTATGATTTTGTCGATGCACGCTCCGACAAACCATTCTGGATCGCAGCGGTTGACGTGTGGTGACCTTATGATAATGCTATCAATCTATTCTGATTCCCTGATACTTCACCTCCAGGTCATTCAGAAATACCGCTTGCAATAAGCTGTCAACAGCGTACCGTCGACGCGTCTGATGATTGTAATCAGACATTCCATTGCCACCGGCCAAGCGCCGGTGCGCAGCCCCCAAGGAGGGGAACCATGAATCACTCGCCTGTCATTAACACCATAGGTCATTCTTCCGCCAACGATGAAATAAACAATAATGTTGAAATTATTGTTCATATAAACGAAACGCTGGATGACGTTACCCGAAATGGCCTGCAGGCGGCCATCCTGGAAGATAAAGGGGTCTTCTCGGCAGAGTTCTGTCCGCTTCCAATACGACCGGACGAAACTCAATTCCCGGGACGTCCTCTCGAAAGTGGTGGCGCGAAATCTCTCTGCCCAGATCGTGGGTCCGATTTAAAAAAAGAACGGTAGTTGAATACCGTCACGGTATATCCGCTTATCCAGGTTTCAGGAACTGCCCGGTAACCCATAAGGCTGCCGTGTAGAGGCGGTCACCTCAATTGACTCTCGCGTAGTGTCAACTATGCTAATAGCCAGATGTTCACGCAAGCAGAGGCAGGAATCACTGACTTGCAGGCATAGGTAAAGGAGTACACGTCCGGCCCATAGCAAAGGATCCCGCCGCTTCGCCGCTACGGCAGCTGTTCACCACCACGTAAACGACGCACCGACCCTATCCCCAGCCAAGTGAAACCCGCGAGGGTGTCTCGGAGCACAACCGGCAGTAGTTCAGCCCGTTGCATCACTGAGCGTTGCGACAGCAGTACTCAGTGGTCTGTAACCTCCCGACACCGCGGTTTACGCCGGAACCCGGATTACTGAATCCTGTATAAGAGGGGCCAGGACAATGAATGCAACCAAAAAAAGACTCGGCTATGCCCTGCTGTTCACGGCGGGTGCCATCGGTTTCAATGTTTACATGGTGCTCACGGGCGCCGCAGATGATTTCTATGGCTATGTGCCCGGCACCGCGCCTCAGCCTGTGGTCCAGGTTCTCTTTCAAGGGCGCATAAATTCACATGTAGTGGTTTCTCCTAACGAGATGTCGATCCATCCGTCCAAATTCCTGCCGGGTCACATGATTAAACGAGGTTGAATCTTGAAATGTCCCTGTGTTGCTGATTTTCCTGTCGAAGATCCGCTGCGTACCCTTCGGGACATGTTCGACATGGCCAGACGCTCTGTTGAAGTGAGTCGCTCGCACCTATCCAGAAAGGGCGCACAGTGGTCAAGGAATTGGTCCCATGCTTGTGACTTTGCGACAAATCGTCCAGGAAGTCGGCACCGCAAAACACCTGAATGATGCACTGGATATCATTGTTCACCGGGTCAAAGCTGCCCTGCCCATTGATGCCTGCGCTGTGTATCTGACCGATGTGGAAAGCGATCAATACGTCTTGATGGCAGCGGATGGTTTCAACCCGGCATCCATAGGTGAGGTTCGCATCGATCGACAGGAGGGTCTTCCGGGTCTGGTCGGGGAACGTCGCGAGCTGATTACCGTGTCGGACGCGGCAACCCACCCGCGCTACCACCCGTCTTCCGCAACGGGTGAAGAGCACTATCAATCCTTTCTCGGCGTGCCGCTGATCCATTATCACCAGGTCCTGGGCGTGTTGGTGGCCTGGAAGCGTGCACCTGGCCAATTCGGCAAGGACGAGGTGACTTTTTTCGTCACGATTGCCGCGCAACTGGCGAAGGCTATCCACGACGCGTCGGCTGTCGACGAAGTCAGCAGGATGCTGAGCGGAGACATGCAGGGGGTCGCCTTCATCCAGGGTATTCAGATGGCTGCCGGCGTGGCCATCGGAACCGCCGCACTGCTCGATCCACTGGCCAGTCTGGAGTTGATACCGGATCGCCCAACCACGGACATCGATGCCGAAGAGACCGCCTTCAGGACCGCGGTTACCGCCATTCGTGAGGAACTGCGCGCCAGCAGCGAGCGTCTGGCCGAAGGGTTGCCCGGCGAGGTGCGCGCGTTATTCGATGTCTATGTCATGCTGCTGGGTAACGACGGTTTGGTGTCAGACACCCTCGCGCGGATCCGCGCCGGCAACTGGGCCCCGGGTGCATGGCGGGACACCATTGCCGCCCATGCACAGATCTTCGAACACATGGAAGACCCCTACCTGCGCGCCGGTGCGGAAGACATCCGCGCGATAGGCCAGCGCGTCCTCGTTCAGCTCCAGGAAGCGGCCAAGGAGTCAAGACACTACCCGCAACGGTGCATCCTGGTGGGTGACTCGGTGAGCATAACGGAAATCGCCGCAGTACCGACCGGTCAACTCGCCGGCATCGTCTGCATGCACGGCTCGGCACTGTCCCACACCGCCGTTATGGCGCGCGCCCTGGGCATCCCCGCCGTCGTGAGCCTCGCGCCCCTGCCCATCGGGCGCCTGGACGGCTGCGAGATGGTAATCGACGGCGATCAGGGGCGCATCTACATAGAGCCGTCATCCGCCGTGCTCGATGCGTTCCTGCAACTCATCAGCGAACAGCAGGCGCACTCTGAACGTCTCATGGCGCTGCATGATCTGCCGGCCGAAACGCCGGACGGATTCCGGCTGCCACTGTATGCGAATATCGGGCTGGTCTCTGAAACTGTTGCCGCAAAAGACTGCGGCGCCGAAGGTATCGGTCTGTACCGTACGGAATATCACTTTCTGTTGCGCGAAGCCTTCCCGCTCGAAGACGAGCAGTACCAGATCTATCGTGAGGTACTGGAAAACTTCGCGCCAAGACCCGTGACCCTGCGCACGCTCGATGCAGGCGGTGACAAATTCCTGCCCTATTTCCCCGTGCAGGAGAACAATCCATTTCTCGGTTGTCGCGGCATCCGGTTCTCGCTCGATCACCCGGAGATCTTCCTGATTCAACTGCGCGCCATGTTGCGCGCCAACGCCGGCCTTGACAACCTGCAAGTCCTCTTTCCCATGATCAGCAGAGTCGGTGAGCTGGACGAGGCCCTGGGGCTGCTGGCACGCGCCGGGCGGGATCTGCTGGAAGAAGGCCTGGATGCAAAAATACCTCGCGCGGGGGTGATGATTGAAGTACCTTCCGCCGTTTTTCTGGCCACTGCCCTGGCGGAACGCGTGGATTTTCTCTCCGTAGGGACGAATGATCTCACGCAGTACCTGCTTGCCGTTGACAGGAACAATGCGCAAGTGACGACACCGTACGACGGTCTGCATCCGGCCGTCCTCGATGCCATCCACCGTGTCGTCAAAGGGGCACACCTGAGCAGTAAACCCGTCAGCGTATGTGGTGAACTGGCAGGTGATCCGGCGGGAGCGTTGTTGCTTCTGGGGATGGGGGTCGATGCGCTGAGTATGAGCCCCGCGAATCTTGCGCGTGTCAAACAGGCCATTCGCAGTTTCACGCTGCAAGGGGCGCGGTCACTTCTCGACGAGGCACTCGAAATGGAGGATGGATTTGCCATCCACCGCCTGCTGAATGGCGCACTTGAGGAAGCCGGGGTTTTAACGCGCAGACAAACTGCAGCGTAGAACAGCGCGGCGGGTCGGCGAATTCTTGTCAACCCGCGTAAGCATGTCTCATTCCAGGGTCATTACGTACGTGTTTTAGCCGCCACGGTCGTCTTCATCGGTGGCCTGGTATGGCAAGTGCAGGTTGGGGTGGTTGAGCGGCAGGTCCTGGTACGCCTTGCGACTTGCCTCTGATTCGAAGTAGACAGTCAGGTTCAGATACACATTTCCTATGCCCTGGATCAGGTGAAGCTTAAACATTATTCTCGGATTTTGATCTATGTACGTCACCGTACAGACTGCGTTAGCTC
>CAVQCA010000034.1:0-15550 GCA_963710815.1 uncultured Gammaproteobacteria bacterium | reverse complement strand
CCGGGTGCCAGACCTGCGGCGTCGCCGGCACGCCGACGCCGCTCAGGCGGAAGGGATTTAGCGGTGGGCGCGTGCCCTGGCAGGTATCCGTGGCCTTGAGCAGGGACTTCGCCATTTGCGTGACGCTGGCATCGGCGATGCCGGGTCCGGTGGCCTCGACGTAATAGGTGTCGGTGTTCGGGTCGTAACTGATCAGCGGTTTGATCGTGGAGGGGAAGGTATCCGGATCGGTGTTGCTGGTAAGGGTAGGCGGGTCGTTGTCGTATACCCACACGACCTGGTCATCGGTGTTGACCGAAATCCCGGTGGCCACCAGGTCCCGGCGCGGCAAAAACATCCCGGTACGAAAGCCGCTGAACAGTTCCTCCTTGCCGATCTCGGTGGCGATCCAGTTCAGGGTCGGGGAATTCGAGTATTGGCCCGCGCCTTCCTGGACGGCGGCCTCCAGCAAATTTTCCGTCAACCATTTCGGGAACAGCCTGGACACGATGCCGCTCTGGTCGGAGTTGCCTTTCACCAGCTGCTCCGTCATCTCTGTGGCGGCCTCCTCGACCTTGGGCGCGGATTTGGCGGCGGCCTTTTCCGCATCCGTGTTGCCGGCGGGCAGGATCCAGGCAAAAATAATCGGTAAGGCGATGTCCGCGGCGCTGATGGTCGTGTCCGCGCGCCACTGCACGCTGTTATAACCGATAGGAAGCTGGATATCGCCCGGGTCATAGCTGTCAGGGATGTTGCGCAAGTGACGCGTCTGGAACACGTTGTCCACGTCCATGCGCCTGGCCGGGTGGACCACGCGCACGTAGGCGCTGGTATTGAAGTCGTACACATAGGGCTTGCCGAAATCCCCCCAGGCCAGGTCCTTTTTGTTCCAGCGCGAGGCACCGTAGAGGTTGTCGTAGTAATCGGCGGTCTTGCCCTGATGAAACGTGGCGTAGCACTCGTGCCCCGTCGAGTCCGGGGTCGGGTCCGGATCCTTTTGTACCGCCGGCGGCGCGTTGATCACCGGCGGACAAAATTTCAAACTGATATTGTTGCCGTAGGCGATCGAATCGAAGGAGAGCTTGGTGACGGGGAAGGTCGGTGGCGTGGCGATACCACCCGCCGAGGCCACGGCCCAGGCACCGCCGTTGATGCCCTGACAGATTTTCGCTAACGTGTTATGCACTCCCTCGGCGGCGACCGGACCAGCGAGCATGCAGGTGAGCGAAAATGCGAGCGTGCGACTGATCCGCAAACGGATCGCGATAGGCGATCTCATGCGAACTCCCTCTAAATCTTATTGTTGACGGCAACCTGAAAGTATAGGACGAGTAAACACTATTTTTTCTTGCATGGTCAACCGGCAAAAGTGCCGCAGTACATGCCGGCGACAGTTGCTGGTACCCACCCGCACCAGCGCCTTTCTCCAGGCATGGTTGTTCGCCTTGACGACCGTGTCCTTGGCGAATACCTATTCATGCAGCGATTGGCGTATGAAAGAGTCACATTGCAATGTGATAGCCATGAATAGTTGCAGAGATTTGCGCGCAGAGGTAGAGGATTGCCGCTAAGCACCGCTGGTGTATCTCCACCTAACGATTAATGGACCCGTTCTTGTTTGTAGTATTGCCTGAATTCTGCGGGTTTTCGCTCAAGGTTCTTAGCATTCCAAAAGAGGGTGTGATCAAGATATTCACGGCGAACAGTTCCGATGAGTCGCTCAATGAAGGGGTGCGATATAGGCATATACGGAACGGCCTTGATCTCATCTGCACTAAGAACTCTCAGGTTCGCTTGCCATTGGTGATATAGGAATAGTGGGTCGTTGTCAGTGCTGATATATTTCGGCACACACCTGGTTGAGATGGCGGTGTTGAACATCCGACAGAGGGCGACACCATCGATATCCCCTGCATGTACACCAAAGCCAATGATGCGCCGCGTGAATTGGTCCATGACCACGAGCACCCAGTGGGTGTTGAGTAAAATGGACTCGCAACGAAAGAGATCAATACTCCAGAGGCTGTCCTTCGCGTGCCCGATGAAGGTCAGCCATGACGGTCCGATGTCATCGGGCGTTGGGCGGTAGTGTTTGGCGAGGACACGCCGGACCAGGTCCTTGTTAATATCTATAGCAAATGCTTTATTGATTTGTTGGGCGATTCTAAGACAGCTTAAGAACAAGTCTGTCTAAGTTGTCGTTTTCAGGTGATAATTATCAATTCGCCTAGGAGTGGCTAGCCCGCTATGGTGACGGCGTTGTTAACCAGGATAAAATAAATTCCGTCACCTCCGCGGCATCGTTTATGTCGAGCAGTGGCAGGTCTCCTGTATCGAGTATGGCATCGGCAGCCACCGCGATGATGTTGTCGTCATCCGGATACAGCAGCGGATGGCCCAGTGACGGCCGGTGCAGTTCTATGCGCGTAAAAGGTACCTGCTTGAAACCCTCGACGAGCACCAGATCGATGCGCTCCGGATCCAGCAGAGCGATCAAATCATCCAGCTTCGGGTCGGCAACTGGCTCGTTCTCCGTCATCAGCGCCCAGCGTCTGTCCGAGGCTGCCAGTACCTGCCGCGCGCCCGCCTTGCGCAGTTCGTAACTGTCCTTGCCTGGTTTGTCGATGTCGAAGTTGTGGTGGGCATGCTTGATGACGCCCGCATGCACACCCCGTTGCGCCAGCAGCGGAATCAGCTGTTTCAGCAGGGTAGTCTTGCCGGTGCCGCTGAAGGCGGAAAAACCGAGTACCGGTTTCAGGTGCTGCATGTTGATAGATTAACTTGCATGTTTGTGTATGGCGAATTGATCCTCAGGCTGCTACGGGCAATATGTTGCACAACATCACACCGAACGTAATCATCAGGGTACAGGGAATCGATTGCTGGAACCACTTGCCACGGTCAGTTCAATCGATGAGCCAATTCAATGCCGCGAACGCCTTGTCGGTATGCTCAATTACTACCATCGTGAAGCGGCTTGAAAGTACACGTTCCATTAATTGCATCACACGGGCGTTGTGATACCGGGTTGATTGAGGTTCTGGAGTCCGCCTGTTTAATTGTCGATCATAAGGTTTAAACCACCGGCTTTAGCCGGTCAGCTTTAGCTGAGGGAATATGCTACCGTTTCAGAAACCCCTGAACAGGAAGTCGATCGCATCCATGACCTGATCCCGTTGTACCGCTAGCGACAGCACCCTTTTACCCAGGGCGCGTTTCGGAATTCCAGCGATCTGCTCTGTGACCATTACCACCTGAACACCTTCGATTTCGAACTGTGGGTTGAGGTGCTTGGCTGGTTGACCGCGTTCGGACAGCAACGCGAGAGGAACGACGACGCGTGTGCTGACGGGTTCCAACAGGTCTGATTGGACTTCCAGTAGATAAGGAACAGCGGGCGCGCTGTCGGGGTTTGGATTCAGGCAAACATCAAACTGGGCCATCAGAACTGACGCAGCCCATCGCTGAAGGTACCGTGCTTCTCGACAAAGGCGTTATAGTCGTCCAAAGCAGGCCGGTTCTCAGCCAGCCATTGCGCGCGTCGTTTCTGCCTGATCAGGGAAGCGAGTTCATCTTCAAGGGTGGCGGACAGATTGATCTTCAGGACTTTGGCTTGCTGCAACAGGTCGCTGTTGATGCTGACATTCGCTGCTTTTTTGGGGGCATTGGTGTTGTAGAAATTGCTCATCGGAACCTGGAACCAATATCAGTTTCGTATAGAGTATGCGCAAATAATATGTGCATATGCCATGCGCGTCAAGATCGAAGAATGATAATGCAGTTTCAGAGCCCTTAAATACAACTTATTGAGTTGTATTTGAATATTTAATGTTTCTGAAGTTGCATGTCACCGGTGAGGAGGTCGACTCCCCTTGGAGAGTCCATCCTATTCTGCTAGATTTATGGCATTCGATCTGGTATTCGTGGCTTGCGGGAGTTTTGCGGGATTCGGTTGTGCATCGTCCTGCATTGTTAGGCAAAATGGGCAACGAGCGTTCCAGTAATTTATACTGAAAAACAATATCATAGAGATTGTACTGCTAACTACGAACCAGACGGTCGGGAGTTCGAATCTCACCGGGCGCGCCATATTTCTCAAGGGCTTACATCTCGGTGTGAGCCATTTGCTTTTCTAGCGTAGTGAAATCGTAGCGTCATCTGCTGCAGTTCCGTCCCAGCCATCACTTCTTGCCTCCGGCGCGGCGACAAACTTCCCGGACCATATCGGTGATCCCGATGGCCTCCGCACCCTCAGTTACCGGGTAGCGTTCCTCGCCGGCATACACGACAAAGTTCCGCGCGGGCTGTGGCTGTTGGCCTTGGGACTTCGGGGTTGTCCGCGTGTGCGTTTCGGCATGTACTTGCGTACCGTGCGGGGCGATACTCGAATCCCAAGTTTGAGGAGCAACTCGTTGGTAATGCGTTCCTCACCCCAGGACACATTACTCAAAGCCATTTCACGGATAAGCGTGCGCAGTTCGGCAGGTATTCGTGGCCGGCCTGGCCGTGACTTCCGGCGCCAGAACAGGCGAAAGCCCGCGCGGTGCCACCCGATGAAAGTCTTAGGCGTGACATTCACCAGGGCCTCTTTCCATGCGAAACACTGTGAGAGTAGCACCAGCATGAATCGCGACGCGTTGTCAAAGCGTTGTGGTTGGATTTTGCGCTCATGGTAGAAAGCGAGTTGTTTTCGGAGAAAAAGATTCTCAGCAGCCAAGGCTGATCGGGATCGTGCAAGTAAGGAAATGAAATGCGTGCCGTCGGTGAACAGCGCCCGTACGAGAAGGGCAAGCTCAACTAATAAGCTGCTGATGCGGGAAACGTATCCGATGTGGTTAGCGTACACCGATTCCTGAATCTTTTGCTAAACTTCAATCTGAAATAAGGGTAAACGCGCGTTCGGGGAATAAATGCGGACCACAGGGGGTCTTCTCAGCATTGTCACCTCATCACCTGATGAAGCTTATTAACGATATCTATATAGTCAGACCTCACCTTTCATTGATCTGGTTCAGAAAAACTATCATTGTTATTACCTGTCGCATAAACATTCAAGTTATGGATCATGATGCAATCTATACATAAAAAGGAAAACGATAATCTTATTTCAGTGAAGGGGCCTCTGCCGCCAGAAAAATATCCGGCGATCAATGATTATGCTGTGATCGGAGATTGTCGTATCGCGGCCCTGATCAGCCGTGATGGAGCCGTGGAATGGTTATGCCTTCCTTATTTCTCAGGCGAGAGTATTTTTGCCACTATCCTTGATCGCAATGCTGGCGGTCATTTCAGTATTCGCCCTTGCCAGCCCTATCGTGTAAAGCGGCGCTATATCAAAAACAGTAATGTACTGGAAACGATCTTTACCACGGATAGCGGTGAAGTGCGGGTCACCGATTGCATACCGATTCTCATAGGTCAGCAATTTCTTAATCAGTTGCAACCGCAACGAGAACTATTGCGCAGTGTGGAGGGTATTGCTGGTTGCGTTGACATGCAGATTGAGATTGTGCCTCGTCCAGCTTATGGCCAGCAGCATGTCAGGTTTCGGCATCGTGGCGCTTTGGGCTGGCAATGCAAATTCGGAAATCAGAGTTTGAATCTTCACACAGATGTAATGCTGCAATGTGCAAACGACCGTGCTGCCCTGAACGGACAGGTCGCAGTTAACGCGGGCGATCAATACGGTTTTTCACTGTGTTATACGCAACACAATATTAATGTGATCGTACCTCTGGGGGATGAAAGTCGCTTACGCCAGCAGGCAACAGTCGACTGGTGGCAGGAATGGGTCAAACAATCAAGTTACGAAGGGCCTTATAAAACGCAGGTGCAGCGCAGTATTCTGACGCTCAAATTGCTGACCTATGGTTTATCGGGCGCACTGATCGCCGGACCCAGCACATCCTTGCCGGGCAAAATAGGCGGTGTTCGCAACTGGGATTACCGTTATTGCTGGATCCGTGATGCCAGCCTTACCCTGCGCGCTTTTATCGATCTTGATTTTATCGCTGAAGGTGAAGCCTTTCTTGGCTGGATGCTGCATGCAACACGACGTACCTGGCCCCGGTTACGTGTTGCCTATAATGTCTATGGTGAAACACATCTGCATGAACGCGAATTATCAGGGCTCGCAGGCTATCGTGATTCCCTGCCGGTGCGAATCGGCAATGCGGCAGGTGAACAGCATCAGCTCGATATCTATGGTGAAGTCATTGCCGCCGCCTATGAATACGTTCTGCGTGGCAGAAAACTCGATCGCTCAGAGTCTCGTTTGCTGCTGGGCTTCGGCAAAATGATTTGTGCTGAATGGCGCAACCCTGATCAGGGTATATGGGAAGCGCGTGATGCACCGCGCCACTACACGCATTCCAAATTAATGTGCTGGGTAGGGCTGGATCGACTGTTACAACTGGCCAATAGCGGTGTTGTGCGGATTCCCAGGCGGGAATTTGAGGTCGAACGCGAGGCTATTGCAGGATTTATTGAAACACGTTGCTTCGATCATGAGAGCGGTACTTATATTACCGCTGCTGACTGCAATCAAGTCGATGCCAGTATATTACTGCTGGCAAGGCATGGTTTTATTGACGCGACCAATCCGAGAATGCGTGCAACTTACGAGCGCATCCAGAAAGTACTGGGCGCTGGCGCATTGCTGTATCGTTTTCCCGAAGGCTTTGATGATTTTCTCCCACCCGGTGAAGGCGCCTTTTTGATCACCAGCTTCTGGGCAGTAGAATATCTGGTGCTGGCGGGTGAAATTACCGCAGCACGAAAGCGGTTTGATGCATTGCTGGAATACGGTAATGATCTGGGGCTGTTCGCCGAGGAAGCAGACCCGGAGTCCGGAATGGCGCTGGGTAATTTTCCACAGGCCTTTAGTCATACTGGTTTGATCAATGCTGCAATGCTACTGGTGGAAGCCGAACAGGAGGAAGCACATAAATGATTCATCTCTGGCAACCGCAAGTGTTATTGCATGTTGCAGTCTGGGGCTTTGTTGCAACCTCAGCCTTGTCGATTGTTCTCCAGGGCAGTCAGGGGCTTGGCCTGTCGAGACTGAGCCTGCCGTTTTTGATTGGAACCCTGTTCACGGGTGATCGCGACCGCGCCAGTGTTTATGGCTTTACCTTTTACATTGTCGGTGGCTGGATATTCGCCTTTATGTATTACCTGGTATTTACCAGTGTGCAAATATTTCACTGGTGGTTCGGCGCACTGATTGGTGCTGTTCATGGCTTGATGTTGCTGGTGGTAGTCTTGCCGATCCTGCCACACATGCATCCTCGTATCGCAACCGAATTTGACGGGCCTACCGCATTCCGTCGACTGGAGCCACCGGGTTTCATGGGATTAAATTATGGTCGCTCTACACCTTTTAGTACCGTAGTGGGACACATGATCTACGGCGCAATTTTAGGCGCGGCTATTCCATTAGCACTGTGCTATTGAGTTTCATATGTATTCAAGCTGAGCACTGATAGTCGTATCTGTATGTTGCGATGTTTCAGTCATCAGTCAGTGTTCGTTTTATCTGCCATTTCCTGATCCAGAGTCTTTCTCCCGGCAAACATCGCGGAGATAAGATTGCCATCTTCGCGAGGATGACAACTTTAAAAATACCCCGTGTAGTCAAAAAACTCATCCGTATTGCAATATCAACATCTTAACATCGATAGTCCATGTCACAATGCCTTAGTGTCTTGCCTCAAATGAGGCTTACAATTGCCTGATTAATTCTAATTTTAATCGGCGATGGGTGGTTTTATGGATTGGGCGTGTGTTCTGGCCCTGCATTACCGGGACAGTGGAACAGGAACTCCTTTTGCGTAATGAGTATCTTGCTGCCGAGAACAGGATCCTCAAAGCTCAACTCAAGACACCATTGCGGTTCACTGATGCGGAGCGGATGACACTCGCTGAAATCGCGCATCGCCCTGGCCGTAAAGTGCTTGAGGATGTGGCTAATACCATGAAGCCCGACACCATCATGGGTTGGTATCGCGCGAGACGCTTCTTGCCGATGTCTGGGGTCACCAGAGCGAGATCGAAAACCCGCAGCGTGGACAACTATATAGTACGCCTGCGCTAGAAACTCGAGCCCGAACCCGCCGAGCCCCCGCTACCTGATCACCGTTTACGGCAGCGGCTACAAGCTCGTCGACCAGTAGCGCTGTTCCCTCACGGCAAGATATCGGGGTACCAGGAACCTCGCGCAGGAATAGGACAAGGTTCAGATTGCCGGACTTGTAGATAGCGACTGGCTATCATTGGAATCGAAATAATCGATTGGAAGGATCACGATGCGGGGTCCAGACTCTGAACAGGTTCTGGCGGTAACGCGTCTGGCAGTGATGAGGACGAGGAACCCGAAAGTCGGCAACACGGTCGAGACGCTGCTGCGCGTATCCACCGTCGCCAATGCCGAGCGCGACTTCGCGCTGAAGGTGTACGCCGAGGAAGGCAACCGGGGCCTGGTCGGTAATGACGCCCAGGAGTCACGATAGTTCCATGCGGAACAACCTGAAGGAAATTGCAGCCACGATCGGAGGGAAAGATGAAGGCAAAAACTGACACGAACACGGGCAAGTGCCCGGTCATGCACACGACTAGTGGAGTGAAGTCGAATCGGGACTGGTGGCCAAACCAGCTGAACCTGAAGCTTCTCCAGCAAAACTGCCCCCAGTCCAATCCTCTGGGCGAGGGGTTCAACTACGCCGAGTCGTACAGGAAGCTCGACTTCGCGGCCGTGAAGAAGGACCTCTACGCGTTGATGCCCGACTCGCAGGACTGGTGGCCGGCAGACTATGGTCACTACGGTCCGCTCTTCATCCGGATGGCTTGGCACGGCGCGGGCACCTACCGCATCTCGGACGGCCGCGGCGGAGCAGGCTCGGGCCAGCAGCGTTTCGCACCGCTCAACAGCTGGCCAGACAACGTGAATCTCGACAAGGCGCGCCGGCTGCTCTGGCCGATCAAGCAGAAGTACGGCAACAAGATCTCCTGGGCCGACCTCATGATCCTCACCGGTAACTGTGCCCTGGAGTCGATGGGCTTCAAGACCTTCGGCTTCGGCGGCGGACGCGCGGACGTCTATGAGCCCGAAGAGGACACCTACTGGGGATCGGAGACCGAGTGGCTCGACGACCAGCGCCATTTCGGTGAGCGGGATCTGGAGAATCCCCTCGCCGCCGTTCAGATGGGTCTGATCTACGTGAACCCGGAGGGGCCGGGCGGCAAACCGGATCCGCTCGCGTCCGGCCGGGACGTTCGGGAGACCTTCGCGCGCATGGCGATGAACGATTACGAGACCGTCGCGCTCACCGTCGGCGGCCACACCTTCGGCAAATGCCATGGCGCGGGCGATGCGGCGCTGGTCGGGCCTGCACCTGAGGCTGCCCCCATCGAACAGATGGGCCTCGGCTGGAAGAGCAGCTTTGGCAGCGGTAAAGGGGGCGATCAGATTGGCAGCGGTCTGGAAGGCGGCTGGACACCGACCCCGACGCAGTGGGACAACAGCTATCTGGACATGCTGTTCGGCAACGAGTGGGAACAGACCAAGAGCCCGGCGGGCGCCTGGCAGTGGACGCCGAAGGAGGCGACTGACAAGAATATGGCGCCGGCCGCCGACGATCCGTCGAAGCGGGTCCCGATCATCATGACCGACGCGGACATGGCGATGCGGATGGACCCGATCTACGAGCCGATTGCGCGGCATTTCCACGCGCACCCGGAGGAGCTCGCGGACGCCTTCGCTCGCGCGTGGTTCAAGCTGACTCACCGCGACATGGGCCCGCGCTCGCGTTATCTCGGCCCGGAGGTCCCGGCCGAGGAGTTAATCTGGCAAGACCCCGTTCCGGCGGTCGATCACGAGCTGATCAACGCGACCGATATCGCGGACCTCAAAGCCAGGATCCTCGACTCGGGGCTGTCCATCTCCGAGCTGGTCTCGACCGCCTGGGCCTCGGCGGCAACCTTCCGCGGCTCTGACAAGCGCGGTGGGGCGAACGGGGCGCGCATCCGTCTCGCGCCGCAGCGGGACTGGGAGGTCAACCAGCCTGCCCGGTTGGCGAAGGTGCTGCAAACCCTTGAAGGCGTCCGGAAGGAGTTTAACGCCGTGCAGACTGGTGGCAAGCAGGTATCGCTCGCCGACCTGATCGTCCTTGGCGGTTGCGCCGCTGTCGGGCAGGCGGCGAAGAACGCCGGACAGGATGTGGAGGTACCTTTCGCGCCGGGGCGCATGGATGCCACGCAGGAGCAAACCGATGTGGACGCCTTCGCCGTGCTCGAACCGATCGCGGACGGGTTTCGCAATTACCAGAAGGCCAGGTACAGCGTGTCGGCTGAGGAGCTGCTGGTCGACAAGGCTCAGCTCTTGACGCTGACCGCGCCCGAGATGACGGTGCTCGTCGGTGGCATGCGTGCGTTGAACGCCAATGTCGGACAGTCTCGACACGGCGTCTTCACCAGGCGCCCCGGGATACTCACCAACGACTTCTTCGTCAACCTGCTCGACATGAGGACCGAGTGGAAGGCGACCTCGGAAGACGGGGATGAGTTCGAAGGACGCGACCGTGCAACAGGCGAGCTGAAGTGGACCGGCACCCGCGTCGACCTCATCTTCGGTTCCAACTCGCAGCTCCGCGCGATTGCAGAGGTCTACGGGCAGGACGATGCGCAAGAGAAGTTCGTGCAGGACTTCGTAGCGGCCTGGAGCAAGGTCATGAACGCGGACCGCTTCGAGCTTGCCTGATCCTGGCTGAGCGGTCTTCCGTCGGGGATTTTCTGGAGTGCCGCCTCGGCCGCACACTGGCTCAGTTGATTAGCGCCAATCCTCAGCCCTTGTTTCTGCGAGGCGCAGCCAGTGCTCGGGGAAGGGTCGAGTTAGTAGTGCAGCGGCTGACAGCAGCCGCTCGACCCAGGGAGGGAAGATAACATCCAACATTAAAAATCAGCGCATTCTTGGCGAAACCAATCCGTGAGTGGATAATGCCCTCCGATTTTACTCACGCATCCATTTTGCCAGCCATGTTCCATATCCGCGAAATCGATCATCTGGTGCTGCGGGTCGTTGACCCGAAAAGGATGCTGCGTTTCTATTGCGACGCGCTGGGCTGCACCGTTGAGCGACGTGTGGATACCGGATTGATCCAGTTGCGCGCTGGGCGGTCGCTGATCGACCTGGTGCCGGTAGGAAGTGAGATGGGCAAAATCGGCGGCGCAGCACCCGGCAAGGAGGGCCGGAACCTAGAGCACTTCTGCCTGCGCATCGAGCCGTTCGACGAAACCGCGTTGCACGGCCAGCTTGCCGAGCATGGCGTTGAGGCCGGCACGGTGAAAACGCGCTATGGTGCGGAAGGTTTCGGGCCTTCGGTTTATGTCACTGATCCAGAGGGGAACGTCGTAGAGCTGAAGGGACCGCCTGCCTGACATCTAGCGCTGCGGCGGCTCAAAGATCGCGTCGAGGTTTAGGTTGCCGCAGTAGTCGGAGAAGTCTTCCCGCAAGGTCGGGATGTAAAGGTTGGCGGGGACTGTATCAATACATTAAACGCCATATAGGCGAAAAGTAATGGACAAAATATTTCTTTATTTGTTAAGTAAATTAGATAGTTGGAGAGGTTTTGGAGTAACACTGCGAACCAGGCGGTCGTTGGTTCGAATCCTTCCGGAAGTGTTTGAGTTCTGAAAAGCGATCCAAGGTACAATGCGCATCCTGCATGTGGGACCTGTTATGCGGTGTTATGCATTGTCCTGCAATTGGTGCAACGGGCGCCCCGATTGATTACTATGAATACAAGCACTTATAATGCAACTAACGGAATGGGGTGCAAGTGGTCGGAGGTTCAAATCCTCTCGCCCCGACCAACATGACTTGCATCATGCTCGGCGAATGATGCCGGGTTGTTTCAATCCGGGCCCGGGTTGCGCCCCGGTTTGTTTCTGGATACGACGTTGTTATGTTCATACTTTGATCTTATTGGTCCTCCCTGTTTCGCTGTAAGCCGGCATGGCCGCCTTGAAGCCCTGATGGATGACTCATGAAGAAACCGCAGGGAATCTTCCCGCTGACGCCAGGCGGATGGTATCGTCCTGTTCAGGACAGGCGATATCCGGTTATACCATCTCACCGATAAAAACCTTTCAGTGCACTGATGGTTTTGCGGCGGCATGTGTCAACCTGGAATCCTTCAGTAATCAAATGCCTGGTGAAAACAGGAGTTACCAATGAATTGCATGGGAGTCATTTGAGATGCGTCACATAACCCTCGTCGCGGCGCTGGCAATATTAGTCTTCAACGCACAGGCCGAGGCGCAAGGATTTGGATTTCATGACGTCATCGCCAGGGCGAAGAATCTGGCACAGCAGTCATACCAGGCGCCCGACCCGATTCCCAGGTTCATGCAGGATCTGAGCTATGAGCAATACCAGGGGATACGATTCAAACCTGACCAAAGCCTCTGGCACGCCAGCCATTCACGTTTCCAGGTCATGCTGTTGTCACCGGGGCTCTATTACCGGCATCCGGTAAAGCTGCACATTATCGATGCACAAGGCGTTCACGACCTGGCGTTTCGCAAGGACTATTTCACTTTCTCCGATGCGGAGGTGGAAAGACGAATTCCGCCCGACCTCGGCTATGCCGGTTTTAAGTTGACCTATCCCCTGCAGGATGCCAATGCCCAGAACCAGTTTCTGGTGTTCGCCGGGGCCAGCTATTTTCGCGGTGTCGCCAGTGATAACACCTTCGGCATCTCCGGGCGTGGAATTGCGGTGGATACTGGTCTCCCCTCCGGCGAGCAGTTCCCGTCCTTTGTCGAATTCTGGCTGATGCGCCCGGATAAGGATGCCAATACAACGGTGTTCTATGGCCTGCTCGACGGCAAGAGCATTACCGGCGCCTACCGTTTTACGGTATATCCGGGAAATCCCACAAGACTCAAGGTGGAAGCCAGGCTTTTTACCCGCGATGCCATACAACTCCTGGGCATAGCTCCGCTGACGAGCATGTTCTACTATGGCGAGAATACACCCCGCCCGCAGGGGCAGTGGCGTTCGCAGGTACACGACTCCGATGGACTGTTGGTTCACGACGGCGTCAGCGGCGAATGGCTGTGGCGCCCGCTGCTCAATCCCAGGAGTCTGGAGATGGATTACTTCCAGACGGATAATGTGCAGGGCTTTGGGCTGTTGCAGCGGCACGACAAGTTCTGGTACTACCAGGATCTCGGCGCTCACTACGAGACGCGCCCGAGCGCCTGGATAGAAACCCAGGGTGACTGGGGCAAGGGGCACGTGGTGCTGGTGCAGTTGCCGTCAGACTCCGAAACCAACGATAACATCGTGGCGTTCTGGAGTCCGGGGAACGCGGTCGTCAAAGACCAGTCTCTGAAGTATGACTACACCGTCAGCTTCGGCGATCGCACAGTGGCGAACGAGCCCGCCGGGCAGGTGTTAAATACCTTCGTTGGAAACGGTGACATGGTGGGTGGTGGCACCGTCCCGGGGGCCTACCGGCTCATCGTCGATTTCGCTGGTGGCCCGCTCGCCAAATTGCCGGCCAATGCGCCAGTCATGAGTTCCGTCACGGCGGGCGATAATGGCGAGGTGATCGAGCATTTCGTGGAATATGTACCCTCGGACCAGCTTTGGCGCCTTTCCATCCTCGCCAAACCGGCGGAAGACAAGCCGCTTTCCCTGCGAGCCTACCTCAGCAAGGATGGCCAGCCAGTTTCCGAAACCTGGAATTACCGGCTGCCGGCGGATAACACCATACTGGGCAGTGGGCGGTAGCCTTGGCGCGCACCGCCGCCGAATATGCCCTAGGCAGGGTGCTTGCCTGGTTGCGCTGGTCCGGTGTGCCGCTTGATCCTGACACGACCCGCACGGCCTTGCACATCGTGGAGCAGGCCGTAGTGGACGGGGATGCCGACCTGATCAGGCGCGTCATGGAGGCGTTGCCACAGCGCATCGCCCTGCCTGAACTGTGTCTGCCTCCGGCATCGCCGCCAATCAAGCGCATCAGTCTCGGATACGCTCCCTACCTATGATTGACTCCCATGTCGGGATGGGCGCCGGGGCCGATGCCACGCGGACCGCCGGCCGGGGCGCGCGGTGGCGTTGGGTGGCGATGCTGCGTCGCGCCGTGCTGACATTGCTGGTGCTGGCGCAGACCCTGCTGGCGAGCTATTTCATGGTATCGGTGCTGCCTTACCATGGAAGCAACGGGGTGGAGCGAGGCCTGGTGTGCCTGTTCGCGATCCTGTTTGCGTGGATTTCGGTTGGCTTCTGGATGGCAATCTTCGGCTTTGTGTTGCGCCGCTGTGGCGGTGATGTCCATTCCCTCGCGCGCCGCCACGATGCGACGCGGATGGCGGAGACTCCGCTCGCCCGTACCGCCGTCGTCATGCCCATCTATCATGAACCACTCGGTCGCACCTTTGGAGGCGTGCGGGCGATTTACCGGTCCCTGCAGGCCACCGGCCACCTGGAGCATTTCGATTTTTACGTCCTATCGGACAGCCGCGACCCCGATGTCTGGCTCGCGGAACAGGCGGCCTGGTTCCGGCTTTGCGGGGATCTGGATGCGGGGAATCACCTGTTCTATCGCCGCCGTACGGTCAACCTTCGCTACAAGAGCGGCAACATCGCCGATTTTCTGCGTCGCTGGGGCCGAAATTATGAATATATGATCGTGCTGGATGCCGACAGCGTGATGAGCGGCGAGACGCTGGTGCGGATGGTGCGACACATGCAGCTGGAACCGCAGATCGGCATCCTGCAGACGAATCCCATACTGATCAACGCCAAATCGGCCTTTGCGCGATTCCAGCAGTTCGCCAACCGCTTCTACGGGCCCCTGTTCAGCGCCGGGCTTGCCTCGGTACAACTGGGGGAGGCGGTCTACTGGGGGCATAACGCCATCCTGCGTGTCGATCCCTTTATCCGGTATTGCGGTCTGCGCGAATTGCCGGGCATCGGAATCTTCAAGGGCCCGATCATGAGCCATGACTTCGTGGAGGCGGCCTACATGGGCCGAGCCGGCTACGAAATCTGGATGGAACCTGATCTGCCGCAAAGTTATGAACAGTCCCGCCGACACTGGTGGATGAGTTGACCCGCGATCGACGCTGGGCCAAGGGAAATCTGCAGCATCTCTGGCTCATGTTGTTCGGCAGAAAGCTCCACCTGGCCCATCGCCTGGCCTTTCTCAATGGCATCATGTCGTATATGGCTTCACCCTTGTGGCTGGCCTTCCTGTATCGACGAGCATCGAAACCACCCGGCTGGGACCGCGGCCGATCGATTACTTCCCCTCCGCTCACAGCCTGTTTCCCCTCTGGCCCGAGTGGCATCCGGAATGGGCGATAGGGCTGCTGGGCAGTACCGCCCTGCTGCTGTTCATACCCAAGTTCCTGGCGATACTCGATGTGGCGCTTACCCACCCGCGCAGGGATTATGGCAAGCGCCGCCGAACTCACGACAGGCGTGCTGCTGGAGATCCTGTATCGATGCTGCTTGCACCCATCCGCATGCTCGACACACAGCCGCTATGTGATTGGGTCCGTG
>CAVQCA010000033.1:0-66393 GCA_963710815.1 uncultured Gammaproteobacteria bacterium | reverse complement strand
CGCGTAATGAAAAAGGCGGTCGCCTACCTGCTGCCCTATATGGAGACGCAAGGCGAAACCGCCCAGACCAACGGACGCATCCTGATGGCGACGGTGAAGGGCGACGTGCACGACATCGGCAAGAACATCGTTGGCGTGGTGCTGCAGTGCAACAGCTACGAGGTGATCGATCTCGGCGTCATGGTATCCGCCGAGACCATCCTGCAGGCGGCGCGTGAGCAGAAGGTCGACATCATCGGCCTGTCCGGCCTGATCACGCCCTCGCTCGATGAGATGGTCCATGTCGGCAGCGAGATGCAGCGCCAGGGCTTCACCGTGCCGCTGCTGATCGGCGGCGCCACCACCTCGCAGATACACACCGCGGTAAGGATCGACCCGCAGTATCAGGGCGCGGTGGTCTATGTTCCGGACGCCTCGCGCGCCGTCGGTGTGGCCAGCAGCCTGCTGAGCGAGGAGCAGCGCACGGATTACATCGATGGCATCAAGCAACGCTACGGTGAATTGCGTGAGCAGCGCCAGAGCCAGCAGAGGACGCGCAAGCTGGCCACCCTGGCGGAGGCGCGCGCGAACCGCTTCCAGGCTAACTGGGACAAGTACCAGCCGGCCAGACCGGAATTTCTCGGCATCCGGGTGCTGGCGGACTATCCATTGCCTGAACTCGTCAACCGCATCGACTGGGGACCGTTCTTCAAGGCATGGGAGATGGCAGGCAAGTACCCGCAGATCTTCGATGACAAGACGGTGGGCGAGGAGGCGCGGCGCCTGTTCGAGGATGCACAGGCGATGCTCGAGCGGATCATCCGCGAGAAATGGCTGACCGCGAGCGGTGTGATCGGTTTTTTCCCCGCGAACAGCGTCGGAGACGACGTGGAACTCTACACCGATGATTCGCGCGGCGCGGTGCTGACGGTATTCCACTTCCTGCGCCAGCAGATGAGCAAGCGGCGCGACGCCCCCAACCTGTGCCTCGCGGATTTCATCGCGCCGAAGGAGACCGGCGTGGCCGACTACCTTGGCACGTTCGCGGTTACCGCGGGCATCGGCATCGAGCGCAAACTTGCCGAGTTCGAGGCCGACCACGACGATTACCACGCCATCCTGCTGAAAGCGCTTGCCGACCGCCTCGCCGAAGCCTTTGCGGAACGACTGCACGAGCGAGTGCGCAAGGAATTCTGGGGCTATGCCATGGGTGAGAACCTCTCCAATGAGGAGATCATCAAGGAGGAATACCGCGGCATCCGCCCCGCGCCCGGCTATCCGGCCTGCCCGGATCACACCGAGAAGGGGATACTCTGGACCCTCATCGACCCGATCGAAAATGCGGGTATGCACCTCACCGAAAGTTTCGCCATGCTGCCGACCGCGGCGGTGTCCGGGTTTTATTTCTCTCACCCCAAGTCACAGTATTTCGGTACCGGAAAAATCGGCCGTGACCAGGTCGAGGACTATGCCAGGCGCAAGGGCATCACCCTCAAGGAGGCCGAGCGCTGGCTCGCGCCGGTGCTGGGGTACGAAACGTGAAGGAGTCCGCGTCAATCCTGACGCGTATTCCTGAAGTCAACTTCCGGCAAATGGCCACGGGGTCACACGGAAATATTTTGTTTTGTTCTGTGTGCTTCCGTGGCCATTAATTCGCATTCGCGTCGTGCCAGGAACCCGGCATTGAACTCCTTCTGCCTGGACGGGACCGTGATCCGCAGCGTCTATGCGCCCGCTGCTCAGTAATCACGTACAATGGGCCGATGGCGGAAACGAACTTCAAGGCGGCCTGTGCCGCGGGAGCGGATTGGCGCAGCGTTGCCGAGCAGTGCCTGACGGCGCTGGATTCCGGGCCCGGCGCCGCCCGACTCGGCCTGTTGTATATCACCGAGCCGCTGGCACCTGACCTCGACAGGCTGCTTGAACGCCTGCGCGCCGGCACCGGCGTTCGTGACTGGGTCGGGACCGTTGGCGCCGGCATCTGCGGCACCGGCATCGAGATATACGATGAGCCGGCCGCCGCCGTCATGCTGGCGACGCTGCCCGAGGACAGCTACCGCCTCGTCCCGGCGGGCCTCGACGCCCTGGTGGAGATGCTCAAGGTCAACCGGGACTGGATCGTCGGACAGCAGGTCCACTTCGGCATCGTCCACGGCGATCCCCGCAACAGCCACATCCCGCAGATCATCGAATCGCTGTCGATCGAACTGGACCCCGGCTTCCTGGTCGGCGGCCTGTCATCGGCCAGCGCGGGGCAACATCAGATCCAGATCGCCGGCGGCCGCTACGAGAACGGTCTCTCGGGGGTGCTGTTTTCCGCCGGGGTCCCGGTCATCAGCGGACTGACCCAGGGCTGCACCCCGATCGGGATGAAACACACCATCACCCGCTCACAACGCAATATCCTGGCCGAACTCGATGGCCTGCCGGCGCTGGACGTATTCCGCGAAGACATCGGGGAAGTGCTCGCGCGCGACCTGACACGGGTTGCCGGCTATATCTTTGCCGGTCTGCCCGTCCCCGGCTCGGATACCGGCGATTACCTGGTGCGCAACCTGGTCGGGATCGATCCCGGTCAGAAGCTCGTGGCGATCGGCGACCTGGTGGAGGAGGGCGATCCCGTTATGTTCTGCCGTCGTGACGGCGACAGCGCGCGCGAGGACATGCTGCGCATGCTGCGCGATCTGGGCAAACGCGCCCGGGGCACCATCCGCGGCGGGGTGTATTTCACCTGCCTGGGACGCGGACGCAACCAGTTCGGCGGCAATTCCGAGGAATTGCAGATGATTCGGGATGAACTGGGTGAGTTTCCGCTGGTGGGATTCTTCGCCAATGGCGAGATCTCTCATAATCGCCTGTATGGCTATACCGGTGTGTTGACCCTGTTTCTCTGACAATGCCCTGCCAGCACCCGGTTCCGCCCGCTTGCCGAAACCCGGTGTCCCGGTGAGTTTCCCGAATGAAGGCAGGTTGTGCGGCCGGCGCCTGGCGGAGAAGATCCGCTTCGTGATCCTTGCCAGCCTGCTGGTCAGCGCCACCGCCATACCGGCTGCAAGGCAAGACGACGCCACCCGTCACTGGGTGCTCGATCGCTTGCATGCGTCTCTCTCGTCACCCCTGAAGCTGGACGAGATCGCCTCGATGCTTTTCGGGTTGGTCAACGTCAGGGACGTGGCCGAACAAACCGATACCCGTCGGGTACTCGGCGAGCTTGCCGGGCGGGTACGATCACTGGACCCGGCGACGCTGGGTTGTGACGAGGTGATCAACCTGCGTGTGATCGAGGGTTTTCTCAACATGGCCGGGATGGAACTCGATCCGACCACGCTCAGCTCCCGTATTCAGGGCTGCCTGGAGGAGGTCAACCTGCTCGACAGGGCTTCCGCCCTGTACGCCCTGTGCTACTTCGCCGACCCCGTGCCACAGAAACGGCTCACCCGGGCGATGAAATCAATCGAGGCATTGCAGCTGCCGGACGGCAGCTTTGGCGCCGGTCACGGGATGACCCACTTCTATACCACCACCCATGCCGTCTTCGCACTCCATGCCTGCGGTGGAGACCCGCTCGCAATCCAGCTCGGGCAGGATTATCTCATCAACAGTCTGCCCTGGCTTCGACAGGCGGGATTTATCGACGGCCTGATGCAGGGGCTTCTCATGCTGAAGAAGATGGACGTGAAAATACCCGGGGAAAGCCGCTATGTCGCCTATCTCCGCTCACGTATCAGGTCGAATGGCAGCATCTGCTGCTTCGACCGCCCGGGCTGTCCACCCGATCCGCATGCCACCAGCATGTTGCTGGAATTCCTCCACGTATTTCCTGCTGCGACTACTCCTTCCAGTACAGTTCGGTAGTGATGTGGCCGGGTTCGCGGCGGCGATTCTTCCTGAGTCCCCGCGCCTCCAGAAGGTGCGTGGTGTCGTGCACCATGGCCGGGTTGCCGCAGATCATGACCTGCGAGGTATCGGCATTCAGTGACAGGCCGGTGCGCGCCTCGAGACGGCCGTCCTCGATGGCCCGGGTGACGCGACCGCCGAGTGCGTAATCGACCGTTTCGCGGGTCACCATGGGGATTACCTGCAGCTGGTCGGGATGTCCTGCGAGCACATGCCGGAGGGTGTCCTGGTAGGTCAATTCCCTGGCCAGGCGGACCGAGTGGACCAGGACGATATGCCTGAAGCGATCCCATACCTCGCGGGTGCCGAGGATCGAGAGAAACGGACCGATCGCGGTGCCGGTGGCCAGCATCCACAGACACTCGGCATCCGGCAGCTCCTTGAGGACAAAAAAGCCGGCGGCGCGTTGTGCGACGAGGATATCATCACCGGGTTTGAGGTTTATCAGCTCATGCGTCAGGGGACCCATGGGCACCGTGATAAAGTAAAACTCCAGCAGGGGATCGTCCGGCGCATTCACAAACGAATAGGGACGTGCGATGATCTCGCCGTTGATCTTCCGGGCGATACGGGTGAATTGCCCGGCGGTGAAGGGGGCGATATCGGCCTTCACCTGCAATGAGTAGAGTTCCTCCGTCCACTGGCGGAGATTGACGACACAGCCCTCGGCCCACTGGCTCATGATGCCGCTAGTCGGTTAAGGCATCGGTTCCGGACCCGGGCTATGCCGGGGCCGGAGCGAACTGCCGGTAGCGTGTGAAACGCACTTTCTTGCAGCGACATACCCTGTACCTTGTCCATCGATTTTACGGATGGCTTATCATAGCGTAAAAATGGCGGATTCCACCGCCTGATTCGTGCGGAATCCACCGCACGCGCAACCGCGAGACCATCGACCGACATGAATAAACTGTCAACCTGGGAAATGGTGCTAATGGCGGCAATTGCGCTCCTTGTCCTGTTCTGGGCCGGCCCCGGCGTCAAGGCGATGCTGGAACAAAGCCGGCAGGCGAAAGAGCGGGACTGGGCCGGGCTGCTGGTGCCCCTGCTGCTGGTGGTCGCGTTCGTCCTGCTGCTGATGAAGCTGGTGTGAGGCTATGACGCATGCCTTGTCCCTGCGCGAGCTGAAAAAGGTCTACAAGAACGGTCACGTCGCGCTGAAGGGCATCAGCCTGGACGTCGCCGAGGGCGATTTCTTCGCGCTGCTGGGCCCGAACGGCGCCGGCAAGTCGACCACCATCGGCATCATCGCCTCTCTGGTCAACAAGACCAGCGGACAGGTGCGCGTCTTCGATCACGATCTCGATACCGACACCGCCGCCGCAAAATCCTGCATCGGCCTGGTGCCGCAGGAATTCAATTTCAACCAGTTCGAGCCGGTCATAGAGATCGTCGCCAACCAGGCCGGCTATTACGGCATCGAGCGTGGCGAGGCCTTCCGGCGCGCCGAGACCTACCTCCGGCAGCTCGGCCTCTGGGAGAAGCGCAGCGAGATGGCGCGCAACCTTTCCGGGGGCATGAAACGGCGGCTGATGATCGCCCGTGCGCTGGTGCATGAACCGCGGCTCCTGATCCTCGACGAACCGACCGCCGGCGTCGATATCGAGATTCGCCGTTCCATGTGGCAGTTCCTGCGCGATATCAACGCGGCCGGGACCACCATCATTCTCACGACCCATTACCTGGAAGAAGCGGAAAGCCTGTGCCGGAACATCGCCATCATCGACGACGGCGAACTGATCGAAAATACCACCACCCGCAAACTGCTCAATACCCTGCACATGGAAACCTTCATTTTCGACATCGCCGTGCCGCTGACGGAAGCGCCGTCGCTGCCGCGGCACCATCTGAGACTCGTTGATGAAACCACCCTGGAGGCGGATATCTCCCGGGACGAGTCCATCAATCGCCTGTTCGAGGATCTCACCCGGCAGGATATCCGGGTGCTCAGCATGCGCAACAAGACCAACCGCCTGGAACAGCTGTTCGTCCGTCTGGTCGAGGGTAATGGCAGCAATGGACGCTGAGCCATGACCTTGCAGGAGAAATTAACCGCTTTTCGCACCATTGTGACCAGGGAGATCCTGCGCTACGCGCGTATCTGGATACAGACGGTGCTGCCGCCGATGATCACCACGGCGCTGTATTTCATCATCTTCGGCAACCTGATCGGCGCCCAGATCGGCGATATGGATGGCTTCCGCTACATGGACTTCATTGTGCCCGGGCTGATCATGATGGCGGTGATCACCAATTCCTACGCCAATGTGGTGTCATCGTTCTACGGTTCGAAATTCCAGCGCCACATCGAGGAGATGCTGGTCTCGCCGGTGCCGAACTACATCATCCTGACCGGATTCATCGCCGGTGGCACGGCGCGCGGACTGACGGTTGGCGTGGCCGTCACGCTGGTATCCCTGCTGTTTACCCCACTCAGCATCCATAACATCTGGGTCATGCTGAGCATGATCATTCTGACCGCGATCCTGTTTTCGCTGGCGGGCTTCATCAACGGCATCTATGCCAGGAGCTTCGATGACATCTCGATCGTCCCGACCTTCGTGCTCACGCCCCTGACCTACCTCGGCGGCATCTTCTACTCGATTACCATGCTGCCCCCGTTCTGGCAGCACATCTCGCTGGCCAACCCGATCCTGTACATGATCAACGCGTTCCGCTTCGGTTTTCTCGGGGTGTCGGACATTCCGTTGCCGGCCTCGTATGCGATCAGCTTCGGGTTCATCGCGCTGCTGTACACGTTCAGCATCCACCTGCTGAGAAAAGGGCACGGCATCCGCACCTGAGTTCGCTGTCGTCCAGATGAAATACAAATGGCCACGGAATCACACGGAAAAACACGGAAAGATTTTTTTGTATTCTTCTGTGTGATTCGTGTGATTCCGTGGCTATTTATCAGGGTTTGGCTTTGCCCGGTATCATTCGGCCCTGAGTTCAATGGCGCCGTTGCGCGCGTAGATGCCGAGTTCGCCGGTGAGCAGGGCCTGTAACTGACGGCCGACAAGCCGACCGCGCCAGCCGTGCAGCAGCTCGCTGTCCTGCGCGCCGCACGCGAGCTGTTCCAGCTGTTTCCGCGAGGCGAGTACGGCCGGGTTGAGGGCGTTCTCCGCCGCGCAGACACGCACCGCCGCCATCAGCACGTCGACCAGCGCCTCCTGCATCGGTGTCAGCCGGAGGTGCTGCCCGGTCGAGGGCAGGGGTTGCGGGGTGCGCTGCCTGGATTCGGCGATCAGCGCGAGCAGCCGCGTCCCGTGCCTGGCGACGAAGCGCTCATTCAGGCCGCGGATATCCCCGAGCGCTTCCAGCGTCCGGGGCTGGTGGCGGGAAATCTCGACCAGGTCGTCATCGCGCAGCAGCCAGCCCCGCGGGCGGTCCAGCTCGCGGGCGAGCGTTTCACGCCAGCCGGCAAGCGCCTGCAGCACCGCCAGGCCGGCACCCTTCAGGCGGCTGGCACCGCGCACCTTGAGCCAGGCCTGCGCCGGATCATTGCTGTAGAGCTCGACCTGCGTCAGCCGTGCGAAATCATCAGACAGCCAGTCGAGGCGACCCAGCTCGGTGAGCTTTTCGATCAGGTGGCGGTAAACCTGCGCCAGGTAGAAGACGTCCTCGGCCGCATAGCGGATCTGCGCCTCCGACAGGGGCCGCCGCGACCAGTCGGTGCGGGTATGCAGTTTCTCGATCTCGATGCCAAGCGTTTCCCTGACCAGGTTGCCGTAACCGATCTGGTCCGGGAAACCCAGCAGCAGGGCGGCGATCTGGGTGTCGAAAACAGGTGAGGGCAGGGCATTGCGCAGATGGTAGAAGATCTCCATGTCCTGGCGCGCGGCGTGCATTACCTTGACGATGCCTTCATCGTAGATGACATCGAGCAGGGGAGACAGGTCTTCCAGCACAATCGGGTCGACGCAGGCCACCAGCCCCGGCGTCGCCACCTGCAGCAGGCACAACCCGGGGTAGTAGGTCTTCTCGCGCAGGAACTCGGTATCGAGGCTGAACCACGGGTTGTCGCGCAGTTCCGCGCACAGCCCTTCCAGGGCGGAAGGCGTATCGATGTAGTGTACGTCGGGGAAGGCGTTCATGCGGGTTCGTGCCGGGCCGGTAGGGGGTTGCCCGAACAGTAACACAGTTCCGGCGGAGCACCTGAGCCATGCCGGACGACGGACGTGCGCCTTTGCCAAGTAGCCTTCGTGACTTGCCTCATAAGTTCTATACCCGGTGTTGGTAATGGCGCATGATCCATCCGTGTTAATTTCCCGGGCAGGCGTTTACCATTTCGCGGGCGCGGTCGCCACGCAGGCTGGTTGCGCGGTGTGGGCAAGGGCACACGCAAATGGCGCAACACGATTCTCACGCACTATGACATGAATGTCATATATCTTACTGAAAATATATATGAAAGTCACATTGATCAATCCCTATGAACTCGGGCGTCAACCGTTCGGTCTGGCGGAGGCGGCCGCCTGGCTGGATCGGGAAGGCTGCACCGTCGCCTGCTGCGACCTTTCGATACAACGCCTCGATGACAGTCTGGACGTCGATACCGGGCTGGTGGCGATCTATATCGCCATGCACACGGCGACCCGCATCGCCGTGGAAGCCCTGCCGAAGATCCGTCAGCTCGCTCCGCACGCCGATCTGTGTGTCTATGGCCTGTATGCCCCCATGAATGCGGACCTGTTCCGATCCCTGGGTGTGCAAACCGTTCTCGGCGGTGAATACGAACCCGGCCTGGTTTCCCTCGTCAGGCGACTGCGGGCAGGGAAGGCCGGGAAGCAAACCGAGCCCGAGATCAGCCTGGACAGGATCGATTTCATCGCACCGCAACGCGACCGGCTGCCGGCCCTGTCACGTTACGCCGCCCTTGTCCTTCCCGACGCTACGCGCCGGACGGTGGGCTTCGCCGAGACGACGCGCGGCTGCAAGTACCTCTGCCGCCACTGCCCGGTCGTGCCGGTCTACCGGGGAAGGTTCCGCGCCATTCCCGCCGGGATCGTCCTCGACGACATCCGCACGCAGGTCCGGGAAGGGGCGCGGCATATCTCCTTCGGCGACCCGGATTTTTTCAACGGCCCGGGGCACGCGCTGAAGATCGTGCGCGCGCTGCACGAGGAATTTCCCGATGTGACCTACGACGCCACGATCAAGATCGAACATATCGTGAACTACCCGCGGGAGCTGCGCACACTGAAGGAGACCGGTTGCCTGTTCATCGTCTCCGCGGTCGAGTCCGTCGATGACGGCATCCTGCGGGAACTCGACAAGGGCCATACGCGTGCGGATTTCATTGCCGCACTGGACTTGCTGCGCACCACCGGCATCGATCTTTCACCGACCTTCGTGGCGTTCACCCCCTGGACGACGCTGGCCAGCTACCTCGACCTGCTGCGCCATCTCGTCGACCTGCGCCTGGTCGAAAGTGTCGCCCCGGTGCAGCTGTCGATACGCCTGCTGATCCCCGCGGGTTCCCTGTTGCTGCCGCTGGAGAGTCTGGCGGGCATCATCGAGCCGTTCGACCAGCGCCTGCTCGGCCACCCGTGGCGCAATCCCGATCCCCGTGTCGATCAACTGCAGCAGGACATCCAGTCGTGGATCGCGCAGGCAGAGCGGGACCAGCTGCCGCGGCGGGAAATCTTTCAAGGCGTCTGGGAGCGGGCTCACCGACAGGCCGGAGTCACCGCACCGCCGCTCGAGGCCTCCTGCGCCGGCGGGGCGATCCCGCGATTGTCGGAGAACTGGTACTGTTGCGCCGAACCCACGGGCGAGCAACTGGTTTCATTTTAACCCGTGTCAGTCACTGAACATCCGCTCTCACCGCAATGAACGAAGCAAAGGGTGGTGCGGGTGATGACGGACCGGCGGAGGGCGGCATGCAGGGTTTCCTGGTTGCCCACCGGGGCGAACCGTCAAGCTATCCCGAAAATTCGCTGCTCGGCTTCGATGCCGTGCTGCGCGCGGGTGCCGCGTATCTCGAAACTGACATCCAGCTCACCGCCGACGGCGTGCCGGTGCTCTGCCACGATCCCGATGTGGCCAGCGTGACCGGCCGTGACTATGTGGTCATGCAGACCGGTTATGCGACTCTCGGCGCCCTCCCGGCCGGTTGCCCGTCGCGTTTCGGTGAGCGGTATACCGATGTGCGCCTCGCACGCCTCGAAGAACTGGTGCCGCTGTTGCAGTCATGGCCCCGCGCCCGTGCCCTGATCGAGGTCAAGCAGGAAAGCCTCGGGGTCTTCGGCGCCGATCATGTCATGCGCCGCATCCTCTCCGCGCTGCACGAGGCGCTGGCGCAATGCATCATCATTTCCTTTGTACAGGAACCCCTGATCCATGCCCGCCGTCACGGCCGCCTGCCCATCGGCTGGATCCTCCCTGAGTGGTCGAACGCCTCCCGTGCGGCGGCGATGAAGCTGCAGCCGGACTACCTGATCTGCAGCCGCAAACGCCTGCCCGCCGAGCCTGAAACCCTGTGGCCGGGACCCTGGCAGTGGATTGCGTACACGGTCAATACCGTTGAGGAAGCGCTGGCATTGCGCCGGCGTGGTATTGCCCTGCTCGAGACCGACGTCATCCGCAGCCTGTTGATCGATCCGGTCCTTGCCGGGGCCGGGGCGTGACTGAGCGCTACGACGTCGTTGTCATCGGCGGGGGTATCCACGGCGTCGGCGTTGCGCAGGCGGCCGCCAGCGACGGTTACTCGGTGCTGGTGTTGGAGCAGACCGCCCTGGCCGCCGGGACCTCGGGGCGTTCCAGTAAACTGATCCATGGCGGCCTGCGCTACCTCGAGGGTTCGCATCTCTCGCTGGTCCGGGAAAGCCTGCGGGAACGGGCGCTGCTGCTGGCGCTGGCTCCGGAGCTGGTGCACCTGCAGTCATTTCATATACCCATCTATCCCGGGACCACGCGCCGCCCCAGGCTCATCCGCGCCGGCCTCACTCTGTATGCCCTTCTCGGCGGCCTGCACCCGGTCAACCGCTTCCGGGCGCTGCGCCGTCGTGAATGGCGGGATCTGGACGGGCTGGAGACCGAAGGGCTTCAGGCGGTGTATCGATACTACGATGCCCAGACCGACGATGCGGCGTTGACCCGGGCGGTCATGCAATCCGCCGTCGATCTGGGTGCCGGTCTGTATAGCCCGGCGGAATTCACCGCCGCGGAGATCGCCGCTGGCGGCTGTGTCGTTCACTACCGTGTCAAAGGCAGGGCGGAAAGTTGCACGGCCGGCGTGCTGGTCAATGCCGCGGGGCCGTGGATCAATGCGGTGGTGGAGCGGATTCGGCCCGCACCGTCCAGGATTGCCGTCGATCTGGTGCAGGGTACGCATCTGGTCCTGGAAGGCCGTCTCCTGCAGGGCGCCTACTATCTGGAAGCCCCCGCCGACCGGCGCGCCGTCTTTCTGCTGCCCTGGAAGGACCGGATGCTGCTCGGCACCACCGAAACGCCCTATAGCGGTAATCCCGCCGCCGCCATCCCCCTGCCCGGCGAGGAGGCCTACCTGCTGGAAACCGTACGGCATTATTTTCCGCACCGCCCGCTGACGGTGCTGGACCGTTATGCGGGCCTTCGGGTGTTACCCGCTTCACCTCGTGCGGTGTTCACCCGTTCCCGCGAGACCCGCCTGGAAATGGACAATCCGCGACAACCCCGCGTGGTGTCGATCTACGGCGGCAAGCTCACCGGCTATCGCATCACGGCGCGGCATGTCATGGACCTCCTGCACCGGACCCTGCCGGCGCGCACGCCGGTCGCAGACACCGCACGGCTGGGATTGAGGCCGGCATCGCCGTGACCGACACGCTGACGCTCGCCATCGACCAGGGTACGCATTCAACGCGCGCCGCCGTCTACGACGGTCAGGGGCACATGGTGGCGCTGGCGCGTCGTCCGGTCTCCCTGCAGACGCACAACCGCCCGGAGGTGGAGCAATCGCCGGTGGAGATACAGGACTCGCTGCGCGCCGTCATGGACGAAATCCTGCGGCAGCCAGGCATCGACACCGCGCAGATCGGTTCGGCCGGACTGGCCACCCAGCGTTCCAGCGTGCTGGCCTGGGAATCCCGATCCGGCCGGCCACTGTCGCCCGTACTCAGCTGGCAGGATACACGCACCGCGGCGGACCTCGAGGCGTTTGCCTGCCACGAGGAGGCGATCCGGGAGCGAACCGGCCTGCGGCTCTCGCCGCACTACGGCGCCGGCAAGCTGCAATGGCTGCTGCGGCATGACGCGGTGGTGGCCTCCGCCCGGGGGCAGGGCAGGCTAGTCATCGGTCCGCTGGCGGGCTTTCTGCTGCATCATCTGGTTCAGGGCGCGCGCGAGATGGTCGATCACGCCAACGCCTCGCGCACGCTGCTGTGGAATCTGCAAGATCGTGACTGGGATCCGTGGCTGCTTGATCTGTTTCACATCCCGCGCGAAACCCTGCCCGACTGCCTGCCGATCCTGGCCGACTTCGGAATGACCCGCCACGGAAACATCTCCCTGACCGCCGTCAACGGAGACCAGACCGCCGCGCTCTATGCCCAGGGGGTGCCGGATCGCGATACCTTGCTGGTCAACACGGGGACCGGCGCTTTCGTCCTGCTGCCGACCGGAGCGCAGCACCCGCCGGTTTCCCGGCTGCTGCGCGGCCTGTCCCGCAGCGATGCCCGCACCGCGGACCACTACCTGGAAGGCACCGTCAACGGTGCGGCGGCGGCGCTCGACTGGATGGCGGCCCGGTACCGGATCGAGGACTGGCCGGCGCAGCTTGGCGCCTGGCTCGACCGGATCGATAACCCGCCCGTCTTTCTGAACAGTATCGGTGGACTGGGCGCCCCCTGGTGGCGGCGCGGGCCGGAGCCGGTTTTACTGCCGGACGACAGGGGGGCGGAACCAGGACCGGCGCAGGCCCTGGTCGCGGTCGTCGAGAGTATTGTCTTTCTGCTCCAGGCCAACATCGAACTGCTCTGTGAGCGGAATCCCCGGGTGAAGCGCATCAGGATCGCCGGTGGCCTGGCGCCGCTTGACGGTCTGTGCCGGAAGCTGGCCAACCTGTCCGGACTCGACGTCGAGCGGTTTCACGGCGTCGAGGCCACCCTGCGCGGCATCGCCTGGCTGGCCGCCGGATCTTCGGCCGGATGGGCGCCGGTGGAGAGGGAGCATCTCTTCCTCCCGCAGGAGGATCCGCGGCTGAGGCAACGGTATGGATGTTTTCGCGATGCCCTGGCGTCCCGGCTCAGGCAGGCACCGTGAACAGCAGCAGGAATCCGGCATTGTAGAATCCGTGCAGCAGGATCGGCGTGGTTAGCGTGTGGTAGCGGTCCTTGAAAAATCCAAACACCAGCGACGGGAAGAAGACCAGTGCCGCCCAGAGGGGGGCGTGGTTCAGAAAGTGAAAACCGGTAAAGACCAGGCTGGTGAGCAGATTGGCCAGGCTGATCGGCCCGACATTCCTGCGGCTGATGTACTCCTGCGCGAGTTCCTGGAGCAGACCGCGGAACACGGCTTCCTCCAGCACGGGGTAGATCACGGCCGGTAGCAGGTACTCCATCGGCATTCTGAACGGCCAGTCCCATTGAGGGGCGGGCCGCAGCAGCAGAAACAGTACCAGCCAGGATAGCGGTCCCGCCATGACCGCCAGCCAGAACAGGCGGTCCCGCCAGAATGTACGGGTGTGCGATGTCAAAACCGCGCCAGGTAGCCGGGGTCAGTTGTGTTTCAACTGTTGGACCATCTCCGGTTCCATGTCTATCCCGACCGGCCAGTCCGGGTTGATCGAGATGCCGACGCCACTGCCGGTTTTCTCCAGCACCCACTTGAACTCCACCAGCAGTCCGCCATCGTAACCGGGGTAATCCTGCAGGAAGGTCTTGGCGCGTTCCGGGCTGGTGAACACGATCAGTACCTCGACCTCGTCCTCCGTCTTGATGGTCAGCGGTATGGCCTTGCTGCTGCCGGTAAAGCCCTCGATGCCGATGGAATCCCTGACCGGCATGAACACCTGTGTCTCCAGCAGGTACTGCATGAATTCGCTTTCCGGAAGCCGGCTCTCCTGGGCATCCGCCAGTTTCTCTTCAAGTTCGTTGCGCGCGGCGAAGCTGTCGTGCATGTTACGGGTTCCATAAAAATGAAGCCCCGCGGTGCGGGGCTTGCGGTTGACTCCGGGCAGGCGCCTACTCGTCGCTCATCACGCCCAGCAGCTGCAGCAGGCTGAGGAAGAGGTTGTAGATGGCGATATACAGCGTCACCGTCGCCATGATGTAGTTCGTCTCCCCGCCATGGATGATCTGGCTGGTCTCATAGAGGATCAAGCCCGACATCAGCAGGATGAACATCGCCGAAACCGCCAGCGACAGGCCGGGCAGGGTGAAAAACATGCTCGCCAGTCCCGCGAGGAAAGCCACCAGGATGCCGACCATCAGGAACCCGCCGATGAAGCTGAAGTCCTTGCGCGTGGTGAGCGCATAGCCGGACAGGCCGAGGAAGATTACGCCGGTGCCACCCATGGCGGTCATGACGATCTGCCCGCCGTTTGGCAGGTGCAGGTAGGCGCTGACAATGGGACCCAGCGTCAGGCCCATGAACCCGGTGAGGGCGAATACGAACAGCAGGCCGAGACTGCTGTTGCGGAACCGGGTCGTGAGGAACAACAGACCGAAGTAGCCGACCATGGTGATGATCGGGTTGATAAAGTGCATGCCCGTCACGACGGCGATGCTGGCCGTGAGGGCGCTGAACAACAGCGTTAAGGACAACAGGGTGTAGGTATTGCGAATAACCTTGTTGGTCGACAGCACCGACGCCTGTGATCCAACAATTGTTTTATCGAGTACGCTCATGCGTATGTCTCCGTGGTAATTGATCCTGTCCAAACGGTTGATTAAGACAGCCACCCGCTTGCATGGTTCCCAAGGATAACCACACGGCATATAAACGGCAACCTGTGGAATATGTGGATTTTCATACCATTATGCTGGAAAACGCGTCCGGCGTTCCGGTATCCTTGCCGTGCTGCTGCGCAGCACCAACCGGAGAGGTGGCTGAGTGGTCGAAAGCGGCGGTCTTGAAAACCGTTGACCCGCAAGGGTCCGTGGGTTCGAATCCCACCCTCTCCGCCAATAATATTGTATAACTAACTGTAATTACGTGAAATATAGTTATTAAATTATTATCTAGCCCCCCATATAGTCCCCACCAGCACGGCCCACGGGCATGCCCTATCGCTTCGAGTAGGCCGGCAGGGTGGTGAGCCGCTCATCGTCGATAGCTCCGCCGACGGTGAAGTGATAGAGATCCTGGAAGGTGCTGTCCTCGAGGCCCAGCACCTCGTGCATCGGGTCGTCGAAGTAGCAGCCGATGCCCGTCGCGCGCAGGCCGGCCACTTCCGCTTCCAGGTAGAGCAGCTGACCGATGAGGCCAGCCTCCCAGTAGAGCCGCGGATAACACCACGGCCCGTAACGTTTCAGCGGGGTCGTGAACTCCGCCAGCATCGCCAGGCTGAAGCAGCCGTCGGCGGCAATGGCCTGGTGACAGGCGATCTCACGGGCGGCGGCCCTGGCATCCGCCTCGATGAGGCAATACAGGGGCAACTGTGACGGGCATCCCGGTGGGTGCTGCCACGGGTCGGCCTGGGTGAGCGCCGCTTGCAGCGTCGTCATTTGCGCCGTGTCTCGCACCAGCAGGTAGAGTCCCGTCGGCAGCTCGTCAACCCGGTGAACAAAGATCGCCAGGTGAATACGGGATTTCCAGGGCAGGGTGCTGAACGGCACCGCGTCGGGGACGGCCAGCGTCCGGTGCAGCATGCGGTAGAACGTCTCACGTCCGAGGCGGGTGTGTCCGTCCATGGCCACGGCACTGCGGCGCCGGCGAATGATTCGGCGCAAGGATAGTGGGCGCGGTTCGAGCAGCCACGCCGCGGGCGGCGGTTGCAGCGGCTCGTAGCGGACTGCAGTACGCGGCTTGCGCACACACTCCGCCAGTTCCTCTATGCCCCAGTTGACGTGTGAGGGACTCAACCGGTTTGGGCTGCCGTGCCAGTCGAGGGAGGCGAACGATGCCACCGCCGCTTCCAGAAGGCCGCCCGCCGGCAGCGCCTTTTGCATCGGCGAGCAGGCGAGCAGCACATCCGCTTCCTCCCGCTCGGCTTCGTGAGGCCGGAACGTTCCCATCAGCAGCGCCAGATCCTCCGCGCCCGGTGCGTCCACCAGTTGTGTTTGCCAGCCCAGTCCAGCAGCCGCGATACTGATTGCGCCGATAGCATGCCCGACATCGTGCATGCAGTAACGGTACGCACGCTTGCCGTATTTCCAGACCTCGCGCCAGTGAATGGAGGTGAGCCCAAGGAACACGGTGTGGCGGGGGAAGCTACCGCAGAGCGCATCCCAGAGCGCCCTGTCGAACTCCGCCAGCACCTCGAGTGCATGTACCTCGGGCGTGTAGTGGCAGACCATGGGCCGTTCGTACAGGCCCTCGACGGGTCCGCAAATCAGGTAGCCCTCGGTCGGGTGCAGGTTCCCGCTGGAGGCATTGACCCGTAGCGCCCAGCGGACGTCGCCGGTGCTCTTCCAGGCGGAGAGCGCCAGGCTGTCATAAAAAAGCTGTGCAATACTCTGTGCCGTCAGTGGGGCACAGGACGGTGTTTGCCCGGGTGTAAAGATGGCGTCATAGCGCGGTTCCTCCGTTGGCGGGATGATGTCTAGCGGGATCAGCCGCGCGCCTGTGTAGCGCCGGAACGGGTTCGGCTGGGTCTCCCAGTCCAGGAATCCCGGCCCCGGGGCATAGGCCTCGAAGCGATGCTTGGTGGCCTGGTGGTAATCGAGCACCAGCTGGAGTGGATCGGGATTAGGGGGGGTGTTGCGATTCATTCCGGCCCTGGTCTATGTTTTTTGCAACACAATTCACTGAATTGTAACTTCAGGAGGGTCTGATGAGGTCTGTTATTACCATCCACAGAGCCATATGTGATTCTGCGGGAGCGTGGGGCGCAGACCCCTTCCTTGCTGGCTTCGTCTTTCACTAAATGGGCTGGCAGTAACAAATCATCCTCTTCGCTGATCTCTCCGTGGCCAGCATTGCACTGTGGCGGCGGTGGATCGGCAGGTGCCCGACCCACACTGCTGATCCCATCCTGAACCGGCGTGCGGGGCAATACGTCGGCCGCACGTTTACCCTGGCAGCACCAATCGTCAATGATCGAGGCCATATACATGTCGACGAGAGCTACTGGCGAGTGGACGTGCAAGATATGCCCGCCGGTACCGCGATTCGTGTGGTGGCAACTGAAGGGGTGGTGCTGAAGGTAATGCCGGCAGGGCAGCGGTGCAGATCGGTGGGTCTGACCTGTGAGTCCCGCATCGTGAGCCGGTGCATTGTGCATTACCTTTTTTAGCCGGTATTCATTCACAAGTTATTGATTTTTTTTCAGAGACGGAATCCCTTGCGTGAATTCATGCGATCGCACGTCAATTTCCAATGCAACTCATTAAAAAATGGCCTGTGTAACCATCTCCTCCATTTCCTCTTGGCTAATGAGACCGGCATCCGACCCAATAATTTCAGCGAGTGAGCTCACAGCAGGTGAAGTTTCAGCTGAAATGAAATATTCCAATGAGCAACGTGCTATTGCTTCACAAAGGCCTGGGGGGATTTCATCATAACCCGGACGCGCACCAATCAGGACCTTCCCAGACTCAAGCGGTAATAAAATAGCTTTCAGGGTATCGCTCTTATCAAGGAATGTTTTGTATTGCTTTGGTCCGGCGACATGCAAAAGGATGATCGAATCTCCGAGCACTAATGATCTATCTGTAATCGCTTCTATGCGATATATTAATTCCTGATAGCGGTTAACACGACTATCGGGTGCGATTGACTTCTTTAATCCTCCAATATGCCCCAACTTTGCTGCTTTTCTTAGCACGTCGGGAAGAACCGCACGCATACCTGCTGCGATTCGTCCAAACTCCCGTTTATTTCTCTTAAGAAGAAATGGTACAAGGGGCATAGCCATTTCCATTGCCGGCTCCAGATACTCCTTTGGAAGTTTCTGGCTAGCCAGTTCTTTTTCAAATGCATCCCTCAGTATCATCGGGTCATGCTCGATTGTTTTCTCCAGATACGCGGCAAAGGCTTCCTCTTCAGACATGAAATCGAGCAGTCTAGTAACAAGATAATCACCCGCTCGCAAGAAATTCTCTCGCAGGTGCCTGGTTCGAACCTCTAGGTGTGCGAGCAACTGAGGGATTCTCGGATCGGACAGACATGCAGCGTCCCCCGATTTAAGCGCTGTGATCAATTCGCTTAAGTCCGTCTCTGCAGATGTAATCAGCTCATCTACTTCTGTGTCTTCTCCCTCGGTATAAAATCGCCCCTCAACGCCGATGTTTTTTATATTGGAATTAAAAGCCGGGTTTTCCCGGTGATAGACCCATGTGTAGGACTCCTTGCCCTTCCTGTGGCTTGCAAACCCCTCCTGAATAAACTGCGGAATAAAGTGCTGTCGCTTACCAGCCATTAAGAAAACCCCGCCCTTCCCCTATCTCTGCACGCTCGCTCTGCGCTCGGGTGAGCTAGTCCAGTTCAGACGGCGCGCCGTTCGGCCAGTCTCCGAACGGATACGAGCGCACCGCCACCGTGATCACCAGCAACCTGGACTTCACCGAATGGGGCGAGGCGTTCCCCAACAAACTGCTCGGCGCCTCGACTCTCGATCGGCTCCGCCACGCCGCTTACCGGCTGGTGCTGGACGGTAAAAGCTATCGCACCCCCAGAGGAGATAATCAGCCCGAAAACACGACGCTTGAAAAAGGACCTAAAACCGCGAAATAATCACCCCGTCTGAAACGCTGAAACCGTGCCTCTGCGTGGCGCCATTAAGGCGAACATCGGTGGCTCCATTAGGGCGATCATCGACAGTGGTGTAAGAAAAACCCCGGCGCGGTGGCCGGAGGGTACGACCAAAGTCCAGTAGACGCGCTTGATTGTTTTCTTAATATTTACATCAGGCTCAGTATATTCTGGTGTATTGAGGAATCGGACAAGAGAGGCAACCAAAATGAGTGACTATATCAACAATAAGTCTCGAAGAGACTTTGTAAAAAAAGTAGCATATGTCGCACCGGTCATTCTGTCCATGAAAGCGTTACCGGCATTGGCAAATACTGGCTCGCATAAATGCTGTGACTTGGACAATAAAACCTATAGTTCTTCCACGAATCATCCGCATCATCATAACAACCATCACAATCGCCATTGGTGGTAAGTATCAGGTACTCCGGGTGCAATATGACACTCCATCGGCATTGTAGTCGGGGGGTCTACAGATCCCCTATTCTGGACTCTAAATTGCTACCTTTGATGATGTAAACAAAAACCCCGGCCGAAGCCGGGGTCTGGTTGGGTACGGGGTCATAAAAGGCCAGCGGCCGCCAGGGCCTTGGCTATACTGCTATCAAGTCGTCTTTGCGAAATGTCAAATCAGGGGTAAAGTTGAGTTCACCGTCGTATTCCAATGCTGCAAAGACATCGCCATCAGAATTAACAACAACGATTACAGGATCATGGACTATTGAAGTCCTTACGCAGAACACTTCCCAACCAGCAGATTCTATCCGATTCAACGCCCTTATCTGGTGTTGACTCAGTAATCCTGAAACGTTCCAAATCGTACGCTTCTTGTCGCTGCGTCTGTCTTGCTGGATCATGTCATTTAAGTACTACCCGATGAAATTCGCATGCCTTGACTACAAGGTGCGATATTACAGGGTTGTACTACTGCAGGTAGCATAAAAAACGCCCCAGAGAAACTGATAGCGTAGGACTAGTCAAACACAACCATACATAGATGCTGCACGACTCATAAGCCGTTCCATATCACAGGCTCGGTCAATCGACGAGTTCATAGACACTCATGGCGGAAATGAACATATCGAACTTTGCGGGAAGCTGGGAATCGTAAGCTCGATTCTGAAAGCAGAACGAGAAAGTAAACTGTATTTTAATGTCGGTACTCGGCATTCGTACCCGGATTTTGGTGCTCTCTCAGATACTTGGTATGTAGGTTTCTTTCAGTTGCTTTCAGAAAACTGCAGGGTAGATGAATTAGAGGATCGTCTCTCATCAGTTTCCTTGATCGTATTTAACTATGATCGTTGTATTGAGTACTACTTGTATTATCAATTGCAGAGCTATTACGGCATTCCGAAGGAAGTAGCTGCTGTGCTGTTGAATAAATTGAAGATTTATCACCCGTATGGAGTAGTAGGTTATCTTCCTTGGCAGGAATCTCTAGATGGCGACTATTTTGGCAAAGATAAAATTGATTTCGGCCATGAGCCTACATCGGATCATCTACTTGACCTGGCAAGCCAGATAAGAACATTTACTGAAGGCACAGACCCCACGTCGAGCGAAATCACCGCAAGCCGTGAGCTCATATCATTACTGGCAACATTTTCTCACGCTGGAAGCCGATTTCGCTGCAACCGCGCGGTATGTCGAGTTTTCGAAAAATAATTTCTCGACTTATTCAATCGAATACGCAAAGTTGTTACTCGCCATTGGGTCGGAGGTGGATGTTCTCTGCAAAATCATATGCGAGAATATTGATAACATCGCCAAACGCAAGGTTATAGATGACTATCGTAATTGCTTAACAGCTCATACGCACATCACGTCAGAGAAGGTGTTAATTAGACGGTATAACCTAGCTTTCGAGCCATGGAATGCCTGGGCAGGTGGTAATAACAACCCAAAATGGTGGAAGAGTTACAACAACGTCAAACACCAAAGAAATACATATTTCTCTGAGGCTTCTCCTGAGGCTTCTCTTGGAAATTGTGCAAATGCAATATCTGGGCTATTCGTTGCAGTGTTGTATTGCCACAAGGCAGAGCACAGCATAGGGAAACTTGAGCCATTTCCCATACTTTTAGGTAGAGAACATGAACCAGACATTCTGATTACTTCTGGTGGGTACGTCGTGCCGGAATTCTTTTAAAGGAATTGTCTATTAAAAAACCCCGGCACGCGGCCGGGGGCTGGTTGAAAAGTCTACCGAGGTAGATTATTACCCGCTCTCCGCCTCTTTGGCCATCACATGATCGACGTATCTGAATAACCGCTGTCTCACGGTTTCCGAGCTGGTCTTCAATAAACGTTTCATCAGCACATTGACAAAGTCATCGCCATCAGCCGCTAATTGCATCATTCGCAGGGCTCCGGGTTTTTCATGCTCGGGTGTGGCGCGGTACCCACTTCTTCGCGCCCGAGTTCGATACCACCAGGCGAAGTCCGCCGCCGTCCTCATATTTTCCAGGGTCGGCGGCCGCTACCTTGCGCGGGGTGAGTTTGTGAATCGCCATGCCGTAATCCTCTTTTCTGGGCGGTAGACTGTGAGTCAAGCCCCCCAATTAGTCCCCCGATATGTTTGTATTATAGTGGATGGCTCTGGACTGTATATGAGTATAATATATTGAATATAAAAGGTAGTGTGGATAGTAATGGACGTCGTGAAACAGAGATTCGGCGGACACCCTCTCCGCCATCCATAGAAAAAGGGGCCTTGCGCCCCTTTTTCTATGGATTATTGATGGTGGATTCGAACCCGCGAATATCGATCGGCCGGTTCGACAAGCGGCGCAGCCGCGCAGAACGCCGGCTTTGCCGGCGGCCCCGAAGGGGCGAGGGCCATGGGCCCGTGTAATCCCACCCTCTCCGCCATTAGCTCCCTGTGCGACTTTGCGGTCTTTGGTATCCGTTCCGACATGTAAGACATATCTGATTGTCCGCAGTTCTGGCCGGTGTTAGCCTTCGTTTTATGAAATAAAACACTAATGCAATGGAATGTAATTTAACAAAAGGGGGGTTCTGAATGATCAGTGTCATGATTGTGGATGACCATGCGCTCGTCCGTACCGGTCTCAGGCGGATACTCGATGATGTAAACGACATTGATGTCATCGCCGAGGCGTCCAGCGGGGAACAGGCCATCGAGATTGCCCGGCGAAGGAAGCCCGATATCGTCCTGATGGACGTAAGCATGCCGGGTATCGGTGGACTGGAGGCAACCCGCAGAATCACCATTTCCTATCCCGCCATCCGTGTCATCGCATTAACCGTCCACGAGGAAATCCCTTTCCCGACCAGCCTGATGGAGGCCGGCGCCTCCGGTTACATCACCAAGGGAAGTGCCGTCACGGAGGTTCTCAACGCCATCAATATGGTCCACCGCGGCCAGCAGTACCTTACCCGGGATGTCGCCGAGAAGGTGGCTTTTACTTCCCTCAGAAATCGCAAATGTTCCGCGCTGGAGCGGCTTTCGGACCGGGAAACGGAAGTCATGATGATGATCATTCAGGGCATACGGAACAAGGATATCGCCGAGATGCTCTGTCTCAGCCCGAAAACCACCAGCACGCTTCGTTACCGGCTGCATGAAAAGCTGGGGGTTTGCAATGACGTGGAGTTGACGCGCTATGCCATTCGGTACGGCATCATCAAGGAACCCGTCGTTCCCTGAGATCTCCGCCCGGGGGGTTATCCCCGGACACGTCGAAGCCCCGTCGTCGCTGATTTTCGCCCTTTTGTCTGAAATAATGAGAGCTGGATCAAGGAATTCACCACCCGAAATGGCGGGTTGGGGCTGGCCGTGCTTTATTATCAGCAGTACAGCCGATTACGCAGGATTGCAGGGTGAGTATGCCCATGATTGCAAATCACAGTCAGGTTCCGGAGATGCCGGCCGTGTTGTCATGGCTCAATGTGGACAGGCCGGTCAGGCTGAGTGAGCAGAAGGGCAGGGTCGTTCTTCTTAACTTTACTGCCTACTGTTCACTGCATTGCCTTCACGTGATCATGGACCTTAACCACCTCGCGGACAGATTTCCGAACGAACTGGTGGTCATCGGGGTCCATGGCCCGCGGTTCCCGGCCGAGAGAAGCGCCGGGCACGTCCGCCATGCCATCAACCGCAATCACATACGCCATCCGGTGATCCATGACCCGGACCACCGGCTGTGGCGCCGCTTCGGGATGCGCGCAGAATCGGGGCTGGTTGTCATCGACACGCAGGGCCGCATCGTGGGCTCGATCCCGGGGGAGGGCAACCGCGAGAAGCTCGAACAGATTATCACCACGCTGCTTGCCAGGGCGGTGGAGCCGGTCACGGGGTCGGGCGCGCCATACACCCTGAAACAGACGCTCGAGCCGGTGCGTCCCCTGTCGTTTCCCGGCAGGATACTCGCCACCGAGAATCGGGTTTACATCGCCGACGGGGGCCACAATCGCATTCTGACGACATCACCCCAGGGGGTGATACTGAATCAGTACGGTGACGGCAATCCGGGATTTCTTGACGGCGACGGGTTTTCCGCCGCATTCAACGATCCCCGGGGAATGGTGATGGCTGACGAATTTCTCTATGTCGCCGATACCGGCAATCACGCCATCCGTCGTATCAACATACGCGACGATGACGTGATCACCCTCGCCGGCACCGGGGCGATGGGACTGGAAGCCACGGGTGATTATTTCGGCAATCCGCGCGAGGTGGATCTGAATTCCCCCGGCGGCCTGGCGCACAAGGCCGGCGTGCTGTACATCGCCATGACCGGTCTGCATCAGATCTGGTCGCTCTCGCTCGTGACGAACACCCTGGAGATCTACGCGGGCAGCGGGGAGGAGGGGCTCGACGACGGCGCCTCATGGAACGCCTGCTTCGCCCAACCCTCCGCATTATGCATTATCGGGCACACGCTCTACGTCGTTGACGCCGGTTCTTCGGCCATCCGCGCCGTAGATCTGAACACGCGGCAGGTGACGACACTGGTCGGGCGGGGGCCTTCCGACTACGGGGATGTCGATGGTATCGGGACGGCCGCAAGGTTCCAGTACCCGCTCGACATCACCACCGACCAGACCCGGAAATCGCTCTGGATCGCCGACACGTACAACAACAAGATCAGGAAGGTACGAATTGATAATCAACTGGTTACCAGCTACCGGGTGGAGCGGCGTCTGGATGAGCCCGGCGGACTGGCGTTCGGCGGGAATACCCTATACATTGCCAATACCAACGCTCACGAAATCGTTCGTGTCAACCTGCGCAGCGGAACCACAGAACCCCTGAATGTCAGCGATAGATACATCGGTCTTTAATCCCGACTGCCGAGACTGCCCCCGCCTAGCCACCTTCCTCGATCAGACCGGCCGGAAATATCCCCACTATCACTGTGCCCCGGTGCCCCCATTCGGCGATCAGGGGGCGCATCTGCTGATTGTCGGACTCGCGCCGGGGATGCATGGCGCCAACGCCACCGGGCGACCGTTTACCGGGGATTATGCCGGCATTCTGCTCTATCGGACGCTGTTCGATTTCGGCTACAGCAACCGGCCGGAATCGACGGCATGCGATGATGGTCTGGAACTTTTCAATTGCCGCATAACCAATGCCGTGAAATGCCTGCCACCGCAAAACAAGCCGCGGCCCGATGAAATCCGGCAGTGCAACGCCTACCTCAGGAACGAACTGGCGCAGCTTCGCGCCGGCTCGGTCATCATCGGGCTGGGAAGGATTGCGCATGACGCCGTACTGCGGGCGGCGGGCATGCGCCTTGCGCCGAACCCGTTCGGGCACGGCCATACCCATCGACTCCACGACGGGACGCTGCTGATCGATTCCTACCACTGCAGCCGCTACAACACCCAGACCCGACGTCTGACGGGGGAGATGTTCACCGCGATCTTCCAGCGCGCCAGCGAACTGCTCAAACCCCGGCCTGTCTCATCGTCAGGCGCGTCGGAATAACGGCATGACCTGCAACGACGCCCTGTTCGACGTCGCGGACTATCTGAAGAACCTGACCCCGAGGCCCGGGGTCTACCGCATGCTCGACGGCGAGGGCGCAGTGCTCTACGTCGGCAAGGCGCGCAACCTCAGGAAAAGGGTGGCGAGTTATTTCCAGCGCACCGGCCTCGGCCACAAGACCCGTGCGCTGGTGGCGCAGGTCGCCGCCATCGAAATCACCGTCACGAATACCGAGGGTGAGGCGCTGCTGCTGGAAAACAACCTGATCAAGACGCTCCGGCCCCGCTACAACGTGCTCCTGCGCGATGACAAGAGCTACCCGTATATTTACCTCTCGACTGACCAGCAGTACCCGCGACTGGGCTTTCACCGCGGGGCCAGGCGCGGCAAGGGGCGTTATTTCGGGCCATATCCCGGCGCCGGCGCCGTACGGGAGAGTCTCCAGCTGTTGCAGAAACTCTTCAGGGTACGCCAGTGCGAGGACAGCTTTTTCAGCAACCGCTCCCGACCCTGCCTGCAATACCAGATAAAACGGTGCGCCGCACCCTGCGTCAGTTATATCAGCCCGGAAGAGTATGCCGAGGATGTACGGAACACGGTAATGTTTCTGGAAGGCAAGGACAGCGCCGTGATCGACGCTCTGGTGGCGCGTATGGAGAAGGCTTCCGCCGCGCTTGACTATGAGAAGGCCGCCGGTTACCGCGACCAGATCGCGACCCTGCACCGGGTGCAGGAACGCCAGTACGTTAGCAACGCGCGCGGAGATCTCGATATCCTGGCCTGCGCCAGTGACGGCGGGAACGCGTGCGTGCAGGTGTTTTTCATCCGCCATGGCCGCAATCTGGGCAACACCGTTTTTTACCCCCGGGTACCTGTCGACGCAGGCAATGAAGAGATCCTCTCGGCCTTCATCACCCAGTATTACCTCGGCCGGAGCATCCCGACCGAACTGCTGTTGAGCCACGAGCCCGAGGATGCGGACCTGATCCGGAACGTGCTGAGCGAGCAGGCGGGGCACAAGGTCAGGCTGACCGCCAGCGTACGCAATGAACGCGCCCGCTGGTTGAGACTGGCCATCAATAACGCCGAACAGGCGCTTGCCGCGTTCCTGAATACACGCACCGGCTACCAGGGACGGCTCCAGCGGCTCAAGGAAGCCCTTGGTCTGGAGGAACTGCCGGAACGCATGGAATGCTTCGACATCAGTCACACGCAGGGGGAATCCACGGTCGCCTCGTGCGTTGTATTCGGTGTGGACGGGCCGTTAAAATCGGATTATCGGCGGTTCAATATCCAGGGTATTCGACCGGGTGATGATTACGCCGCCATGGAGCAGGCCCTGAGCCGGCGTTACACCCGGCTGATGAAGGGCGAAGGGAAGCTGCCCGACCTGTTGTTCATCGATGGTGGCAAGGGGCAGATCGCGGCCGCCAGACGGGTTCTGGAGGAGTTGCAGGTCTCCAGTGTCCGCATCATCGGCATCGCCAAGGGTCCGCGGAGGAAACCCGGTCTGGAGACACTGCACGTGCCCGGCATGTCCGGCCCGGTCAGGCTGGCGCCGGACTCGCCGGCCCTGCACCTGCTCCAGCAAATCCGGGACGAGGCGCACCGTTTTGCCATCACCGGACACCGGCAGCGCCGTGCGAGGTCGCGCAGAACATCATCGCTGGAGCAGATCGCCGGCATCGGCCCGAAACGACGCCAGCAATTGCTGAAACAGCTGGGGGGGCTCAGGGAAGTCGCCCGTGCCGGGCTGGATGACCTGCTGGCCGTGAAGGGAATCAACCGCACGCTCGCGCAGCAGATCTATGACCTTTTTCATGGTGAACCAACATAGCGTAACGGCCTGAAGATGAGATGGAATGCCCCAAATGTATTGACGCTGCTGCGTATCGTCCTGATACCGGTGTTCGTGCTCGTCTTTTTCGCTCCCTATGCCTGGTCAAACCTGCTCAGCGCCGCCATCTTCGGCCTGGCCGCGTTGACGGACTGGCTCGATGGCTATCTCGCCCGCCGCCTGAAGCAAGCCTCCGTCTTCGGCGCCTTTCTCGACCCGGTGGCCGACAAACTCATGGTCGCCATCGCCCTGGTGGTGCTTGTCCAGCAGAACCCGACCGTGCAGTTCACCATACCCGCGGCCATCATCGTGGGACGCGAGATCGTCATTTCGGCGCTGCGTGAATGGATGTCGGAGATCGGCGCGAGGACCCGCGTGGCGGTGTCGGTGATAGGCAAGATAAAAACGGCGGCGCAGATGCTCGCCATACTGCTGCTGATCTATGACCTGCCGCTGGGCACGTTCCCGACCCATGACATCGGGCTGGTGCTGATCTATGTCGCCGCCATACTGACCCTCTGGTCCATGGTGGTTTACCTGCGTGCGGCCTGGCCCACCCTTATGGACAACCCGACACCGGATCACCGGGATGATGCTTGACAGGTTATCAACCGTCGATACAATGGCCGTCTGTCCATGCGGGAATAGCTCAGCTGGTAGAGCACAACCTTGCCAAGGTTGGGGTCGCGAGTTCGAATCTCGTTTCCCGCTCCAAAATAATCAAAGACTTAGGCCGCCAGCGAGCGGCCTTTTTCATGGTGCGCCCGGCAGGGTCTCAGGTGAAGATTCAGGTGAAAACGGCATGTTCCGCGATTCGCCCGCCCGCCATGCCCGGGCAATGCACCCTCCAGCCCCGCCCCGGATCGCCGCGCACATGTCACGACAGGCGATCAGAATCGGGTATGCAACCCATTAAGGTTCATTGCATTCAAGTACGCCCCTTCGGGGCCGGACGCGCTAACGCGCACCGCTTAATTCTATCGTTAGCTGCAAATATACCGAGTAATTAAATGACTCATCATGAAGCACATAGATCGCATCGCGTAGGCTGGCTACGCGCCGCTGTTTTGGGCGCAAATGACGGCATCGTGTCTACAGCCAGTCTTATTATTGGTGTAGCCGCTGCCAGTACCACCCAGGCAAACATTCTTCTTGCTGGCGTTGCTGGATTGGTTGCAGGGGCCATGTCGATGGCGGCTGGCGAGTACGTGTCCGTCAGTTCCCAGTCCGATACAGAGAATGCGGATCTGGCACTCGAAAAAATATCATTAGAGAACGATTTCGAGTTTGAAAAAGATGAACTCGCAAAAATATACCAAAACAGGGGGCTCGAGCCTGTTTTAGCAATTCAGGTTGCTGAACAGCTAATGGCTCACGACGCGCTGGGGGCGCATGCCAGAGACGAAATTGGCATATCAGAGATTGTCAGCGCCCGCCCGGTTCAGGCAGCATTTTATTCAGCCGGTACGTTTACCATTGGTGCCGCACTCCCGTTATTAGTGGCATGGGCCATACCAGGAAGTTATCTGATACCTGCTGTCGCCGTTTTTTCTTCTGTATTTCTGGCACTTCTTGGTGGAATTGCGGCGCGTACTGGTGGCGCATCCATTACTGTGGGCGCTGTCAGAGTGACTTTTTGGGGTGCACTGGCAATGGGTTTAACCGCAGCAGTCGGCCGGATGTTTGGGGTAGTTGCATGATGGCACGGTGACTGAGGGCTGGACAGGTTACCAGGATTTCAGGTTTTCATCCCTACCACCCCGGGAGCCTGGAAACCTGACACGGACACTACCGGCCCGGCCAGCCAGGATTCCTGTTAATTTAACCCACTCCATCCCACTGCTGCCCTCCCTCCACCGGGGTCCGCGTGAGTGAAGTCGGAAGGGGGTGGTGAGCGGGAATGTCCTGTAACCGGCCGATCTCTGTCCTGCGCGAGACGCTTATATAAGATTCCCCCAAACGGCGGGAGTCGGCCCAAAACGGAAGTACAGAAAATTACCTCAAAGGTCAGGAATGTACTGAAGTCGAATCTCCAGATACAGGTGACTTATATCCGTATCGTTGCTTATTCTGAACATATGAGTCTCTTTGAAAATCATCAATGCATTGCAAAGGCTGTTTCAATATCCTTTTATAGCAACAATGCAAGGAAACCGGGGTAATCAGAGCGCGGCCCTTGAAGTGCACCGGGGGTTCACCTGTCTTGCTCCATGGACTCAAATGACAGCCCATTTATGAGGGACCGTAATGTCCGAAAAAGCGATAATAGATTCACCGGTACGGCACGACGTTAGCCTGCTAACAGCTCATGACGTTTACCTGTTCAAGCAGGGCAATCATTACCGTCTGTATAACAAACTCGGTTCGCATCTTTGCAATCGTCAGGGCGAAACAGGGGTGTTGTTTGCGGTGTGGGCACCGAACGCCAGGTCGGTCGCGGTGATGGGCAATTTCAATGACTGGGACCCTCACGGTTATCCGTTGCGCGACCGCGATGATGGTTCCGGCATATGGGAAGGGTTTGTCGGCGGTCTCGGCAATGGCGCGATTTATAAATATTTTATCACCACGCATCAGCACGACTATCAGGTTGCCAAAGGCGATCCCTTCGCCTTTCGCTGGCAGCGCCCGCCCGATACCGCCTCGGTGGTGTGGGACCTGGACTACACCTGGGGCGACAGCGAATGGATGCAAAACCGTGCCCGGCAAAACAGTCTCGATGCCCCCTGGAGTATTTACGAGTTTCATCCCGGCTCCTGGCGTCGGGTGCCTCATGAGAACAACCGTTCCCTGACTTACTGCGAACTGGGCGACCAGCTGTGCGGTTATATGCATCACATGGGTTTCACCCATGTGGAGTGTATGCCGGTCATGGAGCATCCGTTTTACGGCTCCTGGGGTTACCAGACCACGGGTTTGTTTGCACCCACGGCCCGCTACGGCGATCCCCAGGATTTTATGTACCTGGTGGACCGGCTGCATCAAAACAACACCGGCATCATACTGGACTGGGTTCCCTCGCATTTTCCCGATGATGAGCACGGTCTGGTGTATTTCGACGGCACGAATTTGTTCGAACACGCCGATCCCAAACGCGGTTATTCTCCGGACTGGAACAGTTATATTTACAACTACGGGCGTTATGAGGTGCGCTCGATCCTGATCAGCAGCGCCATGTTCTGGCTGGACAAATATCATGCTGACGGACTGCGGGTGGACGCCGTGGCATCCATGCTGTATCTGGACTACGGCAGAAAACCCGGCGAGTGGATCCCCAATGAATACGGCGGCAACGAAGACGTGCACGCCGTCGATTTCCTGCGCAAGCTGAACGAGTCCATTTACCGGGATTTTCCCGATGTACAGACCATCGCCGAGGAATCCACCGCCTGGCCCATGGTTTCGAGACCGGTGTATGTGGGCGGTCTGGGTTTCGGCATGAAATGGAAAATGGGCTGGATGCACGACACGCTCGACTATATGGCGCAAGACCCCATACACCGAAAATTTCACCACGACAAGCTGACCTTCAGCATCTGGTATGCGTTCAGCGAAAACTACGTATTGCCCCTGTCCCATGACGAGGTGGTCTACGGCAAGGGATCCCTGTTAAACCGAATGCCCGGTGACGCCTGGCAGAAAATGGCCAACCTGAGGGCGCTGTTCGGTTACATGTACGCTCACCCGGGGAAGAAACTGTTATTCATGGGTGACGAATTCGGGCAATGGAACGAGTGGAACCACGAGAGCAGCCTGGACTGGCATCTGCTGGATGACCCCGCACATCAGGGACTTCAGGACTGGGTGAGGGATCTGAACCATTTCTACCGCGAACAGCCCGCCATGCACCAGCTGGACTTCAGGGGCAGCGGTTTCGAATGGGTGGACTTTCACGATGTGGAAAAGAGTGTGCTTACGTTTATCCGCAAGGGAAACAATCCGGACGACATGATACTGGTGGTGTGTAATTTCACCCCGTTAGCGCGCGAGCATTACATCGTGGGCGTACCACGGGGCGGTCGCTGGAATGAGCTGCTGAACAGCGACGCCGAATGTTACGGCGGCGCCGGCTTTGGCAATGCCGGCGGCGTTGAGAGCGTGCCGGTAGCCGCACAGGGTAAATATCATTCGCTTTATCTTACCCTGCCGCCGCTGGGCGTCTTGTATCTGAAGCCAGCTGGCTGAATAGGGAGTGTGGCCAGACCAGGTTCGTTTGATCCTCGTTCCGGGATCTCGAACAGGTCTGGCTCATTGAATCCATAATCCTCAAAAAACAATTGAGGGGTAATCCCCCCGGAAAATAGCGGGGTTGAGAAGTGGAATTTCCCACAGAGAAGTGGCCCCGGTTATTTGAACAGCTGATCCTGAATCTATAAGTGGACTATCTGCCTCTTTATGCCGCTTTCTGCTGCGGCCGCTCATCGAAGTAAACACCGCTTTGAGGATCATGTCGTGTTCGTACTTTCCTTCCTGAAATAGACAAATTCCGGGCGCTCCTGCTGTATGCGGCGAAAAATACCGGGCAGGAATGCGACACCCATGAGCAGGGTAAGGCCACCGACTATGGCCAGCAGCAGGTTGGCCCGATTGACAAGTACGGCCATACCAGCGCCGTAGACCAGTGCAGCAGCCAGGATAAAGATCCAGTTAAACCAGTTGACGGCGGCGAAGACCTTGCCCTTTTCACTGAGTTGGGGACGTGACTGGATGAACGCCAACAGGGGTACCGAGTAAAAACCGGAAGCGATGCCCAGCAGGAAGAACAGACTGAACGCGGTTGTGTGGATGGCAAACGATGCAGGGGGAATAATGCGTGTGGTCTCCAGCAATTCGGGTGAGTCCTTGATATTATTAAAGCGCAGGATGTCATCAGGTGTCGGGTTATGAACAGGCAGGAAAATAAACGCCACTAAGCAAACGACCAGTAACAGCAGTGCCGGAACTACCAGGCCCAGTCGCACCTTGCCATGGGACAGCCGTGACACCAGTACGCTGCCGATGGCAATGCCCAGGGATGTCGTGGAGACCATCAGGCTGGTTTCAAAGTTAGTCATGCCGAGCTGAAAACGCCCAAAGGCATTGATGGCTGTCAGCGCCACACCTCCGACAAACCAGAACCACGAATAGATCAACATGACGCGCATCATGAGGCCATCATGGCGAAATATATCCGTCAGCGTGTGAAAAATACTGGCAAACGAGCGAGCCGTTATCTGACGCTGCGGGTCAGCAGGCGGATTGCTGGCAATTCCCAGTGAAGTCAGTGTGCCCAGTAGCGCAATTGAAACTGTTATCAGTCCTGCCAGGTAGTAGCGCCCGACCAGCAGATCGGCAAGCAGCCCCGCCAGCGCCACGCCGATAATGATGGCGAGGAAGGTGGTCATCTGCGTCAGGCCAGTCGCCGTGGTGAGATCGGCGGGGCGCACCAGTTCCGGCAGGCCGCCGTACTTGGGCGGGCCAAAAAAGGCACTTTGCGTTCCCAGCAGAAAAGTCACGATCGCAAGCAGCCAGAGAGACAGGGGTGCGCTGCCGGAATCCGGATGAGCTGTGGAGATTGTTAAAAAGGCGCCAACACCCAGCAGCGCTATGATGATCTCGGCAACCTTGCAGAACACCATCAGGCGACCCTTGCTGATGCGATCCGCTATATCACCTGCGAGTCCCGAGAACAGCAGAAAGGGCAGCGCGAACAGGAACTGCACTACGGCCTGGTATTCAACGCCCGCCATCAGGTAACCCACACCCAGCAGCAACACCAGTTGTTTGAAGACGTTATCGTTGAATGCACCCAGCGCCTGCGTGCCGAGGAAGTACAGGAACGAGCGATTCTTTACGGGCAGCGGAGGCAGTTCGGAATCATCAGTTGTGTCTGGCACTGAATCGGCAGGGTTATTCTCATGCATTATTCGGGTGAGCATGGCGAATCAGGACTCAACGGTCAACCCGACCACGCTTGCACCCGATATCGTGGCCGATCTCCCCGACGAGACCTTGCCGGCATGGTGGTGGCTCCCCGGTCTACAACTGACTCCACTACAGCGGCCACCGTGGGCGCGGTGAAGGTGCGGGTCACTAAATGCCTGTTACTGCAGAACTATAGCGGATTGTGTTACGTCATGTTACGGGTTAAAATGCTGCCGCATTAGCCTGCCATGGTTAGTGGTCGCGAATCTGAATCTCGTTTACCGCTCCAATTTTTGCAGGTAAGAAACCCCGGACAGCCAGCCGGGGTTTTTACCGTCAGGCACTGACGACACGGCTGAGTGGCAGAGTGGTTATGCAGCGGCCTGCAAAGCCGTGGACGCCGGTTCGATTCCGACCTCAGCCTCCAATTGATTCCCACGAAAAAACAGTATATTAAGGCGCTTTTTGCGCCTTTTTAATTTGCCACTCCTGCCACTCCAACCCGCCGAAAACCGCCAAAAACCGCCCAAAAACCACCCAAAAACCACCCCCAGGAGTGGCAATGACACTCGTCAACGTGTCGATTGTCCGTGGACGCCAGTTGTTGCTGATACATGGAGGGCGTTGCACTCATGGCGACAAAACGATTCCGGAATAATGCCTGGGCGTATACGGTCAGACGCAAGAGCGTGCTGCCCAAACCGGTCCACTTAACCTTCAAGGATGAAGAAGAGGGTGACCTGTATGTGGCTCATCTCGAGAAGTTGTTGGACAAGGGCATCGTCCCGCCGGAATTCCTGGTATCCGCATCAAAGGTAGCCACCGTGCGGGAACTGGTGCGCGAATATACTGCGGCCGTTGCCGTGGCACAGGGTGATGATCGCCTCCTCACTCTCGTGGTTGAGCGGGACGGACAGACGCTACTGACCATCGTGGATTATGCCTGGTGCGAGAAATGGGTGGCGGACATGAAGCGTGTACGCAATCTATCCCCGAGCACGATTCGTCATTATGTCGGGGCGCTGGCACGCTGTATGGACTGGGGCATCCGGAAGGGGTACATCACCACCAATCCGCTGCGCCTGCTGCCGAAACGCTACGCCACTTACACGGAGGCGGATGCGGTCGTTGCTGAGAAGCGCATCGATCAGCATCGCGATCGTCGGCTGAGTGTTGAGGAGGAAAAGCGTGTCCGGTCGATAATGGCTGGCGAGAAACCGCATGGTCGGCAACGACCGTTCGATCTTCCCCATCAAAAGGCGCTGAACTGTCTTTTTGAACTGGCGATTGAAACCGCCATGCGTCCTGCGGTCACAGCTGGCTGGCAATGCTTGAATCGGGCGAAGCGAAGTCCATGAAAGAGATCGCCCGACGTGAGGGAGTCGACGACAGTTACGTGAGCCGCATGGTCAACCTGACCACGCTTGCACCCGACATTATCGATGCCATCCTCGACGAGACGCTGCCGCCCGAGGTGACGCTGTTCGGACTAGCGGCGGGGACGCCGGTGGTGTGGGAGGAGCAGTGGGGGAGGGTTGAGGGGGATCAATCAGGCGTCTCTATCGTTTTGACCGTTTTTAGGTAATCCGCATGCGGGGTAGTCAATTAGCGCCTCCTGGTACAAGATATAGGGGCGAAAGATTTACGAGATCAAACGAAAGCGCGGCCAATCCTGGAAGCAGGGCGTGTACTTTGCCGAGGCGAAGGTGGGACCGATAAAACATGCCCATTCATCAAGCACCACTTGAACACGCAACGTGTTGGTAATATTGGTCGTCACATCCGCAGCACTTCGCTTCGCTACAGTACCAAAAACTGCGATGAGGTGTTTTGTAGTTCGGATAACATTGCTGCAGCATGCGCCACTGAGCGCCGGTATTGAGAATCCAAAGTACGGCTTCAAGAAACTGGTGGGTCCTTCGGGGCCGTCTAGCCTCTTGTTCAAGAAGCTTCACGTCGTACGCTTCTTCGACCGTAAGCACAATGTGCTGGTTTACGTGGCGTACAGCGATCGGGTAATCGAGGGTAGCCCGAAGAACAGCATCAGCACGGTGCCCATCATGGGGTGGCCGGCACCATAGATTCGAACTGCTCAGCCTTTCTCATTATAAGTCTACAACCGGAGGATTAACTGATGGACCGATTTGTTTGTACCCATGGGCATTTTTATCAACCTCCCCGGGAAAGTCCCTGGCTGGAGGCCGTTGAGATCCAGGATTCGGCGTTCCCCTACCACGACTGGAACGAGCGGGTCACCGCCGAATGCTACGCGGCCAACGCCGTGTCGAGACTCTGGGATACGGAAGGAAGAATCGCCCAACTGGTGAACAATTATGCCAGTATAAGCTTCAACTTCGGTCCGACGGTCTTGCTCTGGATGCAGAAGTATGCCACCGACGCCTATGAGGCCATTATAGAGGGTGACCGGCAGAGCCTGGAGAAATTCTCCGGTCATGGCAATGCGATTGCCCAAGCTTACAATCATATGATTCTGCCGCTGGCCAACCGCCGCGACAAGAACACCCAGATTATCTGGGGGATAAAAGATTTTGAATTTCGCTTTGGACGTAAGCCGGAAGGGTTGTGGCTCCCGGAGACGGCAGTAGATCTGGAAACCCTGGACCTCATGGCCCAACACGGCATCGGCTTCACCATACTTGCCCCCAGGCAGGCCAGCCGGGTTCGGCCTCTTGATGGTAATGAATGGCACGACGTGAGTGGGGGAAAAATCTACCCTGCCCTAGCCTACCGGGTGTCGCTGCCGTCTGGCCGCGTCATGACCCTGTTCTTTTACGACGGTCCCATTGCCCAGGCTCTGGCCTTTGAAGGCTTGCTCGACAATGGCGAGGTGTTCGCCAACCGGCTGTTGTCCGCGTTCGCCGACGACTCGCCTCGCCTCGTCCACATCGCCACGGACGGCGAAAGCTATGGGCATCATCATCATCACGGCGACATGGCCCTGGCGCATGCGCTCCATTACCTTGAGTCCAACGGCCTGGCACAGGTGACGAATTATGGCCGGTTCCTGGAGGATCATCCCGCGGCGTTCGAAGTGGAGATCTTTGAGAACAGCTCGTGGAGCTGCGAGCACGGCATAGAACGTTGGCGGTCCGATTGCGGCTGCAACAGCGGCGGCCACTCAGGTTGGAACCAGGGTTGGCGAGCCCCTCTGCGTGCGGCCCTGGACTGGCTCCGCGATGCCGTGAACCCGGCTTATGAAAACAACTGGCCAAGCAGTTTCTGACCGATCCCTGGGCGGCTCGGGACGACTACATCGACATCATCGTGGATCGAGCCCCCGAGCGGCTCAGCGCGTTCATGATCAGCCACGCCACCCGGCCCTTAAACTCCGAGGACGAGATCACGGTCCTGAAGCTTATGGAGCTCCAACGCCACTTAATGCTCATGTACACCAGTTGCGGTTGGTTTTTTGACGAGCTTTCCGGGCTTGAGACGGTACAGGACATAAAATATGCCGGCAGGGCGCTGCAGTTGGCCGACCAGCTTTTTAGCGACCCCTTCGAACCTGGCTTTCTCGAACATCTTGAATTAGCCAAGAGCAACATACCCGAACACCGTGACGGTCGCACTATATATGAGAAATTCGTCAGGCCGGCCATGCTCGATATGGAAGACATAGGCGCCCACTATGCCTTAAGCTCGCTGTTTCAAGATATTGGTGAACGCAGCTCGATCTATGCGTATTCCGCCACCCGGGAGGACTACCGCAGCTTTCAGGTCGGAGGCTCCAGGCTGGTAATCGGGCGGGCCACGGTCACTTCAGAGGTTACGCACGAATCCTCCAGCTTGTGCTTTGGCGTTCTCCATCTCGGTGATCATAGTATCGCCTGCGGCACCGGTGAGTATCAGGGCGCCCAAAAATATGAAGCGCTGGCCCATGAGACTTCCGCGGCTTTCGCCGGGGCTGACTTCCCGAAGACCATGCTGCTGCTGGGTAAATACTTCGGGACGTCCACGTACTCTCTGACCTCGTTGTTTGCCGATGAGCGGCGCAAAGTCCTGAACATCATCATGGAGCCGACTCTGAGAGAAGCTGAAGCTGCCTATAGCTCGATTTATGAGCACCATGCTCCCTTGATTCGCTTTCTGACCGGGTCCGGCACGCCACGGCCCCAAACCCTGGCGGTCGCCGCGGACCTGTGCTTGAATGCCAAGCTGCGCGGGGTGCTTCAAGAGGAGGGGCTTGACCCCGAAGTCGTCAGACCGCTTCTGGAAGAAGCTCGTCTGGCCGGCGCCACTCTGGATGCGGCTGCTCTAGGCTTGTTGCTGGCCATGAACATTGAGTGTCTGGCTGAACAACTTCTCGAGCAGCCTGACGACCTGGCTCGCCTGGAGAGGTTGAATAAGGCTGCCCAACTGGTCCGGACCTTGCCGTTCGAGGTTAATCTCTGGAAAACCCAAAACATCTACTACAAGATCCTTCAGGCCCATTGTCCCGACTTAGAGGAGAAGGCCAGGCTGGGCGATCAAAACGCCCAGGAATGGCTACGACATTACAAGGTCCTGGCCGAGAAATTTTTGCTACGGGTGCCCGTATGCCCGTAAACCGCAAACCTGCACAGGGACGGAAGACCGGGAAGTCTCTGGTGAATATGCCAACCGCGACCTATCGGATCCAATGCAATCCGGCGTTCGGCTTTCAGCCGGCGCAGTCAGTGCCCGGGACACGGGCGGGTTCATGCCGTAATTCGCTGTCCGCAACGACGGTTTGTTCAGAGATCCCTTTGATAAAGCCTGCAACTGACTCGCTGCTGTTGATAGTTGAGTATTATAGTCGGGTAACCAGCCGGTGGAACAGGGCCCTGTTTGCTGGTCCGGAGGAGTCATAAACCGGTTCGAAATCCGCGTGGCGGCTGACCAGTGCTGACTAGATATCCATGGAATGTCCGGGGAGATCGACGGGATGCGTGCACAGCAGGGCGATGGGAAAGTGCGCGAACAGCGCGCTTGCCGGCAGTCGCCGTCGTTCCTCCCCGGTCGCCGCCGGCAAAACCTCAGCCGTTAACAGGTTGTGGTACGCCGGGCAACCGAGCGCCGCGGGGGTTGTCAGGCAGGTTCCGTCCCAGAAGGTGCTCGCCGGCGGACAGAGAGTGCCATTGTCCAGGTGGGGGGCCAGCAGGCGCGGGACGGCGGTGATGAGGGTTATGCCTGCATGGTGGCGTGCGTAGGCGCACAGGTGCGCGGCGCGCGGGCCCTGCACCGCCAGTGGTATACAGGTGCCGCTGCGAAACAGCGCCGGTTCCTGCCGGCGCAGTTCCAGAGCCTGGCGGATCAGATAGAGCTTGATGCGGCCGTCCGGCATATTCTCCAGCAGGTCATGCAGATGCTCGCGCCGGCCGGGTCCCGCGCCGATATCGTGCGACAGCGCCTCGAGCAGCGCACGGCGCCGATCGAAATCCACCGGCCGCCGGTTGTCCGGATCCACCAGGCTGAAGTCCCACAATTCGCTGCCCTGATAGAGATCCGGCACACCGGGTGCGGTCAGCTTGAGCAGCGTCTGCGAAAGGCTGTTCAGAAGTCCGGCCCGCGCCACGCGCTCCTTGAAGGGGAGAAAGGTCTGCAGGAACCGGCCATTGCGCGCCGGGTCGAGCAGGGCCGCAACGAATTCCTGCAGGGCCTCTTCGTAGTCCGCATCCGGGTTGATCCAGGATGTATGCTGCTTGGCCTCCCGGCTCGCCTTGAGCATGTAGGCTTGGATGCGCTCGAGGTACTCCACCAGGCCGGTCTCGTCCAGCGCTTCCAGCGGCCAGGTGCCGATGAGCGTCTGGTAGAGCAGGTACTCGGTATTGGCGTCGGGCAGCAGCCGGTCCTCGTTCCGGTGCTTGTGGGGCTGGTTCAGCGTCGCCCAGGTACGCACGTTCTCTTCCCAGAGGGCCGGCAGTTCCGACAGCACGGCGATGCGCAGGCGCACATCTTCGGCGCGCTTGCTGTCGTGGGTGGTGGTGCAGATCAGGCCGTGGGGCCAGTGCACCAGGCGCCGTACATTGGCGCGATGGAACTCATCCACCGTCACACCGAACTGCGCCGGATTGCCGCCGACCTCGTTCAGGCAGACCAGGCGGTTGTAGAGATAAAAGGCCGTGTCTTCCACACCCTTGGCCATCACCGGCGCAGTGTACTGCTGCAGGGACAGGGCGACACGCGTCACCTGCTCACGAAACTCCTCGGACCTGCCTTCGGCGATCCTCATCAGCAGCACCTCGCGCAGGAAATCGAAGACCGAGAGGTCGGCGGCGTGGCTGCGCCTTTTGGCACGCGCGATCGCCTGTTCGATCCGGGTGGTGTCGGTAGCGGAACGGACCTCGGGCGTGAGATAGGTGCGGTAGACCGGGTAACAGGCCACGATCTCCAGCAGCGCGAAGCGCAGACTGTTGAGGGTGAAATCCCGCGTGTGCGGGTCCGCATCGGCGATGTGATCGAGCTTGTTCGCCAGGACGTTGAGTTCGCTCGAGAGGGCGGCCTGCATGATCAGCCTGCGGGACTGGTAGCGGATTTCCTCCAGATCGGTGTGCGTGCCGAGAAAATCCGCGTAAATACGCTCCATCTGCGCCTCCGCTGCAGTGTCGACGAAGAGACCTGTGGCGAGGGGCACGAATTCGTAACCTGTGGTGCCGTAAACCGACCAGTCCGACGGGAGTGCCTCTCCACGACTCAGGATCTTCTCCGCAACGACGTACAGCGGCTTCTCATCGCCCGCATCGCTGATGCCGGCGTCGCCGGCGGGCGCGGCGATGCGCGCCTGCAGCCGCGCGAAATAGCCGGCCGGGTCGTACAGGCCGTCGGGGTGATCAATGCGCAGCCCCTGGAGTTTCCCTTCCGTAATGAGCGTCATGACCAGTTTGTGGGTTGCCTCGAAGACTTCCGGGTTTTCCATACGCAGTGAGGCCAGCTCGTTGATATCGAAGAAACGCCGGTAATTGATCTCATCCGAAGCGACTCGCCAGTAGGCGAGCCGGTACGCCTGGACGTCGAGCAGCTCGTGCATGGGCGCGGATTCCGCCGGGTAGTCGGGTGTCCCGTTGAATTCACGCAACAGCTCCTCGAGGTACCAGTGGATGTCGGCATCCTGGCTGACCAGGTCGGCCAGGCGCTGCTTGAGCAGTTCCTTGTCACGGTTGCGTGCCGTGAGGGCCTCTTCCGACCGGTCGCTGCGCGGTGGCAGGTTGCCAAACGCCGTGATGAGGCTCTGAAACTCCGCCAGCGAGGGACGCTCCGGCGGCACCCGCGTCTCCAGGATGTCCAGATGCCGTTCCAGGATGCGTGGATACTGCCGCGGGTCAACGGGAAAGCGGTGTTCATAATAGTCCACCGAAAACGCGCCCGTTTCCGCCGCGAACACCAGCACCAGTTCTCGCCGGTCCAGCACGTTGCCGTAATGATCTCCGAGTACGGGCAGTAGCACCTTGTCGCGCAGTGCGGGTTTCAGCGGCGACCAGTCGATATCGAAGAAGTCAGCGAAACGGGAGGCGGGCCCGTTCTCGAGCACATCGAGCCACCAGCGATTGTCGCGTCCCATGACGCTCATGTGATTGGGGACCATGTCGAGGATGTGCCCCATGGAGTGCGCCGCCAGCGCCGCGACGAAACGCTCAAAGTCTTCCCGTGTGCCAATCTCCGGATTGAGCGCACCATGGTCGATGATGTCGTAGCCGTGCGTGCTGCCCGGCCGTGCCTTGAGATAGGGAGAGCAGTAACAGTGGCTGATGCCCAGTTCGGCGAGGTAGGGAACGAGTCGTGCGGCGTCCGCGAAGGTGAAACCGCTATGCAGCTGCAGGCGGTAAGTGGCGCGGGGGATCTCCACCGTGCTTGCCGGGGGTGTTCCCCGCTCGGGTTGCGGCGCGGGTGCGAGGCTCATGCCGCGTTCGGCCCGCAAAGCCTCCATCAGTGCCGCGATGTCGGGGTCTTCACTCCACTGCTCAATTTCGAGCGAGGGCCTGCGCCTCCAGTTGGGATACTCGCCCGTGGTGCCCGGCAGATTCACCTGATCCCTCTCACCCAGCAGATCCTGCAGCTGGATCATCAGCAGGCGTGCCGGAGTACGCGCCAGATAGCGTTGCAGGGCCTGCGAGAGCAACGGGGTCAGCTCGGGCACCGATACTGGGTCGGCGCTCATCCCTTCGGGCAGAAGCCCCTCGTGTTGCAAGGCCAGCATCAGCCGGGCGCGGTCTTCGGCGCGGCCGATAACCTGTTGTTCATAGCGCCCGGTAGACGGGAACAGGTCAAGCCGATGTCGTTGCTCCAGGTCCGTGCCTGCCCAGAAGCCGGCGAGCGTGGGGAGATCGTGCGTGCTTGCCATCACCACGGCCTGTTCTTCAAAGGCCGGCGGCGCCTTGAAGTTCCCGGCGGCATCCTTCTCGAAGTACAGCAACCGATATGACAGCACTCCCAGCGGGCGCAGGGCGTCGCGCACCGCATCGGGCACCGTCCCCAGATCCTCGCCGATCACCAGGCAACGGTTGCGTTGGCTCTCGAGCGCCAGGATGCCGAGCAGATCCTCCAGCGGGTAATGCACATAGGCGCCTTCTTCGGGCGTGCAGCCCTCGGGTATCCAGAACAGGCGCAGCAGCGCCATCACATGATCGATGCGCAGCGCCCCGGCGGCGCGCATGTTGCGCCGCAACAGCGCGATGAAGGGCGCGTAGGCCGCCGCGCGCAGACGGTGCGGGATCCAGGGCGGCAGCCCCCAGTTCTGACCCTTGAGATTGAAGTCATCGGGCGGCGAGCCGATCCGCGCTCCGGTGGTGTACAGCGCCTTATTGGCCCAGACCTCGGCGCCGCCGACGTCGGCGCCGATGGCCAGGTCCGTGCAGAGACCGACCCCCAGGCGCAGCTCGAGCGCGCGGCGGCCCACCGCATCGAGCTGCAGCTCCGCGAGCCATTGCAGATACTGAAAAAACTCCATCTGCTCGCGATTTGCCTCGGCGAAGGCCGCCACCGCAGGGGAGTCCAGATCGCGGAAGACCTCCGGCCACACGGGCCAGCCCCAGACCTGCGGGTCCTCCCGGTGGAAGCGTTCCTGCAAGGCCTCATAGAGAGCCTGACTGTTCAGCGTGTCGCCCTGATCGCGCTGCCAGGCGCGAAAGCCCTGGGCACGCGGACTACCCGTCGCCAGGTGCCGGGTACGGAAGTGCCGATAAAGGTGTTCCAGCACTTCCTGTTTGGCCGCGGCGACACCGGCGTAATCCACCAGTTCGGCCGTGCGCAAGGCACGTAGCCGCGCCTTGAAGGGTTCGCTGTCGACCAGCTCCCGGGCGGCCTGACTTTCGCCGAAATCGGCGACCGCTTCCACATCGAGATAGAGGACATTCAGAAACAGACGACTTGAGGGGCTGTACGGGCTGGCGCGCTCCGGCGCGTTCGGGAACAAGGCGTGCAGCGGGTTCACGCCCACGACCCCGGCGCCCTCGCGCGCCGCGAATTCCAGCAGGCGGGTGAGGTCGGTGAAATCGCCGATGCCCCAGTTGCGACGGGAACGCATGGAAAACAAGGGCCCGGTGAATCCCCAGGTCCGTCTGTCGATGGAGACCGCCTCGGGCTGGTAGCAGCGATCAGGCACCAGGATGAGCGTCATCGCCGCCCTGAGGTGCTCGCTGTGAAGTTCGAGGCGGTGGTAGCCGGGGGATGGCAGCTCGGAAAGGGAAAAGCAGCAACGGATCCAGGGCTCGCCGTCGAGTTCGCGTCGTTCCTGCAGTTCGAGATTCGACGGGTGCAGTGTACCCTCGCGGGGGGGGCCGGTTTCGGGAATCAGGATCCACCGCACGGGCTGTTGCGCCCGGGAGGCCGGGAGTGTGATGTCGATTGCCAGCTGCGGTAGATTGAAACGTGCCACCTGCACAGGCGGCAGGTATAGCCGCCAAAGCGCCGCCTCCGTTGTCTTGAGCAGCTGCCGGACGGCTTCCTCGTCAGTGATGTCCAGGCCCATGGCCTGCAGCAGGACGCAACGCGTTGCGTCGGAGACCGGATGTGTCGCGCCCCAGACGTCGATGTATTCGGCGGCGATGCCGAAGTGCTGGCAGAGGAGGTCGAGATCGGAAGTGGCCATGTTTGTGGGGCTAACCCAGAAAGACTCCGACCGACCACGGCGGCAGGCGCTTTTCCCCGAGGGCCTGGGCGAGTTCCCCGGGTTGCACGAAGAGCGGCTCGACGGGGGGTGCAAGCCAGTCCACCAGCGCAAGCGGGTGGTCGCCGAGATTGGCTACCATGTGCAGGCGCGACCCGTCTGCGAGCTTCCAGGATACGTGAAAGCCGGTGTCGCCAATCACACGAAAAGCTGCCGCATCGCCCGCCAGGCCATGCAGGCGGGGGACGAGCACCTCATGGCGCAGGTGCAGCAGTTTCCGGTAGAGGGCAAGCCGCGCCGCGTGTTCGCCATGCAGCCGGCTTTCCCAGTCCAGTTTGCTGCGCGTAAAGGTCCCGGGGGCGTTGGGGTCCGGCAGGCGCTCCGGTGCCTGCGGATCGCCAAAGTGCTCGAAGCGGCCGAACTCCGCGCGCCGGCCGTCGCGCACCGCCTGGGCCAGTTCGCCGGCAAAGTCGCAGAAATACAGGAACGGCGTGGCCGCCGCGAACTCCTCACCCATGAAGAGCAACGGCGGCGCCGGTGAGAGCAGTCGTACCACGGCGGCCGCGCGCACCGCCTCGGGCGGGGCGAGTGCGTCGATGCGCTCGCCGAAGGCGCGGTTGCCCACCTGGTCGTGGTTCTGCAGGAAGGAAACGAACGCCGTCGGCGGCAGCCCCGCGCTCGGTTCCCCGCGCCTCTCCGAGCCATGGTAGACCGAGAGTTCCCCCTGGTAGGCAAAGCCTTCAGCGAGCGCGCGCCCGGCGTACCAGGCGGGACGATCGACGAAGTCCTGGTAATAGCCCCCGGTCTCACCGGTCAGCAGTACATGCAGGGCATGATGGACATCGTCATTCCATTGCGCACGATACCCGCGCGGGGCGGCGTCGGACCGCTCGAGGTAGTGCGCGGCGTTATGGACGTTTTCCAGTATCAGATGTACCGGCCGTTCCCGCCCCGGTCCTTCACGCACCCGCGCGTCGAGCTCGGTGAGGATATCGGGCCGGGAATCGTCCCTGATTGTGTGAACGGCATCGAGACGCAGGCCGTCGAGATGGTACTCCTCCAGCCAGTAGAGGGCGTTATGGATAAAGAATTCCCGCACGGTGCGGCTGCACTCGTCGTCGAAATTGATGGCCGCGCCCCACGGCGTGGCATGGCGGGTGGTGAAAAACACAGGTGCATACAGGTGCAGGTAGTTGCCTTCGGGGCCGAAGTGGTTGTAGACGACGTCGAGAAACACCATCAGCCCGCGCGCGTGGGCGGCCTGCACCAGGGCCTTCAGCTCGTCAGGCCGGCCGTAGCTGGAGTCCGGCGCAAACGGCAGCGCGCCGTCGTATCCCCAGTTGCGGCGACCGGGGAAGTCCGCCAGCGGCATCAACTCGAGCGCAGTGACGCCCAGATCGACGAGATAATCGAGCCGTGCGGCCACCCCGTGGTAGTCGCCCTGCTCGCTGCCGGCTCCGGTATGCCACTCATAGATCACCGCCTTTTCCCAGGGACGACCGTACCAGTCATCGTCCTGCCAGTCGAAGTGCCTGGGATCGATGACCTGGCTGGGTCCATGGACATCCTCGGGTTGAAAGCGCGAGGCCGGGTCCGGGACCTGCTGTCCGCCGTCGATACAGTAGCTATAGAACGTCCCGGCAGCGGCGAATTCAGTGATGATGCCAAACCAGCCGTCGTCCTCGGCCGCCATCTGCAGGCGCGCCTCGGGCGCGCGCCCGTGCAGGCACAGCTCGACCTTGCCGGCCGCCGGCGCCCACAGGCGGAAGCGCACCCGCCCGTCCGGGTGCAGCTCCGCGCCGAAGGGCATGGCATGTCTGCGTTTCATATCGGGGATTCGGTAACCCATGTGCCTTGAACAGGCTGGATTGCCGCTTGCGCGGCAATGACAGGCTTGATCAAGGTTTTCCCGCCCTTCTGCAGCACGTCGATAACTTCCGTCTGCATACTAACCGAGCTCGATGCGGTCCTGCGAATCATGCGCCAGGGCGGCCATGACAGTGAGATATTCCCGCACCTGCGCGGGTCAGCAGAAAATTATCCCGCACGAAGGCGCGGGCCTTGTTTCCCATCTCGGTCAGACGCTCGGGTCGGTGCAGCAAATAGCGGATGCGCAGCGCAGCGCCTTCCGGCGTACTGACGAGAAAGCCCGTGTAATGGTTGATCACCTGCAGGCGTATCCCGCCGGTATCTCCCGCGACGACCGGTTTGCCCTTCCACATGGCTTCCGTCACGGTCAGACCGAAGCCTTCGCGGAGGGATTTCTGCACCACGATGTCCGCCGCCCGCTGCAGGGCGTTGATGCTGCGGTGGGCGTCGGGCGGCAGCAGCAGCAGATGGATATCCGGGTCTCCCCGGGCCGCCGTCTCGACCTCACGGTACACCGCCTCGCCCTCCGGGTCATCCGTGGCGCTGCCGCCAGCCAGCACGAGCTGCAGTCCGGGAACGAATTCCTTGGCAAGCAGGTAGGCCTGGATGACGCCAACCGGGTCCTTGAAGCGGTCGAAGCGGGAGACCTGTATGATCAGCGGCCGCTCGCGATCCAGTTCGTAGCGGGCGCAGACGGCGTCGATCTCGGTGGCATCAAGATCGCGGTTCTTGTCGCTTAGAGGGTCTATGCTGGGCGGAATCAGGTATTCCCGGTGGGGAAGGGCCTGTGCGAACGCCGCCAGGGAAAAGATCGTTGCATCGTAGTCGGCCACGAAACCCCGCAGATACTGCCAGACGTGCCGGTCGGGGTGGCTGATGTCGATGTGGCACCGCCATACCCATTTGCCCTTGCGGTTGGGGCACAGCCGCAGCAGCGGGGCGGGCTGCGGGTCATGGATGAAGACCATGTCCGCCGCTTCGAGTATCGACCGCAACTGTTCGGCATTACGCTCGTTCGTGCGCTCATAGGCCTGCAGCAGATGCCCGGGTATCACCAGGCGGTTGCCCTGCAGGGCATTGTGGAACCCTTTGGTGCATTCGTAGAAGTCACCCTCGCCGCTGATGATTTCCCAGCGGGTATCGATCCCGAGTTCGCGCATCAGCGGGACCAGTTTGTCCAGAATCTCGGCCACCCCGCCGCCGACCCGTGTGGAATTGACGTGCACGACGGTCATACCTCGCAGGGTCGCGGCCAGCTGCTGCAGATGACCGATGATGTCGGTCCCCGCCACTTCCGCATAGGCTTCGAGCAGACCCGACATCAGCCCCCGACTCCCGTCAGCCCGGCAAAGGTACGGGCTACCTGATTTCTCAACTCGTGCAGGGTGGTGAAATAGGGATCAATGGCGGCCAGTTGCCCGCGCAGATCGGCGTAGCGATCACCCCAGGCCGACAACCAGACACGAAAGTCGTCGCCGCCATCCGGCAGGCGCTGGCGCGCATCGATGAAGTGATAAAACACGCTGCTCGCCGACAGTTTCGGGATGATATCGGCGAGCTGTTCGGGGGTTTGCGCCGAACAGTCGGTGCTGAACACGACGATCTGGGAGCGGATGAACTGGTATTGCCGGTCCACCGGTACCCAGGTCCGCACCTCGCTTTCGTCCAGTCGTTCCTCGATGATATCGACCAGTCTGTGGCGCATGGGCTCCAGCGTATCGAAGTCGGAGGGATCGATGACCCCCAGGCGTTCGGCGAGGACTGCATCGTGAAGTTCGTGCCGCACCCATTCCGCGAAGTCATTGCCATATTCGCGTTCCTCGAAGCCCGCATGCAACAATCCGCCCCAAAAATGGTAATAGAGGCTGCTGCTGTCCACGCGCTGCAGCTGATCACGGAACTCTTTCAGGTTCTGGGCCTTCAGCCCTGTCGCCAGCGAGATGAGGGCGCAGTCCCTGACGAAGAAGGGGCGGGCTTCACCCTGGGGGGCGGGTTCGTCTGTCATGCAGGGACTCTCCGGTCTAACATGCTATTTCTCCTGAAATACACGCCAAACTTGCATGGCGTGCAAAAGGCCATGCCATTAACAGTTTAGCAGCTGCTGCGCGCCATGGAGAGCGAAGCGAGGGCGCGTAGGCCCCGTATATTGTCTCCTCCCATTTTGCAAGTCTTTGTGACGTGGATGACAGGGACAGGATTGCTTCCGTATATCCGGCCTGTTAACGGGGATGTTACCTGTCGACCCGAGTGGGAGTGGGGCCGGCGGCCACATTTTTCTTCGCTCCCGCGCCGTTATTGGCTCAGCTGGAGAGTTCCCGAAAGACCAACGATTGACCTGGAAGCGACATCAGTACGGATGTCTTGCACTGACTTCCGCCAGGTGCTGACGCTGTGCTTCCAGTTCCGCCTCGAGGTTGGGGATCTCAGCCTTGGTCACGGTGCGTTCCTGCTCGAGCTTGCGCAACTCATCCAGCAGGACTACCCGCTGCTCGGTGCTCAATCCCGCCGCCACCAGACCGAGGCCCGTGTCGCGCATTTCGACCTCGATGTCGGCCATGCGATTGTGTTTGTAGTTCAGGGTACGCTGTAGAGAGTTGACTTCTGACTCCAGATCATGGAGCTCCCGTCCGTGGGCATATGCCTGCAGGAATCCCGACTCCAGCGCGGCAGGGCACACACCGGTGTACCGGCCGCCGCTGCGACCGAGGCGATACCCGGTACCAGGCTGACAGAAACTTCTCACCCCTTCGTTCCACCCGCTACGATAGGCATCCAGATTGAGCGCCACCCCGTGTTCGGCGCAGGCCTTGCGGTGCTCACTGATACGCGTCTGCGGCAACCCCTTCAACCCGTCCTCGTAGCCGATGGTGCGCCAGTCGACAAGCTGGCATTCCTCTTTGGTTAGATCCGAGGCACAGCCGCTTATGAGCAGTGCCAGCGCCAATAATACCCACGCCTGCAAGCGGTACGCGAAAGTCTTGGTGTGCGGCATGGCAGGGTCTCCGTCAATACCAGCCATCGGTCGAGTGCAATCAGGGTGCTGAAAATGGCTGATGACTGTGCCCCTATCGGCCAGCGATGGTTAAATCTGAATCTTCGTTGCTCACCGCTCGGCAAGGTACACAGCGCGCCCACACCCCCCGCGATTCCGTGAGCAACCGTGCGATCTATCTTTCGGTGACAAACGCGTCGCGCAGTATGCGCTAATCTGTGAATATCAAGCCGTTGTCACCAGGCTATTTGGTCTCGATGAGGTGTGTTATGGGCTATGAACTTTTCTATTGGCCGTCCATCCAGGGGCGGGGTGAATTCGTGCGGCTGGCACTGGAGGCGGCGGGCGCCGACTATGTGGATGTGGCGCGAGCGCACGGGCGCGGATACGGTGTCGAGGCGATGATACGTCTAATGGAAGGCCCGGACCTGGACCACCCGCCCTTCGCTCCGCCCTTTCTGCGGGCGGGCAGACTGGTGATCGCACAGACCGCAAACATACTCTACTTCCTGGGCCCGCGCCTGGGGCTGGTACCCGAGGCCGAGGCGACCCGGCTCTGGGCCCATCAACTTCAGCTCACCGTCGAGGACCTCGTCGTCGACATCCACGATACCCATCACCCCATCGCGATGAGTCTCTATTATGAAGACCAGAAACCCGAGGCCAAACGGCGGGCGAAATTCTTCACTGAGGAGCGCTCGCCCGAGCTGCTGGGTTATTTCGAACGCGTGCTGCAGCGCAACCGGGGTCGCCGCGGTTACATGGTCGGGCGCAAGCTAAGTTACGTCGATTTATCGATGTTCCAGATCGTTGACGGGCTGCGCTACGCCTTTCCGAAGACGATGATGCGGCTCGAGCCCGGGATTCCCGGCCTCGTTGCCTTGCATGACCGTGTGGCGCAGCGGCCGAACATCACCACCTATCTCGCCTCCGAACGGCGCCTGCCGTTCAACGGAGACGGGATTTTCCGTCATTATCCGGAACTGGACGTGTAGCACCCGGATCGCGGGCACCTCAGCCGGTGTCTCCGGCAAACCCGCAACACAGTCAAATCCCCCCATTCCCTGGAAACGCAACAAAATAGTGTTTCTCGGACACCAACTGCCACATGAACAGCAATTCGACTCCTACACGAGACGCTTAAATAAGATTTCGGTAAAGAACGGTAGTTGACCCACAGTTGCCGTTCGCCGTAAGTCCTTTTATGTCCTGAACTGAAAGTTGCCGTTGACCGTCTGGACTCTGGATGGGGATTTTCCCATGCCGGACCTTTAGCATGACTAAACGACAAAGAATGACTGCTCTAGTCATTCAGCAACTTCCTTGAACGGGAACTTCGCTGTATAAAGTTGCCATTGAGGCAAATCCCCCTATCTGTCGAGCAGATCTGGTTACCACACCACGTCGCAACTACTACCTGCGCTGAATTCACGATGGCGTCACGCCTCCCCTTGCGGCGCATGGGGAGACGCCTGTGCTGTATTTGGATCAGCCGATCTAAGCGGTGCGACGGCCGATTCCGCCTCGATGAAGATGCGTTTGACGATTCCGTACCTGCTCTTGATCGTTCGGTCGAGCTGGGCAACGGCCCGCTCCACCTCACCGGTCTCCAGGTCGTCGCGAAAATCTACACTGATATTCGCCAGTATGAAATCCGGTCCCATGTGCATAGTGAGGACCTCGTTGACCTTCTCTACGCTGGGAGAACCGGCTGCAATTTCACGGATGCCCGCGACCACATCGCGGTTCGCTGCCTCGCCGATTAGAAGCCCCTTGGTCTCGATGGCCAACCAAACGGCCGTCCCGCACAGGATGAGTCCGATAACAACGGAGGCAAGGCTATCGAATACCGGATTTCCGGTGATCTGGCTCAGCAGGATGCCGACAAAGGCGACGATCAAACCTAGCATCGCTGCCGAGTCCTCAAACAGAACGACGAACATCGTGGGATCCTTGCCGCGGTGCACCGCCTCCAAATAACCCAGATCGCCCTTGGTCTTGTTGAACTCCCGCAGGGCTACGGACCAGGTGCCTCCTTCGAAGAGCATCGCCAGCCCGAGTACGATGTAGTTCATAGTCGGGTTCTGTATCGCCTGCGGGTGGAGCATGTGCTTGATGCCTTCGTAGGCAGAGACGCCTCCTCCCACGGCGAAGATCAGGATGGCCACCACGAAGCTCCAGAAATAGACCTCCTTGCCGTGGCCAAACGGGAATTCTTTGCTTGCCGGTTGCTTGGCGCGTTTCAGTCCGTGCAGCAGGAGGACTTGGTTACCGGTATCGACTACCGAATGTATACCCTCGGACAGCATCGCCGAGCTACCCGTGTAGACGGCCGCCGCGAACTTGGTGATCGCGATCAGCGTATTACCAGCCAGGGCGGCGTAGATGACCCTCTTTGATGCGCCGGCCACAAATCTCCCCTCGGTTCTTGTATCGTGGAATTATCAGGCAGACGTTCCCGAAGATCCAGCTAGCTACCTGAACCGCCGAAGGCTGACCGTCTCCCCGACAATCGAATCATTGATTAAGATATCTCGTGTTGCACTGGACGGTTGAAACCGCCATCGTCGGCCTCAAGCGATTCATGCGTCAGCAATGTGGCAACTAACAGCCATTGATAAAGAATGTTAGGTGCGATGGCGCACAGACATCAACATGAGCAAATGCTTTAATGAATTTGTGAACTCGTGCTTAATCACCCTCCCAGAGGGTGAGCTATGAGATGGAGGTGAAAAATGTATATCGGTCTCGGTACTGTAGTGCTCATTATTGTTCTATATCTTGTCTTTTTTCGTTAGAGATTTCCCAAAACGATAGTCAGACTGGACGACACTCAAATCACGCTAGACGCTTTTGTGGGGCTAGTCTCAGAAGCTGGCCCCGGTTCGTGATGCGATGAGGCCAGGCTGTTAGACGGCGCACGGAGTCTCGGTTGGCCAAGAGTGAAGGGCTGCATGTTATACCGGTGAAGCGGACCTTGAAGTACCAGTCCAGGACACCCAGGATATTCACGGTGAATAGTTCCGATGAGTCGCTCAATGAAGGGGTGCGATATAGGCATATATCCACCAGGTAAATCCGATAATTTTTCACCACCATAAAGGAGTCACATCATGTCAGTTGCTAAAATCACGGAAATCACTTCAAACTCAACAAAGAGTTTTGATGATGCAGTTGAATCAGGCATCAAACGCGCCAACAAGACATTGAAGAAAATCACCGGCGCCTGGGTTACCGACCATCAAGTTGGCGTTAAGGGTGGCAAAATAGAGGAATACCGGGTCCGGATGAAGGTTACCTTTATTCTGGAATGACCGCGATTCCCTAAAGCGGGGAATCATTAGGGGTAAGGCATGATTCCACTGCGGGATGACAACCCAGCCACCCTCACGCCGGTTGTGATGGTGGCGCTCATCGCCAGTTGCGTGTTTTTTTATGCAGCAAATCTCGCGTAACGAGGGTGCTCAGCCCCTGGTTTGTCATGCAGTTGTTGTCTTCCACGCTGACAGCTCCAGGTGGGTGCGGGATTGCCTTTGGCGTGAACGCTTTAACTACGCCGCGCGTTTCAACTCAACGACTGGCAGGTGCTTCCGGCCCCAATATGGCGCACATCAAGGCGAATGGGAATGCCACAGTGGCCTGCGACTGGTTCCTGCGGCGATGCGCATGGCGCGCTACGCGGCCATCGCTCGAGCGGTTCGTACCGAGGACGCTTACACGCCGGCAACAATTCATGGTGAGGGCGACAAGGAGGAAACTCCGGATACAGACAAGAGGTCGCCTAGTGGGTCACCGCGCCAGTCCTCGACCCTACCAGTATCCTAGCTATAAGCCCAACATCGCTTCAATTGCCTGTATAGTTCTCCGGACATCAACAAGGGATCACACATTATGAATGTAAAAGGGTTCAGCTTTGTCAATTATCTGATTCGTTTTGTGCTGGCGCTGGCGCTGGTGTTCGCAACCTACAACCCGTCTGGGTACTCCTGGTACCACTGGTTCACTCACGCGCCGGACAAACTTGATCCCTTACTGGTCTTTGCCTGTGTCGTACTGCTTATCGGCTGGGTGATCTATATCCGCGCCACGCTGCGTTCGCTGGGTGCAATCGGCACGATCCTGGCGGTCGCCTTTTTCGCTGCACTGACCTGGATGATGGTCGGTTACGGCTGGCTGTCACTGGACAGTCCCACCATATTAACCTGGGTTGTGCTCACTATGCTGGCGGCTATCATGGCCGCCGGTATGTCATGGTCATATATCCGCCGGCGCATGTCGGGCCAGCTCGATGTCGATGACAACGAAAACTGACAGAGAGCCAGTCAAAGATTGAAATTTTGCTTATTTAAGCTAACAGTTAGGATGTTATAGAATTTCAATAGTGTCGATGGCCGAATAATCACCGCAGCTCGCTGGATACAGCGTGGGTCGAGAAACAGCGACCAGAAGCCAAACAGAAATCGATCGAGTGCTGAGAGATTAGGTGCGCGTCGCTGCGAACGGTTGATGACAAGGAGTTGCTGCTTCATGAGCAGGCTGCCGGCGACGACCACCCTCGCACCGCCGGGCCCCAGGAGTTTGGCGATGGTGGTTAATAGATGAGCGAGGAGTACCAGCAGATGCTTCATGGCAGAGAAGGGTAGGGAAGGTTGCGTTAAGGAACAGAACTGTCTAAGTTGTCTTTTTCAAGCGATAATTAAAATTCGCCCAGGAGTGGCGAAGGGAATAAACTTTAATCACTGCATCCATTTATCCATACACTGATTCGCTGATGAGCAGCAACTACCTTCCGGAATCTGTCAAGTCCGGAAAGGAAGCAGGCAAGTAGTAAATAATCTCCATCAGCAGTCCCTGCCCGTCTCTCGCCGGACTGACCGGCACCGTCCGATACCCGCCATAACCGTATTTAGCCGTCACCGCGCACACCATGGCATCGATGATGTCGTCGCGTGCGACCTGGCGCCGCAGAAACTCAACGCACGCCTGCTCGTAAAGCGCGGGGCATTGTGGAAAATAGTCTTCCAGCACCGCCATCCGCTCCTGCTGCCCCTCTCTCTTCTTCTTGTTGTACTGCATCGCCTGTTTTCCGTTCAGCGCCCGAAAGCAGAGTTCCGGGTGACATTCGCGCAGCACGCCCCGCAGCGACCGGTTGTCACACAGCAGGGTATCAATCTCACGGATCTTCGGCACGATACCCCAGGCCTGCTTGCTCAGCCCGCGGCCAGTCGCCTGCCGGTTCAGTTCGAGGGCTTGCGGGTAGCTGGCCGCAGCCAGCGTACGGCGCGCCGGAGCAGAAAACACGCTGGATGCACGCCTGCGCCCCAGTAGCTGCCTGGCCTCCCGGTCGCACAAACGCCCGTCAGGCCCCGAATCGGGGAGCCCGATCGGGATATCTATCAATACGCTGTCGGCCTCTACGGCCAGTTCTCCCACGGCACGCGCATCAGGCGCCACGTGGCAAGACCCGTTATCCCGCTCATCCAGGACAACGCAGAACCAGCCTGCCCTGCAGCCATCGATACCGATAAATGTCCGGGTTGATGCCATGGCGGTATTGTCGCCGCCGGTCACAGGCCGCGCCAGTGAAGAAAGGAGAAAATAACCCTGTCCCGCTGCTCCCTTGTCACGGTATTGTTCACCCGATCAAGCCATCACTAACAACGCATGACACGCCCCCAACAGACACATCGCTGGATCGCCCACATGGACCTGGATGCGTTCTTCGCGAGCTGTGAACAGCAGGAACATCCCGAATACCAGGGTTGTCCCGTCGTCGTTGGTGCGCGCCCCGGCCATCGAGGCGTGGTCGCCGCCGCGTCCTATGAAGCACGACGCTTTGGCATTCACTCTGCCATGCCGATATCCGAGGCCTTCCGGCGCTGTCCGGATGCCGTGTTCCTGCGCCCCGACATGGAGAAGTACCGCCGGCACTCGCGACAGGTCTTTCAGGTCCTTGAAACCCTGTCACCCGTCGTGGAAGCCGCCTCAATCGATGAGGCCTACCTGGATGTGAGTGGACTCGAAAAACTGTCAGGAACACCGGCAACGATCGGGCAAAACATCAAGCAACGTATCTTCACTGAAACCGGACTGACGGCTTCGGTTGGCATCGGCCCGAACCGGCTGATTGCAAAACTCGGCTCGGAATACCGCAAGCCGGACGGTTTAACGGTGGTCTCCCCGGAGCAGGTCCTCGATTTCCTCGCACCCATGCCGGTATCCAATCTCCGAGGGCTGGGGCGTCAAACCCGGAAGATCTTCAACCGTCTCGGGATCGAGACAATAGAGCAACTTCGCGCTGTCCCGCTAGCGCGTCTTGAACAACACCTGGGAAAAAAGGCCGCGGCGAGTTTTCACCGCCAGGCCTTTGGTATCGCCTCGGATCAGATCCTGCCGGATCAGCGCCGCAAGAGTATCTCGAAAGAGACGACCTTCGAGACAGATATCCGGGATAACACGGTGCTGCACGATGCCCTGCGCGGGCTGGCGGCCGAGGTGGCAAGGACCGCACGCCAGGAGGGATTGTCGGGTTCCGTCGTGACACTGAAGATCCGCTTCGAGGGATTCGAGACTTACTCGCGGCAATACAAACACACGACACCGACCAACGACGAACGTGACATGCTCAAAACCGCCTGGCGGCTTTTCCTCGATGGCAAGCTGCCGAATAAACCGGTTCGTCTCATCGGCATAGGCATCAGCGACTGGGAGGCAGACCAGCCAGCACAAACTGACCTGTTCGATCAACCCGAACAGCAGGAAGACAATAAACGCTTACTGAAAACGATCGATGCGGTTACCGAGAAATTCGGCAAGCAATTGCTGCAGCTGGGTGTGTCTCGCAAGCCGCGGTAACCGCAGCAATAAAGACAATCTCGGTGGCTATGCCGTTAACCGTCCATTTTGAGGATTTAATGACCGCCAGAAATATACAATGCGCCCCAGCCAGCGCGTTTTATTAAGGTAATGCAGGAGAAAACATAAAAATCAATAACGAGACGTGAAGTCTCGTTCCTTTAATTTGTAGGTCTATGACTGACAAGCCAACCTGTTGCACGTTAGTGCTTGCCGAGCTTGCCCAGTTCACTTTCCAGAAGACTCACCATCTTGTGAGCAGCGCCGTTTACCGCTTGCTCAATTGTGAGTGCTATGTCGCTTACAGATGTTGGTTCGCGCCCCGCGAGCCGCGCCTCAAGCAAGCATCGCTTGTCAATTACACCTGACTTCGAGGTGCTGTTCTCGTCACTCAGGTGCACTTCTAGTCTGGTAATTTGACCAGCGAAGCGCGCTAGAACGTGATTAAGAGTTTCCTCGATACTTTGAACCAGTGCCTCGTTCCCAGAGATATTCTTGTCTGTATTTACTTGGATATGCATGTCGGTTGTCTCCAGTGATAGTGGGGGTCGTAGGCCTAACGGTTGAGTTCAGCCACGCGTTTCTTTGTCGGCTGGAGCGCCTCGTTGGACGAAGCCGCTACGCGGCGGAAAAGAAAAAAGTCGTTCATGTATAAACTTCCTCTCCTGACCAATTCCGCGCTCGATAACGAAGAAGTTTATCATGGAATCCAACGAACAAATCCGATTCGACATCCTGTACAAACGCCACCTCCGGGCTCTGAAGCGTAAAATCGTTAAAATCGGGGACAGACCACAATTACCACCATCCAATATTGACTGTTCTATCAGAAAACGTGGTCTGTTCCCGATTGTTAAAAGTGACCAATTCTGGGCAGATTGCGAGTTGGTGGACAACCCATGAGGCTGCTAGTCTGATGCATAATAGGAACTTGCAAGGATGCGATCATGCGCCCCGTTCTGGCATTCAGTATTAAGTCCTCCACACCGGACATTGGCTCGCACAAGTGGGCAGGCCAGCGCCAGTGAGAAGCTAAACGAAGTCCCTACGGCGGAGATATAAAGGATCAAAAGGAGAAAGACTATGAAGCAGAATCAAGCTTACATCGGACTAATTGCAGCAGTTTGTTTGCTTATCGGAAGCGCTCTCGCAGCTCAGAGTGCGTCGAAGAACGCCATCCTGCTTTCGGCGACATCGCCGTTTGAGGATCTAACGGAATATGCCTTGGCCGCAAATACAGATGGAATGAAACTCGCGCTTAAGGCCTACACTGATCAGGCCGCAGGAGTTAGCGAGGTATTATCTGCAAAAGCACGAAACGATATGGACGTATTAATCGCTGTCATCAAGAAAGCCGAGCACCAAGGAGATAATGAGACACTCGCTCTGAAGTCTGTTGAGGCATATCGAATTCTTATTCAATCCTTGGACGTGAATAGTCTGGTGGTGCCCATACAGGTATCGTTGCTTGACTACGCAGGGTTCAAGTTCATGGCCCTTTTACACGCAAAAGCTACAGACTGGTTAGCACTCGAGAAAGTAGCCGAAGAAGCACAGCAGAATTGGGCTGCAATCCATCCGCGTGTTACTGACAAAGGCTTGAGTGATGCGGTCGACACGGCAATCGCGGGCATGTACAAGGCATGCATCGAGAAAAACGCTGGTATGGCTGTTTTTGCCGCGCAAATCGATCTGGCACTGGTAGACCTCCTTGAAGGGTACTTTGAACGGTCATAGCAATGATTCTGTTTCTGAAGCGTGCAGGTTGTTTTGGTCTGCTAAAGTATCGAGAGACAAAATATCTGAAAATGAATAAGAGACGTGAGGTCTCGTTTATTCCATTTGTCAGGCCTACAGAGGCTATATTCGTAATTGCAGAGCAGTAGAAGGAGGAAAGTATGGGCTTTTGGCAACTCTATGGCGAAGCTGCCAAGACTGCATTTGGATTTTTCTGGAAATCCGGCTGGGCTTTCATATTGGGTTACTGGGTTAGTGCAATGATCCAGGCGTTCGTTCCGAAGGGTCGGTTAACACCCTACATGGGCAAGGCTAACCTCACCAGTGTATCGCTCGCTACGCTATTTGGCGCAGCTTCCTCGTCCTGTTCGTTTGCTGCGCTTGCCGCTGCCCGCGCACTGGTGCTCAAGGGTGTCAACTTCGTGGCGGCGGTTGCTTTCATGTTTGCTTCAACCAATCTGGTCATTGAACTCGGAATTCTCATCCTGATCTTCCTGGGGTGGCAGTTCCTGGCCGCAGAGGTTATCGGCGGGCTGATTCTCATCGGCATCAGCAGTGTTCTGATCAAACTGACCTACCCGAAACGCTGGTTGAGGGAAGCCCGCAAGAGGGTGGAAGATCAGGCTGGCGACGAGGAGTCGGACTTCGACTGGCGGCGCCGGATCCGTAGCCGTGCAGGCTGGAACATCGTGGGCCACCACTTCGTCTCGGACTGGAAAATGGTGTGGGAGGAGATACTCATTGGCTTCACTGTCGCCGGATTTGTGGCAGTGCTGGTTCCTACCGGGGTATGGGAAAGTATCTTCCTGATTGGTGCGCGCGGCGATCTGCCGGATTGGTTGATCGCGCTCGAGAATGCAGCAATAGCACCGTTTGTTGCGGCTATGACTTTCATCGGATCGATGGGCAACATTCCCATTGCCACGGTGCTGAACGCCAATGGCGTGTTGTTTGCTGGCATCATGGGTTTCATATATTCGGATCTGATGGTGCCGCCACTGGTGATGATCAATGCCAAGTACTACGGTTGGCGGGTGGCCCTGTACATTGCCGCTGTGATGTATGTGAGCATCGTTGCAACGGCGTTGATCCTGAATTACCTGTTCGGGGCGCTCGGCATTACACCGGAAAGCGGCCGTAAGGTCGAAGATGTAGCGCAGTTTTCCTTTGACTATACCTTCTACATGAACCTCGTGTTCATTGCCGTGGCAGCAGGTCTTTTTTGGCTGCACCGACGGCACCACCGCGAGGCACACATGGATCACAAGATGAAAGAAGGTATCGGATCGAAGCGGATCATTGCATTGTTGTTTCTGGCAGTATTGCTTGTCGGCCTGGTTGTATTTCTTGTTACCAATAGGTAAGAATGCGCCTGGGCCTGGCAATCGCAGGCACTCGGATGCACATTCCGCTTCGCTCCATGTGGGCCGGTGATGCGCGGCGTTATAACCCATGAAACGCTTTTCTCTGTCTATTGTTCTGCTCCTTCCGCTCCTTGCCCACGCGTCCTTGCCTGGCACGGAAAGATCCTGGCGCGCGGATGTCCACCAGGCAGGCGCCGGCGGAGTGAACCGGAGTCGACGCCTATGGCGAGATGCTGAATGACTTGGAGCGCGAGAAGGCGGCCATGGCCCGGCTGTGGAAAAAGTGCGAGACCCAGATCGAGCGCATCACCATGAACATCATGGGCATGTGCGGCGAACTGCAGGGCATCGCGGAGAATGCACTGCCGCAACTCGATTCTATCGGTCTGCTGAATGAAGAGGGAGAGTCTGAGGATGCATCAAGTCAGTATTCAGTCCATCGGGATCGCGGATGAAGCCCTGAACCGCTTCGAGCATAAGGTCTGGCTGACACGCTGCCAGCAGGACCGAGAAGTTGAGGGGCGGTATATCGAGCAGCGGAGCATCCTCGTTGACGATGGAGGCTTTCTTTACCTGTACCACCACCTGGACGGTGGCGAGAGGGTGCCTGCCGCTACCTGGGTGCGTTGATCGTGGGTGCCTTGCAGGCTGTGTGTAAAATATATAAATAGATGGGTGTTCCTGCCGGCTGATTACAAATTATAAACCTCGGGGGGCTTCTCGGCGTTGTAACCTCATCACCTGATGAAGTTTATTAACGATATCTATATAGTCAGACCTCACCTTTCATTGATCTGGTTCAGAGAAACTATCATTGTTATTACCTGTCGCATAAACATTCAAGTTATGAATCATGATGCATTCTATACATAAACAGGAAAACGATAATCTTATTTCAGTGAAGGGGCCTCTGCCGCCAGAAACATATCCGGCGATCAATGATTATGCTGTGATCGGAGATTGTCGGATCGCGGCCCTGATCAGCCGTGATGGAGCCGTGGAATGGTTATGCCTTCCTTATTTCTCAGGCGAGAGTATTTTTGCTGTTATCCTTGATCGCAATGCTGGCGGTCATTTCAGTATTCGTCCTTGCCAGCCCTATCGTGTAAAGCGGCGCTATATCAAAAACAGTAATGTGCTGGAAACGATCTTTACCACGGATAGCGGTGAAGTGCGGGTCACCGATTGCATACCGATTCTCATAGATCAGCAATTTCTTAATCAGTTGCAACCGCAACGAGAACTATTGCGCAGTGTGGAGGGTATTGCTGGTTGCGTTGACATGCAGATTGAGTTTGTGCCTCGTCCAGCTTATGGCCAGCAGCATGTCAGGTTTCGGCATCGTGGCGCTTTGGGCTGGCAATGCAAATTCGGAAATCAGAGTTTGAATCTTCACGCAGATGTAATGCTGCAATGTGCAAACGACCATGCTGCCCTGAACGGACAGGTCGCAGTTAACGCGGGCGATCAATACGGTTTTTCACTGTGTTATACGCAACACAATATTAATGTGATCGTACCTCTGGATGATGAAAGTCGCTTACGCCAGCAGGCAACAGTCAACTGGTGGCAGGAATGGGTCAAACAATCAAGTTACGAAGGGCCTTATAAAACGCAGGTGCAGCGCAGTATTCTGACGCTCAAATTACTGACCTATGGTTTATCGGGCGCACTGATCGCCGGACCCAGCACATCCTTGCCGGGCAAAATAGGCGGTGTTCGCAACTGGGATTACCGTTATTGCTGGATCCGTGATGCCAGCTTTACCCTGCGCGCTTTTATCGATCTTGATTTTATCGCTGAAGGTGAAGCCTTTCTTGGCTGGATGCTGCATGCAACACGACGTACCTGGCCCCGGTTACGTGTTGCCTATAATGTCTATGGTGAAACACATCTGCATGAACGTGAATTTTCAGGCCTTGCAGGCTATCGTGATTCCCTGCCGGTGCGAATCGGCAATGCGGCAGGTGAACAGCATCAGCTCGATGTCTATGGTGAAGTCATTGCCGCCGCCTATGAATACGTTCTGCGTGGCAGAAAACTCGATCGCTCCGAGTCGCGTTTGCTGCTGGGCTTCGGCAAAATGATTTGCGCTGAATGGCGCAATCCTGATCAGGGTATATGGGAAGCGCGTGATGCACCGCGCCACTACACGCATTCCAAATTAATGTGCTGGGTAGGGCTGGATCGACTGTTACAACTGGCCAATACCGGTGTTGTGCGGATTCCCAGGCAGGAATTTGAGATCGAACGCGAGGCCATTGCAGAATTTATTGAAACACGTTGCTTCGATCATGAGAGCGGTACTTATATTACCGCTGCTGACTGCAATCAAGTCGATGCCAGTATATTACTGCTGGCAAGACATGGTTTTATTGACGCGACCAATCCGAGAATGCGTGCAACTTACGAGCGCATCCAGAAAGTACTGGGCGCTGGCGCGCTGCTGTATCGTTTTCCCGAAGGCTTTGATGATTTTCTCCCACCCGGTGAAGGCGCCTTTTTGATCACCAGCTTCTGGGCAGTAGAATATCTGGTGCTGGCGGGTGAAATTACCGAAGCACGAAAGCGGTTTGAGGCATTGCTGGAATACGGTAATGATCTGGGGCTGTTCGCCGAGGAAGCAGACCCGGAGTCCGGAATGGCGCTGGGTAATTTTCCACAGGCCTTTAGTCATACTGGTTTGATCAATGCTGCAATGCTACTGGCGGAAGCCGAACAGGAGGAAGCACATAAATGATTCATCTCTGGCAACCACAAGTGTTATTGCATGTTGCAGTCTGGGGCTTTGTTGCAACCTCAGCCCTGTCGATTGTTCTCCAGGGCAGTCAGGGGCTTGGCCTGTCGAGACTGAGCCTGCCGTTTTTGATTGGAACCCTGTTCACGGGTGATCGCGATCGCGCCAGTGTTTATGGCTTTACCTTTTACATTGTCGGTGGCTGGATATTCGCCTTTATGTATTACCTGGTATTTTCCAGTGTGCAAATATCTCACTGGTGGTTCGGCGCACTGATTGGTGCTGTGCATGGCTTGATGTTGCTGGTGGTAGTCTTGCCGATCCTGCCACACATGCATCCTCGTATCGCGACCGAATTTGACGGGCCTACCGCATTCCGTCGACTGGAGCCACCAGGTTTCATGGGATTAAATTATGGTCGCTCTACACCTTTTAGTACCGTGGTGGGACACATGATCTACGGCGCAATTTTAGGCGCGGCTATTCCATTAGCACTGTGCTATTGAGTTTCATATGTAATTAAGCTGAGCACTGATAGTCGTATCTGTGTGTTGCATCGATGATGCCGCCGACGACGGTACCGTCTACGGTCCCGACTCCGGCGCCGACATTCCGGCACAACCACCCGTTTGGAGTCGGCGGCCGGGTATCGGGTTGACGGTCACACGCGGCTGCTGGATTAGTTGTTCTTGTCCCACATCACGTCGCATTTTGCCTTTGCCGCCGCCTTGAGTAATTCGATCAGAGGCAAGGCGCGGTGCGGGAGACTGACGGCAGGTTCACCGTCCGCTCCTTCCGCAGACTCTTCCGGCTCCGGCGACGGATTGTCTGCCTCGACCGCAGCCTCCAGACGTTCCAGCGCCGCCTGGACATCTTCTGCCAGCAGCGCGCTGGGTACCGTCCCGCTGTGTCCCATCAGTTTGAGCAGTCGGATTGCCACGTCGCCGAACATCGTAATGCTCGCATAGGCCGGGCAGGAAAAGGTTACCAGCATGATCACGTCCTTTCTGATGTTTGCTTTACAGGGCGGCGCCTCGCGTCTGCCGACTTTCCCGGCCGATTAAGCGCACTAGCCAAAGGATAGCCCCTGCATCAGCGAACGTCACGCGGTGTTTTTTTTGACCTCATGGCGTGCAGCCGGAATCGTCAGGCGGGTCAGACTTGGATCAGAATCGCCACATTGTGGCTGATGTTGACGGCCAGCGCGAACAGATGCCACACCCCGTGCATCCCGGGGTAACGGTGATCGAGCAAATAACATGATCCCCGGGGAATAAAGTATGCCGCCGGTCAACAGCCAGATGAAACCGGCGCGTGGCAGCACCGCGAGCAGTGGATTGATTGCCGCACTATAAACCAGCCCATCACGAAGATAATGAGCATCGGCAACACTCGCACGCAGCAGCGAGTAGATTGGCGGCAGCTGCGCATCGAAGCGCATATCCACGACACTGCCACGCACAGAGACGACCCTGCCGGAATTCGATGCGCGGGCGTTGTTTGTCATTTCCCGGCTCGATTTCATCACACTATGCCTTCTCTTCCACTGCGCGCAATGCGGTCTCAGATACGAGCGCTTCGCGCACCTGCAGCCGCCGCCTTTCAATTTGCGCGCGATCATGGGTGGATTCGATGCTGCGATCGGCCAGCTCGGCAATCCACTGCACCTGTTCGTCGAGTGCTCGTAAGTGGCTCGGGCTGACCGTGAGACTGGCGATGGACTCGATGGCGCCGAGCATGCGCGCCATGATGGCGACATTGCCTGCGGCGCTACCCCGAATCTGATCGAACGCCTCGACCAACAGGTCTTCAAAGGTCGCAACGATGGCGATCACACGCAGTGTTTCTCCCTCGTAACGGTGCGAGGGCGGGAATTGCCGACAAGCCAGCCGAGCCAGAATCGCTGTCAAATAATCCACGCACATCACCGCTGTCGAGGTGTCATTGACACCGGGCGAAAGCGCCTTCAAGGCCATATCCACGATCTGCCTGATACCGAAAGAAGGGTCATGTTCAGCCGTGCGATGGCGACCAACACTGTAAGCCCCGTTCAGGGCAACAATCGTCTCCTGATCGGGCGGGTAGGTCAGGGCGAGCGATGCCAACGCAGTATCTTGCACAACGAACGCGCCGATGCCGTCCTCCATCCGCACGATGGTCCTCCTGTCACGCGCCAGGCGCAGGATGGCGTCATGATCTACGCTCTGTATGTAGCCGCTCACCTCCGCCGGCACCGCGTACCAGGTCCTCTCATCCAGAGAGGGGAGGAGCCGCCCGTTCTCTTCACCCTCAGCGTTATCGGGGCCGGGTTCCCGTTTTACCGGGAACAGCCGATCAATGGACGCGTTGGTTTCCTGTGCGACCGAGGCAATGATGCTGGAAGCCTGGATCGACGAGGCGATGTGATGAATAAAAAAAATGAGGACGGCAATGCCGCCAAACGCCAGAACAAAGGCGAAAAACACCGCCAGGCTCGGCACGAATGGCGCATCGCCAGTGCGAATAGTGTGCAACACGATCAGACAATAGATGAAAATTCCGGCAAAGATTCCCAGTGTGAGCTGCGTGACACGGTTGCGCATGAAGTTCCGCAAGATGCGCGAGGTGTATTGGCTCGAAGCCAGCGCCAATGCCAGCAGGGTCATGGAGACCGTGATGCCCATAACGGACATCATCGAACCGGCAAGGGTAGACAACATATCGCGCGCGCCATCCGCCCCGACCCCGAATATCCGTGGCCACTGGGCCAGCCACCGGTCACCCCAGGCGTAGTCTGTCTGGATCAATACTACCGCGTAAACAACGCTGGTCAGGACGATCAGAAAAGGCAAAAACCAAAAGGTCGACCGCAAATCGCTCCACTGTTGTTTTAGCCTATTCATGGGTCAGCTTCCAGGTCTGGGGGTGAGACAGCGCACGAGGATTTCTACCACAATCAGCGGTTTGTACGCAAACGCCCGCCCGGTGATAAACAGCGCCGCCGTATAACCTGATACGTTACTGTGGCTTCCGACGATCCGGCTGCAAAACATAATTAAATCTAGGTAAACCACCGCCTCTGGCGGTGAGACTCGACGGGGCTCTGCCGTTACGACGTGCGGAGTAAGGAAATGGCCTCCCTTTGAACCGGCGAGTTCTAACAGGAGGCCAAAATGAGAGACTGGCAAAGCCAAGCTCACGTCAAGCATGATTGCAGATATCACATTGTGTTTGTTCCGAAATATCGCAAGCAGGCGATCTACGGGACGTTGCGGAAGGAAATTGGGGGTATTTTTCGCGAGTTATGTCGCCAGGGTGGATTGGAGTTAGTAGACGGCTATGCGATGCGGGATCATATCCACATGCTGTTAATGATTCCGCCGAAGTTCAGCGTAGCCAACACAGTAGGGTTTCTGAAAGGGAAGTCAGCGATACGGATCTTCAGGGAATCTTTGCAGGTGAAGCGGAACTTCACGGGTCGTCCCTTCTGGGCACGCGGGTATTGCGTGAGTACGGTGGGATTAGACGATCAGCTAATCCGGGAGTACATCAAGAACCAGGAGCAAGAAGAGAAGCGTCAGAAGCAGATGAAGTTAGCGGGGCTTTAGTATCGAGCCCCCTCTTGGGGCTTTCATCATACCACCCGCGCTACGTGTGGTAGTTGATTATTCCCGTAAATAACCGAGAAAAGTATGACGTCAAGTACGACGACAAACAAAGTTGGAAGCATCATCCAGCTGATTATGCCCGTGCTTGCGTTGCCAAAGATAAGCAACGCTAAGGCTACGACGGCAAACGCGATGACAAGGACTGTCTTGGTTGTAGTGTGCATGATATGAGCTTCCTTTGAGAGGGTAAAATGAAGCTCGATTCCCTCCGAATAATGGATGGCGCAATAACCATGACTGGCAACATCGTCTCTGATTGCGGTTTTTATGTTGGCTCCGATGATGCGAGATCAAGGAGGATCTCCTTCGCCGTCTGTCTGCTGGCGTACATGGCCGGCAATCGAACGGTGCACGGGTCCCGTTGTTTCTCCACAGTGTTTGTGAGCGTGCCGCGCCGCCGGTCTATAATTCCCGCCACACTCGCCGCGCTCCCAATCGCGTTTGTACGCTGTTGTACATTGGCGGGGGAGGAGAGATAATTTACCGGCGTTTCCAGCAGTAAACACCGCTACATTGGTTATACTTTAATTGTGACAGTTACTTGGGATGTGGCCCATGCCCGCTCCATCTGACCCCCGCCAGAACCACCTGCTCGCCACCCTGCCGGCGGAGGAATTCGGGTGCCTGCTTCCCCATCTGGAACTGGTCTCAATGCCGCTCGGCAATGCGGTGAGCGAGCCCGGCATTACAATGCGCCACGTCTTTTTCCCCACCACTTCCATTGTGTCGCTGCTCTATGTCATGGAGGATGGCGCCTCGGCCGAAATCGCCGTGGTCGGCAACGAGGGTATCGTCGGGGTCTCCCTGTTCATGGGCGGTCAATCCACGACCAGCCGGGCCGTGGTGCAAAGCGCCGGCCATGCTTACCGGCTGACAGCGCAACACCTGAAGGATGCATTCTTTCACGCCGGACCCACGCAACGCCTGTTGCTGCGTTACACCCAGGCGTTGCTTACCCAGATGGCGCAAACGGCGGTGTGCAACCGGCATCATTCAGTTGACCAGCTACTGTGTCGCTGGCTGCTGCTGAGCCTGGACCGCCTGCCCACGAACGAGTTGACCATGACCCAGGAGCTGATCGCCAATATGCTCGGGGTGCGCCGCGAGGGCGTCACCGAGGCGGCCGGGACATTACAGCGCGCCGGGTTGATTCGCTACAGCCGCGGCAAGATCACCGTGGTGAATCGTCCCGGCCTGGAGGAGCGTGTCTGCGAATGCTACCAGGTGGTCAAGAAGGAGTTCGATCGCCTGCTTCCGGAGAACTACGTTCATTAATCCGGTTGGAGTCGCGTGTTGTCGTACTTGTTTCTGCCCCGTTAGCGCATTCCTCGCGCTACGATCACCCCGGGTCCGACACACTACCTAGCCCATTATCCTGGCGTAGGTTTCCCTGTCGGTTGCGTAACATCCGCAGGAAGCGGCTTCCAGACCGCCGCGGTCGAGAACTGTGATATTCCCGCGGCTATAGCGGATCAGTTGGCAATTCTGCAGCGCCGTGGCGGCTTTGGTAACGCCGACGCGGCGCACGCCCAGCATGTAGGCGAGGAATTTGTGCGTGACATGGAACGTGTCAGAGTGCGCCCGGTCCTGTGTCATCAGCAGCCAGCGGGCGAGACGCGCCTCCACCACATGAAAGCGGGTACAGGCGGCGGTTTGCGCGATCTGGCCCATCATGACATAGAGGTAACGCTTCAGCCTCCGTTGCAGCGCAGTGCTCTGTGCGAGTTCGCGGCGAAACGGCGCGGCGTCCATGCGCAGCGCCGGACCTTCGCCCTGCACCACGGCGTGCAGCGGCGATATATTCACCCCAAGCAGGAGAGGGATCCCGAGCATGCCTTCGTCGCCGACCAGGCCCACCTCCAGGCTGGAGCGATCACTCAACGGTTTTGTCAGGGAAATGAAACCTTCCGTGGGAAAGTAGACGTGGCGAATGCGCTCGCCGGGATCAGCCAGGACCTCGGCAAATGCCAGTTCGACCGGTTCGCAGCCTGCCAGAAATCGATGACGGTCCTTGCGGGGCAAAGTCGCAAGCAGACGATTGGAAGCTTGGGCAGGCTTGGTGAGCGGCACAAGATCTCTCCTGGCGTCGGGAAACCCGGCAAACGGCACATTGAGAGCAGGCAGTGTAATCCTTGTGTCGAATGCGAATCTAAGCGTAAGTGGCTTCCCGAAAATGGATGATTCAAGTATGGGGTGAGACCTGGCGGTTGTCTGGGCGGTAGCGCACATAGCACGCTTGCCAGGCTCTGGCGCCCAGCCATGGGACCAGGTGCGACAATCACTGATATGTAAACCCGATTCGCACAATAGATCGGATTATTTCAGCTTCGGGCAGGGTCCTGGATGTTACGGGGATCGGAGTACGCTTCGCGAATGCGAGTCGACAGACGCCACTTGCAACGCACGATCGGTCCCCATTTATTGGAGGCTGACGGCGTCGCATGGCCCTTTCAGGCCATCATCGGCCGATACGTATGCTGTCCATCGATCCCAATATGCCGAACACCTGCAGTAACCATATCACCACCACAATGACCACGACGATATTCAGAATGTTCTTGATCTTGCGATCCATGGGTATGTAGGTATTGACGAGCCAGAGCAGCACGCCAACCACGAGCAGGACGATGACCAGGTTAATTAGAGGCATGCGTTTTATCCTTTCATATCATTAGGTTTCCGGGGGCAGTGACTCAA
>CAVQCA010000032.1:0-3931 GCA_963710815.1 uncultured Gammaproteobacteria bacterium | reverse complement strand
CTGGTTCCCCTGTAATACGCTGCATGAGACTGATTATCATTGTCCGGGTATGCTATGAATCAGTGCTATCACATGGCGATACCCGGACAGCGGGTACTGCACCCTGCAACGCAGGGTTATCAAAAGACAGGGCGCAATCAGATGATACTGGACCAATATCGCTATATAATTCCGGTAACGGTTCGACGCTGCGGAGTTAGGCCTGCCGTGTCTGACGGCTAATCCTCAGCTGACCGGCCCGGCGATCGACCGGTTGGCTGGGCATGGCGTATACAGTACAGACGTTTATGGGTCGTGAAACACGTCAATATAGCAATATTCTTGAGCGCTCAGAGCACTACATCTACCTCGTAGCAGGCTACATTCTGGTGATCGCCGCCGCGGGTCTGCTGGTTACCGCTGTCATTGAAACGGCAAACACGGTTATGGCAGGCGAATACACCGCGGCCATCATACTTCTCCTTGACCGTGTCCTGCTCTCGCTGATGCTGGCTGAAATCATCTATACTGTCGGGCGTGTCGTACAAACACAGCAACTGGAGACCGAACCGTTTCTCATTGTCGGAATCATTGCCGCGATCAGGCGCTTGTTGATTATCACCGCGGAAGGCGCATCCCATGTGGATATCGCGGATCCCCGTTTCCTGGGAACGCTTGCCGAACTTGGCTTGCTTGCGGCAATTATTCTCATGCTCGCATGGGCCATGCGTTTGCTCAGAAATTCAACAGTCAACGCGCCAGGCGATACGACGTCCCTATCAGGGGATTGAAGATATAGAAGCTCTCCAATATACGGTGTCGTTGCCAATAACCTGATCCGCCGGAAGTGTTCAGAAACTGACCGAACAGGGGAAGGGGCAATGAGGTGCACCAACGATTCACCCGTCATGCACGCCAAACCCGGATGACAGCCCATTCATGACATACCGCTATGCGTAAAAAGTCCATGATCAATTCACCGGTACGATACGACGTCAGTTTGCTGACCGAGCATGATGTTTACCTGTTCAAGCAGGGCAATCATTACCGTCTGTATGACAAGCTTGGCTCGCATCTCTACAACCGCCAGGGCGAAGCGGGGGTGTTATTCGCGGTGTGGGCGCCGAACGCCCGCTCGGTTGCGGTGATGGGCGATTTCAACGACTGGGACCCTCACGGCTGTCCGTTGCGCTTCCGCGATGACGGCTCCGGCATCTGGGAAGGATTTGTCGGCGGTCTCGGCAACGGCGCTGTCTATAAATATTTTATTGACATCCCGTCATAACGACTATCAGGTCGCCAAGGGCGATCCCTTCGCCTTTCGCTGGCAGCGGCCGCCCGATACCGCCTCGGTGGTGTGGGACCTGGACTACACCTGGGGCGACGGCGACTGGATGCAAAACCGTGCCCGGCAAAACAGTCTCGATGCCCCCTGGAGTATTTACGAGTTTCATCCCGGCTCCTGGCGGCGGGTACCCCATGAGAACAACCGTTCCCTGACTTACCGCGAACTGGGCGACCAGCTGAGCGATTATATGCATCACATGGGTTTCACGCATGTGGAGTGTATGCCGGTCATGGAGCATCCGTTTTACGGCTCCTGGGGTTACCAGACCACGGGTTTGTTCGCACCCACTGCCCGCTACGGCGATCCCCAGGACTTCATGTACCTGGTGGACCGGCTGCATCAAAACAACACCGGCGTCATCCTGGACTGGGTGCCTTCGCATTTTCCCGATGATGAACACGGTCTGGTGTATTTCGACGGCACTAATTTGTACGAACACGCCGATCCCAAGCGCGGCTATCATCCGGACTGGAACAGTTATATTTACAACTACGGGCGTTATGAGGTGCGCTCGATATTGATCAGCAGCGCCATGTTCTGGCTGGACAAATACCATGCCGACGGACTGCGGGTGGACGCCGTGGCTTCCATGCTGTACCTGGACTACGGAAGAAAACCCGGCGAGTGGATCCCCAATGAATACGGCGGCAACGAAAACGTGCATGCCGTCGAGTTCCTGCGCAAGCTGAACGAGTCCATTTACCGGGATTTCCCCGATGTACAGACCATCGCCGAGGAATCCACCGCCTGGCCCATGGTTTCGAGACCGGCGTATGTGGGCGGTCTGGGTTTCGGCATGAAATGGAAAATGGGCTGGATGCACGACACGCTCGACTATATGGCGCAGGACCCCATACTCCGTAAATTTCACCACGACAAGCTGACCTTCAGCATCTGGTATGCGTTCAGCGAAAACTACGTATTGCCCCTGTCCCATGACGAGGTGGTCTATGGCAAGGGATCCCTGCTGAACAAAATGCCCGGTGACGCCTGGCGGAAAATGGCCAACCTGAGGGCGCTGTTCGGGTACATGTACGCTCACCCGGGAAAGAAGCTGTTATTCATGGGGGGCGAATTAGGGCAATGGAACGAGTGGAACCACGAGAGCAGCCTGGACTGGCATCTGCTGGATGATCCCGCGCACCAGGGACTTCAGGACTGGGTGAGGGATCTGAACCATTTCTACCGTGAACAGCCCGCCATGCACCAGCTGGACTTCAGGGGCAGCGGTTTCGAATGGGTGGATTTTCACGATGTGGAAAAGAGCGTGATCACGTTTATCCGCAAGGGGAGCAATCCGGACGACATGATACTGGTGGTCTGTAATTTCACCCCGTTAGCGCGCGAGAATTACATCGTGGGCGTACCACGGGGCGGCCGCTGGAATGAGCTGCTGAACAGCGACGCCGAATGTTACGGCGGCGCCGGCTTTGGCAATGCAGGCGGCGTTGACAGCGTGCCGATAGCCGCGCAGGGTAAATATCATTCACTTTATCTTACCCTGCCGCCGCTGGGCGTCTTGTATCTGAAGCCAGCTGGCTGAATTGGGAGTGTGTATAGAGCAGGCTCGCTTGACACTTGTTCCGGGATCACGAACAGGCCTGGGCTCAGGCACGCACCGATCACTATCGCCGGCTGCGCGGCTATTTCCACGGCGAGCGCCCCGAAGACCTCGACGAGCTGGATCGCTACCGACTGCATACCGTGGTGTTGCCGCGCCAGGCCTACGCCATAGACCAGCCCATTGCCGCACTGACCCTGGGTACGCTCGGCGTGCGAGTGGTCACTGTGCGACGCGCGGGCATCTGCGGTGACGAGCCGGATCAGGATATGACGTTACGCGCGGGAGATGCCCTGATTCTGCAGGGCTTACCGGAAGCGCTGGATGCGGCCGAGGCGAGAGTGTTGGGCTCGGGCAGTGCCTAGACCGAAGATTGCACCAGCCGAACCACTGCTCGGAGATCGGTCCTGGCAGCTCCGGGTCGGCAGAATCGAGCGTAGTCTGCGGAAAATCGCTGAAAGCTGCCGTCGGTACGGATTTGTGTAGCGGCAGACGGTCCACCTGTCCTCATGTCTCTATGACAAATGTCGAGGCAGCATCTGTGCAAGCTGTACTGCCGATTGTTTATTCGTGGGAAATTACTGCATACCATCGCAGAGTGGGAGCCGGTGTGGGCATAGTGCCCAAGGCGATGTGGAATAGTACCCACCGCCCGACGATTGCCGTGCACGAGACAGGGCGTCCGCTGGCGCCGAAGATCCGGCGACCGCGTGTGATCTATGTTCACATGTTATTGAACCGGAAGAAGAGTCTCTGCCTGATATTCCGCGCGAGCGAAACGGGGCAGCGGCTGCGGCCGGTGCAGGCACGTATGTTGCTTGAGAACGTTACAGACAACCGCTTCCGGAAGGTCCTGGATAGTCCCGGCAAACGGACCAACGGGCGTGGGATCCGTACTTCGGTTGCATATCCCACAGGCACGCGGCAGCAATGATACAGACGCTGATCTGTACGTTGCAGATAGCATTCGATACGCAAGGAGAACACCGATGTACGAGACGAGTACCTCTGACACCTCGTTCGATTGGGAAAGGACGGCAAGG
>CAVQCA010000031.1:0-35550 GCA_963710815.1 uncultured Gammaproteobacteria bacterium | reverse complement strand
GAACTAAAACGACGCAACCCACGGTTCGGCTGCCCGCGAATCGCCCAGCAGATCAACAAGGCGTTCGGCACCGATATTGATAAAGATGTCGTGCGACGTATCCTTGCCACCCATTACCGACCAGATCCTGATGGTCGTGGGCCGTCGTGGCTAACCTTCCTCGGACACACGAAGGACAGCCTCTGGAACATTGACCTGTCTCGGTGCGAATCCATTCTATTACAGAGCCACTGGGTACTCGTCGTCATGGATCAGTTTGCGCGCCGCATCATCGGATTTGGCGTCCATGCCGGCGATGTCGATGGGGTAGCCCTCTGCCGTATGTTCAACACAGCCATCTCATCCAGCGGCGTCCCGAAATGCCTCAGTTCTGATAACGATCCACTATTCCTTTATCACCTGAAGATCAAGGCCGACGGTTACAATATTGATATCTTTATGGACGAAGAAATACTTGACAAGTATTCAAGGATTTTTCACTCTCCATCGAACAGGAGTCAGAATCAAAGAAAGTATGTGATGTACTCCACGGTAGATGCGGTTGTGCAGAAAACTGATCTTGATTTTCAAGCTAATGCGGTGTGCTGGCTTGATTAGCCATTAGGGGGAATAGTCAACATGACGACCTTATCTGAAGAAGAAATAACAACACTGAAAGAAAGCATATCGAGTGCCGTGCTCGTACCCGGCGATAACCACTACGACGAAGCACGTACGATCTGGAATGCCATGATCGATCGCAAACCGGGAGTCATCGTCCAATGTGAAAATGCGACAGACGTTGCACCATCTATCGCGTTTGCGCGTAAGCACAATCTCGAAATCACCATACGCGGCGCAGGACACAACATTGCAGGTAACTCTATCAGCGATGGTGGACTACTGATCGATTTCTCGTTAATGACGCAGGTCAATGTCGATACCGCATCCAGTCGTGCAACGGTCGAACCGGGAGCGACACTTGGCGATTTCGATGCTGCTGTTCAGAAGTATGGGCTGGCAACACCTGTCGGCATCAACTCAACAACAGGCATCGCCGGCCTGACACTGGGTGGCGGCTTTGGCTGGCTGTCCCGAAAGTACGGTATGACCGTCGATAACCTGCTTTCCGTGAACATGGTTACCGTTGATGGGGACAGCATTAGCGCCAGTGCCACCGATAATCCGGATTTGTTCTGGGCCATTCGTGGTGGGGGTGGGAACTTCGGTGTTGTCACACAATTCGAATATGCATTGTACCCCGTTGGCCCCGATGTGTTTGCCGGACTGATCGTATACCCGCTTGAACAGGCAAAACAGGTATTGAATCGTTATCGCGAATTCACCGGTACTGCATCAGAAGACATGGCTGTCTGGACCGTGATACGTAAAGCCCCGCCACTGCCATTTCTGCCGGAAGAAGTACATGGTAAGGAGGTCGTGGTACTGGCCTTTATGTACGCTGGAGATCCTGCTGAAGGCGCGGTGTACGCCAATATACTGAAAGGCTTCGGGGATCCCTATGGTGAACACACAGGTGTGATGCCTTATACCGATTGGCAGAAGGCTTTCGATCCTTTGCTGACACCTGGAGCCAGGAATTATTGGAAGTCCCATAACTACACTGAGCTGGCTGATGATGCTCTGGACATCCTGATCGAGTATGCAGGTACACTGCCATCTCCCCAGTGCGAGATTTTTATCGCCCATATATCTGGTGCTGCCAACCGGGTCGCAACAGATGCCATGGCATACGGTGCGCGAGACACTCAGTATGTCCTTAACGTCCATGCGCGTTGGGATGATGCCACTGATGACGATATCTGTGTCAACTGGTCGCGCAACTTTTTCAAGGCCACAAAACCATATGCATCAACTGGTGCCTATGTGAACTTCATGACAGAAGAGGAAGGGGATCGTGTGGAATCCGCTTATGGCACAAACTACGCACGGCTGGTAGACGTCAAACGCAAATACGATCCAGATAATGTTCTACATGTGAATCAAAACATCAAACCATGAGGCAAGGCATGGGGGGTACTCCGTCGATGTCAATGCACAGTATGGATAGAAGGAGCGACAGAATATGTCGCAATCAGCGTCCTTGACAAATACAGATACAGCCCCTCAATCCCTTATTACACTGCCACAGCCCATTCCGCGCTCAACAACCCTGCTTGCTCCAATACTTTCCGTGTTGCCTGTTCCTGCTTGTCGGGCGAGTAGCCGTACTTGCAGAGGATAGCCGCATCAGATAACGGTAAAGGTCCGAGTAGGACTCAACGTAACATAACGTTGTTCAGTCAGGATGACCGGAACGTAATGAAAGTTGCCATTTAGGAAACAGCTGCGGATCGGCAACCATCAATCCCATGCAGACATTCACACTCGAATCAGGGTAGCGCATATACTTTTCGGAAAATATTACCGTCTTGCTTGTTCCGGGATCTGCATGCAACCGACAAGCGAGTTTGGCTTGTTTCTCGTCGCTCATTTGGTTCGACTAACACGGCTGCCAACGAGCCGCGATCTAGGAGCCTGTCGGACTTGGGTGATCGTAGCGAGCATGGTGGGAGAACGAGCACAGAGCTTCACGATATCGAGGCGCATAGTGGTTCTATGCAACGAAATATCGGGGGAGAGCGGAGCGAGGGGGTGATGGGCCGTCCTCCCACCAGCGCACGACTGCAGGGAGAAGGTGAGACCGGGTGCCGGTCGAGAGACTGGCCTGGGCCAGAAGGTGAGACCGGGTGCCGGTCCAGAGACTGGCCTGGGCCAGAAGGTGAGACCGGGAACCGGTCGAGAAACCGGCCTGGGCCGTGCAGGAGGTAGGGCACCAAAAGTAGGCGCTTGAGGCGACGCAGGGGGGAGTTGCCGAGTAGAGCAATCCTAAGTCCGACAGGCTCCTGGCCAAAATGTGAATCCAGTGCCGCTAACTCGCGTCACCTTTTGGAAACAATCATTTATTAATGAAATCATATAGATAACAATCGCCATGGATTGACCGTCGGTCAATGGCGACAGAACCTGTATTACCAATCCTATCGGTACTCGGACCATATACCGCAACCGCTTGTAATTTAATGATTTTAAAGCCTTACGCAGGATGGCGCAGGATATGCATTAATTTTGAATCATAACGCCATGACCAAGATGAGCAATGAATGCAACTCATTTCCTCAACGGTAATCAAACCTATCAACATACTCTGCGGCAGTATTGGCTACGACAAATGTTTCGCACTAGAGCACGACGAGCACCTGCGACTTCATCACTGGAGCAGGCGATATCCAGAACCCACGCTGATACGACCAAGAGTCTTATCGCGCACGGTGAAGATACCTACTGATATCGCGTCGCTGATTTGCAGTCGTCTACTTTCCAATGCGGCCGGGCCCGATAGGCAACCGCATGATGAAAGGTTCTTTCGATGGAGGATATGGACTATGGATAGGAAAAGAAAGAGAACCAAATGCAGTGGTTGTTTGCCTCCATGGGAGGCATATCACAGAGCACTGTGTGATGCTCAAGCCGCCCGAGGACATTTTTTGCGAAAGGGTTTTTTCGCAACCATAACGTCACTGAAAAATCGTATCTGTTATCAAGCGCGAGAATGGAATATTCGGATTTGTTCGCTGTGCTGCTAGTTTGCGGATCGACTGCGATTCCAAATGAAACTGTATATCCCGGAATAAGCGCAATACTTCGGAGCTAGTAAACTTGCATATGTACGGCGGAGGTTTTGAATCAGGGGCGCCCAGATGAAGCTGTTCCGCTGTGCTCGAAGAAGACGGTGACGAGGGCTCGACATTCTCAGTCACCACGGAGGAGAAGATGAACGTCGAAGTGAATATGAAACAACATTCCGAACAACATCCGGTCGTCGGCGGCATCTACCGCGACAAGTCGGGTAGCAGTCTTGTGGTGGTGAACGTCGTTGGCGGCAAGGTTCTGCTGGAATATGCCGACGGCACCGTCACCAGCGTTGATGTCAGGAACTGGCAGCAGCTTCATCCGCAAATCTCCGTCTACTAGGAGCCTGTCGGACTTAGGTGATCGTAGCGAGCATGGTGGAAGAACGAGCACAGAGGTTCACGATATCGAGGCGCATAGTGGTTCTATGCAACGAAATATCGGGGGAGAGCGGAGCGAGGGGGGTGATGGGCCGCTCTCCCGCCAGCGCACGACTGCAGGGAGAAGGTGAGACCGGGTGCCGGTCGAGAGACTGGCCTGGGCCAGAAGGTGAGACCGGGAACCGGTCGAGAAACCGGCCTGGGCCGTGCAGGAGGTAGGGCACCAAAAGTAGGCGCTTGAGGCGACGCAGGGAGCAGTTGCCGAGTAGATCAATCATAAGTCCGACAGGCTCCTGGGGGTACGGCACAACGCGAGGAGATCATAACAATGATGGAGAGAAGGAATATAGGTTGGGAACAGACGCGTGAATCCCTCCAGGCAGTGGCTACCGTTTTATTGCACCCGTCATATCGCGGATCAACGGCAGAATAATCAACCCACGGCGAGCAAGCACTGGACGGAGCATGATATAGACTTCATAACTCGTTGCTTGACTGAGATACTGGTTTGCAACCTTGCCTGGATATGAAGGCGAACAACCATGCGTGGAGAAAGGCACTGGTGCGGGCTGGGATAACGGACTTCCGCTGGCACGATCTGCGGCACACCTGTGCGTCGTGGCATATCCAGCAGGGAACCCCGCTGGATGTAACTTGCGAATTATGGCGCGCCCGGAGAGATTCGAACTCCCGACCGCCTGGTTCGCAGGGGCAACCATCAGTTATATGTCTTTTATTTTCAACCAGTTTACTGGTCCGCCCTCTTCCTTGGTTTCCGCTAATGCCCGCCAGTACTCGCGGGCATCACGTTCAGCACTACGTTAGTGTTCTATAGCTATTGTCGTGTGTCGACCTATTCCGTTAAAAAACTCTGTATGCTCCCCATCCCGTCTGTAAAGGTAAAATTTCGATACAGAGCGTGCGCTTAAATCGAATTTCACTCGGAAAATATCAAAGCATCGAACTCTCATTAGCATCAGAAACGGTGAAATCCCATGTGTTGGAGCTTTTCAACACAATCGACCCTAGGTTGACGTTTAGTCTATGCTAATATAACCGGTTACTTAATGGTAAAGAACGACCAATGTGACATGCGTGACATGCCGAGTGGGTGTATTTCTGGCTAAAATTATTCAATAACAGTCACTACCCGGTAATCCAGCCAGAACGACATGTTCACAATTAAGAGATGAGGTGAACAAAGACATGGATCGGATGCAAATGTATCGGGACCTGCTCCATAACGAGAGAATACCGCAGCACGGGCAGACTGTTGCACCAGTTCGTCCTGCGGTGGCAAATGCGAGGTTAGCTCACGAACGACGTTCTCAGCTTCTGTCCACTAGACAGAAGCTGACCTGGCTGATTCTTGGTGTGGTTTACGGTGCACTGATCGTTATCGCGGCTTGGTGGCCTGAATTGAAAGACCTGGGAGGTGGCGCAGGAGTCAAGGGGATGGTAAGCAGTTTGACGGAGCATCGACAGTCTGGCGGGCTACCGGCACAATCTTTCACGACAGAAGGCACCAGAGAAGACCTCAAATACGGTGTCATATCCCGGCTGGAATCACTGCCGCCCACGGCTGCTGGTATGGGGAACGCCAGTACTTCGGCGGGCAAGGATAAAGACAAGTCGAGGAATGCTACGAGCAGTACACCCTTGGCAAAATCAGACAACCTTCCTGTTACTACCGTAGTTCCGCCACATGAAACAATAAGTGATACTGGCCCAGCAATGAGTGCAGCGCCATCCGCGGATGACACCCTAATGCGCTTGCAGAAACTGGCTGAGTCCGGAGATGCCAAGGCACAAAACATCCTTGGGATGATGTACGCCACCGGTTATGGCGTGCCGAAGAATGCCGCCAAAGCAGCAGAGTGGATTGAGAAAGCAGCGGTGCAGGGAGATGTCGATGCACAAACCATTCTCGGACACATGTACGCCACCGGCGATGGCGTGCCGAAGAATGCCGCCAAGGCAGCAGAGTGGTATCAAAAGTCGGGGGCGCAAGGAAATGCAGATGCACAATTCAACCCGGGGGTGATCGCCACCGACGATGGCATGCCGAAGAATGCTACCAAGGTAACAGAGGGTGAGAAGAAGTCGGCGGCGCAGGGAAATGCCAAGGCACTGAACAACATCGGAATAATTGCCACCGAACATGGCGTGCCGAAGGATGCGACCAGGTCAGCAGAGTGGTATCAGAAATCGGCGACGGAGGGAGACGCCAGCGCACAGTTTAAACTCGGAGTGATGTACAGATACGGCGAAGGCGTGCCGAAGGATGCCACCAGGGCAGCAGAGTGGTTTGAGAAGGCGGCGGCGCAGGGAAATGTCAGTGCACAGTACAGCCTCGGGGTGATGTATAGAACCGGCGAAGGCGTGCCGGAGAATGCCGCCAAGGCAGCAGAGTGGTTTGAGAAAGCGGCAGCGCAGGGAAATATCAATGCACAGTACAACATCGGGGTGATGTATGACACTGGTGATGGCGTGCCGGTGGACCCTGCTAATGCCATGGAATGGCTTCAGAAGGCAGCGGCGCAGGGAGATGCCATGGCACAGAACAAAGTCGGAATAATGTATGCCAGTGGCGATGGTGTGCCGATGGATGCTGGTAAAGCCAAGGAATGGTTTCAGAAATCGGCGATGCAGGGATATTCAAACGCACAATTCAACCTCGGGATGATGTACGCCACCGGCGAAGTCGTGCCGAAGAATGCCAACAAGGCGGCAGAGTGGTTTAAGACGGCGGCGGCGCAAGGAAATGCCGATGCACAATTTAAACTCGGAGTGATGTACAGAATCGGCGAAGGCGTGCCGAAGAATGCCACCAGGGCGGTAGAGTGGTTTAAGAAGGCGGCGGCGCAAGGAAATGCCGATGCACAATTCAACCTCGGGGTGATGTACTACAACACGGGCGAAGGCGTGTCGAAGGATTGATATTAGCTTACACACCCTGAAACTATGGTTCTAAGGTCACCCCGTGAGCGTGGCGCTGTCGACGAGTGTTACCCGCGGCCCATCTGCGCGACAGCCCCGCCATCTCATTGCGTTCTATATCGACGATTCGGACGCGGTTATCGTGGCCCGACTGTTCCATAAACGACAGATGTTGGCCCGGCACCTCACAGACCTCGATGCCTGCTGAATGAGCCCGTGTGGTGCAATAAATGGAACGTGTACTTTCAAGCTGCTTCACGATAGTAGTAATTGAGCATAGCGCCAAGGCGTTCGCGGCATTGAGTTGGCTCATCGGATGAACTGACCATGGCAAGTGGTTCCAGCAATCGATTCCCTACACCCTGATGATTACGTTCGGTGTGATAAGGCAGTACTATTCATCGTAACCCACACCGCTGCCACGGGAGCCGCGCGCGAAATAATCCGTCCTGCCCTTGGGGACGACAACCACACCTCCCGGCGTCACCTGGTAACGCGCCCGATCCGCCTCCGCATCGAAACCAATCACGGAATTCGCATCGATGATATTGTGCCGGTCGACAATGACCCGGTGCAGGCGGGCACCGCGGCAGACCCGCACATAATCCATGATGATGCAGTCTTCCAGTTGGACATCGGGTTCAATCACCGCCTCACGGCGAATGATGCTGTTGCGAATGGTTGCATTGTCGACCACGGTGGCCGCGCCGAGCAGGCTGTTGTCGATCAGGCTGTTGAAGACCTTGGCGACCGGGCCCTGATAGTGGCTGGAGAAGATCGGCCACTGAGGATTGAAGGCATCGAACTTCGGCTCCATGCCGAGAACGTCCCGGTGCGCCTCGTAATAGGCATCAAGCGTGCCGACATCCCGCCAGTAGCCGGCATCTTCGTAGGGCTTGATCCCCGGGATCTGATTATCGATGAAATTGTAGGCAAACAATCGGTGCGTGTTTAACAGACGTGGCAGCACATCGTGGCCGAAGTCCATATCGCCGCGCGCGTGCGCTTCCTCGAGCACCTCCAGCAGCACCTTCGTGCTGAAAAGATAATTGCCCATGGAGGCGAGCGCCCGGGAAGAATCCGCCGGCATGGACTTGGCGTGCGCCGGTTTTTCCTCGAAGCCGCGAATGCGGCTATCGTCGTCCACCTCCACAATACCGAATTTCGCGGTCTCTTCAATCGACACCGGCAGCGCCGCGATGCTGACATCGGCCTTGCTTTCCCGATGTAGCCGCACCATCTGGCGTATGTCCATGCGGTAAATGTGGTCGGCCCCGAAAACCGCGACCAGGTCGGGTTGATGGATGCGCAGCAGATTGATGCTTTGGTAGACGGCGTCCGCGGTGCCGCGAAACCAGACCTGGCCGTCACGCATCTGCGGCGGCACGACGGTGACGAACTGGTTCGGCAGCAGCTGGGAAATGGTCCAGGCCTTGCGCGCGTGCTCGATGAGCGACTGCGATTTGTACTGTACCAGCATATAAATGGAACGGATTCCGGAGTTGATCAGATTGCTAAGGACGAAATCCACGATCCGGTAGCGGGCGCCGAACGGGACGGCCGGCTTGCAACGCTCGAGGGTCAGCGGCCGAAGACGTTTACCCTCCCCGCCTGCCATCACGAACGCCACAATTCGATCCGTTTGTCGTCGCTCTCTCATGCTGTCCTTTACTCTGCCATGCAATCGGCGGTTGTTACTTCCTGAACCCACGTGGTCAAAATACTCATGCGGCTTCCCGAAGGCAATATTTCAGCAGCCCACCCAAGCCTTCTTTACAGCCGACTGATTCGTCCCCATGATTCATTGCCTTCGTAGCGGCTGGAAATAACAGTACATTGTCTTTACCTTGATGATTTCGTTCGACATGATAATGGACGATGTACTCACGAAGTGTGCGTCTTAATGATGCTTCGCCAAACAGAATCAACTTCAACAAACACTCGTCTTTCACCGATTTCACCCAGCGCTCGGCAAACGCATTCAAATTCGGACTGCGTGCCGGGAGCGGAAACGTCCTCACATCACCGGATTCAACGATATCCCGAAATGACTGACAGTATTAAGAATCCCCACCGTTAACTCGAATTTGTCATCCAATTCTAAGCCTCGTTTGAGGCAAAATACAAAGGCATTGTGACACAGACAATAGATGATAGGATGTTGATATCGAAACACGGATGAGTTTTTTGACCAGACGGGAAGAACTTTAGCCCTTAATTCGGGATCTTTACAACGGTGCGGCCGCGAATCCGTCCTGCCAGTATCTCTAGCGCCGCATTCGGTAGTTCGTCGAAGCCAGTTTCACTACTCATCTTCTCAAGCTCATCCGGGTCCAGATCCACGGTCAGCCGAGCCCATGCGGTCCCGCGTTTCTTCATTGGCGACATGACCGAGCTGATGCCGTAGAGCGTGATGCCACGCAGGATGAAGGGGGCCACCGAGGCCGGCAGGTCCATGGAGTCTGCCAGGCCACAGGCCGTCACAGCCCCGCCGTAGCTGATGTGGCTCAATACGTTCGCCAGGGTGTTGCCGCCGGCGACATCGATGGCGCCGATCCAGTGCTCCCTGCCCAAGGGGCGGGCCATGCCGGTTAGCTCATGTCGGTCGAAGATCTCGGCGGCACCCAGACCGGTGAGATAGTCCTTCTCCTCCTGCCGTCCGGTGGCTGCAATGACCCGATAGCCCCGTTTGGCCAGCAGCGAAACCGCGAAGCTGCCGACGCCGCCGGTAGCTCCAGTGACCAGAATGTCTCCTGACTCCGGTTCGATGCCGTGATCTTCGAGCGCCATGACACACTGCATGGCGGTGTATCCGGCGGTGCCGATGATCATGGCCTGTCTGGAGGTCAGTCCTTCGGGCAGGTGCAACAGCCAATCGCCGTTGACCCGCGCCATGCCGGCATAACCGCCGTAATGGGTCTCACCGATACCGAAGCCGGTCAGGACAACGGCGTCACCGGTATTGAAACCGGGGTGTTCGGAGCGCACGACGGTGCCGGAGAGATCAATGCCGGGAATCATCGGGAAACGCCGGATGATCGGTGCCTTACCGGTCAATGCCAGGCCGTCCTTGTAATTCAGCCCCGAATACTCGACCTTGATTGTGACATCACCCGGCATCAGGTCGTTCTCGCTCAACTGCTTGCATTCGATTGTCTGGCCGGCATCGGTCTTGGATACCAGATAGGCAGGGAAGGTGTCAGCCATTGTGCAACTCCAGCTATGATGAATGCATCATATTAACCGGGTATTCCATGAATTTACGAAGCTTTAAATCAAAACTGTTACCGAACAAAATACGGTTTCGCATTAACGGCATTGACGCGCTCACTGACAAAAAATAGCGTCTGATCAGAATGGCGCTTACATAAGCGGCTCCCCCTCGATGTAGGGTGGATGAGGCATGCCGTGTGTGCCGTAATCCACCGGATGTGCCGGCAGGCACACACTAATAAAGACGTTGTGTTGCTGCGCAACGCCCGGTGGGTTACGCAAAAAACGCTAACCCACCCTACATTACGGCTTACGTAAGCGCCATTCGCGTCTAATCAGGAAACTGATGCCCTGTCATCCTGCTCCCGTGCATATCAATGGGTGCAACGTCCTCGGGACCGAGTCCGACGCGCGTCGTGCTGCGGTCGGAGCGCGAAGTGGCGTACTCCGTGCTCGGTGCGACGTCGCCCTGCCCTACCTGCATCCCCGGCGTCAATGGGCATGCGTTAGTAATACTGACATCAGACATTGCTGCTCTATCACCTGACAGGCAGCAACAAACACAATCGGAAACCCCAGCGTACGATGAGTGGCTGCATTGCCTGCCGTCTGTTTGGTAACCCCTCAGTCCCCTTCGATGGCCGCGAGCGGAACCTGGTAGACTTCGCCATTGCTGACCGTGACGGTCCAGATATCACCTTCCAGGCGGGCGTTGACCTCCCGGTTGGTGGCATTGATGTAGTCTTTCATGAAATTGATGGTGAATTTCTCACCCCCGGGACTCATCACAACAATAGAGGCCTGCTTGTCCTCCATGCGCAAAACCCCGGCTGGACAGGTTCCGAAGTCGCGCTTGCCGGCCGCGCGGCAGCGCAACAACGTAGTCGCATCGTAGTCAGCCGTCGTAAACGGTGCCGTCGCGTTATCCGCGTTGTCCTGTTTGGCCGCGCCACAAAGCATGCAGGGCCCGGATGCGGGAAGGAAGGATTCCCTGGGAGATAAGCTTCAAAAGAACTCTGTATTTCCTCTCGTGATCCTTACTGCTGTAACCGTTATACCAAGAACCTGACATGAAAGAATCTTCACAAACGCTACAACAGTGGAGCTGAGCCGCCGTGGGTCCCGTTGCCTACTCTTTCCAACACCCTCGTTCGGGTGCGGGGGTCGAGTCCGCAACGGAGCGCGGTTTGCGTGATCTCACGTACGGCAGGCGCCTAGTAACGATACCCGCTCAGGATGTCTTCCCGGGTCAGTACACCGTAGACCCGGGGCAGACCCGGGACGGTCAGCCGGGTAACGTAGAGGACCTCGGCACCGGTACGCTGCATCTCCTCCTGGGCCTCCTGCAGGCTGGCCTGGAAGTCGATGGGCGCAGCCGTGAGCCGGCCAGCAGGCATGGCCAGCAGATCCAGCTCGGCCACATCGGGTTGCGCCTGCAGGGCACGCACCAGGTCCGCGGCGGGCATCAGCAGTACCGGTGCATCGTCACGGCGCAGCAGTACCCAACGGGGTTTGTCAGCCAGCACCTGCTCCGCTACCGCCCGCTCCACCCGGGGCGATAACTGGACAAAGCTGCGGTTCATCACGGCCGCAACGCCAACCTGGCGCAGGCCGCGGGCAATCCAGTCGTTGCGATAATCCACACCCATCGCGTGCAGCAGAGCCCGGAATACCGACTCCCTGCCATGCAGATAGCCGCTGGTCAGGGTGGCTGCGATGACCGCCAGCATACCCGGGAAGATAATGTTGGGGTTGCCGGTAAGCTCCAGGATGGCCAGCAACCCCGCCAGCGGCGCCTGCAGGGTACCCGCCATCATCGCGCCCATGCCAAGCATCACATGGAAACCGACGGATGCCCCGGGAAACAGGTCGAAGTGGTGAACAATCGCGCCGAACAGTCCGCCGCCCATGGCGCCGATGACCAGGGAAGGGCCGATCAGCCCACCCGGCACGCCGAGCCCCACGGCAGCGGCGGTGACCACAACCTTCACCAGCACCATCGCCGCCATGAGCCAGATCGCAAGGTTGCCGCGCAGGGCCTCGTCGACCGTGTCGTAGCCAATGCCCATCACCTGGGGCACCGCCAGTGCCACCAGACCCACCAGTGCTCCGGCAGCCACGGGCCGCAGCCACAGGGGAAGCGCCAGACCGCGCCGATAAAACAGGCGCAACAGGCGAATGAACGCGGCGGCAACCGCACCCAGCGCCACACCCGCAAGCAGGATAAGCGGTAGCTCGGCGAGAGAGCCCATTCTCAGGGGCGGGACTGAGAATGCCAGGTCCTCGCCAAAGGCGAAGCGGGTCAGGGTAGTGGCGCTGACAGTTGCGAGAATCACCGGTGCAAAGGCCACCACGGTGGACTCCATCATCAACACCTCCAGGGCAAACGCCACCCCGGCGAGCGGTGTATTGAAGGTGGCGGCGATGCCGGCGGCGGCGCCGCAGGTACCCACGACACGCAGGGCATTGTTCGGCAGGCGCAGCCACTGGGCCGGCACATTGCTGCTCGCCGCACCCAGATGGATGCTGGGTCCTTCACGGCCGACGGAGTGGCCGCAGATCAGGGCCACAGCGCCACCGACAAATTGCACGGCTGCGTTGCCCCAGGGCAGACGTCCCTGGTGGTAGTCGAGACACTCGATGATGTGTGTGACACCCACCCGGTGCATGGTTCCGGGGACAGCCAGGAACAGCAGTCCGAGCACGGCGCCGCCCCCCACGGCCAGAACGAGCCGCCACAACGGTTCCATGCCCTCAAAGTCGTAGCTGTGAACCAGGAAGGTGTGCTGGGCGAGCTCTATCAGGAAGCGGAAGGTGATAATGACGGCGGCAGCGAGCGCTCCGCTGAGCACCCCCAGCACGCAGAGTTCAGGAATGGCATCGGTGCGCGAGACCCGCAGGCGGAACGCCTCCAGGCGCCGGCTCCAGCCCAGCCGCATGCGCTCAGTCACCGGTGTTGTCATCCGCGTCTCCCTGTCACCAGAGTATGGGGCCACACGGCGTGAGCGGCAATCAGGTGTATTTCACCGAGGCGGGGTTATCAGTGAATGGCTGACGTCCCAAGCGGCGGGTTACGACGGGCGACGGGCAGTGTATTGTCCGGCGCACGCGCCGTGGCTGCGTGGGAACGTGGCCTATAGGAAGAATAGCCGCCGTTTTTCCCCATGACCGGCACAAGCGATGAAGAGCCATGCACCCTGCCACAAATCGGCATGCGTCGCACGCTCTTCCACACATATAGTCCAAGCACATGCACGTTCTTCAAGCATGGACTGGTGTCATTATGCGTTTGGCAACTGTGCAAATAATTGATGCCACAGGCCTGCCGATAATGTGTCAAAAGCGGCGGACTGAGGTCCGAGGTCTTCTCGCTACCCCTGCGGATCCCAGCACAACGGCCGCATTGCCGGCACGACGACCTACACGTTCGCAGCTAGCGCAAGCAAAGCCATTCCTGTGGATGGGAGGTTTCGGGAACCCGCCGAGTATAGAATGACGCCCATGAGTGGATCGATGCCATGACTCACGCCGACGAGTCGGCCCGAGTCGCCCTGGTGACAGGGGCGACAGGGGCGACCGGGGCCATCGGGGGCGCGATCGCCCGACGACTGGCCGCCACACCGGGTTTCAGGGTGGTGTTGGTGGCGCGCGATCCGCACAAGGGTGCTGCCGCGGTAGAAACGCTGCGACGGGACACCGGCAACCCCGCGATCGACTGCGAGTGCGCGGATCTCTCGCTGCGGGCCGACATCCGGGCCCTGGCACAGCGCTGGCAGGGGCCGCTGCACGTGCTGGTCAATGACGCCGCCGAGACCCCCCGAGACCGTCAGGTCACCGCGGAGGGTGTGGAGCGACAGTTCGCCACCAACGTGCTTGGCTACTTCCGCCTGATCGAGGCGCTGGCACCGGCGCTAGAGGCCGCTGCTCCTTCCCGGGTGGTGAATGTAGCCAGCTACTGGGCCGGGGGTCTCGATCTCGACGACCTGGAATTCGTGCGTCGCCGCTACGACAACGACAGCGCCTACCGGCAGTCCAAGCAGGCCGACCGCATGCTGAGCGTGGCCTTCGCCGAACGCCTGGCGCCGCACGGGGTGAGCGCCAACGCCTGCCATCCCGGCGACGTGCGCTCCCGGCTCGCTTCCAACCTGGGCTTCGGCGGCCACGAGACCCCGGACCAGGGAGCTCGCACCCCGGCCTGGCTGGCCACCGAGGAAACCGGCGTAACGGTCACGGGCAAGTACTTCGAGCACCGGCGCGAGACCCCCTGCCGCTTCGCAGCGGACCGGGCCGCCGTCGAGGCGCTGTACGCGGCCTGCGCGGAATACGGTTGAGCCCGCCGAGGATACCGGTGGCTGAGTCGAATGGAACTGACTTTGGCACGATCGGGCAAATAACAATCTGGCGCACGATTATGCGTACTGTGCGGGTATTTTCATTCTGTTCTTGATGGCGCCCGGACTGGATTTAGAGACCAAGGAGAAGCTGGACAAGGCCGCCGTTCAAGCCATTGTGTTTTCTGCGGGGGTCACCAGCGAGAAGGTGGCGCTTACCCGAATGGAAATGGCTTTACGGATATGGCTGATGACATGGACAAGACCTGGAGTAACGTGTCCAGTTGTCGCCCGACACCATGGAATCGATCACCTGCTGTAAGTTGCGTTCTCTTAACGGTGTTTTGCCGCTTGTGGTCTCCTCGATGAACTCAACCAGCCGCAGTCCTTCTGCATAGGTATATTCCACAATGCCGAGTTTCACGTTTGCCGAGAAAACCGAGAACGGCAATCCCGTTGAGGACGACGAGCAACGAGGGGGGGCATGCCAGCGTGACTCCTTTCGGTCGGCGTCGCAGCCTCCCTGCCGGGGGAAGGCCGGCTCCCGCCGTAGGCCAGGCGGCGCCCGTCTGGCAACCGCGCTACGTTCGCAGCGGATGGGGTGTGGCAAGGTCGGCCAACCGGCTTGACAGGGCGCCGCTCGCGGTGCAGCGTGGGAACCCAGAGCGAGGCGCTGGCTGGTTGGTGCGGGCCCGCTCACCGGCGCCCCCCTCCGGCGCGACCCCAGCCCGAAAGCGCTCCGATGCCATACTACGATACCGTCACACAGCCGCGCACGATCCTGGGCCACCCGCCCGGCCTCTTCGTCCTCTTCTTCACGGAGATGTGGGAGCGCTTCTCCTACTATGGCATGCGCGCACTGCTCGTGCTGTTCATGGTAGATCACCTCTTCGTGCGTCCGGACGTGGGGCGGCAGGTGCTTGGCTTCAACGCAATCAAGGGCGCGCTGGAGGCGATGTACGGACCGCTGGACAACCAGCCGCTCTCCTCGCTGATCTACGGGCTCTACACGGCCTTCGTTTACCTGATGCCGCTCTTCGGCGGCATCATCGCCGACCGCTGGCTGGGCCGGCGGAAGTCCGTGATCGTTGGCGCGGTGCTGATGGCCATCGGCCACTTCCTGATGGCCGTGGAGAACCTCTTCTTCATCGCACTGCTCTTCCTGATCCTCGGCAACGGCGCCTTCAAGCCGAACATCTCCACGCAGGTGGGCGATCTCTACCCGCCCGGCGACCCGCGCCGTGACCGCGCCTTCACGATTTTCTACATGGGCATCAACATGGGCGCGTTCTTCTCGCCGCTGATCTGCGGTACGCTGGGCCAGAGGCTTGGCTGGCACTACGGCTTCGGTGCCGCCGGGGTGGGGATGGTGCTGGGCCTCGCGCTCTACCTCTGGGGCCAGCGCTTTCTCGCGCCCGAGACCGTGGCGAAGGCGAAACAGAGACAGACGGAAGCCCGCCGCCCGCTCACCCGGGATGAATGGCGCCGTGTCTGGGCCCTGGTCACGCTCTGCGCGTTGAACATCGTGTTCTGGAGCGTCTACGAACAGCAGGGCAACACCATGCAGCTCTGGGCGGACCGCAACACGAACTGGAGCGTCCTCGGCTTTGAGGTGCCCTCGACCTGGTACCAGTCCTTCAATCCGATGATCATCTTCCTCTTCGCTCCGGTCCTGAACATCCTCTGGGCCTGGCAGGCCAAGCGGGGGCGCGAGCCGGGCAGCGTGATAAAGATGGCCATTGGTTGCTTCCTCCTGGGCGCTTCCTTTTTGATTATGATCGCAGGCGTACAGGGCATGGGCCCGGAGGATCACAAGAACGTGCTCTGGCTGCTCAGTACCGCCTTCGTGCTCACGATCGGGGAGCTGTATTTATCGCCGATTGGACTCTCACTGGTGACCAAGGTGGCTCCCGCGCGCATCGTCTCGACGATGATGGGCGTCTGGTTCCTTTCCAGCTTCTTCGGCAACTACTTGTCAGGTTTCCTGGGCACCTTCTGGGAGAAGATGCCGCGCGAGGCCTTCTTCGGCATGCTCTGCATGCTGGGCATTGCGGCGGGATTGGCCATCTGGACGCTCAGCAAGCCGCTGAATGCGGCGGTCGCGGCTTACGAATAGCCATTCGCCCGGCGCCCCTGCCCTGAGATCCTCCAAACTCCGTGCTGAGTGCTGAGCGCTAGCGCAAAGTGCCGGGAGCGTCGGTCGTCGGGCTCAGGACGCAGCACGTTCCCCAATTCTGCGTTATTAGCCCGCATTGATCTATTGTAAGGCGATTGCCTCCGGTGGCAGTTCTTTGCTTACCGCCGGATTCCGTACCAACTTCTTACGCATCGCCTGGACGAAATCTTTTAGAGATCCGTCTTTGGTATATCAATCGAAGATTATCGTGCGCCCCTCTTCGACCAATACCCGACGATTTACATACAGACCCACTGCCCGCGACAACACCTTTGTTTCCAGTTGCCGTCCCATCTCCATGAGCTCTGGTACCGACTTTCTGTGGGTCACGGAGATCACATCCTGCGCGATGATCGGACCGGCATCGAGATCTTCAGTCACGAAGTGACTGGTGGCACCTATGAGCTTAACACCACGATCATATGCCTGCTGATAGGGCCTGGCACCGGCAAAGGCTGGAAGCATCGAGTGATGAATGTTAATCATGTGATTGCGGTACGGAGTGATCAGCTTCTCGGTAACAATCTGCATATACCGAGCGAGCACTACGAGTTCGATATCAGCCTCACACAGTAGTTTGAGTTGAAGTTTCTCATGTTCTTCTTTGTTGTTTACGTTGACCGGCGTGTGGTGAAACGCCACCTCAAAGCGTCGTGTTTCTGCCTCGAGATCTGGATGGTTGCTTATTACCATTGCGACCTTAGCGTTCCAGAGTCCGGTAATACAGTGCATAAGCAACTCGTAGAGATGAGCCATCTCTTTGGTCACGAAGACAGCTACCCGGACAGGATTCTGTTCGAACCACATATCCCAATTCATCTCATGCGGTAGCGCGACCTCTACCTCGAATGCCTGTCGAACGTCCTTCGGCGCGACACTATTACCTGGTAATTCCCACTCCAGCCGGACGAAATAGTTTTGCCTCTTGTGGTCCACCCACTGGTCATGACTTTGTATTACCCAGCCATTTTTATAAACAAACTGGATTACATCGGCGCCAACGCCAGCCCTGAGCGGGGCTTTCGCCAGCAGAATCGCCGTTGGGACCACTTTTTGTGTCATCTCGTTCCCTGTCAATAGCCGCTGTCACGGTAACGCCAAATGCAGGGACAATAGCCCGCCTCGCCGCAGATAATCCAGCGGAAAAGTCAGAAAAACCTGTATCCGAGTCGGTTCACACCTTTTGTTCAGGAAAGTCCTCTACAGAATTGGTCTGTAGTTCCGGGTACGGTGACCAGCCACTCACGCCGATCCAATGTCGAAGGACTGAGCACTACGACCGAAGCACCAAGATCCCAGTTCTCGGCACTTCGCGGCCAGTACCAGGGGCATTGACTTGCGGGGCTCCACCAAAAAGGCGGGATCTGGCAGATTGAGAAACGTTGTAAACACGCCGATGGCGTCTGGCTCCGTGAAAGCACGGGCACGGCTAGAGGAGACGGCTTGCTATGACGCAGCGCAGCCCTGAAAAGGACCAATCAGCACAACACGCACCATATCGCCATCTGTCGATTAAGGGTGAGATACCCTGGCTGCGCATGGGTACAGCAACGCTACGCAATCGGTATCGTCTTGAGATGCGCTTCAACGGCCTGAATCACATCAGCAGTTAGCGGGAGATTTGCTTTCTCCCCTTGCCAGTGCTGATGGAACAAGGCAACGGTTTCATGGGCGGTATCGAGGACCAGCTTTTCCGGCAACAGGGCTTTAGCAGCCAGATGGGAGAGCTCATCTTCCGAGAATTCATCGAAGCGCTTGGTGCGACTGAAATTCAACGCCGCCTTTTTGTCGGGAATGTACGGGATCGTCGATACAAAATCATATGCCGGGGCGAACGCTGCGTGTCTGCGGTCGGGATAGATCAAGGACCAGTTTTTCAGGTGCATATCGGCATTGCCGATCAGCGTGTTGAAGGTGAGCCTTCGAATAAACTCCGCAACGTCATCATCACCGCTTTCAATGCCGATAACCGCTGCTATATTACGCGCACTGGCCTTTTTGTATTTTTCGAGCGGATAGACACCGAACACCTGAGCGAAGTCATCGATGTGAACGGCGCTTCCGTCTTCCAGCCTGTCAAAACGCTGAATGGCGAGCGCCTGACCTTCCAGAGCACCAATGCCTTCGGGGAGGTTCTTGATCGAGTCAACATCAACAAGATGAAGCGCTGGCACATCCATACCGATGAGCCGCGCCAGTGTCATCATGGAATATTCGTTCTCGGGCACGCCCGCGAACTCACGGGAAGGCAGCTTGATGATCCACGACCCGCCGACGCCCTTCGCGGGAATGGTTAACCCGCCGCGCGCCTCGTGAATGGCAGAAAATTTAAGCTGCACACCGGCAAGCGAAAAGCGCAGCGTACTCTCATGCCGGTCATGACCATCATCGTCGGTATCATCATGGGCATCAGGCGGCCATGCCTCGCCATCGGCAGGCCGGATCTTAATAGCCCCTGGCAAATCGCTACCGAGCACCCAGAGCAGGAAGAAATCGCGCGCCGGGTCCACACCGGCGCGTTCCGCCAGATAGGTACGCATATGCCCTTCCGGCAGCAGATTGGAAAAGAACGGCATGACCTTGGTCTGGGTCGGCTTGAACTCTGTTATCAAGCCGCCAAGCTGGTCCTTGAAACCCAGCCCGAGCACAGGCCGGTTTTCATCAGCGATATAATCTTCGTTAAAGGCAAAGAGTGTACGGTCGCCGCTCACGCGGGTCAGCGTGCCAATCGGCTCACCATAGAGCAGGACTTCGAGGACGGTGACATCAGCCATGATCGTCCTCATCCAGGCTATAGGCCGGGCGTACGGGCTCACTTTCGGCGCTGTCCGCCAAGCCATGGGCAAGCGCATTGCGCACGGTACGAAGCTGCGAATACGCTTCGCGGAGCGCGTTCAGACCCGCCGTCGTATCCTTAAAGGCCTTCACGGCTGTAAAGGCATTGCGGATGGCGTCCAGGTCGTGCCGGGGGATGCGAAAATGCTGAAGCTCGCGCACCTGACGCTGAAGCTGGGCCAGCTCCGTCACCGAGGGGTACAACTCTGAGAGCTTGGCAACACTGTCCTGAAGACGCTTCAGCTCTTTGAGCGTCTGTCGCGAGGCATCATCGGTGGCACCCAGGGTGCTTTCGGCGCTGGATCGTACGATCGCCTGAACGGCAGAGTTCGCCTTGCGCGGCACGAGCATCAGCTCCAGATCAAGGGCACGCCCCAGCCCCACAAGACTGGAAACCCGGAGATCGACAGCGCCATTCTCGATCTTCGAGATATGGCTTTGCGGCACGCCCGCCCTCTCGCTCAAGGCGCGCTGGCTCAGCCCCCTGGCCTCACGGGCGGCCTTGATGGTACTGCCTATATGTTCGATCGCATAACTCATTTTGATATACTTAACTATATCACATACACTATATGATATATATAAATATATCTATTTGCAAGGCAAGACTCAAGGATTGTTCTGTTAATGCAGATCAATATTTAAATTTAATATATTATTATATATCTTACATCGGCAGGCAAGATCCATAAAACTCCTCTGGGCCGGACAACACGGCCACCATCCATAGACACCGACCCCAACAATCTTACGGGGCGTTGCGGGGTGTCCCCGCAGATGGGGGGCGGCGTAAACGCCAAAGCGGCTCCGTCCAGGTGGAAGGCATTCTCCCCGTAAGGTCAAAAAACACGTCCCAATCGCTCGGCTTGCTTAAGTTTCAAGAGACCAACCCGAGGCTTTCAATACCCGTCCAAGCCTTGGCCAGTACGCGAATAGAGCCCCCACGCCAAGAGCTCCGAACACGGCTAGCCTCTGGCATTATTGATTTAGGCGGCAAGCTTAATACGAATACTTTTACCTAATGCCCTGGCGGCACGCTCCAAGGTCAAGAGCGTGACGGAAACGTTATCAGGGTCGAGCAGTCGCTCCAGGGCGGAACGGCTGGTCTTCATCCGTTTAGCCAATTGCACCTTGGTCAACTTCTGCTTTTTCATGAGTTCACGGAGCTGAAAAGCGATCACGCGCTTGGCGGCAACGGCCTCCGCCAGCAGCCCTTCCTCATCAAGAAAATTGTCAAACTTGCTGCCGCTGTGTTTGCTCATACTCATTTCTCCAAATTGGCTTTGCGATCCTTCGCTAGTTGCAGATCCTCCTTCGGGGTCTTCTGTGACTTCTTGATAAAGCCATGCAGCAGAACCATCGTGTCGTTGTCCACCGTGAACAGAATCCGGCTGATACCCTGATCCAGCCGGATCGAATCTCCCAAAGCCCGGTATCTAGCTTGCGAACGACGGGCATGCCAATGGGCCAACCATACTGCACTGTCTTTATATCGCTGCCAATGGTCCGCTTATCGGCTTTACTCAATCCCCGTAACCACTCGCGAACCGGTTCATTGCCCGAGCCCGTTTGGTAGAAAACCACCTCAAGAGACATATCGGTCCACACCTAAGAAGGCGTACCATTATTGGTACTTTTTGCAACCTCATACGGCCAAAATACTCATGCGGTTTCCAGGTGATAATATTTCAGCAGCCATCCGTAATGTTGTTCGATAACAATATCATACAGTTCGTTTGAATATTTGCACCATACGCGTATTACAGCGATTTGGGATTTTCTGACTGCCAGGTGGCTGCCGCGGTCGCTGAGGCCGCCATCTTTAATAAGGTGCAGCGGGCCTTAGCGGACCTTGAAAGATAGCTCCCCGACAATCCGTGGCGAACCCCAGCTGATATTGGCTTCCGACATTTTTCGGATCAATGCCCTGATTTCTTTTGGTACCGGTGGTCTACCGGGTTTGCCATGCTTACTCAATTTGGCCCAATGATCGCGGAAACGTTTACGCTGCCATGCGATCACGGTCCCTGTCTGTACAAAAACCAGAGCATCCCGCCACCCCGACCAGCGGCTCGCGAGCCACGACCAGAGAATACGGTCTACGGAGCTAACCTGCGGGCGTTTAGTTGTTCTCTGATAGACAGCAAGTTGATGTCGCAGTGCCACAATCTCAAGCTGCAGGGAGAGCCGTGACCGGACCACGGTAGACACAAGCAGTAACAGCGCACAGACAATGGGCTTCATGGCTCTGGATCCTCTTCGGCAGAAACGATGACCGAGGAAACCAGATTGACTTCGCGCCTGAAATATTTCAAGAATATCAGGCAGTACGTATTTTCGGGAAGGACAACCAACTCCAGCGCGCCGTACAGCACCACAAACTGCCTGGCGGACAGCGGGACCGGCAGTAGCAACAACAAAATTTGTCGCTCCGGGTAATACCTCGCAAACGCCAGCAACAGACCGAACACCGCACCCGATGCGCCCAGAGTCGGGTATTGCGCGCCAGTGATGCCAGTTACCAGTAGCTGCGACAGCGCGGCAACAGCGGCGCATACCAGATAGTAAATCAGATAAAGCCGGCCGCCCCAAACCCGCTCCATGTCCGCGCCAAACATATAAACCGCGAACATATTGAACAGCAGATGTCCCAGGCTGCCATGCAGAAAAGCATAGGTGAGTATTTGCCAGGGCAGAAACTGCGATCCGATCGGCACAGCGCCAAGACCGAGATCAGATTATTATTGCCGAGAGTGCCCTCCAGCAGGAACATCAGCACATTGGCAATGATGATGCTTTGGGTGACGGGCGGGAGTCCAAACATGCCGCGACTCAGCGATCGATGACCCAGTGTTATGTCCAGTATGTTTCATCATAATCCGGCCACCCGTTCTCAGCCTGGATTAAGGAAGGGCCACAGCCATGCTTGCCAGTATCGTGGGGTACATCGCTTCCGGTTTGTTCGCGATATTCTCCAGACATATTGAAATATTCAGTGAACAACCCGGTTTGCAGGCTGCGATTGCCGGGTAGCTTCCGGCAATTCAACCTGCAAACCGGGTGTCCCCTGTTCAAAAGTGTTTCTTGATCTTCTCCCAGAAAGATGCCTTGGGGGTTTTCTGGCATTCGTTGACAAGGATCGGAACCAATTTGTCCGTGGCGGCTATATCGACGATTGCATCTTCCGCCTTGCCTTTTTGATTGAAACCTTCAGCCCAGTAAACCACTTTGGGTTTAGCTACGTTGTCGAGCATGACATATTCTTCACACGTCATCTTGGCAGGCTTGTGCGTCGGCGTCGGCGACGCGGCCAGAACCGTAGACGTGATGCCTGCAGACAGCAATACACCACTCAGAACAGCAATCGTTATGGTCGATTTCATTTTCATCTCCTGTCACGGTTAATAAAACTGTGCAGTACCCGCACGTTATGGGTATTGCAACAGCGAGCTAAGCATTTGCCATGCCAGATTCTCAGGTGGCTGTTTACAGGGGTATTTTTCTGGGCCTTGCTCATCTGTCTGGCAAACAGATGGTCAATTAACACAACCGGACGTGGACTTTTACGTGGACTTTTACCCGGACCTGCACCTGTACAACAGACAGAGGCTTCCGCTATTCGCCGGTGATCAACGCAACGAGATCCGGTAACAACGCCTCGTTCAGGGGTTGTTCCGGGACTTCGAAACCGGACCCGGAACGCTTCCCGGTCGGCTGCTATCGGAACGCAGCAGGGGAGAAAGACGCCGCCCGCCGGCTAACTGCTGCGATGGCCATTCAAGTCGGTATCATATGGCGGTGAAGATTAACCATAATCCATACGGTGCCTCCCGCCAGAATGACAAGAATCAGCGTAGAGAACAGGATGACAAGAAGATTCCAGCGTTCCCCGGCGGACCCATTCAAATGCAGGAAGTAGTAAAGATGCACCAGAACCTGCGCAATCGCCGCAAGAAAAATGCCCGACACGATGAGCAAACGCGGTAAGGCACCGCCGGTGACAACCAGCCCGAAAGGTATCACCGTTAGCACGACCGCCAAAGCGAATCCGGTCAGGTACGACCTGAGCGTCGCCTCCCGCCTGCCGGCATCTTCGATCCTGGTATGTTCCATCTACAGCACCCCCATCAGATAGACGATGGAAAAAATACCGATCCACATGATGTCGAGAAAATGCCAGAACATGCCCAGACGCAGCAGTCGTGAACGCACCGGCGCCGTCAGTCCTTTCACACTAACCTGGGCCATCATGACCAGGATCCAGATCAACCCGAAGCTGACGTGCGTACCGTGCGTACCCACCAGGGTAAAAAAGGCCGACAGAAATCCGCTGCGATCGGGGCCGGCTCCCTGGGCAATCATGGCGTTAAATTCGGCCAGCTCCATCAGGACAAACCCGAGTCCGAGCAGAAACGCCACGCCGAGCCAGAGCAGGGCTTGCACGTGTCGCGCCCGCCCCACGGCCAGTGAGACAAAGCCGTACGCGATACTGCTGCACAGCAACAGCAGGGTTTCGGCGAACGTGTGGCCGAGGTCGAACAGCGTCTGTCCAGTCGGACCGCCAGCATAGTTACGGTACATAACCGCGTAGGTGGCGAACAACAACGCGAAAATCACCGCGTCGCTCATGAGATAAATCCAGAAGCCGAATGCTCTGTCGGCATCGGCCTCCCGCGGTTCGGCAGCGGAGATATCTGCCGTACCGGCTGTCAGTTCCATCGTACTCATGGCTTACACCTGCAGGACCGGCTGGTTACCAGGAGTGTCGCCATTCCTGACAGCAGCCTCAGGGACGTTTTCCAGGGATGCAAAACGCGCGTCTTCCAGCCGCTCAACCTCGGCGGCGGGCAGCGTGTAGTCCTGGTCGTCACGCCAGGTACGAACGATAACGACAGCCAGCAGGCCCAGAGCGGCGGCGATGGCCGCCCACCAGATGTGCCAGATCACGGCGAAACCAAAACCGAACGCAATTCCGCCCATCACGAAACCTGCAGCCGAGTTACTGGGCAGCACAATAGCCTCATACCCGACTGGACGCAGATAGGCGGTGCCCGCCTGCTTCATCAGCGCAAAGGCGTCGATACCCGTGACTACCGGAGGGACCGCAAAGTTATACGGCGCCGGAGGCGAAGCCGTCGCCCATTCCAGCGTACGCCCGTTCCATGGATCACCGCTCAGGTCGCGGTGCTCGCGGCGATGCCGGATACTCACGAGCAGCTGCACCATCAGCGAGAGGATACCGAATGCGATAAACACCACCCCGACGGCCGCCACGACAAGGTAGGGCTGCCACGCCGGATTGCCGTAATGTTCCATACGCCGTGGCATGCCCATGAAGCCCAGCAGGTACAGCGGCATGAACGCGAGCAGGAAACCGAGCAGCCAGTTCCAGAATGCGATGCGTCCCCAGCGGTCGTTCAGTCTGAAACCGAAGGCTTTCGGAAACCAGTACATGTAGCCGGCCAGGTAACCGAACAGCGCACCCGGAATGAGCATATTATGGAAGTGCGCCACCAGGAATTCGCTGTTGTGCATCATGAAATCGGCCGGTGGTTCGGCCAGCACCACACCGGTCATGCCGCCGATGGCGAACATCGGGATGAATCCCACGGAAAACAGCATGGGCGCGGTGAAACGAATCCGGCCCCGGTACATGGTGAACAGCCAGTGGAAGACCTTCACCCCGGTGGGAATGGCGATCAGCATCGTGGTGATGCCGAAAAATGCGTTCACATTGGCCCCGGCGCCCATGGTGAAAAAGTGGTGCAGCCAGACGGTGAACGACAGCAGCGCGATGGCGGCGACGGCGTAGACCATCATTCTGTAACCGAACAGGCGCTTGCCGGAAAACGTCGAGATCACTTCGGAAAACACGCCGAACGCTGGCAGAATCACGATATAGACCTCGGGGTGACCCCAGATCCAGAACAGGTTGGCGTAGTTCATCATGTTGCCGCCCTGACCATTGGTGAAAAAGTGCATGCCTGCGTAGCGGTCCAGACCGAGCAGCACGGTGACCACCGTCAGCGCCGGAAACGCCAGCACGATCAGGACGCTGGTGCACAGCGCCGACCAGGTGAAGAGGGGCATGCGCATCAGCGTCATCCCTTGTGCGCGTTTGCGCAGGATGGTGACGATAAAGTTGATACCCGTCATCGTGGTGCCGACCCCGGAAATAACCAGCGGCAGTATCCAGTAGTCCACTCCCACACCGGGATTGTACTGCAGCTCGGAATACGGTGGATAACCCGTCCAGCCGGCCCGCGAGAACGTGCCCACCACGAGCGACAGCAGGATCAGCACGGCGCCGGCAACCGTCAGCCACAGGCTGACTGCATTCATGAAGGGGAAGGCCACGTCGCGCGCGCCGATCTGCTGCGGTACCACGACATTGATCAAACCGGTCAGAAACGGCATGGCCATGAACACGATCATGATGGTGCCGTGCGCACTGAATATCTGGTCGAAATGGTGCGGCGGCAGATAACCCGGGTCGGCGCCCGCGGCCATCGCCTGCTGCACGCGCATCATTACCGCGTCCACGAAACCGCGCAGCAGCATGACCATGGCCAGAATGACATACATGCTGCCGATCTTCTTGTGATCGAGGCTGGTCAGCCATTCCTTCCAGAGCCAGGTCCATTTGCCGTAGAACGTGATCGCACCCAGCACCAGCAGCGTCACCAGCCCCATGAATGCCGCGGCACTCATGATGATAGGGTTATCATAGGGGATCGCGTTGATGGTTAATTGTCCCAGCCAGTGATCGAACATGACGTATAAGCTCTCAATCCAGGTTCATCGGGGTGTCGTCCCGGTAGTCGCAGCACCAGCGTGCACGTATTTACCCATCACATCCTCGAACAACTGCGGCTTCACCGGCGAATACTCGACCACCGCATTTCTGACACTCGGACTGGCAAGCCGCGCATAACTGATTGTATCCAGAGGGTGATGCCGGTCCTGGACAGTTTTGACCCAGGCCGCGAAGTCAGACTCCGGCAACGCCACGGCTTCGAAATGCTGGAAAGGAAAGCCGCGGCCGCTGTACTGGGTATTCTCGCCATAATAGGTACCGGGCTGGTCGGCCAGGAGATGCAGCTGCGTTTCCATACCGGCCATGGCATAGATCTGTCCGCCCAGCCGGGGAATGAAGAACGCATTCATTACCGTGTCGGAGGTGATCCTGAAGTCCACCGGCACACCAACCGGCAGCACCACCCGGTTCACACTCGCGATATGCTGCGCGGGGTAAATGAACAGCCACTTCCAGTTCAGCGCGACCACCTGGATGGTCAGCGGCTCGACGGCCGTATCGATGGGTTCATAGGGACTCAGTGTATGCGACGAAAACCAGGCAATGCCGCCAAGGATAGCCACGAGAATCCCGGGCACCAGCCAGAACAGCAGCGACAACACGCTGGAGTTGTCCCAGTCGGGTGCATAGACGGCCTGGCGGTTCGACGCCCGGTATCGCCACGCAAACCAGAACGTCATGACAAACACCGGGATGACAACCAGCAGCATCAGCCCGATCACCACCAGAATAAGATTGCGCTCGCCCAGCCCTACCGGGCCGGCCGGATCGAGCACCGGCCAGTACGCAGGATGGCAGCCGCTGGCCAGCATCGCCATACTTAAGAACGGCCATCGAGATAATCTCCCTGGTTTCATTTGCTTCCTGTTACGTTTCTGTTTAAATGCACCGTCACTCAAACACCTGCAGACTTGACCTCTGCCACCGTCATCGCTGCCCTGCCCTCGCAGTGATGCGTACCACGACGTTACAGGCGACCACTCAGACCTGATTCAGACATTGAAGTGAAATTCGTCGACGAATCTGCAGCCTGCGACCCTGTCCGTTGCCTTAAACGCTTTCAAGCAACATACGTACCTGCTCTCACAGCCGTCTGCGCATTGGCCGATCTTCCCGGGATTCTCGATGTGGTTTTATCTTTTCGTTCAATGTCATGCGGAGATGGATCAGGCACACCTGCAAGATCCTGACAGAACCCGAACCACTGTGCCGCGGAGTTCAACCGGTTGCCTGTGGGTACTATTGCACAGGCCACCGGGTGTTATGCCCACTACTGCCCACGGCCGTCAGGGTCTCCAGAGACATTCCCGATAAAAATCAGGGACCATTTGAACTGGCACAGACGCTGCATTGACACACGTCGTACACGTGCCGTGTCAGGCAGGCACGTGCAGCGAGGATAATTCTTGATGACAACTGAAAGGCGACACCCGGCATGACCGCCGTCGGCAAACATACGCAGGACTATCCGGCCTCTCCCGTTCGCCGCCCGCTGCGTTGTCGAGACCGGTACCGCGAGCCTGTACACCATGCTTTCGCGACTCAGCCCGGAACCGGTGCTGACCGGGCTACTGTCTCGTATCCGCAGCGATGAGATCCGGCACTACGGCTATTTCTACCATTTCTTTCTGAAGTATCAGCTTCGTGAGTCGCACGGTTATTATGCTGTGGCGCGCACCTTGTGGCATCGAGCCAGGGAAATCGAAAATGAAGACGCCTACTACGCCTTCAAGCACGTGTATCTGGAGCGTCACCCTGAGCGCGGTTTCTACGAAGACGCATACCGGATGTTTCGCAAACACTATGCCGCGCTCGCTCGCCAGTACTATCCGTACGAAATGGCCGCACGCATGTTCCTGAAGCCGCTCGGGCTCAACCCGCACATTAAACGAATGACTCTACCGTTGCTCACGGCAGGCGCAAAGCGGCTTTACTCATGAGTCTGCGTAGAGGGCAGATCTCCCAGGTATCAGTCGAACAGGCTTGTTCGCATACGGAAGCCCTTCCGGCTCCAGTGCTTGAACAGCCGCAGCCTGTTCAGCCGGGTCGAAGAAATATGCCTTGTGCGGCACCCTGCCCGAAACACGGATAACTGTAGCGTGCAGGCGAAAACCGGGATAGGCATATTGATCTGAGCCTCCCCGAACAAGATTCATCCACTACGGAGAAAAACATGACCCGATCGTCACACAACGACCCCATCGACGCGCTTTGTGCAGCGTACGAGAAAATGTTTGAGCGCGCCGCGGAAAATATGCACACGGCTGAGTTAAAAACCGGCTCACTCCTGCCCCAGCTGCCATGCAACCACGTTTCGCCGTTCATCCCCGCATTTGCAACAGGCGGTAAGGCACATATTGTGAGGCCGGGAATATCAATCCATGCTCAAACGCCTGTATCGTGCCTGGCTGCAGCATGTCCTGTGGCGCTCACGCATCCCGTATCCGATATGGCACGATAGTATCGCATCTGCACCGGTTCTATCCTCCCTTGATCGCCAGGAACAGCATCGTCTGCGCAGGCTTGCCAGCCTCTTCCCGCATGAAAAAACCATCGCCGGTGCGGGTGGCCTGAACGTCGATTCATCCATGCATGTTTATATCGCTGCACAAGCCTGCCTGCTGATCCTCAATGACCTGAATTCCAGCGTCGCAGTACGCCCAACCACCCGTCCTCTGGCCGTTTTACCCCGCTGCGCGGACCGTCAGGCCAGCCGCCACCGAAGCCGCGCCGCCTTGAGCTCCGGATTGTTGGCCACCGCAAGCGTGGCCACTTCGGTCATATCCAGGCCGTCGGCTGGGTCAAAGACGTGCTTCGCGAGCCTCGGCAGCCGCAGCCGGCTCGTATCGACGGTGATGTGCGAGACGTCGGACACCAGTGCAGGCGCTGCGGTGAGTGGATGGGGTTCATAGGAGGCACAGGCGTGCAACAGCACGAATCCGCTGACAACGAGCACCCGGCCAACGCGGCCGACAGCGGTGATTGCTCTTGGGCCAATCACGGACAGGTCTCCTCAGCTGCCGACCGGCTTGCGCCAGCGTTCGGTGGCCACATAGATCACCGGAATCAGATTGAGTGTAAGCACCGCGCCCACCGACAGGCCCCCGAACAGCATGACGCCCAGATTCTGCAACAACTGGGGTCCCGCGCCGATGCCGAGCGCGGCCGGGATCAGGGCGAGAATGGTGGTGATCTGGGTGAGCAGCATGGGGCGCAGGCGCACCTCCACGGCCTGCTGGACCGCGCTGACGGCGTCCAGCCCCGCGCGGCGCAACTCGCGGACAAAGCTCAGCAGCACGATTCCGTTGTTGACGCCGATACCGACCAGGGAGACAAAGCCGATCATCACCGTGAAATCCAACTCCTGCCGGGTGATGAACAGCGCGAGTGCCGCGCCCATGAAATCGATCGGCAATTTCACCAGCACCACGGCCGGATCGAGCCAGCTGCCGAGCTGGATGAACATGATGCCGTAGACCAGAACGGCCGATGCCAGCAGGATCCACAGCATCTGGCCGGCGGTCTGAAACAGCTGCTGGTATTCGCCGGTGTAGGTCACCCGAATGTCGGACGGCAGCCCGAGCCGGGCAATGGCCGCATTCAACCGCGTCATCACAGCGTATGGATTGCCGACGATCTCGGCCGGCATGGTCAGCGCGCGGCTGCCGAATTGGTGCTCGATACTGGGATAGGCGTTTGTGGGACGAATGCGCGCGAGTTGACTGACCGGTATGGCCGCCCCGTTCGGCCCGGGCACCAGCACCTGGGCCAGATCGGCCGCACTGTGGCGCGTCTCTGCCGTGTAGCGGACGAAGAGATGGATGATCCGGCCATCGACGACACTCTGACCGGCATCCACTCCTTGCATGGCGAATTGGACGGCGTGTGCGACGGTTTCGGGCGCAACGCCGTAGCGAGCGCAGGCGGCCCGGTCGATGTCGACGTTCAAGGTGTCCACCGGTACCTTGGTGTTGTTGATTACATTCGCCACACCCGGCGTCCGGCGTGCAACTTCCTCCACGCGACGGGCCGCCTCATGCAGCGTAGCCAAGTTGTTACCCACCACGGTGATACCGAACAAGGCCGGCAGACCGGAGAAGGATTCCTCCAGCTTTTCACTGGTGGGTTCGTTAATGCGGGTGAGTATACCGGGCACCCTGGCCAGCTTGGCGTCCAGGGTGGCCTTGACTTGCAAGGCGTCCGACCCTTGCCCCGGATCGAGCCGGACCACCAGCTCACCTTCGTCCGGTCCTTCAACGAAGAAGCTGCTCTCTGGCGACCCGGTGCGGCGGAACACAGCCTCGACCCCGGGCTCGGCCAACGCGAGCGCTTCCAGCCGATCGCCGACCCTATCGCTCTCGGAAAGCGCCGTGCCCGGCGCCAGCTGATAGGAGATGAGCAAGCTTTGTTCGTCGAGCAGCGGCAGAAAACGCACGGGATTGAACACCAACAGGGCAGTGGAACCGCCCATCAACACCACCGCGCCCACGATGGTCAGGGCACGATGCTTGAGCAGGCGGTCGAGCAACCGACGATTGCCCTTCACCACCCAGGGGATCCAGCGCGCGCCGGCGGTTTCCGAAGGTTCGAACTCCACCTCGGCGGCCGGCAGCCAGCGCGCCGTGGCCAAGGGAATCAACGTCAGCGAGAACAGCAGTGACAGCAACAGCACGAATGCAAAGGTCAGGCCGAAGGGTAGAAACAGACGTCCGGCCAGTCCGGTCAGCAGCACAAGCGGCACGAAGGCGGCAACGGTCGTGAGCGTACCGGAGACATCCGCACCGAGGATCTCACGCACGCCTTCGAGGGTCGCCGGCAGCGGCGCCTTGCCCATCTGGCGGTGGCGGAAGATGTTCTCCAGCACCAGAATGGCGTCGTCGTCGATCATGCCGATGGTCACGGTCAGCGCGCCCAGGGTCATGAGATTGATACCGAATCCCGCCCAGCGCATCAGGATAAACGCGGCAATGATGCTGATCGGGATCGACACGACAACGATCCAAGTCGTACGGTTACGCCCCAGGATGATGAACAGGGTGAGTGCCGCAAGCGCGGCGCCGAGCAGCAGCTGGTCGCGCATGTTGCGGTAGGCGAGGCCAATGATCTCGGCCTGATCGTAGAACTTCTCCAGCCGGGCGCCGGCAGGGGGAGGCAGTTGGGCGAGCGCCGCATCGACTCGCTGGGATACCCCGAGGGTGCTGGCGCCGCGCTGCTTCTGGATATTGAATACCACGGCCGGGCCCCGATTCGCTGTGATCGCGTAGCGCTCGGGCAAGGCGCCAGAATAGATTGTGCTCACTTCGCCCAGCAGAACCGGCGTGCCTTGGGGGTCGTGCGACACCAGCACTTGCCGTAGATCGTCCAGGTCACGGATCTGCCCGCGGGTGCTGATGAGCACGTCTCGCCCGTGGGCTTCGACAAAACCGCCCGTGCCGAGCACATTGGCATGACGGATGGCGTCGATCACAGCCTCAGTGCTCAGATGATGGGCGCGCAGCCTGGCTGGGTCGAGATCGGCGCGCAGTGCGGCGCGGCCGCCCCCCATCACCTGCACCCGCTCGACACCTGGAATGCTGGTCAGCGCGGGCGCGAGCGTGTATTGCGCCCAGGTGCGTAACGCCGTCGGGTCCGCCCCGGAGATCGCATAGGTCGAAACCATGGCAAGTGAGGAACCGATGTTCTCAAGCTGGGGTTCCGCACCGGGTGGAAGGCTGGTGCGGGTTTGGGCGAGCGCCGAGATGACCAGTTGCCGGGCCGCGAGCACGTCCATGCCCCACACGAACTCCACCGTCACCTGGGAAAACCCCGGGGTGGAGATTGATCGCACCCGGCGCAGACCCTGAAGGCCCTGCACGCTGTTTTCGATGGGACGGGTCACCAGCAGCTCCATGTCCTCGGACGTGCCGGCGGGGTAATGCGTAACGATATTGATGAGCGGGTAGTTGAGGTCGGGAAACAGATCCACCGGCATCTGCCGGTAGCTGGCGAAACCGCCAATCAGCAGTAGAACCACGCCCAGTAAAGCGATGGTCGGGCGGCCGGCAAGGGCGCGGAGCAGATCCATACACTCCCGCTCAATCCTGGAATCGCATGAGCCGGTTCAGGTCGCGATACAACAGGAGGTAGGCCCCTTTCGTAACCACCCGGTCGCCCGCACGCAGCCCCGTGAGCACAGGGATCTGCCCGCCCTGCTCCGGTCCCACCGTGACCTCCACCGGTTCGAAACCGTTATCCTGGCGCACGATGCAGTAGGTCTTGCCAGCCCGGCCCACCACGGCCGCTGCGGGGACCCAGACCACGTCACGCGAAGGACCTTCCAGGTGCACGGTCACCCATTGCCCATCGAGCAGGCGCTGGGCGTCGTTGGGCGCTTCGAAGCGCAGCATCACCAGACCCGTTTGTCGGTCGACCTTGGGGACCTCGGTAAGGGTTTTCAGCCCGAGCGAGCCGCCACCGGCAACGTCCACGGAGGCGGTGCCATGCAGCCACAGGCTGGCCTGTCCTTGGGCGACCCACACGATCACGATGACGCGGGAGAGATCCTCCAGTCGGAACAGCAATTCGCCGCCTGCCACCCGACTGCCGGCGGCGACGGCGCGCTCGGCCACGACGGCGGGCATGGGAGAGCGCACGGTCGACCATTCTTGCACCAGGCTTTCCGCTGCTCCGTTTTCCAGGCGTTTTGACAGGATTTGCCGGTCGGCCGACTGTCCCAGTTGTATCAGGTTGTCCTGCAGTATCTGCCAGGCCGAGTTAGTGTCGGACTGTGCCTGGCTCAGGTCGGTTTCCGCTTGAAGGAGGTCATTTCGGGTGGCGAGCTTGTTCGCCAGTCGCTGTTGAATATCAACCAGGCGTTGCCGGGCGAGTTCCGTCCTTCGCTCCGTTTCTTGCACGTTGGCAAGCCGAGCTCGAAGGGTGGACGGGCCGATCCGTGCCAGAGCCTGGCCCCTATCGATGCGCTGGCCCGGCTGGATGGCGACCAACTCCACGGACAGGGCAAAAGGCGCCGCGAGCGAGATTTTACGCCACGCCCTGACCTGACCTTGCGTCGAGACGAGAGGGCTCCATGTACCCGCTTGCACCACCGTGTCGGACTGCCACTCGTTACCGGGGGCCATAGCAGCGTTACCGGCGCCGGAAACGAGCAGGAGCAGAATCCACCATAGTATGGGATAGCACTGGCGGCTCATGGCGTTGTGTTCTGGTCGTCGGTCACGGCAGTTCCTTCAAATCTCCTGTGGTCCTTCTTGATCCGTCGTAGAAAGACACAGCAGACGCTCGCTGCGCCAGACGCGCACGATTCTCACCCGCTGGGGATCGCGTCGGTACACGATCCGATACGGCGGGTGGATGAGTTCCCGCTGGAAAGGCTGGTCGAACTCGGGCCCCACCCGGCCCATATCGGGATGATCAACCAGCGCCTGGACGCGCCGGAACACCTCCCCTACCAGTCTTTCCCCGACCTCAGGCACCACTTGTCCAGCACACCAGGTACGTACCTGAGGGTAGGCAGCATAAACCCTCTTTTCCTCCGCTGAAACATCACCTTGCTGGCGTCCGCGCCACCGATCAGCCATCGACTGAGGCTTGAGGTGGCTTTGACCTGAATTCCAGCGTCGTAGTCCACCCAACCACCCGTCCACTGGCCGCTTTTCCCCGCTGCGTGGACCTTCAGGCCAGCCGCCACCGAAGCCGCGCCGCTCGGCATCGTTGCCCCGGGGGTGTTCATTGCGTGGTCCGGCCCGGTCGAACAGCCCCGTCTGAGGCGGTGCCCGGCACGGCGGCCGCCGGGAAACTTTCGGTGCGGCGCCTTTAGCATCGAGGTAGGTGAGGATCTACTCGAGAGCCTGCCCCACGAAGTGCTTTGGGCATCACCTCGGGGTCCTCGGGGCAAGCTTTCGCGGCAAGGGGTCTTCAGCTGGTAGCGAACGTTCCCGTTCGGGGTGAGCGACAGACGCTTTTCCGAGACCGCCGGACGACTGATGTAGCGACTCAGGCGCTCCAGTTTCTTGCGATCATCCACTCTCGCCGCCACCCCGGCATGCAGCGAGAAGACGGTCACTTGCCCACCCTGTCAGCGCACCGAACGGTAGTCCCCGGCGCGCCCACGCTTGCTCAACACCAACTGCCAGAGCTGGCCCTGCCGGGAGCGGAAGAATCCGGCGCAATACATGAGATAGTACTTCCACATGCGGTAGAAACGTTTGCCGTACTTGCTCTCGAGCCGCGGCCAGGCGCGCTCGAAGTTGTTCCACCATGCCATCAGCGTCCGGTCATAGTCCGGGCCGAAGTTGTGCCAGTCCTCGATCAGCAGCCGGCCCTCCAGCGCGGTGGTCATCTGCCCGGCGGAGGGCAACTTGCCGTTGGGAAAGATGTACTTCTCGATCCACGGGTCGGCCGTCAGCGACGTGGTGTAGCTGCCTATGGTGTGCAGCAGGAACAGGCCATCGTCCCTGAGCACCCGGCCAACCACGTCAAGGTAGGTCGGGTAGTTCTTCGGCCCCACATGTTCGAACATGCCGACCGACACCACCTTGTCGTAGCTTCCGGTCAGGTCGCGGTAGTCCATCAGCTCGATGCACACCGGCAGCCCGGCGCAGCGCTCACGGGCCAGCTTCTGCTGCTCCCTGGAGATCGTGATTCCAACAACCTCCACGCCATAGTAGGTCGCCGCGAACTGTGCCAAACCGCCCCAGCCGCAACCGATATCCAGCAGGCGTTCGCCGGGCGCCAGTTCCAGTTTGCGGCAGATCAGGTCGAGCTTATTGCATTGGGCCTGCGTCAGGTTGACCGCCTCGGCCCAGTAGGCGCAGGAATAGCTCATGGTGGGGTCGAGCATGGCCTCGAAGATGTCGTTGCCGATGTCATAGTGTTGTTCCCCCACCTCGAAGGCGCGGCCCTTCGATTGCAGGTTGAGCAGACTCTGGCGCAGGGTTTCTCCCATGATCCACAGCCGCGCCCAACCGCCGAGTCGCTCATCGACGTCGATGCTGAACAGGCGCAGGAACAGTTTATCGAGGCGCGCACAGCCCCATAGACCCGCCATGTACGCCTCGCCGAAGCCCAGCGAGCCATGGGACAGGATCATTCTATACACGCGTTCGTCGAACACCTGGATATCCCACGGCGCGCCGCCATTGAACCGCACGCCCGCTTCCTCCGCCAGCTCCCGCAGCACCGGGGGCG
>CAVQCA010000030.1:0-27921 GCA_963710815.1 uncultured Gammaproteobacteria bacterium | reverse complement strand
TCGAGTCTCAGCGATTCGATCCCCAGCCAAGTCGGAAAAAAATTACCAATTCTGGTCGGTTTGCGAGCTGGTGGACAACCCATACGGCTGCTGGTCTGAAGATAAAGGGGATATTCTGGATTTCGATAGTTACCTGCACTTGTCCGCGCAACGGTTAATAAAACAGAACCTGATTAGCGATAAACCTAAGCCAGGCTCACGGGGTGAGCCACTGGGGTCCGTAAACTATCCCCATGGTACATTTAAAAGGAGCACTACCATGGCGATGAACCGAATCCAGTTCCAACCCGGGCTTAGTCTTACGCAATTTCTGGAGCAGTACGGGACGGAGGAGCGCTGCGAGCAGGCGCTGGAGCAGGCCCGCTGGCCAGAGGGCTACCGTTGTGAGCACTGCGCCAGTACGCACTACTGTATCGTGAACGCCAACGGCCGCAAGACCTATCAGTGTCATCGCTGCCACCACCAGACGACGCTGAAAGCCGGTACGATTTTCCATGCCTCGAAATTGCCGCTGGTGCGCTGGTTCCAGGCCATGTACCTGATGAGCCAATCGAAAAACAACATCTCCGGGCTCGAACTGAAGCGCCAGCTGGGGGTGTGTTACCGCACCGCCTGGCTGGTCAAGCACAAACTGATGCAGGTCATGCGGGAACGCGAAGCCGACGGTGTCCTGAGCGGGAGGGTGATCACCGATGATGCCTACCTGGGTGGTGAGCGGCGCGGTAAACGCGGGCGTGGCTCGGAAAACAAGATTCCCTTCATTGCGGCGGTCGAGGTCGATGCCGCGGATCGTCCGCTGCGTGTGCGCTTTGATCGGGTTGAGGGTTTTTGCTCGGAGGCAGTCAGCGCCTGGGCCAAGCAGCATCTTGCACCACAGAGTAACGTGATCTCGGATGGTCTGGCGTGTTTTGCCGCCGTCACGGCCGCGGGCTGCTACCATGAGCCGCAGGTAGTGGGCACAACGCGCCGCAGCACCGACATGCCCTGCTTTAGCTGGGTTAACACCCTGCTGGGCAACCTGAAAACCGCCTTGAGTGGGACTTATCATGCGTTCAATTTTGCAAAATATGCCGACCGTTATCTCGCTGAGTACCAGTACCGCTTCAATCGACGCGTTAACCTCAAGACCATGCTGCCCCGTTTGCTGCGGGCCGCGGCGATGACCGGCAGCCGCCCTGAGGCCTGGTTGAGAATGGCTGAGCTTCATCGCTAATCAGGAAAAAGAATGTCCCCATGAATCTCAAGCTGTTCGAGACGACACGACGAGGCGGTGGCAATGTATCCCTGTGATACAGTGCCCCTCGAGGTTCAACAGCAACAATTTTATATCCTTGGTACGCGAGCATTTTACTGATCCATGAAATTCATACCACCTCCTGCTGAAAGCTGGATCGAGGGGCGGGGATATAAATGCAGGTTGTTTAGACCGAATCGGATTTGCAGTCGAGCCATTTGTGGGAGTGCTGCGAAGCCAGCACCGGGCATCGATGGTATGGCGAAGCGGCACGGACGCAGGGCGGCTGGTGCATAATTGGCTGTCATGACAAGCGAGGGCGAAACGGCGACTTGGATGTCCCGTTTCGCATCCTGAGCGTCACGACACTCTTGTCCACAGCACACCACTATACCTGGTTGTCGGAGGCGCCATCGATGGAGTACCGTGGGGTCTCCCGCCTATGGGCCCGGGTTCGATGCGCCCGTACTTTTCCGGAGATGACCGATGAAACTGGAATATGAAGAAATTGAAGACAGCTATGACGACACCACCCAGATTCGCACCATGACTGAACAGGCCGTGCTCGTCGGCCAGGGCCTGCTGCTGCGCACGACCATCTACAGTCCCCACCATTTGAGCGTCAACGTGGTTTTTGTCCCTGGAGCCCCCCACTTCGACCCCGTGGTCGACTGAGGACCAGCGAGGGGGGAGCATCGACGGAACTCCGGCAACAGCGGACACTCGTCAGCCGCCGGGGGGCGATGCAATTTACCGACCCGCTTGCCGGTCCGCGTAGGCCGGCAAGGTGGTGAGCCGTTCATCGTCGACTGCGCCGCCGACGGTGAAGTGATAGAGGTCCTGGAAGGTGCTGTCCGCGAGGCCCAGCACCTCGTGCATCGGGTCGTCGAAGTAGCAGCCGATGCCCGTCGCGCGCAGGCCGGCCGCTTCCGCTTCCAGGTAGAGCAGCTGGCCGATGAGGCCAGCCTCCCAGTAGAGTCGCGGATAACACCATGGGCCGTAACGTTTGAGCGGCGCGGTGAACTCCGCCAGCATCGCCAGGCTGAAACACCCGTCGGCGGCAATGGCCTGGTGACAGGCGATCTGCCGGGCGGCTTCCCGGGTATCCGCCTCGATAAGGCAATGCAGGGGCAGCTGTGGCGGCAGGGTGGTGAGCCGTTCATCGTCGATCGCTCCGCCGACGGTGAAGTGATAGAGGTCCTGGAAGGCGCTGTCCGCGAGGCCCAACACCTCGTGCATCGGGTCGTCGAAGTAGCAGCCGATGCCCGTCGCGCGCAGGCCGGCCGCTTCCGCTTCCAGGTAGAGCAGCTGGCCGATGAGGCCAGCCTCCCAGTAGAGCCGCGGATAACACCACGGGCCGTAACGTTTGAGCGGCGCGGTGAATTCCGCCAGCATCGCCAGGTTGAAGCAGCCGTCGGCGGCAATGGCCTGGTGACAGGCGATCTCACGGGCGGCGGCCCGGGCATCCGCCTCGATGAGGCAATACAGGGGCAGCTGCGGCGGGCATCCCGGCGGGCGCTGCCATGGGTCGGCCTGGGTGAGCGCCGCTTGCAGCGTGGTCGTTTGCGCCGGGTCTCGCACCAGCAGGTACAATCCCGTGGGCAGGTCGTCCACCCGGTGAACAAAGATCGCCAGGTGAATACGGGATTTCCAGGGCAGGGTGCTGAACGGCACCGCGTCGGGGACGGCCAGCGTCCGGTGCAGCATGCGGTAGAACGTCTCGCGTCCGAGGCGGGTGTGTCCGTCCATGGCCACGGCACTGCGGCGCCGGCGAATGATCCGGCGCAAGGATAGCGGGCGCGGTTCGAGCAGCCACGCCGCGGGCGGCGGTTGCAGCGGCTCGTAGCGGACTGCAGTACGCGGCTTGCGCACACACTCCGCCAGTTCCTCTATGCCCCAGTCGACGTGCGAGGGACTCAACCGGTTGGGACTGCCGTGCCAGTCGAGGGAGGCGAACGATGCCACCGCCGCGTCCAGAAGGCCGCCCGCCGGCAGCGCCTCTTGCATCGGCGCGCAGGCGAGCAGCACATCCGCTTCCTCCCGCTCGGCTTCGTGAGGACGGAACGTTCCCATCAGCAGCGCCAGATCCTCCGCGCCCGGTGCGTCCACCAGTTGTGTTTGCCAGCCCAGTCCCGCAGCCGCGATACTGATCGCGCCGATAGCATGCCCGACATCGTGCATGCAGTAACGGTACGCGCGCTTGCCGTATTTCCAGGCCTCGCGCCAGTGAATGGAGGTGAGCCCAAGGAACACGGTGTGGCGGGGGAAGCTACCGCAGAGCGCATCCCAGAGCGCCCCGTCGAACTCCGCCAGCACCTCGAGTGCATGTACCTCGGGCGTGTAGTGGCAGACCATGGGCCGCTCGTACAGGCCCTCGACGGGTCCGCAAATCAGGTAGCCCTCGGTCGGGTGCAGGTTACCGCTGGAGGCATTGACCCGCAGCGCCCAGCGGCTGTCGCCGGTGCTCTTCCAGGCGGAGAGCGCCAGGCTGTCATAAAAGAGCTGTGCAATGCTCTGTGCCGTCAGTGGGGCACAGGACGGTGTTTGCCCGGGCGTAAAGATGGCGTCATAGCGCGGTTCCTCCGTTGGCGGGATGATGTCCAGCGGGATCAGCCGCGCGCCTGTGTAGCGCCGGAACGGGTTCGGCTGGGTCTCCCAGTCCAGGAATCCCGGCCCCGGGGCATAGGCCTCGAAGCGATGTTTGGTGGCCTGGTGGTAATCGAGCACCGGCTGGAGTGGATCGGGGTTAGTGGGGGTGTTGCGATTCATTCCGGCCCTGGCCTGTGTTTTTTGCGACACTATTCACTGAATTGTAACTTCAGGAGGGTCTGATGAGGTCTGTCATTACCATCCTCAGAGCCATATGTGATTCTGCGGGAGCGTGGGGCGCAGAAGGACGCAACATCAAGACCGTAAACTGTTATGCTGCCGCGGCACTTCGTACTGAGCTCGAAGCCTGTAGTAGCTAGACACCTGACGCCAGTTACAGAAACGCCCCGGTACGCACGGCTTGGCTGGTGGCACTGCCCCACCAAACACCCTTTTGCCAAAATACCTGGCTCCAGTTGCCCGCCCGTTGCTATCCGAGGCGCTCGAAGGGTGACTAAACAGTAACCCGTTTATTGGCAATGGCAACTACTACTTCTTGCCCTTTTACCTATGTCACCCTCCTATGCAAATTATAGCACCAGGTACTGAGCTCTGATCTCGAAACTCGACCCACCAGTCACCGAAAGTGACGGGCTAAGTACCCAGTTCAGTTCATCACACATTCAGGGTAAAGTTCAGTAATACCAAATTAGGTATCAACGAATTTTAGGTGAGGTACTGTCAGATTTAATAGGGGTATTCACGTGACTACAACACTCGTTCGAAATGTTCTCTGCAAGGGTCACTTCAATAGCTACCTTGTGGCTGGGAATGTATGTAATGTGTTCGCACTTGGAGAACTGGGTACAAGTGATGACTTTTTCCTGATAGGGACTGAGCCGGAGGGGGAATCTAACTACCCCCTGCTCACTGGCAATATCCTCGACTCCGAGGGAAAAGTACTTTTCCGGCTGGTCAAGAATATGCTTGTTATTAATCCAGGGCACTGTTCAAAGATTCTCGGGAATTACATTGGTTACGAAATCCATGATAGAAATGATCAACTGATCTTCAAAGTGCAAACGCGCCTTGAGTGCCTTCCAGGGGGAACTACGGAATCGTTTGTAACGACGATATCCGCAAACTTTTTCGACAAGAATGGCAGCCTGGTTTTTCATGCTACCTCGGGTGGTGACGACGAGCGAATTGAATCGAGCTTAAAGAGCAATTACGGATTCACAGATGAATTCGTACTTGTTCATAGGATGAGTGAGGATGAATTGACAATCGCTAGAATGATGCTTGGATCGGGCGGTGCAATTCATCGTGTACTCACAGGTCCTGTGTCGGGCAAAACTGTTTCGCTTGACGGAACAATGATACTCAATGCGCAGATTTCCAATTGCACCGTGCAACTCTCTACATGTGAGTTCACTATCTATGGCACCGCAAATCAATTCAATAATTGCCACTTCGAATTCTCTGGATCCGTAGCCAAGATTCGGGATTTGGTTGTTCGGCTGATGCAGTCGGGTGGGCAGTGAAATCTAACTGTGTGTTCAGCCACGGATGTCTTGAGGTTGCCGGGATCACGCAACATCCTAATGAAGCTTGGATGAAACAGATCGCCAGGAATGTCACCATGGATGAGTGGGGATTTCTCGATAATTGCAGCTATCTCATCCATGACCGTGACACCAAATACTGTCAGTCATTTCGAGATATCGTCGAATCCGGTGATGTCAGGACGTTGCCGCTCCCGGCACGCAGTCCGAATTTTAATGCGTTCGCCGAGCGCTGGGTGAAATCGGTGAAAGACGAGTGTTTGTTGAAGTTGATTCTGTTTGGCGAAGCATCATTAAGACGCACACTTCGTGAGTACGTCGTCCATTATCATGTCGAACGAAATCATCAAGGTAAAGACAATGTACTGTTATTTCCAGCCGCTACGAAGGCAATGAATCATGGGGACGGATCAGTCGGCTGTAAAGAACGCTTGGGTGGGCTGCTGAAATATTACCATCGGGAAGCCGCATGAGTATTTTTACCACGCGGGCATGCTGGACGTGAAACAAATAGTCACCAACGGCATCCAGTAACGCTTCGATCTGGAGGTCGTGAGCGAGCAGCCTTCATCCCCCCATCATGAACAGATTTCCTTCCGGCTTCAAACTCATTTCATGTTAGAAATACCACCCTCCCTTCGGACTCATTTCATATTGGATAAGGCTAGCGGCGACCAATTGAGTGGTTGGGTGTAAGATATGCGCGGAGATGGAGCCATAAACGACGAAGAGTGAGGATTATTCGCTGATGTATGATTTTTGTTCCGAACCACGAAAGGCACTGAGCAGAGCAAGGACTGAATTGGGAAGCGGTGACGACGACCGGCTGAAATATGCGGCGCTGGAAATGCGGCTCGCCATGGAGGCGATAACATACGACCGCGTGCATGCTTATCGTGATGAAATGCCGCCGCAGGAGTACGAAGCCTGGCAGCCCAAGAAAGTCATGCAACTCCTTATCGATATCGACCCTAACGCAGACAAGAATTCATCCCTCGCCTTCGGCATTGAGGAGCAATACGGGAAACTGGCAAAAGAGATGAAAATGTTGGGTTCCGAGCATGTCTTGAACCTTGCAACGCTCAAGAAGCATTACGATGCGCTCGGCTCATATCTGCACATGCCAACATTAGGACAGTTAAAAGACGGAGGTCAGCCTGATTTAGGGAAATTGCGTGACCGGTGCAACGAAATTGTGGGCGTGATTGAACATGCACTGACATCCCCCGTTTTCAATATAAGAATGGGCCAGTTCGCGACCATCGACTGTGCACAGTGCGGGAAGGTCATAAGCAGATGCCTGCCTTTCGGTGAGGAGGAGGTCGAGGCGAAATGCTTTGAATGCGGTGCGGAGTATCTTGTTCGCAACGCAGGTGAAGGCAAAAACCTGTGGGAACCACTAGGTCAGAAAATCAAATGCCCTGAAGAGACATGTAATGAGAATATCTGGGTCTGGCAAGATAAGGTTAAAGCATGGACATCGCTGACCTGTAATGGCTGCGGTCAAGCATTTGAGTTAGTTCTGGATTTGGAGAAGCGGGAGCCAATCCAACAGAACGGTTTATAAGTAGATAGCTAAGGGTCCACGAAAAAATAACTCTCTGTTTTCAGTTGGGTCTGATTTCGTAGTTCCACTCGGGGAGCGCGTCATCTTTCTTAATGGCAAACGCCTGCATTTCTGCATCGGTGATCTTGATACCCTTCTTATAGTGCCTTTTGATCAGCCGGGCACGAACACGCAGACCCGTACGCGTAGTAGTCATGCGAGCGTACTTGAGGATGGTCTCAAGACTATCCAATGGGCGGCCTGCCCAGTTTTTGCTGAGTTCGCTGAATAAGCGGTGCTCAATCGGATTCCTCTTCGACGTCCCGGGTGGGTAATGCGCGACGGTGGGCGTCTGGTACATGGCCCGGAAGGCCCGGTCGGGCTGGGTCAAAAAACTCTATGGCGTGGTACTTCTCGGTGTTGCCGCGAAACTGTTACATGATATTTATACCGACTACGTACTAAATCAGTTTTCATTGGATAATTAACAGGCTATGTCACACGACCATTTACATGCGGCACCGGAGTCCGGCAAAAGGCTGGCCCTTGTCGTTGCGCTGAATTTTCTGATTACCATTACGGAAATCATCGGTGGCCTGGTCTCAGGCAGTCTGTCCCTGATGTCGGATGCACTGCACAACTTCAGTGACGGCATTGCGGTGATCATCGCCTGGATAGCCATTCGGCTGAATACATGGCCGCGAAACGATCAATACACTTTTGGCATGAAACGCGCTGAGGTGCTGGCGGCGGTCGTCAATGCAGGCGCCCTGGTAGCAATCAGCCTGTGGCTGTTCGTTGAGGCTTGGGATCACTTCCGCTACCCGGCCCCCATTGCCGGTGTCGTCATGACGGGCGTGGCGACCGTGGGGCTCGTGGCCAATGTGCTGGGCACCTGGCTGTTGCATCGCGGTTCAAAACAGAACATGAACCTGCGTGCCGCCTATCTGCACTTGTTTTCTGATGTCATCTCCAGTATTGGCGTAATCCTCGGTGGTCTGGCGATCACCTTTCTTGGCATTAGCTGGATCGACCCGTTATTGACACTGATGATAGGCCTGTACGTGTTGAAGGAAAGCCTGCAGATCCTGTGGCGGGCGATGGGTGTTTTCATGCTAGCCTCACCACCCGATGTGTCGCTGGCGACGGTTCGTGAGGCACTGCTGGATATCCCCGGTCTCGAGGGTGTTCACCATCTGCATCTCTGGCAGGTGTCGGAACATGATACCCACTTCGAGGGCCACATTACGGTTGTAGACCAACCGGTGAGCGAGACGGCAGGAATACGCGCCATTGTCGAGGCGCTGCTTGCTGATCGCTTTGATATCAATCATGTTACCCTGCAAATTGAAGAGCAGCAGACGACTTGCTCAACAGTAGATCTGTTGTGAGCATGGTCGTTGATTCGGATTGACCGCTAATAGCTGCCCTTTACCGACTGACTTCAGTAGCGATCATGCGCCAGGGCCCGATGCATCCAATCCTCCCGGGCTATTTGCAATAGTATCGGCCTGACTTCGATTCATGACGTGGCACCGAGCATGGTGGCAACAAGATCAACGGGTGTAAAGCAGCGATCAGTACATCTAAGACATGCTCAGGGGAGCTGAAAATGTCCGGTTTTCCCCAAACAAGACACTTTCAGCCGGCAGGCTTATGACCGGGTTGCAGCTCCGGACATTCGGAAATATTAAGCCAACCGGCGCGAGCGGTAGCGGGCATCCGAGTTGGGCGTGTTGTGTACGCCCGACATGGGCATGAACTGATGGGCTGAAAGTCCCCTGTAGGAGTACCTGATCATCACGAGTGAGTATAACCATGATGATGAAAACTACTAGCCGACGGCAAGGGCAAACCCGCGAGGGGATGTCTGAAGGAAGCCCGAGCGCAAAGGTGCGAGCCGACGAACAGAAATCGCATAGAAGGCTCAGTCCCCGGGCGAGTCAGCACAAGATGACGAAACCCGCCAGGTGCAGGGGATAGGGTAAATGCGGCGGTTGTGCACGGAAAGTTCATGTTCTTATTCGGGGAGATCTGTCCGAGATGGCGCTGTGGCGCCGAATCGCGAGCGTAAGAATCGACCCAAACTGGTGCACGAAACAGTTGCCAAGTGGTACAAAAAATTCGTAAAATGCGCAGTTCACTGAATATGGCGCTATACGAATCAACAGTTACAGACTTTGGGCTCGTCTAAAGTGGTACACGGAGTTTCCCCTTGGGGACGCCATATTTATCAAGTAGTTAGATGTAATTAATCAATTTGTACGAAACAAATACGAAACATTGGAGAGTATTTTTATGTCTTTCTTCGAACGCACCAAGCACTGCACAAGGCGCTTTCCGTGCCGGTTCAAACTGGCGCTGATGGTGTTCTCCGTTGCGATTGTGGCTTCAATCGCTGCAGTGCCATTCATCTCTCATCTGGTGTAGGGCAGGGCAAGCCCAGACCAACCACATGGAAGTGACTGCACGTCGCTAAACTCTACGGCTCACGCCTCAGTGCAGCTGCTGTTTTCGATCGGCCTCCCGCCCATCCCCATACCATCCCTGACCGCGCCCATGATAGCCGCGCCCGCGCAGTCTCAGGCGGTCAGGAGACTGAGCAAGTAGTTTCCAAATATCCGTGATTCCATCCATTGTTATATATAGGGGCAGGCTACTGCTTGGCTGTGGGTCCCGAAAATAGGAGCCTGTTGGTTCTGTTGCATTTTTCTGGATGATGGTTGATCCTTGGATCCATGATACAGCTGATCCAGTTCCTGCTGACGTTGGTGACTACATCTGTCCGATCGCGGCTGTCTTTACAGACGGAGAATGCGGCGCTGCGGAATCAGTTGTATCTGTATAGAAGATCAGGACAAAGACCAAGTATCAGGCCTGCTGACCGGCTGCTCTGGTGCTTCATAGCGAAATTTTGGGCGGGCTGGCGCGCAGCCCTGTACTTTGTTCAGCCCAGGACCGTAACAACCTGGCAGAAAAAGCGATTCCGTGACTACTGGCGCGCACTGAGTCAGTCGACCAAAACAGGCCGACCTCGAATTTCGCCAGAGCTCAGAAAGCTTATTGGGCGAATGTGGGAAGCCAACCCGACGTGGGGCGCGCCGAAGATTGTCGCTGAGCTCGCGATGCTTGGAATCGACGTTGCCAAGTCAACGGTAGAAAAGTATAAGCCTAAGCGGACCGGGCCCCCATCACCTACGTGGAGAACATTCCTGGACCAGCACGTTCGAGATCTCGTATCGATCGACTTTTTCATCGTCCCGACGGCTACGTTTCGGGTGTTGTTCGTCTTCATCGTGCTGGCCCACGACCGGCGGAGAATTGTTCACTTCAACGTGACCGAACATCCAACGGCGCAATGGACGGCGCAACAGATTGTCGAAGCGTTTCCGTTTGATACTGCTCCAAGTTATCTGATTCGAGACGGCGACGGCATATACGGCGACTGCGTTACGCGGAGGATTGAAAGCCTGGGTATCGACGAGGTCATCACGGCACCTGCGTCGCCATGGCAAAACGCCTATGTGGAACGAATGATCGGGACGCTACGCCGAGAACTTTTCGACCATGTCATCGTGTTCAACGAGCGGCATCTCAAGCGACTTATGTCGTCGTATTTGGATTACTACCATCCGTGGCGAACACACCAGTCCTTGAACAGCGATGCGCCGGACGGTCGTCCAGTACGAGTAGCGGAATCCTGCAACGTTGTTGAATTCCCAGCCGCTCACGGCCTTCACCATGTCTATCTTCCGAAGGCTGCATGAATATTCGGGACGGACAACTGGGTCGTCCGAAGAAAGTGACAGAAGCAAACCGCGAAGAGCTGAAACGACTGAAGGCACAGCGGCGTGAGGAATACCTGCAGCGCATTCCGATTGAGGGCAAGTTCGGCCAGGGCAAGAACGATTACCGGCTCAACTACATTCGGGCGAAGCGAGGCGATACCTCCTTTGCCTGGATCAACAGCATCTTCCTGGTAATGAACCTGCTGATCCTGTTAAGGATCTTTTTTGCCCTTTGTAAAATAGGGGTTGCCGTGGTCCGGATGTCACTCGTGCACGTGGTGGAGAGACTGGTTCGTCATCAGCTGGCACACAACACCCAGCGACGGGGCTGTCTGTATCAGACGGCAACGTGCTGACTTTCTGAGCAGACTCTACTTGTTTCGTGTTGGCTTTGACTCTGATCACCTTCCTACTTTTTCGGGGATTTCGTAAATCGCAAATAAGGCAGCTTAATATCAATATTTCCAAACTTTTCTTTAGCCTGCTCATCGTTCAGGCCTAGCCCCACAATCACGTCCTGACCGGGAACCCAGTTAGCAGGCGTAGCGACAGGTGCACCGTCAGTGATCTGGATAGCATCCAGGGCACGTAAAATCTCAGCGAAGTTACGACCCACAGACATCGGATATGACATGGTTAGGCGAACCTTTTTGTCCGGACCGATAATGAACACAGTCCGCACAGTAGCGCTGTTGGCAGGCGTACGATTCTCGGCTAGATAAGCACCGGCTGGCAGCATGTCGTATAGTTTGGATACATGCAAAGAAGTGTCGTCGATAATCGGGAAGTCGGCAGGCGCACCAGAAAAGGCTTCGATATCACGCTTCCATTTCACGTGCTCTTCAACGCTATCCACAGATACGCCCATGACCTTGGTATTGCGTTTGGCAAATTCGGGCACCAGCTGAGCAACTGCACCGAATTCGGTCGTGCATACCGGGGTAAAATCTTTTGGATGTGAAAACAGGATGGCATAGCTGTCACCAATCCAGTCGTGAAGTTTAATCTTGCCAGCTGTGGAATCCACAGTGAAGTCTGGAGCGATATCGTCGATGCGAATAGACATGATTGTTTTCCTTTGGTTTTGTTCAGTTAATTTGTAAAGCCACGGATTGGTAAGTCAAGGTGTCCTTGTTGTAACATTGCAAGCGCATTATACAGACATGGCTAGTCCTGCAAAGGTTTCGAAAAAGGAGCGTCGTTGCCCAAGGTGGTGATTGGCACAGCTTGGCCATGTCCATGACCCTGCACATGTTCGTGGCCGTCATGCGCATCGGGCGCCAGTTCGACCAGGCTGCAGGCGAGCCAGGCGGCAACTGCCTGATCCGGGTCGGTTTCCGCGGTGGCCACGGCAAGGATGCCTTTTTGCTTCAGGCGGTTTTGCAGGCCAGCGCCCAGGCCGCCGCAGATCAGCACATTGACGACGTCGAGCGGGTGTGGCGCGGCGTGATTGCTTTCGTGGAAGCTTTGTTCGATGGGCAGTTCCAGCAGGTTCCTGGTTTTGACCTCGCGGTCTACCACGTCATAGACCCAGAACTTGCGGCACTTGCCGGCGTGGCTTGTGATCGTTTTGCGGTTCTGGCTGGTGACGGCGATTTTCATGACAGTCCTCCTTGTCGATATTGTTAAGAATGCATTCTCGTGCCTCGCACTTCACGCCGTTGAGCACTGCCAGCAGGATGGAGTGGGAGACACCAGGAATTCGATTCAAAGTACTACTTCGTGTGTTCGTTTCCGTACGTCTGGTTAGTAAACGGTCTTGTCATTAGCATCGATGCATCCCACTATGTCCATGAGTGCATGGCACTTCGTCGGCATCACCATCTGCATGCCTCCATTCTCAAGGTGAGGTAGCCAGTAACCTGCCAGCTTGGATGGCAAATGAATACGGATAACGCCCGGCATCGTCTGTCTGCTGTCGCACATAGCATATTCGCGCTTGCTGGCTCTGGAAAAGCCGTTGTGATCAGCAAAAATTATGCAGCCTTCGCTACCAAGCGATATTCGTGGTGTAATCCACCCAGGACAGGGTGAGCTACAACCTTACAGTGGCTCGGAATCCGATGCCGATGTTCGTGTGGAGTGACAGGAAGATCGACTGGCGGATCCGGGATGCCTGGCCCAAGACTGGTGTGGGGCCGACCTCGATTGTAATGTGCGACCCAGTGTATTGTAACGATGCGTAAGTGGTTTTCAGTCAGTGGGATCACGAAGTCAAGGCATTCTCGGCGTAGCGTACCGATGACCTGTTCACAGAGGCTGTTAGCCTTGGGACTTCGAGGTGGCGTTTTGAGTACACGCAGTCCCATGTGTGTAATGGATCCGTCGAGCTGGGGCGAGAAAATGCCATCGCCGTCATGGATGAAAAAACGGTAGCGATGGTCCGAGGGGATGGCTACTCGCAATTGCTGCAGTGTCCACGTTGCAGTGGGGTGGGTTGTCACATTGCAATGCACAATCCGTCGGGTCTGGTGTTCGATAACGACCAAGACGTAGAGCAGCCTAAACGTTGACGTCACGACAACACAGAAGTCACAGGACAGTATCGCCGACGCATGATTGCGAACAAAGGTGGACCAGCGTTGATCGCCACGCGGCTATCCCCGCAGGCGTTTGGGCACGTACTTGCGTACCGTACGGGGCGAAATCCGGATCCCGAGCTTGAGCAACAGCTCATTGGAAATGCGCTCCTCGCCCCAGGACGGATTACTCAAAGCCATTGCTCGGATGAGCGCGCGCAGTTCGGCCGGTATTCGTGGCCGGCCTGGCCGTGACTTCCAGCGCTAGAACAGGCGAAATTCTGCACCATGCCAGCCGATGAAGGTCTTAGGCGTGACATTCACCAGGCCATCTTTCCATGCGAAACCGTGTGAAAGCAGCACCAGCATGAACCGCGTGACGTTGTCGAAGCGTCGCGGTCTGATTTTGCGTTCTTGGTAGAAGGCGAGTTGTTTTCCGGAGAAATAAGTTTTCAGCCGCCAAGGCAGTGCGGGATCGTGCAAGTAAGGTCATGACACGCATGCCGTCGGTGAACAGTGCCCGTACGAGAAGGGCAAGCTCAACTAACAAGCTCAACTAATAAGCTGATGATGCGGGAAACGTATTCCATGTGGCTAGCGTACACCGATTCCTGAATCTTTTGCTAAACTTCAACCTAAGATAAGGGTAAACGCTCGTTCGGGGAATAAATGCGGACCACAGGACTGAGCGCGATCGGTGGCATGATTACGTTCAGCGCAACAGTGTCGAGGCAGGCAGTTTGTGAGCCAAGACGAAGTACGCTCCCACTTCTGCGTCGATGCCTTTCCGGACGGATGAGGATCGTGCTTCTGCCATGTACTCGTCCCGCAGACCACTCAGGCGAGTCGCATCGCTCGGCGTGATGCCGTAAAGCGGATTCTTCACCGCTGATTCCAGGGCAACCTCTAATTGGTCCGCCGAGACATAGGTGCCTGTTGACTCTGCCACAACCTCTGGCCGGACGAACCCAGCAGCAGCGAGAACGGCGCGGCAACGGTCGGGGGTGCCAGTGTTTCGGCCGATCACAGCAACTCGGATGCCGTGCCGAGCAGCGATGGTCCGAAGCAAATGACCGGTGGCATAGGACTGCTCCGCCCAGCAGTTAAAAGCAAGCCGACCGCCTGGACGGAGCAGTGAGTGCCAGTGCCTCAAGGCGGCAGGAACATTGGTCATGTACGGTAGAGCGTTGCAGCAGAACATGAGGTCGAAGCTGCCGACAGGGTAATTCAAGACTTCGGCGTCCGCCCAAACGAGTTCGATGTTGCTCAGCATTGCGGCCAGGACAGTCTGCGCGGCCTGATCTAGCATGCCAGCCGAAATGTCAACACCGACTACCGCGCCCTGTTCCCCCACGAGGCGGGCGACCGGGACCGCCACGAAGCCAGTCCCCGTGGCGATGTCTAACACCCGCTCGTTCGGCTGGGGAGCCGCGAGATGGACGAGGCGATCGGCTAGCCGGGCGTGTAACGCGCTACGGCTGTAGTCGGTGCGAGCGTCGAAGATGTTCGGCGACTGCCCGCTTGTACCCGTCAAGGGCTACTGGTGAAACCACCTCTTGCCTCCTGGCGATTACACTATTGGTGTAGGACAGGGATCGCCAAAAATACGACATTCCATGACTAAAGAAAACCCGCTGATGCAGGTTCCTGGAACCGATGTCCGTGACAATCAAATGAACAATGTAATATCAGCGCCCTGTGCAGTGGTAAGATATGTTGCGGCGCCAGCCCACTCCGAAACCTCCGGGATAAATTCCTCTTTCTTCCAGCCAAACAGGTCGACTGTCATCTGGCAGGCAACCAATTTTACATCCGCTTCAATACACAACTCTCGCAGCTCAGGTATTGTCGCGATACCGTGGTTCTTGACCGTCATCTTCATCAGTGATGTCGCCATATCCTCAAAACCCGGTACACCGGCCATGAGTAAATTAGGCATAATCCAGTCGATCTCCTGGAACTATTTCGGCCCGAAAGGCAGCCTTCCCCGCAATGGCGGGCAGGTCGGCCTGTGCAACGTCGTTTTAGAGGCTTGCTCAGCGTTCACTCACGTTACGGCCTGCACACTCGCTGGATCATCTAAAATGACCCGTTACATCAGAGGCTCCAGCCACTTCATTATCTCCATGACTGCTCCGATTGCTTCCGGCTGGAGCAACATCACCGGGTGGGACTCTCACCCACAGAAAAACGCCGCCTTTGCACGGCGCACGCCAAAACACGTCCTTTACCAAATGCTGGTGAACGTCCGTTTATAACTGTATAGCGGTCATTCCATTCCAACAACCCTTGGCGTTCCAGATACCGGGCCAGACGTTGGTCAATGGTGTGGGTGAGCTGATTGAGTTCGCTGTTGGTCGCGGCTTTAACTCAGCGAAACTTGCGGATGAATCTGTCCTGTCCACGTAGACACCATCAAGAAACAGCATGTGAAAATGGATATAGCGCTGGTCAATCGAACTGGATACACTCAGAACCCAGAACGGCTTCGACCACTGTCATCTGCGAAGGCGGAATCGCCGCTGGCATGACACAGGTCCTTTTGCCCGACGACCCATCTGCTGTATTCTTGTGCATACTCAAACTGCCCGTGTTATAAAACGCACAATCACGGATTATTTCTCATCAAGCTTTCAACGAGGTTACCATGGACAACAAAGTGAACACCGCCCTGAAACGATTGGACGCCATCCTGCCGCTACTTTCAGGTCTGCAATCACTCAGCAACGAAGACGCCGGGCTATACTGCAAGCTGCTCAACAGCTACGTAGAACAAGGCCGCACGCTAACCCGTGACGAGGTGGAAGGGATCGTGGGCAACGCAGAACAGGCATTGAATAATATCGTGGACAGCAAGCTGATCGTGCTAGACGCCGACGGCAACCCGACCGGCGCCTATCCGTTCACCTCGCAGCAGCGCGAACACAAGGTGCATATCAACGGCGTAACCGCGCATTGCATGTGCGCGCTGGATGCCCTTTCCGTCAGCTCGATGTTTAACAAACACACAGTCATCGATTCAGAATGCCGCGTCACCGGCGACAGGATTCATATCGAGCAGAACGGCACCACATTCGCCGGCGGCACGCTGGAAGCCTGGTTCGGCATCAACTGGGGCGCGGCGACCAACGACATCGTCGCCGCCGAGTCGCTGTGTCTGGAAATGATGTTCCTGGCCAACGCAGAGGTAGCCAATCAATGGCTTGCCGAATCATCCGACATGCGTGAAATTTTCGATCTGCAATCCGCGGTTGAGTTTGCTGCGGCATTCTTCGTGCCACTGGCGGAGAATTGCCGCATGGCGGCTTGAAGGGTACAGCCAGTTAACCTTTGTATAGAATTTGTAGGATTCTCAAGTATTAAATGCGAGCGGATTGTTTGAACGCCGACAATCCGCTTGCCCACTCCATCAGGCAGAGGCTTAATTTCAGCCCGTAATCACCCACTGGTTTTCAAATCATTCGTACCTTGGATCATGGCGCGCTGACCACAGATCGTTAATAACCTAGTCCCTCACTTATTCAAACCAGCCGCTCTGTGGCGAGGCTCGGGTAGCGGGCTTGCTCCTCCAGGTGCATCAGTATCTTCTTAGTGATCACCGGATCTTCGATGCAGGCAACCACCTTGGCCGTAAAACCGCAGGTATAGGCCTCCGACCGGGTATCACCATTGAGGATGCACGACTCCGCGCCCTCTTCGATGTTGAGCACGAACTGAACCGCGACCCGCGCCTTACCCGGCCATTGCGGATGCGGTGGGCAGCCTCCGTAACCGACGAGATCACGATCGGATAACCGCCAGCACTGGAGCATCGAGAACAGCTGTCATTACATCATCGACTGGAATTACGATGAAAACCGCAGCCGCATTCGCACGGGGCATGGTCCGGAAAACATGACGCGTCTGCGGCGATTCGCCGTCGGTGTTATCAAAAGCAAAGGGGTGCGCAGTGTCGCCCAGAAGATGCGCGAGCTCACATTGAACACTCGATTGGTCTTTGACTACCTGTACATGACCCGGAATACTTGCCCTGCCTCGGTGGCTTGACTGGGAGAACAAATTTACCGTGCCCGATTAGGCATTCTTTTTGATAATGTGGGTTGGCTTACCATCAATACTCTCCTGATTTTTATCCTTCCAATATTCCTTTATGCCTTTATCTCCCTTTTTATACGCCCACTCGTTCAACTGCTCCCTTTCTCCAACGTAATCATAAAATGGCACTCCCATCCCGCAGGATGTTTGGACAAGATCAACGGCCAAGTCAAATATCTGCCTTGCTCCGGGTAGCGGCTTAAATAGAGTAACCAAGTTATCCCACTCAGGATCATTTCTGTGAATTACCTTAGCGTTCCCATAGATTCTTAGGATCATCGGGTTGCCCTCCAATGCAGCGAACATGATTGTCATTCGAGGATTCTCCTGAATATGAGCAGATGTCTCGTTCCCACTCCCCGTAACGTTTAGCCATATCACCCGACTAGCATTTAAAACCCGTAATGAGTCCATTCCTTTCGGGGATATGTTGACTCTACCGCTAGCGGTTGCAGTCCCTACGAAGAATACCTTTTGATCTTCGATAAACTGCTTCAGCTTGTCGGGAATTTCAGAATATCGTTTTCCCATCTCTCAGATTCTCTTTGATGCCTAACAAATGGAATGGACCCGTCCCTCTTCTAACCGGCCTCGCAATGGGCCACGATGGGTTTGCTCGTATCCATCACAGAAAAGGGAGGGTCCAATATGAACGCTACGACAATCGGTATCGATTTGGCAAAGAACGTGTTCCAACTCCATGGCGCTGATGTGCAAGGCATGACTGTTTTCACCAAACGTCTGTCGCGCAAGCAGTTTCTGCCATTTCTCGCCAAACTGCCCGTCTGGTCAAAAAACTAATCCGTATCGAGATATCAACATATTAGCAGCTTTTGTCGATGCCACAATGATGTCTATAATTGGCTGTTTAATTCGAGTCGGCGGTGGGAATTATCATGGATTGGTTGCGTACTCTGGCCTACATCACTGGGACAGTGGACCAGGAACTCCTTTTGCGTAATGAGTACCTCGCGGCTGAAAACCGGATCATGAAATCTCAACTCAAGACCCGGTTGCGGCTCACGGACGCGGAAAGGATTACGCTCGCTGAAATCGCTCATCGCCTTGGCCGTAAAGCCCTTGAGGATGTGGCTAATGTTGTAAAACCCGATACCCTCATGGGCTGGTACCGAAGGCTGGTAGCACACAAGTTTGATGGATCCAAGTCGCGCCGATATCTGGGCCGCCCCAGAATTGATGGTGAAATCGAACAAATGGTAGTGCGTATGGCCAAAGAGAATTCAGACTGGGGCTATGACCGCATAGTGGGTGCCATGGCGAATCTCGGTTACAGGTTATCCGATCAAACAGTGGGTAATATCCTACAGCGCCATGATATCCCACCCGCGCCGGAGCGTCGGCGTGCGACAACCTGGACAGACTTTATCCGCGCCCACATGTCTGTCCTTGCGGGTACCGACTTTTTCTCGGTGGAGGTACTGACGCTGCGTGGGTTAGTCACCTACTACGTGCTGTTCTTTATCCATTTGGAGAGCCGTCGCGTTGAGGTCGCCGGGATCACGCCACATCCCAATGAAGTCTGGATGAAGCAAATTGCCAGGAATGTCACCAGCGAAGAATGGGGTTTTCTCGATAATTGCCGGTATCTTATCCATGACCGTGACGCCAAGTACTGTAAGTCGTTTCGGAATATCATCGAATCTGGAGATGTCAAGACGCTGCCACTACCTGCACGCAGCCCGAATTTGAATGCGTTTGCGGAGCGCTGGGTAAAATCGGTCAAGGATGAATGCTTGTCGAAGCTGATTCTGTTTGGCGAGAAATCGTTAAGACGAGCACTCCGTGAATATCTCACCCATTTTCATACGGAACGGAATCATCAAGGTAAAAACAACATACTGTTATTTCCAGTTGCCACAATGGTAGAGAATCGTATCGACGGATCAATCAACTGCAAGGAACGTTTAGGTGGGCTACTGAAATATTACCATCGGGAAGCTGCATGAGTATTTTGACCCTGCGGGTAGGCTCCCTCATCATTACGACCAGTTGGCTGCGTGACAGTGTGTAGTATCAGTTTTCGGTAGGGACAGGCGGCATGAGGAGCAATCTTTCGAGATGGTCGGCGATCTGCCGGTGGAGGTGGGCTTTGTGGTCACCCGGGACGAAGCCAATCGATGCCTCGCCCGTATCGCGGCCGAGGGACGCAACCTGTTCTATCTACGGGTGCCGGTGGTGGATTGCGGCTTTACCGATGGCGGTCGCTCATGACCGGGATCCGGAATACCCTGACCATGCCGAAATGCCACGCCGCACCGCGGCCCTGGCACTGGTCTTCGCCCTGAGAAAACCTGCCATCGCTATCCTCGACGAAGCCCTTGCATGGCGACCTTGAGTGTGGACCCGGAACGCGAACCCGCCCTGGCGCAAGTCCGTGCCTATCTGGGCGCAGGCAGCGGCCCTGGCGGGCGTTGCCCCCGGAGAGCTGGACGCCCTGCGGCAGCGTGCCGAGGCCGATGTCTTCAACCTGGTGGCAGTCGGCGAATTCAAACGCGGCAAGAGCAGCGTTCTCAATGCGCTGCTCGGGGAGGACATCCTGCCGGTTGGCGTGGTGCCGCTCACCGCCATCGCCACGGTAGTGTCTTATGGCGAGCGGGCGGCCGTGGACGTAGTGTTCAACAATGGCGAGATTCAGGCAATCATCCCGCAGGCGCTGGCGGACTACGTCACCGAGAAGGGCAACCCGCGCAATGCCAAGGGTGTGCACGAGGTGCGTGTCGCCTGGCCCTCGTCCTGGCTGGCCAGCGGCGTGCGGCTGATCGACACGCCGGGCATCGGTTCGGTGTACCGGCACAACAGCGAGGTGACCTACCGCTTTCTGCCCCACGCCGACGCGGTGCTGTTCATGCTCTCCGTGGGCCAGCCGGCGGGGCGCGCTGAAACCGAGTTCCTCAACGACGTGCGCGAATATGCCGGACGGATCTTCTTCCTGCTCAACAAGGCCGATCTGCTTACCGAGACCGAGCTGGCGGAGTCGGCGGAGTTCGCCTCCCAGGTAATCGCCGAGGCCATCGGCCGGCCGGCGCCGATCTTCCCGGTCTCCGCGCGGCTGGCCCTCGAAGGGCAAAAGACCGGCGACCGGGCCGTGCTTTCCCGAAGCCGCTTCCCTGCGTTCACCGAGGCCCTGGCGCGCTTCCTCATGGAAGGCAAGGGCAATGCCCTGGCCGCCGCCCTGGCCAAGCGGGAACGGTTATGGGGCGTGCTGGAAAACCATTGGCGGGGCGAGATCATCGACTCCGTCGAGAAGGCGCTGGGTCTGGCGCGGAGCATGACCTATCGACACCTCAAGCCAAGCGTGCGTAAGGTCTGTAAGGTTTATCGCAAAGGCATCTCGGTAGCGAAGCAGGCCATGCAGGACATTGAGGCACGCCTGGAGCGTACAGAGGGTCTGGAAGACTGGTTCATCAAGATCGTTCCACAACCTCAAACGGGATGATTATATTTTTCCGCGGCCCTAACCGTGAAAACGAACGGTCAATGAGCCTGTAACCATGACGCACAGGCTGCATGAATCCCTTTCAGTGAAGCAAAATCAACGATTCATTGTCGAAGAGTTCACAGAGATCAAATGAACGGGGCCGATTGACGACGCGGCCAGGCCCCGAACCCGGAGGATTCCTGTGATGCATACCGTCCTCACCTATATAAAGAGCCTGTTGTTGCTGGAACTGTGGCGGGGGTTGCTGGTAACCGGAAGGCACCTCTTTAAGCCCAAAATCACGGTCCAGTACCCCGAGGAGAAAATACCCCAGTCCGTGAGGTTCAAGGGCCTGCATGCCCTGCGCCGCTATGCCAACGGCGAGGAACGCTGCATCGCCTGCAAGTTGTGCGAGGCCGTGTGTCCGGCGGCCTGCATAACCATCGACGCCGAAGTACGCGCGGATGGAACCCGGCGCACGACACGTTATGACATCGATTTATTTAAATGCATTTATTGTGGTTTTTGTGAAGAGGCTTGTCCAACCGATGCCATCGTATTGACGCGGATATATGAGTTTCATTTCGAAAAACGGGGCGATCAGGTCATCAGCAAGGAGCAGCTGCTGGCCATCGGTGACAGCAACGAGGCTCGCATCGCCGCTGACCGCGCCGCGGATGCCTCCTACCGGTAACACCCGACATGCGTCTGTGCGCACGAAATACAGAGGTTGCCCGCAGCGGTGGGTGCCCGTGCCACGCTGGAATGGCGTTGATGGGAGGTTGATCGTCTAGGTAAAGCGTTGCCGTTGTTCGGGAGGCAGTGTCTTGTTGATCACGTGTTTCCTGGCGGACCATTGAAATGCTTCGTTTCCGGCGTAGACAACGCTGCCATCCATTTTCCGTCTCCCGGCCGGGTCAGTCGTTTGGGATCCAGCAAGCGGTCAAGCTCCTCTCTGGAGTGCCCAGTCACTTCCGCCGCCACATCCCGGATGGGGCGTCCTTCCGCGTAGGCGCGCTTGGCGATCTCCGCACAGCGCTCATAACCCAGGGTTTCGGTCAGAGCGGTCACCAGGATCGGATTTCTGGCCAGGGCCGCCATGATGTCTGTTTCATTGACGGTAAAGCCAGCGACGGCCTTTTCCGCCAGCACATGGGCGCAGTGTGCCAGCAGTCCGATGCTCTGCAGGAGATTGTAGGCAATGACCGGCAGCATGGTGTTGAGCTGAAAATTACCTGACTGGCCCGCCACCGCGATGGTGGCGTCATTACCGATCACTTGGGCGCATGCCATGGCCACCGCCTCCGGTATGACAGGGTTTATTTTGCCCGGCATGATGCTACTACCCGGCTGCAGCGCGGGCAGGCTGATTTCGCCCAGTCCGGTCAGGGGGCCGCTGTTCATCCAGCGAAGGTCGTTGGTGATTTTCATCAGGCTGACGGTGACCACGCGCAATTGTCCGCTGAGTTCCACGGCGGTGTCCTGGCAGGACAGGGCCTCGAAGAAATTCTCGGATGGACGGAACGCAAGACCGGTGCGGTGGCTCAGTTCCTCGGCGAATCGGGCAGGAAACTCCACGGGGCAATTCACGCCGGTCCCCACGGCGGTACCGCCCTGGGCTATGCGCTGCAGACGGGGCAATACACCGGCCAGTCGTTCGCTGTCGTGTCGGATCTGTGCCTGCCATGCTCCAAGTTCCTGGCCGAGATTGATCGGCATCGCGTCCATCAGGTGGGTGCGCCCGGTTTTGACCAGAGAGCCAAGTTCGCGCGCGCGGCGACCGATGGTCGTTGCCAGCACCTCCATTGCGGGCAGCAATTCCTCTTTCAGCACCAGGCTCGCGCTCACGTGAATCGCCGTCGGTATCACGTCGTTGCTGCTTTGTGAACGGTTGACATGATCGTTGGGGTGCACCACAGATCCCAGCCTTCGCATGGCCAGGTGTGCGATAACCTCGTTGGCATTCATGTTTGAACTGGTGCCAGAACCGGTCTGGAAAACATCCACCGGGAACTGTGCGTCATGTTCGCCAGTGGCCACCTCGGTAGCGGCGCGTACAATGGCCTCAGCCATTGACGGGTTCAGCTGTCCGAGCGCGGCATTGGTGTGAGCGGCTGACGCCTTGATGAGTCCAAGGGCGCGAATGAACGGGCGCGGCATACGCAGATCGCTGAGCGGGAAGTTCTCGACCGCACGCTGGGTCTGGGCCCCGTAAAGCGCCTCCGACGGCACGTGAACCTCACCCAGGCTGTCGTGTTCCAGGCGGTAACGGGTTTCTGTGTTCATACCTGTTTCATGGCATTTATCTGCGTAGGCACGCGAGTCACGGCATGGTGCCGAATGGATGCGTGAAAGTCTGTGGAGAACCCCATGCCAAGCACCTGCGCTGTGGGCGCTGCATTCCTGTTCCTGTCGCTGTTATTGGGTCATCGTCTGCGCAGGCGAGCCTTATCCTGTGCCATCACCATCACCGAGAGAGTTCAGCGCGGTGAGAATTCGCGCAAGCAGGGACGATTCACCGCCGGCCATTCCCTCCGCCTCTGCCACATCAAGCTTGCGGGCGTCATCAGCCCAGCGTTGCAGGAGATCGATCTTCACTTTCCTGGACAATCCCGGAGAGTCACACAGTTCCTCGGGACTCGTAAAGACCGAACCGGGATCCAGGCGCGCATTCTCCAGGTCAATATAAACATCTGGTCGATTCATAACACCTCCCGATCCGTTAAGGCGATAGGGTGGGCGTAACCGGCTTGACCCGTCATTCCCGGGTCTTGATGCTCTCCCGCAGCGAAGCCGTATTCCCAGCCGCAGTCATACACAATCAGAGGCGGTGCCTTCCTTGATCATTTCACCAAGAAGTGATCGGGCCTTCTCTTCCGGTGCGCTGCCGCTCAATGGTGTTGACTTCGAACCGTGGGCTGCCGTCACTTTTAACAACTCGTTTTCGATCGCATACTCCGCTACGTAATCGATATGTCCTACCGTAACCGTTACGGTACCGCGTGGCTTGTTTGTCATAACACCCCTCCTGCTATGGGATTTATCAAGGTGATCGCTGTCCGCATCGTGACGATCCCGTGCATCATGAACCGTATCTGACATCGTCGTGTCTTTATAGAATAGACCATGGCAATCTAGGGAGAAGGATGCATTTTCAGGCAGGAGGTGCAGACTACAGACATTAGGAGACGCCGGCCGCCATGTGCGCATCGTCATGCGGTGTCTCGTGATCGTCCGGGCAGGTACGCTCATGCGGCCGTTGCGCGTTTACCTGTACGTTGCCATAGTCGGCGCGCGGGTCGCGTGCGGCGTGATCCGTGTCGAGACCTTGGAGTTTGTCAGCCGATACGTTGACGGTCTTGCTGTTGCTGGGGTCGCTGTTGGACTAAAACAGTCGTCGCCATGGCCACTGGCCGTCAATCTCTACCTCCAGAGTGGAGACGAAGGACTGCGGGCAGGTCTGCCTACTCCCCGAAACGCACCCGGTTTAGGCGACAGGCATGGTCCTCCATGCGGTAGTCCAGGGTTCCTCCGCTCGACACGCGTACACACCGCCGGGCCCCAGGAGTTTGGCTATCGTAGTAGCAGATGTGCAAGTAGTACCAGTAGATCCGTCATTCCAGAGCAGGGTAGGGTAGGGAAGTTCGTCATCAGGGACAAGACTGTTTAAGTGATGTTTCCATGCGAAATTAGGAGTTTGCCATACACAAGCAGATCGCGACGGATCTGCGTGCGGATGCGTCTACCGCCTACCGCTAGTGTGCATCACCTGAACTAGACTACAGGTATACATCCTGCATCTGGGGGTAATGATCAAATACGGTCAAGGAGGTAATGACAATGTCTGAAACTGACACACTGACTTTGATAACCGCAAAACACGGCAAGCTCGGCATCATTCACTGCGGGGTCACCCGTGAAGGCTTCATCGCCGTTGGCGGAGAGCCGCGCGATATCGAAGACGGACAGGAAATCCTGTTTGAACGTACGGGTATCAAGGCCCGGCGTCAGGGCAGTGAGTACACGTTCACACGTGTCACCTGAACTGTCCGGGCCGGGTAAGACGGCGCCTGCAGCAAGGCCGGCGGGCCGGATTATCTCCGGCAGTTCACGGTTACGCCCTGTAAGGCAATGGAATCAAAATTAGGAAAGTATGAATAGGGTTATCCGAAAATAGGCTCGCCAATTAGATGACAGAAGCAGCCATGAAGAAATCACTGAAACTCCACTGGCACAGATTCACGAAACTCACCGAAGCACCGTCCAGATTGACCAGGACATCCCCACACCCTGTCATGATTTTCTAATGTTTCAATTGAAGCGGCAATGAATACGTATTTCTACTTACCGAATCCAGGGTCTGACTTGGCCAAGTGTGGATGTATTACGTCATAGGATCTAATCCTGATCACTGTGGATGCACTTGATGCAAGCCACTTTTTATCATGCATATCTTCAGCTATGTCGAAACTATTTATCGACATAATCCACGCAATCCAAACGATGATTAACTGTCCACTAAATAATTTGGAAACGTCTAATGCAACCGACTAATGTCAATGTAAGCAGCCTGTTTGGGAACAAAGTACAATTTAGAATCCCTCTTTTCCAAAGACATTATGTGTGGGGATTTGAGGACCAATGGCAGCCACTATGGGAAGACATTGAAGAAAAGTCCAATCAAAGACTGTCGCAGCAGGAAAGAGATAAATTCAGTCATTTCACGGGGGCAATTGTAATTCAACAAAAGCCTACCAATGTTGATGAGGTCCCTAAATATGAAATCATTGACGGTCAGCAGCGGTTAACCACCTTCCAAATAATACTTTGCGCACTTCGAGATATTTGTGTGCCTCCCACTAGATTTTGAGGACATAGCTGATGAAGTGGATACATACATACTGAACAAAGGAATGTTGTCAAAACAATATGAGGGGGAGCAATACAAACTTATACCTACTGCTTTTGACAGATTCCCGTTAAAAGGTATTGTTGAAGGATCTCCAGGTGATCGGCTAGTAGAAAAAATGGGGAGAATTTCGACCCGCCTACACATATTTTCGAACAAAGATTGAGAAATATACGGAAGGCGAAAGAAAGAAAATACTTTCATTATTTCATTCAATTTTAAATGACTTCAAACTCGTGCAGATTCTAATTGATTCAGATGATGAACCTGAAATGATTTTCGAATCACTAAATGGAAGAGGCAAAATTGTTACTTCAATTTGACCTGCTAGAAATAATCTTTTTTTAAGAACGCGAATTTCCGAAGATGATCGTGATGCGTTATATAAAGATTACTGGAGCCATTTTGAAAGCGATTACTGGGAAACAGAGATTAAGCAAGGTCGTCGAAAAGAGATTTTATCTGAGCTTTTTTTACAGCACTTTTTGATGGCTAAAATGGTATGATAGGGCTTCCTTTTATTCAAACATATCAGTGAAGTAGACGAAGCTGTCATTACTATATTTTCGATAAATTAGCCACTGAACTTAGTTGTTATCAGAAACATATAAGGAAATAACTGACTGTGATATCAAATCGGATGTTGGATTGCACATGCGATTCTATAAAATTTTCGAAATCACAAGCTTACATCCGTTTGTACTGTACTTAATAAATGAATCTAACGCATCAAATACGGACATAGCACTGGTTTTTCAGATATTAGAATCTTACACGATGCGCCGGATGCTTTGCACAAGTCAGGGACATAAGAATTTCAATAAATTCTTTCTCCGACATGATAAGAAAATTCAAAAAAGGCGGGTTCAGTCTTGCAGAGCTTATTGAGATTCTTTCTAGCCAACAATCCAACACATCAAGATGGCCGGCTAATCATGAAGTAGAATCTGCATTGCATGGTCAATGGTCGGGAATAAACGTAAATCGCATTGTAATTCGATACATTTTATATCGGATGGAGTTGCTAAGCCGTGGTAATAATCGTTTTGTTGAAAGAGAAGATCTACCTTTCAATCAGTTCACACTTGAACACATCTTGCCTGAAAAATGGGAAAATAACCGGCAGCTACCAACAAACAGTGAATTGATCAGTTACAATGATTTGTTTTCAGAAGAATATAAAGAAAGTGATCCTCTCTGGAGATATTCCCGCCTTCAAAGGAGGGTTTAACAGATTCGTCATATCTAGATGCATTTGAATTGGCACTTGAAAGAGATGGTCTGCGCCAAAGCATTGGTAATCTAACTATTATTACAGGCAGATTGAATTCAAGTATGTCAAATGCTCCATATGCTGAGAAGAGAGAATCGTTATTTTCCAATTCAACGTTATTACTGAACAAAGAACTTTATAGGTATGAATCTTGGGATGTTGCAGAAATCCGTAAGAGAGAACGTCAATCAATATCGAAATTTTTAACAATTTGGCCAGAACCAAAATCATTCGAGAATCAAATCAATTAACAACTACATATAATTACGAGTATCTATGGAATGATAAGATCCGTTGGGAATGATGTTATCCGATTTACCGCCGCGGGGACGTGATGACAAAGACGGTCACCATGAAGCCATATAAAATGAACTGGCACAGGTTCCAGATAATCTCCAAAGTGCTGCTGTAGTTCGCGATGACGCCCTGCGTCTATATTAATGCTGATAAAATGGGGCCATCCCACTGCATCGGAAAAGCATCGAAAGGGCTGGATACACGGCACCACGTGGGAACCAACAGTGATTGACCCGCAAGATTGCAGCAGACCTTTATTTCTTAATCTCCTTGTCCCGTGGGAAACGATCTATAAAGCCCTACCACAGAAAGGTAACTTCGATATTAGAAGTAAGGGGTTCATTGCCTTTAAGCGAGAGAATCAACTATTTGTGCAATCCTTAGCAACCAGAGCAGAATCGCATAACTGCATTGAACAAGAATCTTGCTTTGGGTCCGAGAACAAACAGATACTGATCTTCCAGAAGGGTGACAATAGTAGAGCCAGAAGCCTAATCAAACACCTTAGGAATGCTGTGGCTCATGCCTGTGTTGAAAACGTGCGTATTAAGAATAGGTTGTTTCTGGTGTTCGAGACTCGAAGAGATGGAAGACTGTTCTCAAGGCTCAGATTCACCAGGCAAGACTTGGGGATCTTATGGCGGCACTTAAATCTACAATCAAACAC
>CAVQCA010000029.1:0-7377 GCA_963710815.1 uncultured Gammaproteobacteria bacterium | reverse complement strand
ACCGCCAGGGATAGACATGGACACAACAAACCTTTCAGGCGCTGAACGGCTCCTGTTACAGATGGTGCCGGAGGATGGCGCGGCGATCGGTAACAAGGCGCTGCATCAGCAATTTCAGATTGCGGCCGGCATGCGCAGGACGAACCGATCGATGCGGGGCAGTTCGAAACGCTGAAGCAATCCCTGCTGGACAAGGGCTTCCTGGTGAAGGGCAAGGGGCGGGGTGGTTCGATCAGGCGGGCCGAGTCCGGCAAGGCGGATTTCGACCTGGAGTCGCAGGTTGTGCAGCCTGAATTGCCAACGCAGCCGGCAGCAAAGAAGAAGCAGGCGATCCCTGGAAAGCAAAAGAAGGCGGCAGGCAAGCCGACCATCATCAGCTATCGCCACACCGACAAGCGCAAGAACAATCCCGAGGTCGGGATGGTGAGCGAAAGCACCGATCCGGACGACGGCAAGGATCGCTGGTGCTATGACCCGCATATCGATCCGGCGCTGCAGTTCGACTTCGGGCGCGCGCAGGTGGAGAAACTCATCGACGATGCGCTGGAATCCGGCGATCCCGGGCGAATGCGCGCGGCGCTGGAAGACCTGAAGCGCTACTCCGCGCCTTATCTTAACTGGACCGGCAAGGCCGAGCGCACCACGCTTCGATGTCGATACGGTGTCACTGCACGTGCACGAGCGTATCGACCCGGCCAGCATCCTGTCGGCGGTGCGCAAGAAGCTGAAGGGAAGGCAAGGGCGGTGCGCACCAGCAGCCCGATCTGTTCGCGGCGCCGTTCGAGAACCTGCCGCTGCGCGATGCCATCGATTTCTACAAGCACGAAAAGGGCTGGTCCAACCGCCTGATCGCCGGCGATTCCCTGCAGGTGATGAATTCCCTGCTGCAGAAGGAAGGCATGGCCGGGCAGGTGCAGATGATCTACATCGACCCGCCCTACGGCATCAAGTACGGCTCCAACTTCCAGCCCTTCGTCAACAAGCGCGACGTGAAGGACCGCAAGGACGAGGACCTGACCCAGGAACCGGAGATGATCAAGGCGTTCCGGGATACCTGGGAGCTGGGGATTCATTCCTACCTGACGTATCTACGGGACCGGTTGCTGCTGGCGAAGGAGTTGTTGAGCGAGAGTGGCAGTGTGTTTGTGCAGATTTCGGATGAGAATTTGCATCATGTGCGTGAAATTATGGATGAGATATTCGGAGCAGAGAATTTTGTCAGCTATGATTACATTATAGAAGACAAGCTCTTACAACGAGCATTACTTGCAGCAATCTGCGATTATTATTGTTTGGTACGCGAAAGATACGTAAGAAGTATAAAATACCGACCAAATCTTTATGAAGATCTAATGATCGGCAAGATAGCTCTGGAGATACAAATACTACAGAAATTGAAGGTGAGCGCGTAGGAAGCCAGCGTCTCAATGACAGAAATTGAGATGCAGGCATGGCTCAGACGATACAGGCTTCATCAGCTACGACATCGTCAATCGGGATCATGAACAACCCGACTGTCGATTTGTAATTTCAAGGTAAGACATATACTCCACGGCAAGTGATAGTTGGAAGACTAACTGCAGACGGATGTCGGACGTCTAACTAAAGCCAATCAGAATCGATTCGCAGAGACAAGACGCATTCCGATATTCGGTACTTTGATGATTTTCCAGTATGCCGAGTGACTAATCTGTGGACTGATACTGGTGGCGGAGTTCGATGATCGAGAAACTATATGTCGTTCAAACAGCTGCAGGACGCTATCGAGCGCTGTCTTCTGATGACCACCGACCCTGGCGATCTGGTGCTTGATCCCACCTGCGGCTCCGGCACCACTGCCTTTGTCGCCGAGAAATGGGGCCGCCGCTGGATCACCTGCGACACCTCCCGCGTTTCCGTCACGCTCGCCAAGCAGCGCCTGATGACGGCCAACTTCGACTACTACGCGCTGCGCTATCCGCAGGAAGGTCTGAAGGGTGGCTTCATCTACAAGACCGTGCCGCATGTCACCCTGAAGTCGATTGCCAACAATCCGGAGATCGACGAGATCTATGCGGCGATGCATCCGGCGATCGAGCAGGCGCTGGCTGATTTGAACAATGCCCTGCGACCCCGAACGCTCTGCGCAGGGAATGACGGGTTGAAGGAATGGGAAGTGCCGTTCGAATTTCCGGGAGCGGGCAAGGACGCCTGGCCCGAAGCGGCGCGCAAACCCTTCGAGGCCTTCCATGCCGCGCGCCAGGCGATGCAGGCGAAGATGGATGCCTCCATCGCGGCGCATGCCGACCAGGAAACCCTCTACGACCAGCCGCAGATCGAGAAGAACAAGCTGCGCATCACCGGGCCGTTCAGCGTCGAGGCGGTGCCGTTTCCCTCGGTGCTGTCGCTGGAGGAATCCGAACAGCCGATCGAGGCCGATGCCGCCATCGCCCGCTCCGGCGAATCGGCCCGCCAGCACCAGTGGCGCGACGAGCTGCTGAAAACCGGCATCCGCGGCAAGGGCGGCGATATCCTCAGATTCGCCGACCTGGAAACCCTGCCCGGCACACAGCAACTCCATGCCAGCGGTCATCTGGACAGCGGTGAACCCGTGGTGGTGTCCTTCGGGCCGGAGCATGCCGCGCTGGAACAGCGTCAGGTGGAACATGCCCTCAGCGAGGCCGCGGAACTGTTCCCGCGCCCGAAGCTGATCGTGTTCTGCGCCTTCGCCTTCGACCCGGAGGCGGCCAAGGACATCGACCAGCTCAAGGGCATCACCGCGCTCAAGGCGCAGATGAACACCGACCTGCTCACCGAGGACCTGAAAAAAGGCCGATCCTCGAACCAGAGCTTCTGGCTCATGGGCCAGCCGGATGTCGAATTGCGCCAACGCAAGGACGGCAAGTACGAGGTCGAGGTCAACGGCTTCGATTATTTCGATACCAGGAGCGGCGAACTGATTTCCGGCGGCAAGGGCAAGATCGCCATGTGGTCGCTGGACACCGACTACGACGAACGTTCCCTGTACCCGCGCCAGGTGTTCTTCCCCCTGGCCGGCAAGCAGGACGGCTGGTACAAGCTCAAGAAGAATATCCGCGCGGAGCTGAACGAATCCCTGCTGGACAAATTCCACGGCACGGTATCGCTGCCCTTCGAGGCCGGCGAGAACCGCAAGGTGGCGGTGAAGATTGTCGATGACCGGGGTATCGAATCCCTGAAGATCATCCCATTGGTTAATTAGGCGTGGAAAAATGAATTTCGATGAACTGTCAGATACGGATATCCAGACACTTCTGAGCTTGCCGAAGCGGGTGACCAATCCCGGTGCCAAGTGGAAAGAAAAGCCCGGGCACAGGCAGAAGAATTTCAATATTAGTACGGATGACTATGATTTCCAGGTTTATGTGCGGCAGAGCCTGAATGATCAGGATGATTTCTCCTGTGGGTTGAAAGTTATCAAGCCGGATGGGCAGCCCTTGACCTTGGTACGATATAACGGTCCCAGCCATGTTCATGGGGATATTGAGTTTCAATGCCATATTCATCGGGCAACGGAGCACGCCATCAGGGCAGGCAGGAAGCCGGAGAGTGAGGCAAGTGCAACCGCCAAGTATCGAACACTGGATGGGGCGATATTCGAGTTGGTGAATGACTGTGCAATTTCCGGGATTGCAGGGCTTGGTCGTGATGAGCCCGATCTGTTTGGACAATAGGATGATGGTGACAGCTATGTTAGAACAATTGAACGAAAAGGCGTTATGCGAACAGCTTTGCGCGCATGTCAAAATTCACCGTCGACCTGATAAACCGGTAATACTGGAAACGCCGTTTACCTATCCGGATGGCGATCATTACCCGCTTTATTTGTCCGAGACAAGGACGGGAGGGGTGCGCATTCAGGCGATGGTCGGACATACCTTGATGCACTTGAGTTATGAAAATAATGTCAACAAATTTTTTGAGGGAACCCGCCGTGTATTGCTGGATCAGGTGGTAGGTGAACAAGGGGTTAAGTTTGACGAGCAGAATGGCCAGTTCTACATAGAGTCAGCCAGTTGTCGGTATTTCGGAGGCTGCATTCAAGCTGGGTCAGGCGTTGTCGCGGGTCTATGACCTGACATTCCTGAATCGGTCCCGAGTGGCATCGACTTTTTATGATGACTTGCAGGAGCAGATCACTAACGTTATCCCGGAAGAACGAGTGAGAAGAAACTGCAGCGTGCAGGGGCTACCAAATGGTGAATACTATCCAGTGGATTTTCTTATTGAAAGCCCGAACAGACCTCAATTATTCCTGTTTGGTATCCCGACCCGGGACAAAGCACGACTGACAACGATCTTTCTGCAGTATTACCTGCAGAACAGCATAGAATTCGATTCGCTCCTGGTTTTTGAGAACCAGGAGGAAATGCCCTCGATCAGACTTGGCACGACTATCCAATGTTGGCGGTGAAATGATTGCGTCTTTGAATGCGGAGGATGATCTTCCGTAGGAAGTTACGCAAGAAAGCGGCGTAGGTTACAGCATGTCTAACGGTCCTGCCTCGCTCATCATCAATTCCCCCTACGCGTGCCCGCAGCAATACTGGCAGCAGGCGAGCGACGGAACCCTGTCGCTGATCGAGGATCGCAGGCCGGCCGGCTATGAAATCTACGACATCCGCCACAACACCCGCCGCACCGAGACTCTCGACCTGGTCAATGAAATCCGCGCCCGGGTCGCGCAATGGCGCGAGGCCGGCTATCCCGGCATCACCAGCGTCACGCGCAGCCTGCTGGAGCATTGGCACGACGAGGACGCGCGTCAATATCCGTTCTATTTCTGCCAGCTGGAGGCCATCGAGTCGCTGATCTGGTGGCAGGAGGCGGCCGCCGAGTACAAGCAGGGCATCTACATTGCCGGTGACGGCGGTCCCTGGGAACGCCTGTGTAGCAAGATGGCGACCGGCTCGGGCAAAACCACCCTGATGGCGATGATCATTACCTGGCAGGTGCTGAATGCGCTGACCTACCCGAAACGCAATAAGGACTTCTCGCGCGCCGTGTTCCTGGTCGCGCCCGGGTTGACAGTGAAGGAACGCCTGCGCGTCCTGCTGCCGGGTGAGGAGGACAACTACTATGATGCCTTCGATCTGTGTCCCTCGGAATCGCTGCGCCAGAAACTCAACCAGGCGGAACTGCTGATCGAGAACTGGCATACGCTGATGCCGCTCAAGGAACCCGACCGCTCGGTGGTCAAGAAGGGCAAGGAGAGCGATGAGGCGTTTACCCGGCGGGTGCTGGGCAAGCTGGCCGGTTACAAGGATATCGTGGTGATCAACGACGAGGCGCACCATGCCTACCGGGTGCCGGCCGAGGCCAAGATCAGCAAGAAGGAAGCGGCGGAACGTGGACAGGACCTGGATGAGGCGACCCGCTGGATCGAGGGGCTGGACCGGATTCACAAGACGCGCCGAATCGCGCGCTGCTTCGATCTCTCCGCGACGCCGTTTGCGCCGACCGGCAAGGCGAGTACCGACGAGGGACTGTTCAGCTGGATTCTGTCCGACTTCGGACTGAACGATGCCATCGAGGCGGGACTGGTGAAAACCCCGCGGGTGGTGATACGGGATGATGCACTTCCGGACACCAAAACCTACCGCTCGAAGCTGTATCACATCTATCGCGACAAGGATGTTTCCGAGGACTTCAATCGCAAGGCGGAACCGCACGAGCCCTTGCCGAAACTGGTGCAGGATGCCTACACCTTGCTGGGCGCCGACTGGCGTGCCGCACGGGAGGATTGGCAAAAGGCAGGACATGTTTCACCGCCGGTGATGCTGACCGTGTGCAACCGTACCGAGACGGCGGCCCGTATCGAGCACTATTTCCGCAAGGGGGATGCGCACTGGCCGGAGTTGCATGATGGAAACCGCACCTTGCGGGTCGATTCGAAGGTGCTGGAAAAGGCCGAGGTAGGCGAAAAAGCGACCGCCGACAAGGACTATGAGCAGGCCTTGCGGGAGATTGTTGATGCGGCAGATATTTCCACAAACACGAAGACCCAACTGCAAACACTGAAAAAGGAAGAACTGCTGCGCGAGATCGTGGACAACGTCGGCAAGCGCGGCAAAGCGGGGCAGGATTTGCAGAACGTGATCTCGGTGGCCATGCTCTCGGAAGGCTGGGACGCAAAGAATGTCACACACATCATGGGCTTGCGCGCCTTTACCAGCCAGTTGCTATGCGAGCAGGTGATCGGGCGTGGTCTGAGGCGCGTTTCCTACGACCGGGACGAGGACGGCTTGTTTCTGCCGGAATACGTCAATGTCTTCGGAGTGCCGTTATCGATCTTTCAGGATGTCGGTGAGGGCGGGGAGGCCCCACCACCGCCGAAGTCGAGTATCCAGGTGGAGTCACTCCCGGAACGCAATGCGTTTGAGATTCGCTGGCCGAACCTGTTGCGTGTGGACAGCGTCGTCAAGCCGCAACTGGTGCTGGACTGGGACCAGTTGGAGCCGCTGACACTGGACCCGGCGCAGACGGCGATCAGTGCCGACCTGGCCCCCGCGGTCGGTGGCGCAACCGACATGAGCAAGGTGCATGAGATCGATCTGACGAAACTGGAGGAGGAATTTCGCCTGCAGCGACTGATCTTCCAGGCTGCGCGCAAGGCCTTCGAGGATATCCACGGGCGGTTCAAGGGTAACCGCGATTACCTGGTGTTTCAGTTGATCAGGCTTGTCGAGCAGTTCTACGAGTCGGACAAGTTGTACATCCCGACCCTGTATCACCAGGAGCCGCTCAGAAAACGTATCCTGTTCGCGCTGAATATCGACATGGCGGTTCAGCACCTGACGCAGTCCATCAGCGAACAGAACCTGGAACATCTGGAGCCGGTCTTCGACGAGGACATGCCGATCGGTTCCACGCGGTACATGCGCACCTGGTACACCACCAAGCATTGCATGCCCACCCGCAAGTCACAGATAAGTCATGCCGTGGCGGATGGAAGCTGGGAGCAATATACCGCGGATGTGCTGGAAAAGAGCGAGCAGGTCGCGGCATACGCCAAGAATGATCATCTGGGATTCCAGGTGCATTACCTGTGGAAGGGGAGCAAGAAACGTTTTATTCCGGACTATCTGATCAAGCTTTCGAACGGCAAGACACTGGTACTGGAGATCAAGGGCCAGGATTCGCAACAGAACCAGGCAAAACGTGCGGCGCTGGATTTATGGGTGAAGAGTGTCAATGCCAAGGGCGGGTTTGGTGTCTGGTGCTGGGATGTGGCGTTTGAGCCGGCCAAGGTGTATGACATTATTGAGCATTCCTGTGCAGCAGCAACATCTGTCTGATTGTCGAGATCTTGCTGAGTGAACGATGCGCTCATTCGTCAAGCGGTATTTGATTGGCTTC
>CAVQCA010000028.1:0-9287 GCA_963710815.1 uncultured Gammaproteobacteria bacterium | reverse complement strand
CTGGGAAATGCAGAAATGAGGGATGTATCGTTATGAATGTAGAGCTGTTACGTCAAACACATCTCTGATTACAAGGCATACATGGAGGCCGATCCCGAGGCGCACCACAAGGACACCGAGGAACGTCGTGAGCGTGTGGCATATTACCAGTCTTGGGATAGGGATCGCCTCCTTGCGATGACGGCGGAGGATCTCTATGACTATCTATCGCGTCTTCTGGGCCATGCTTATCTGGGGTAATAAGCACTACGTCGTGGATAAGCTGATTGAGTCACATGGACTGGAACAAGTCAGGCAGGCGCTGACGGATCTGGTTTGGGGTAATAAACCAGTTGCGCGACGATGGGATGCTTTCAGAAAAAACATCAAGGGAATGGGGCCGGCGATGATGAGCGAGATTCTGTGTCACACGCATCCAGGTGATTGCATGCTTTGGAACCGGCGGGCATATGTCGGTCTCAATTACCTCGGTATTCCGAATCTTCCTCGACACAATTACCAGCTTACGGGCGCCAGGTACTCTGTGCTGTCTGACATCGCAAAGCAGATCGCGACGGAAATGAGATCGCAGGGCTTGGCGGATGTCTCGCTGCTTACCGTGGATTACTTCATCTGGCGTGAGCTTCAGGTCGAGGAAAACCTCAGCCAGATCCACAAGAATGCAATAGAGCCGATGAAGGAGTCCGAGGTCGAGCAAGTAGACCAGCAAACCTCGGAGTTCATTCACGACGAGGTTCGGGACAAGCTTGCAGACATCGGCGTGTGGCTGGGATTAACCAGCCGTACCGAGGTAAAGGTCTCCGACGGTTCCAGGGTCGACACCGTGTGGGAACAGACGATCGGTAATATGGGCCGCGTGATCTACGTGTTCGAAGTGCAGACCAAGGGTTCGATTGACAGCTTGATACTCAATCTGCTGAAGTCAATAAATAATCCGGCGGTGCAGGGTGTCGTGGCCGTTTCGGATGCTGCGCAGCTTGAAAAAATCAGGAAACATGCGGCTGGCGTAGGTGGTCTGCGCGATAAACTGAAATACTGGGATTACAAAGAGGTCCTTGAAGTTCATGAGGCGCTTGAGGGCGTGAACGAGTCGATCAATAGCATCGGCCTGGTCCCTCAGGGGTTCTGATATTGAAATAGCGCAGGCAGCTTAGCAGGCACAAAGGCATATGTTATACGGAATGCTACAGGCCCTTCCATTCCTGGCCATTATGGCTATACCAACACTTATCGCTGGCGGCATCGTGCTGGCCTGGAAAAGATGGTTCAGGAATCGCAATCGACGCTCGCCACTCACGTCAGAGCTGTTGAGACCCCCTGGTTTTGGGTTACAAGAGAAGATCGACGAGATGGAGGTTGATATCGACGCCTACCTGATCATGATGATTATCATGCCCATGATGTTATACGGACTGTGGTTACAACAGCGAGTTTTCTTTGACGCAAAGCATAATCCAGTAAATGGGATCATCTTGGTTATCACTGCCGGTGTCTTGTTTGTGGTGGCCCTGATCAGGCTCATAAAACTCACGAAAAAGCGCCAGAAATATCGGGAAGCGCTTAGCGGTGAGGTCGCTACCGCACAACTGCTGGAACCGGTCATCGCGGGTGGCGGTCGAGTCTTCCATGATGTTCAGGCGACTGGATTCAATATCGATCATGTCGTGGTCTCGCGAGGGGGTGTCTTCGCTATTGAAACAAAACACCGTCTCAAGTCAACGAAGGGACTTGCGAGCGAACTTGCCAAGGTGCGTTACGACGGCAAGGCACTGCATTTTCCCAAGCTGGGTTGAGACAAAGCCCATTACCCAGGCACGTAATCAGGCTGATTGGTTGTCAAAATCGCTTACCAAGTCTACCGGGGATACCGTGGCAGTACGCCCGGTCGTGGCTCTCCCTGGCTGGTATGTTGAGAGAACCGGACGATCAGATGTTAATGTCATCAATCCGAAGAATGCTTCATTTATGCTGAAACCGGCAGATGAATCCCCCATCCCAGAAGACAAAAGAAAACGCATCAGTTACCAGCTGGAACAGCTTTCCCGGCTGCCGGATTTCAGTAAGTTGACAACGAAAGTCTAATGACGCCTGTTTTGATCATGACTTGTTACTTAAACACTTCATGGTAGAGGAAGCGTTAGAACATCGGGTCAGGCAGGCAGCGGAATAAAGGTGTCAGAGCACATTTTGCTCTAATATAAGTAGAAAATGTGCTCTGACACCTTTAGTGGTAGAACAACTGGAGGCGGCGTTGGAAGAATTTCGGAGTATGGAAAAGGTGCTGGCGGCTAATAATGCCTGATCGTTACGACACGTCGGGAACTCCCGAGGCGCAGTTTCAACCGGGCTCTGACAACAAAGTATTGCTCAACAAGCCCGGCATTACTGATCCACAAGAAATAGATGATGTTGAGTTTGACTACCTGTTCCAGTTTCAAAGCACGTTGTTTGATGAGTTATCGATCGACCAGCAGTTAACTGCGAACGATTTATGTGACTGGCATCGGCGCTGGTTGGGGCCTGTCTATGAATGGGCGGGAAACTACCGGACTGTCACCATGAGCCGGGACGGTTTCCCCTTTGCGGCCGCACCACAGTTGCCAAGGCTTATGCAAATGTTTGAACAGCAATATCCTCAGATTTATACGCCAAGTGATGGGATGGCAAGGGATGAACTCGTCAATGCGATGGCACGTTGCCACGTTGAATTCATCGTCATCCATCCATTCAGGGATGGGAATGGGCGTTTGGGCCGATTACTAACTACGGTAATGGCTCTACAGGCGGGAATGCCGATGCTGGACTTTGAACCAATAGAGAAGAATAAGGACCGCTACATCGAGGCTATTCACGCAGGCCATGCAGGAGACTATGAGCCTATGAAGCTCGCTTTTTCCGAGGTCCTGGATTTTTCGTTACAACAGGCTTCCCGGAACGAGAGCAGCGAGTGACATACTTGTCGGAACCTTTTCCAGTCTCAATGGATGTCGAGGTTGCGGCATTACGTATTATTGATTTACCTGAAGCATCTTTGATCAGGTAACGATTCTTGGCGGCTAGTGAGTTGGCTTTCATGCAAATAGTATATGCCAGGGAATGTGTTAAAGAAAGCATGAAAAGTGATAAAAACAATTAGAAACAAATGGATAAAAATATTCTGATTGGGATTAAAAAAGCGGTGCTCTGATATATGCGCTATTGGTGGGTCAATCAGAATCAGACCTTTGACCATGAATTTCGTGGTGGCTATCTATGGTCACCCAAGCGCAAGTCAAATCAGGCACGCAACCCCTTCTATGAATTCATGCGAGAGGTGGCACCTGGTGATGTCATCTTCTCCTTTCAGGGAACCCATGTCAGGGCACTCGGTGTTGCGCAATCCCACTGTTATGAGGCGCCTAAGCCGACTGAATTCGGGGCTGCAGGTACGAACTGGAGCGACATCGGCTGGAAAGTCGAGGTTCGGTATTTTCAACTTCAGAATCAAATACGGCCTGCTGATGATATGGCCATACTGCAGCCATTGTTGCCGGCGCGGTACTCGCCACTACAACAAACAGGCCGTGGCAATCAGTCTGTTTATTTGACACATGTTCCAGAAAATCTTGCAACAGCCCTGGTCGGCTTGATCGGATTTGAAGCAAGGAAATTGGTGCGGGGGAATTATGTCGGTGAGCAAGCAGGGCTTGAATTGGCTATGCCTGATATTCTGAGATGGGAGGATTACGTCGCAGATACCATCGCTGAGGATAACGCAATACCTGAAACTGAACGCGAAGCCCTGGTTATGGCCAGGCGGGGGCAGGGCAAGTTTAAGAAAAATGTACAACTGCACGAGTCGAGGTGTCGGGTCACAGGCGTCGACAGGATAGAACACCTCATTGCCAGTCATTGTAAACCCTGGAGAGACTGCGGCTCGAATCAAGAGCGCCTGGATGGTGAGAATGGGCTGTTGCTTACACCAAGTATCGATCATCTGTTTGATAGAGGATTTATCACTTTCGAGAATAATGGCCAGCTCCTGGTATCTGCCGTCGCGCACAAGGAATCACTGAGGCGCATGGGCGTGCCTGTAGATGAAGTGCGGAATGTTGGAAGTTTTTCTGAGGGACAGAAAAGTTACCTGGAATTCCATCGTGAGAATTTGTTCTTGGAGGCCAGAATTTGAATAGTGCCCCCAAGAGAAATGGACAATCCACATGAAAAGTTACAGTGAGGTACAGTCATGTTGATCACAGTCGTCAACCGCTCCAGGACACTTTCCACGGAAAAGGTACTTGCCGCGATTCGCGCCATCAACAGGCAGATCAGCGAGGATTTTGAGCCCTACTGGAGTTTCGGCGCGACGCTGCGCCTTGAAGGTGCAGTCGGACCGAAGACCGATACACGCATACTCGCGGAAATGCGCGGGGACGCCATTCTGTATCTCTCGGATACCGCAGACGTCGACGACGCGCTGGGTTATCACGACAAGAATAACCGCGGCGTACCCTACGGGTTTGTATTTACGGAGTTGTGCAAAGAACTCAAGGAGAACTGGACCGTCACGCTGTCTCACGAAGCGCTTGAGCTTATCGGCGACGCGCAGGGGAATTTGCTGGTCCAGGGCCCGCACCCCGACAATCCCAACAAGGAGGTGTTTCACTGGTTCGAAATGTGCGATGCCGTGCAGTCCCAGACCTACAGGATCGACGGCGTCGAGGTTTCCAATTTCCTGCTGCCCCTGTATTTCACGCCCGAGGAACAGGAGGGTGGCCGCAACGATTACCTGGGCCGGCGCATCCGGGGGAAGACTCTCGCTTCCTTCGGCGTGAGCCCAGGTGGATATATCGGTTACTACGACCCGCAGACGCGCACTCACGAGACCTATAGCGCCCCGGGCGACAGAAAGGCGCAGCAGCGCATCAAGATCAAGACCCGGTACAAAGCCGGTCGCGGATATCTGCGCAAGCGCGGCGATGCGACCATGCCCAGGGAGCAGGAGCACGAAATGGTCCTGCGGGATATTGCAATGGCTGATTCGATTTGCCCGGATCCCATTCGGCATGTCGTGGTGTTGATGCTGGAAAACCGCTCCTTTGACCATATGCTGGGTGACGCCACCCGCCTTTACCCCGAGCTGGAAGGCATCCCGCAAGCCGGTTCGAAATACTCGAATATTTCGACGAAAAGCGGAAAGCGCTACGAGCAGCAGCCGATTGCCGAGGAATCGGTGTCGGTCGACCTCCCCCATGAGCACGATGACGTCATGCAGCAGCTGGGATCGGACGCGACACATCTGATGGGTGGTTTCGTCGACGCGTATCTCAGGGTGCCCGGTGTGAGCGAATCCAGACCGGGACAGGTCGATCAGGTCATGGCCTATTTTCCCCTGGGCGACACCCCCGGTGGAGACACCTTACCTGCCCTGCACGCGCTGGCACGCGACTTCTGTGTATGTGACCACTGGTTCTCATCCATGCCGGGACCAACATGGCCGAACCGGTTCTTTATTCACAGCGGCACCTGCCTCGGACACGTGCATATGCCGTCGCGCGAGCATCCGGAATACCTTTACATGTATGACCAGGACACGGTTTACGACCGGCTGGACAAGGCGAAGAGAAGCTGGCGCATCTATCACGACGGGACTCCCCAGAGCGTGGTCCTGTCGCACTTGTGGCTGGACTACGGTATCAGCCTGCTTACCGACAAATTCTCGAAAATGAGCGAGTTCTTTGAGGACGTGAAGGGAAAGGAGACTGACTTTCCGGAGTTCGCATTCATCGAACCCAGCTACTTCGGTTCACGCGAAAATGATCAGCATCCACCTGCAGGCGTCACGGACGGCGATCAGTTGATCGCAAAAGTCTATAGCGCCATCCGCAAGAACAAGCCGCTCTGGGAATCGACATTGCTCATTGTGACCTACGACGAACACGGCGGATTTTACGATCATGTGCCGCCGCCTGTGACAGTCGCACCCGACAGGAAAACGAAGGAATTTGACTTCAAGCGGCTTGGTGTCCGGGTGCCCGCCATCCTGGTATCGCCCTGGGTGGAACGTGGCGTGTGCAAGACGGCGTTCGATCACACCAGCGTGCTGAGGTATCTCTGCGACAAATGGGAAATGGCGCCATTGGGCCGGCGCACATCGAGCAAGGCCGGCGACTATCAGGCAAACAGCTTCCTGCCAGAGCTCGTCAAACGGTCAACGCCACGCGATGATACACCGGAGTCGATTCCGTCGCGTTCCTTGCCCAGAGGTCGTGTGAAAGTCACCGAACCGCCGGTAGAAGGATCACGCGAAGCGCTGATGTATTTCCTCAGCACGGTGACCGGTGAGGGTGCGCCGCCCCGCGGACGGCTTGCGGCACGGACGAGAAAAGTGCAACCGTCGACAGGACTGAACGACCGGCAACTTAAGCAACGTGCGGAAAAGCGGTTCGACGAGCTGTTTGGCTCGCAAAACGAAAAGGACGATCCGGGGAAACCTGCAAAGCCCCGAACACGACGTGGCAGGAAACCTCGTAAGTAAACCGGGGGTTACGTCTTCACCTGAGTAGAAAATGTGCACTAATACCTGTGTTGCGCTTTTCCCTACATTATTTCGGTTACTGGTAACGGCGTGATCCTCCACTGTTCGCAAAAGCACGCCGCGAAACTGCCCGACGTTTCATCGGAGCCGCTTCAAGAAACCAGTCCGCTGGGTAGCTGGCATGGGCACCCTTGTATGAGCGTTTGCCCCTGGCCGCGCGGTATGATCCTGCGCTGTATGAGTTGCTGGCTTTGTCCGACGGCCTTGCGGGCCGGACCGGCTAGGGAACGGGAACTGGCCAGAACTGAATTGAGCAAGCGCCTGGGGATGACTACCGGGCAGGAGGAAGACAGGGTGACGGGCAAACAGGACAGGCTCGTGATCGGAGGGACGATCGTGGTTTCGCGTGCAGACTTGCAGGCGTTGGCGCAGCGTCACCACATCCGCCGAGTGGTGCTGTTTGGTTCGGCGGCGCGAGGCGAACTCAGGCCGGACAGCGACATCGATCTGCTAATCGAGTTCGAAACCGGCGAGGCGCCTTCGCTGGGTGGAATGGTGAAACTCCAGGAAGCCTTCACAACGCTGTTTGGCGGTCGCAAGGTGGATGTGGCCACACCCTCCGTCCTGAATAATCCCTATCGTCGGTGCGCAATCGAAAAGGACATGGCGGAGCTCTATGCCGCCTGAGGAAATGATGAATAAAGGTGTCAAAGCACATTTTCTCCTTATATTGGAATTAAATGTGCCCTGACACTTTTCGTATAATTCGCTCCTGACCTATCGGTCGGCGGCCTGCGCCTTTCGGCTTGGGATAATATGGCTTGATCACTCTGCACGGATCACGCCAGGAAATAATCTGCTCCATCTCGGCGAGACTCTGCTGGCGTATCCTGTCATTCTCCGGGACGTTTGAATCGAGAAATCGTATTATGATCAAAGTGATGAATAATTCAGAACTTCCCTGGTAGTCTGACTGTGAACGTATACAAATGGCAACTTGTCCTTTATATAAGAGCGGGTTGACCCGGGATAGTAAATTGCAACCAATTGTTTCCATATCGAACCTGTCAAAGACTTATTCAACGGGTTATCAGGCGCTGAAGAATGTAAGTCTGGACATTCAGCCGGGAGAAATACTGGCCCTGCTCGGTCCTAATGGCGCGGGCAAGACCACACTCATCTCCATTATCTGCGGCATCGTTAATGCCAGTAGCGGTTCAGTCACAGTTGGCGGACATGATAACGTTAAGGACTACCGCATTACGCGCAGCATGATCGGCCTGGTGCCACAGGAGCTCACACTCGGTGCTTTCGACAAGGTATGGAATACCTTGTGTTTCAGTCGCGGCATGTTTGGCAAAAGGCCGAACCCTGAATACCTTGAGCAGGTACTGAAGGACTTGTCATTATGGGACAAGAAAAACACTATGCTCATGGCTTTGTCGGGCGGTATGAAACGGCGGGTACTTATCGGTAAGGCGCTGGCGCACGAACCTGTGGTTCTGTTTTTAGACGAACCAACCGCAGGCGTTGATGTGGAGTTGCGTAAGGATATGTGGGCGCTGGTACGACGTTTGCGCGATTCGGGCGTCACCATTATTCTCACCACGCACTATATCGAGGAAGCGGAGGCGATTGCAGATCGTGTAGGTGTCATCAACCATGGTGAATTGCTGCTGGTGGATGATAAAGATGCGTTGATGCACAAGTTGGGTAAACGGCAACTGATTATCGAGCTTGAAGATGCACTTTCGGCATTGCCTGAAGTTCTGGTGCCCCTGGCTTTGGACTTGTCGGCGAATGGCAGCACACTGACCTATACCTACGACCCGCATAAAACCCGTACCGGTATCAACGAATTGCTACAGACCCTGCGGGATGCAGATTTGTTGATAAAGGATGTGCATACGACCAAGACGTCATTGGAAGAAATATTTGTCAGCCTGGTGAAAACAAAAACATGAATATTTACGCAATACGCGTTATTTACAAATATGAAATGCTGCGCGCCTTTGAAACCATTGCCCAGAGTTTCGCGTCACCGGTGATTTCCACAGCGCTTTACTTCGTGGTGTTCGGGTCAGCGATCGGCTCACGCATCGAATCTGTTGAGGGCATATCCTACGGGGCCTTCATTGTGCCCGGGTTGATGATGCTGGCGCTGTTAACGCAGAGTATTGCCAACGCATCCTTCGGGATTTTCTTTCCCAAGTTCACTGGAACGATTTATGAGTTGCTGTCTGCGCCGATTTCGTTTGTTGAAATTGTGATCGGTTACGTGGGAGCGGCCGCGACCAAGTCGTTCATTATAGGGCTGGTTATCCTGGCGACGGCGGGATTCTTTGTGCCACTGCATATCGCGCATCCATTCTGGATGCTGGGTTTTCTGGTGCTCACCTGCATTACCTTCAGTCTGTTTGGATTGCTTATCGGCCTATGGGCAACCAATTTCGAAAAATTGCAACTCATACCGATGCTGGTGATCACGCCACTGGTTTTCCTGGGCGGCAGTTTTTACTCGATCAGCATGCTGCCGCCGGCCTGGCAGACGGTCACTCTTTTCAACCCGGTAGTTTATTTAATCAGCGGGTTCCGCTGGAGCTTTTTTGAAGTCGCCGATGTGAGCGTGGGCCTGAGTCTTGCCATGGTGCTGGTGTTTCTTGGCGCTTGTCTTCTCATTGTGTGGTGGATGTTCAAAACAGGATATCGATTGAAGCAATAAGAGAATCACGGTGCCGGATTATTGTCAGGACTGCATTAAAGATGCCCG
>CAVQCA010000027.1:0-15620 GCA_963710815.1 uncultured Gammaproteobacteria bacterium | reverse complement strand
AGGGCTCGGTAACGGCTTCCTTGCGGGTGATGAACATATGGCGCAACACCGCGTCATTGAAGCGGAATGCACTTGCCAGCTCCTCGAGCGTGTCGGTGCCGCACTCGATATTCATCAGCACGTAGTGTGCCTTGTGCATTTTCTGAATCGGGTAGGCGAGCTGGCGTCGCCCCCAGTCTTCCAGTCGATGGATCGCGCCATTGCCGGACTCGATGGTCGCGCGATAGCGCTCGATCATGGCAGGCACCTGCTCGCTCTGGTCAGGGTGGACCAGAAACACCACTTCGTAATGTCTCATGAAGACCCCTTGTGGATTGGCAGCCTTCCGTCGTTGCGAAAGGCAAGGAGTTAAAAATCAGATTGTTGTAAGCCGGCGAATTCTACGCGAGGGCCGCGCCGGATGCAATTACCATCCGATGGGTCGCGGGTTGTATCGCGACAGTGGCAACCGGCCATCAAGAGGTAAAACCTTATTCACCGCAAAGACGCAAAGAACGCAAAGAACCAAAGAAAACAATATGTTAAAACCATAAGAAACGCGTAGCTGCCACCATCCCTGACATGCTTGGCGACGTATTTACAGCAGCGCAGGTTGAGCTGAGGCACGAAGCCCATTACCGCTGTTCACAGCAATTATGCTTTTACTTTGCGTCCTTTGCGTCTTTGCGTTGAAATAATGTTTAACACCACCATCAACCGCCGCGCTGGCGGCGCGCTTCGAACAACAGCACACCCGCCGCGACCGAGACGTTGAGGCTTTCCACCCGTCCGGCCATGGGGATCGCCACCAGGTAATCGCAGAGTTCACGCGTCAGCCGACGCAACCCTTTGCCCTCGCCGCCCAGCACCAGCGCCAGCGGACCGCGCAGGTCGGTATCGTAGAGCGTCCTGTCGGCGTCATCGCTGGCGCCGAAGATCCACACGCCGGCCTCCTTGAGCGCGCGCAGGCTGCGTGCCAGGTTGGTCACGGTGAACACCGGGACCGTCTCTGCCGCCCCGCAGGCCACCTTGCGCACCACCGGGGTGACACTGGCGGCGCGGTCACGCGGAACGACCACGGCCTGTACACCCGCCGCATCCGCAGTGCGCAGGCAGGCACCCAGATTGTGCGGGTCCTGCACGCCGTCGAGGACCAGAAGGAAGGGCGGTCCGGCGAGCCCGGCCAGAAACGCCGGCAGGTCCTGCTCGCTGAAACCGTCAGGGGACTGCGGGACGAGCGTTGCGATAACACCCTGGTGGCGCACGCCGGGCAGCAGCCGGTCGAGTTCCGCGCCGGGCAGTCGGCGTACCGCAATGCCACGAGATTCCGCCGCGGCGATCAGACCCGCCAGCCGCCGGTCGTGCCGTCCGGCGGCAACCGTGATATGGCGGACCTGTTCCGGGTTTGCCGAGATCAGGCTCTCGACCGGGTGCAGGCCATAGGCGTGGTCGGCGTTATTCATGGATCGACACGCCGGTCGTGGCGCTTTCGCCCGGAGCTGGCTCATCTATTGAGCAGCGTCGGAAGAACGTGGCGCGGCGGGTACCGAGGTACGCAAATTCGGACCGACTCCCGGGGAAACACCCCGGTACATTCATCGCCGCCGGCGGCGGGATGAGGACTTCCCCTTGCCGCGGCTTCTGTGCTTGTCCAGCACCGTTTGTTTCTGCACCAGTTCGAAGTCGATCTTGCGCTCGTCGAGGTTGACCTGGACCACCTTGACGGTAATCAGGTCGCCGAGACGGTAGATCTGGTTGGTACGATCCCCGAGCAGGCGATGCTTGGCCGGGTCGTAACGGTAATAGTCATTGCCCAGCGCCGTGACATGCACCAGACCCTCGACATAGATCGACTGCAATTCGACGAAGATCCCGAACGAGGTCACGCTGCTGATGATGCCCGCGTAGGTTTCGCCGATCTTGTCGAGCATGTATTCGCATTTCAGCCAGTCGACCGCGTCGCGGGTGGCATCATCGGCGCGCCGTTCCGTCACAGAACACTGATCGCCGAATACCTGCATATTGTTGTTGTCGTAGGCGAAATCCTCCGCTTTACCGCCCGCCAGCACATGACGAATGGCCCGGTGCACCAGCAGGTCCGGATAGCGCCGGATCGGCGAGGTGAAGTGCAGATACTTTTCATGCGCCAGTCCGAAATGGCCGATGTTGTGCGGGCTGTACTCGGCGCGCGGCAGCGAGCGCAGCAGCACGGTATTGATCAGATGCTCATCCGGGCGGCCACGCACCCTGGCCAGCAGGTCGGCGTAATCCTTGGCCTTCGGATTCTTGCTGCGCGAGAGCGGCAGTCCGAGTTCCTTGAGAAACTCACGCACTTCCTCGACTTTCTCCGCGTCCGGCGCCCCGTGTACGCGAAACAGGGTCGGCATCTTGTGCCTGACCAGAAAGCGCGCGGACGCCACATTCGCGGCGATCATGCATTCCTCGATCAGCTTGTGGGCGTCGTTGCGCACCAGCGGCACGATGCGTTCGATCTTGCGTTCGGAGCCGAACACGATGCGGGTCTCGGTGGACTCGAAGTCGATGGCGCCGCGCGACTCGCGCGCCGCGCGCAGCGCCTGATAGAGCCGGTACAGCTCCTCGAGATGCGGCACCAGCGGCTTGTAGCGAGTGCGCACCGTCTTGTCGTTCTCCACGACGATGGCGGCCGCCTCGGTATAGGTCAGCCGCGCATGCGAGCGCATGACAGCCTCGATGAAACGCGAACGGCTGATCTTGCCGTCCCGGCTGATCATCATCTCGCAGGCCATGCACAGGCGGTCGACCTCGGGATTGAGCGAACACAGCCCGTTGGAGAGCACCTCCGGCAGCATGGGAATCACCCGCTCCGGGAAATAGACGGAATTGCCGCGGATTTCCGCCTCCCGGTCGAGCGCCGTGCCGGGCTGCACATAGTGCGAGACATCGGCGATGGCGACGATCAGGCGCCAGCCGGCCGGCGTGCGTTCGCAGTACACGGCATCGTCGAAGTCGCGCGCGTCCTCGCCGTCGATGGTCACCAGCGGCAGAGCGCGCAGGTCGGTGCGTCCCTCCTTGTCGGCCTCGGCCACCCCGGCCCCGTACGCCTTGAATCTCTTCGCTAACGGCCTCCGGCCAGGCCTCGGGGATATCATAACTGCGGATCGCGATATCGATCTCCATCCCCGGCGCCATGTGCTCGCCCAGCACCTCGACGACGTGACCGATCGGACGGGAACGCTTCGCCGGCTGTTCGATGATTTCAACGGTGACGATCTGCCCGTTCACCGCGCCGCCGGTCTGCTGCTCCGGCACCGCGATATCGTGCGTGATGCGCTTGTTGTCGGGCACCACGAAACTGACACCGCTCTCCCGATGGAAGCGTCCGACCACGCGGTGGGTGTTGCGCTGCAGGATTTCGGCCACGTCGCCTTCGAGACGGCCGCGGCGGTCCTTGCCGGTGATGCGCACCATCACCCGGTCGTTGTGAAACACGGCGTTCATGGTGCGCGCAGACAGGTAGACATCATCGCCGCCGGCGTCCGGCACCAGGAAGCCGAAGCCGTCCGGGTGGGTGATGACCCGGCCAGGCACCAGGTTGAACTGGTCGGCCAGGGCATAGCAGCCACGCCGGTTGCGCACCAGCTGACCGTCCCGGACCATGGCGTTCAGGCGGCGGCGCAGGGCCTCGCGGGGATCCTCGTCATGCAGGCCGAGCCGGTCCGCCAGACCCTCCTGATCGATTGGATGCTCCGCTTCGGTAATGATCTGCAGGATGAATTCGCGGCTGGCGATCGGATTTTCGTAGCGTTTCGCCTCGCGCTGCGCCTGCGGGTCCTGCAGTTTCTGCCCGTGGGCGCCGGATTTGTGTTTTTTTCTCATGGGGACGGGATTTTACTCTTTATGGAAGCCAAAGTGCGCATGCGAGCCGCAAATTGACAAGCACTATACTCTGCGGGTAGAGTTCGCGGCTGCACGGCCGAGATGGCGGAATTGGTAGACGCGCTAGCTTCAGGTGCTAGTGGGGGTAACCCCGTGGAGGTTCAAGTCCTCTTCTCGGCACCATCTTACTTGACTATCCCAGACCACCAAAGACCACAAAAGGCGCTGTATTTACAGTGCTTTTCTTCTTTCTGCTTTTCTGTTTCGTTGTCACTCATTGTCCACGATAGTCACAAAAATGGAGCGCGAGTGGAGCGTGGGTGGAGCGCAGATTGGTGCTTATCTTTCCAACGTTCGCACGTTCACTGTTCATGATTCGCGCGCGCACGTCGTGTTAGCCGTTGAAGAATGCGCATACATCCTTCCATGCAATGACTGCCGAACAAACAACACTGAAGCTCACATAAATTCACACCGGCAAGACAGGACAACTCACCCGGGTGAGTCACTCATGTAATGAACCTCTGTGCTGATATAGTTGACCAGATGGGCAACTGGTCACAAAAACTCACATTATCGATGCACTTGAACAGGCCCGGCAGCGCGTCGCCGAGAAAGCCGAGGTGGCGGCATCGTGGGTATTACAGCAGCCGGTCCAGCTATATCATCGTTGTATGGAAGAGAAGCCTGTGCTGGACAGAGAGGGAAATCCGACGGGTAATTACCGGTTCGATGCGGCTGACGCGCTCCGGGCGCTGGAGACCATCGGCAAACACAAGGCAGTCAATGCCTTCAAGGCAGCCGATGAAGACAGTAGGCCGATCGATCAGGACTGGAAGGTCACGATAGTACACACGACCAAAGAAGAATATTTCCGGGCCAAGAAGTATATCGAACACAATCCGCAGTAAAGTTTCTCCATGACCAGGAAACTGACCATCGCCGACATTATTAAAAACGCCCTCGACAAGGACTACTCGGTGGATCAAGCCGCCACTGATTTTGGTGAGCTGATGACTGAGCTGGAATCGATCAAGCGTAAATACGGGACAGATTCCCCTCGTCTTGATGAACTGGAGAGGATCATCCCCGTACAGGAAAGGCTCGCCCTCGGGAAGCTGCGTGGTGACCGGGTCTTTCAACAACTGGATCGGCTAGGTATCCGGCTGGAGAAACATGACTAAATCGCGGCTCGTAGTTTTCCTGCTCCTGACTCTTATCTTCCCTCTGGCACAGGCTGATACCCTGACAGGGCGCGTTGTGCGCGTCACCGACGGCGATACCATCGTGGTCCTCGATGCCAGCAAGACCCAGCACAAGATCCGGCTGCAGGGCATCGATGCCCCCGAGCGCCACCAGGCCTACGGCACGAAGTCCAAGGAGCACCTGTCCGATCTGGTCGCCGGCAAGACGGTCGTGGTGGACTACAGCAAACTTGACCGTTATCAGCGGATACTCGGAAAGGTACTGCTGGGTGGTGAGGACGTGAACCTCGAACAGGTCGAGGCCGGGCTGGCCTGGCATTACAAGAAGTATCAGGGCGAGCAATCCCCCTCAGACCGCGTGAAGTATTCCGATGCGGAGCTCGAAGCCAGGAGGCGCAAGATCGGTCTGTGGCATGATCCGAATCCGATGCCTCCGTGGGACTATCGACAGGTCAAGCGGGAACGCATGAAGGACGTGGAGTCGTTCGTGGGGAAAACCAGAATGGGTACAACCCCGTAAATGATGACTAGAATAACCATGGTATAGAAATTAGCGGATTCTGTTGCCAGGCCATGCTGGTTGACTGGAGTCCTTTATGACACCCATGCGCTACCTGCTCTTGCTGATCTCTTTCCTATGGGCCTGTCCGGGTCTTGGGGCGGATGTATCGCCCTCAGACCGAGTCACGACCCGCCTCAACGTCAGGAGCGAGCCCTCAACTGCCTCTGAGATCGTCGGCAAGCTCCTCCCGGGGAAAACCGCGTTCTTTCTCGATGACGTCCCGCGCTGGTTTAAGGTGCGCCTCGATGACGGAGTGGAGGGCTTTGTAAGTAAAGCCTGGTCGGTCAAGCGTGAAGCGGTGTCCATCCGGTTAGGGGAATGGAACCTCAAGAAGCTTGGGCATGGTGAGGTGAAGGACTTCCCGCTGGTCGGTCGGATCATTAATGAGAACTTTGACCTCGTTGCGATCATCGAGGTCATGCAGAAACAGCACGTCCATCCCGGCTATGAGGCGCTGATGCAGGTGCTGGGTGACGGCTGGGAGGGTTTGGTCACTGACACAGCCCGACCCAGCACAACCTCGGGCAATTCGGAGTACTACGCGATCGCCTACCGCACGAGCCAGGTCCGGCTCTGCAGCGACTGGACGGGCGGCCTGCGCTATTACCCGGATAACCCGGGCAGTGGATTCAATGTCGGCCCCGACCGGTTTGTCCGGGAGCCCGCCTTCGCTTGCTTCGAGGCGGGGTTCGCAGCGGGCAGCCCTGGGGTTGACTTCCTGTTGGCTGCCTACCATGCGACCTGGGCCGATGGCAACGAGGACGAGATCGTCGCCGAAGTGTCAAACCTGAATGCTGTGTTCGCGGCAATGGCGGCTGCACGACCGGGGGAGAAGGACCTGCTGATCATCGGGGACTTCAACCTGGTACCGGCCATCCTGCACGGTACCCTGGCGGCGGCCGATCGGACGGAGGGCACCGGCTCCACCCTCAACAGCCAGGGAGGACGGACCGCCAATCTCTATGACCATCTCCTCGTACACGATGAGACGGCTACCGCGGAGCTTGAGGGTAATGCCGTGGTGCTGGACGAGCTCAGTCAGGCAGCCAGCCCGAAGGTTTTCTACCAGACGGTGAGTGACCATCTCCCTATCGTGGTGAGGATGCGCAGCACCGGGCCCGACGACGATTAGTGCCTACTCAGTGCTTCAGTGTAATCTCTGTTACCGACCCTGGCTGCACCGGTTGCTTACACATCGTGGAGGAATTCTCTTACAGAATCGCTCATCACGGTCCGTCATGCTGTCCCTCATGGGCATGCGGAACGAATTGCTGCAGACATTATGGGAAGTCATCGCCGAAATGGAGCGGGCCAGGCTCCAGTGTGATGACGATCAGGCACAGCGGCTGGAGGGGATAGCCTGTAGCCGAGATTCGCCATGGCGCCAACAATCCGATCGTAGCCCCAATCCGAGTTCTCTTTGGCCATGCGCACAACTCATTGTTCGATCTCATCATCAATTCTGGGGCGGCCCGGATAGTGGCTGGAGCGGATAGCGTCGATTGCTTTCGTTGAACTCCGATGTCCGTCAGGTGGACATCTTGAAGCATCTGCACTGTGAAGATGACAACTTACACCGGCATCGTGCAGTCAATTGCCGTGCAAGCATGAAAGCACACTTTCGCTGGATCACCACACCGGACCACGGTAGACACAAGTAGTAACAGCGCACAGACAATGGGCTTCATGGCTTCTGGATCCTCTTCGGCAGCAACGATGACCGAGGAAACCAGATTGACGGCGCTTCTGAAAAAACTCAAGGATATCAGTCAGTACGTATTTTCGGGAAGGACAACCTGTGTTTCTCGATCAATGCGGTCAAATCCCATCTGATTCACTCGCCTTCCCGTGCAGCCAATTGCCGTTGGCGCCGCTCGGCTTCCTGTTCGCGGGCGTCATCAATCACCTGCATGACTGCTGCCACATCGCGTCCGGTCAAAATACTCATGCGGCTTCCCGATGGTAATATTTCAGCAGTCCACCCAAGCGTTCTTTACAGCCGACTGATCCGTCCCCATGATTCATTGTCTTCGTAGCGACTGGAAATAACAGTACATTGTCTTTACCTTGATGATTTCGTTCGACATGATAATGGACGACGTACTCACGAAGTGTGCGTCTTAATGATGCTTCGCCAAACAGAATCAACTTCGACAAACACTCGTCTTTCACCGATTTCACCCAGCGCTCGGCAAATGCATTCAAATTCGGACTGCGTGCCGGGAGCGGCAACGTCCTGACATCACCGGATTCGACGATATCCCGAAATGACTGACAGTATTTTGTGTCACGGTCATGGATGAGATAGCTGCAATTATCGAGAAACCCCGTGTGGTGCAAAAACAGAATCCTTGCTTTCAAGCTGCTTCACGATAGTAGAAATTGAGCATACCACCAAGCCGTTCGCGGCATTGAATCGGCCCATCGGTTGAACTGACCGTAGCACGTGGCTCCAGCAATCGATTCCCTACACCCTGATGATTCCGCTCGCTGCGATAATGTGCAACATACTCTCTGAGTGCCCGGCGAAGGGATGCCTCGCCGAAAAGAATCATGCGATCCAAGCATTCCTCTTTTATAGAACGCACAAACCGTTCTGCGAATGCATTACAGTTCGGCGCCCGAACTGGACAGCGAACTGGCTTCACGCCCTCACGATCCAGATAGTCTCTGAACTCCTCCGTGTATTTTGTATCGCGGTCCATGATGAGGTACCGACTGTTTAAAAGAAAACCGTCACTCACGTCTGTCAGGTTGCGCGCTACTTGCTTCATGTAGGCGCCGTTGGGCGCCGTGGTTACCCCTGCGATGTGCACAGAACGTGTCTTGAGTCGCATGACGAACAATACGTAATAGGTCAACAAACCGCGGGGCGTCCAGACCTCAACCGTAAAGAAATCCGTGGCAGCCATCACGTCCCAATGCGACTTTTAAGAACGTCCTCCACGAGGTGCGTTTCTCTCGTTCCGGTGCCGGTTCTATTCCATGCCTTTTCAGGATATTCTTGACCGTGTTCGGTGCAACGATGTGACCGAGATTGGCGAGTGCGCCTTGGATTCGGTCGTAACCCCAGGAGATATTCTCCCTCGCCATGCGGAGTACCAAATCGGTGATCTCTTGCGCGACGCGCGGTCGACCGGGTCCCTGCCTGGCATAGGTCCACTTCTTCGCGATGAGCTTACGGTGCCAGGCGAGCAGTGTATCGGGTGTCACCAGCGTCTCCAGTTCATCAAGTGACCGGCGGCCAAGGACCTTGGCCTTCACGGCCAATCGTATCCGTTGTTCGTCGGTAAACCGAAGGCGCTGTCCTTCGAGTTGCTCCTTGAGCACACGGTTCTCTTCGATGAGATAGTCGATGACGCCTGTTGCTGGCGGTTAAGCCAGCCGGCCAGGGCGATAACGAGGAGATGGAATGGTTGTATGACGTTGGTCATTGCACGAACAGATTAGCCATAATATTGTCTGATAACAATATCATACGGCTCGTTCGAATATTTGCACCATACGTGCACAATGGCCCACCACCGTATGCGGGCTATGGGATTTGTATAACGCTTCGCCCCGAACGGCAATACTCTCTGCAGGGGCTTGCTGCAGACCGGACACTGAACCTTGTTCTTTCCACCGCACGTTTCCATGAACTGCTGCCAGTCCAGCGGGTCCACCGGAGTCCGTCTCCAGCACCTGCCCCAGCTGCGCACGGACGCGCGCGCCGGGCGCGAGCCTTGTGCGAATATAAACCATAAGTGCCGGATGGTGTGCTGCCCGGCCTCCAGGACATGCCACAATAACCCGCTCGATAAAATGCTCCGTGCCGAGATCCAGGCGCTTGTGCTTCCCCGTCCCGATGGTCCGTGTAACGGAAACACACCCGCCGCGCGGTCGCCGAGACCAGCCGCCGGTCACTGAGGGGGCCGCCTTTGACATAACGCGCCAGGTAGCGCATCACACCCCGGCCATGGGCGTAGCGCTATTGCAAACGAACGTTCCACTCCTTGCGCCCGAGCGCCTTGAGAAGTCGCGACAGCCCGGCGGCATCCATCCCCTCGGGCAGCCTCAGACGAGCGTGCCCTGCAGCGCCGCCCACAGCCGCGCCAGCAGCTTGCCGCGGTATACGGCCTTCACCACCCGAACCCGGGAGCAGATAACCGTTATTCACCCCCACCCATGATCCACCACCATTCAATCCACCACCGCTCACCAGACAGTGAATGTGCGGATACAGGCTCAAGGTCCGTCCCCAGGTGTACAGCGACATCACAATGCCCCCGGTTCCGCCTGCAGATAACGCCCCTCCTGCAACAAACCACATCAGCGTGTCCCAACTCACCTAAAACAGTGCATCCACAAACCACGACCGGTTCAGCAGCCACAGCTCCAGCAACTCGTGCGGCAAGGTGAACACGACATGATAATGATCACAGGCCAGCAAACGTGCTTGCTGGGCTTGTGCCCCAGCGCGCCTTCGGCAAAGGCGGCGCAGCGCGGGCAACTGCGATGCCGGCAGGAGTTGTAATGAATCCGGCTGACATGACCATCAGGACAACGCTGCGTGTGACCCGCCCAGCGCGGAGGTCCGACACTGTATAATGGCCTGTGCGGCCTTATGCGCTTGCAGTGATAAGCGCTTACCCTGCGCGTAACCTGAAAAACACGCCGCAATAATCCCTTGCACCTGCTCGCTTCCATGTCTCTATCTTCCCTGACAGATCCCTGCATAAACTCATCTTCCTCATCCCTTGAGAAAGACACCCAATCCACCGCGAAGCGGTCTTTGTGCAACAGTGTAATAGGCCGAATCCGCACTATCGGTAATAGTACCGACGCGGCCTATTGTGCCAATTATCGTGATAGGCCGAAACATACTGCTCCTGCAATCAACGCAAACGACACTATCAAAATCACAGTGCACCGGGCATTGTGGAAAATACGTATTGAAAGGGCTGCACTATATCCCCTTGTGTCGCGATGCTGGTGGATGGCAGCCAGAGGCGGGATGTCTTGAATCAGTACATTTCTGCCGTTCCGGCATTTTGATCGAAGGTCAACAGTGGGTCGACTCCCGCCAATTAGCGAATTCTTTTATTAGCGTCTGGTGTAGGACAGGGACCCGGCCCAGATGGAACATTCCGTCAATGAGAACGGCCCCGAAGAAGCCGTCCAATGAGGTCTGATTATCTCAGAATCTAATTTCTTAGTTCTTGGAGGAGGGTAAGGTTTATTCCCAAAGTACTGGGCTTCCGTTCCATCCATATGGATCAATCAGAGCACTGCCATCTCGTCGCACCTCAAAGTGTAAATGTTCCCCATATCTCACCCTGCTTGAAATAGCCGTATCCTCCCATCGTTGCGACAACCTGACCGGCTGAAACGTCTGCATAACCTTGCGCCGAAATGCTAGCAAGAACAGTTTGATCGAGGCTGCTTGCGTGGAGATACCAAGAAGTGCTCAAGTTACCAGAGTTAGGGTGCACAATGTAGAATGTGTGAAATGTAGCCCAGCTATCCGCACTAGTATTAATATCATCTTTACCGTAGGGGCACTTTTCACTATTGCGCCACTCGCCACTACCCGTAGAGCTAGAATCAAGCTTGGCTAAGCATAATGTGCCTTCAGCGGCGGCCGTAATAACGGAACCTACCGGATAATCGTATCCCGCATGCCCATCATAATACATTGTAGTCAGGTAATCCGGGGAGGTCTTGAATTTCGTTTCTCCATCCACAACACCAATCTGTGTTAAATCTTCTTTACTGTATGCGTAAAGAAGATTTAACACAGTTTGGTGTTGTAGATGGAGAAAAGTGAATTCAAAACCTCCCCGGATTATCTGACTACCATGTATTACGATGGGCATGTGGGATACGATTATCCGGCAGGTTCCGAGTTATTAAGGCCGCCCACCGAAGGCAGCGTTATGCTTAGCCAAAGTACTTACTGATAGCTCTACGGGTAGTGGGGAGTGGCGCAATAGTGAAAAGTGCCCCTACGGTAAAGATGATATTAATACTAGTGCGGATAGCTGGGCTACATTTCACACATTCTACATACTGTTCAGCCCTAACTCTCATATATTGAGCACTTGGTTGCTATCTCCACGCAAGCAGCCTCGATCAAACTGTTCTTGCTAGCATTTCAGCGCAAGGTTATGCAGACGTTTCAGCCGGTCAGGTCGTCGCAACGATGGGAGGATACGGATTTGGCAAGCAGGGTGAATATGGGTGACATTTACCTTTGAGGTGCGACGAGATGGCAGTGCTCTGATTGATCCATATGGATGGAACGGAAGCCCAGTACTTTGGGAATAAACCTTACCCTCCTCCGAGATCTAGAATTTAGATTCTTCATAATCAGACCTCATTGGACGGCTTCTTCGGAAGCCGTTCTCAATTGCCGCATAGTCTTGTCTTCCTCCCTGTCCTACACCAGGCACTAATAAAAGAATTCGCTAATTGGCGGGAGCCGACCCATGACCTCGGTCATAGAGAATTTTTCGGTTAGGTCAGGAATGTACTGATTCAAGACATTCCGCCTCTGGCTGCCATCCACCAGCATCGCGACACAAGGGGATATAGTGCAGTCCTTTCAATACGTATTTTCCACAATGCCCGGTGCACTGTGATTTTGATAGTGTCGTTTGCGTTGATTGCAGGAGCAGTATGTTTCGGCCTATCACAATAATTGGCACAATAGGCCGCGTCGGTACTATTACCGATAGTGCGGATTCGGCCTATTACACTGTTGAACAAAACCGCTCCGCGGGGATTTGGTGGCTTTCTCAAGGGATGAGGAAGATAAGTTTATGCAGGGATCTGTCAGGGAAGCTGGAGCCTTGGAAGCGAGCACGTGCGAGGGATTATTGCGGCGTGTTTTTCAGGTTACGCGCAGGGTAAGCGCTTATCACTGCAAGCACATAAGGCCCCACGGCCATTATACAGAACCTGACCCCAGCACTGAGCAGGTCACACGCAGCCCTGGCCTGATCGTCATGTCAGCCGGATTCATTACAACTCCTGCCGGCATCGAGTTTACCGCGCTGCGCCGCCTTTGCCGAAGGCGCGTTGACAAGCCCAGCAAGCACGTTTGCTGGCCTGTGATCATTATCATGTCGTGTTCACCTTGCCGCACGAGTTACATGAGCTGTGGCTGCTGAACCGGTCGTGGTTTGTGGATGCACTGTTTCAGGCAAGTCGGGACACGCTGATGCGTTTTGTTGCAGGAGAGACATTATATGCAGGCGGAAAAGTCGGACATTGTGATGTCGCTGTACACCTGCGAATGAATACACACATTCGCTCTCTCATGAGCGGTGGTGGATTGAATGGTGGTGGATCATGGGTGGGGGTGAATAACGGTTATCTGCTCCCGGGTTCGGGTGGTGAAGGCCGTATACCGCGGCAAGCTGGTGGCGCACTGTAGGCGGCGCTGCACCGCTGCGGCTCGTCTGAGGCTGCCCGAGGGGGTGAGTGCCGCCGGGCTGTCGCGACTTCTCAAGGCGCTCGGACGCCCGGAGTGGAACGTTCGTTTGCAGGAGCGCTACGCCCATGGCCGGGGTGTGATGCGCTACCTCACGCGCTCGGTCAAAGGCGGCCCCCTCAGTGACCGGCGGCTGGTCTCGGCGACCCGCGCGGCGGGTGTGTTTCCGTTACACGGACCGTAAGAACAGGAAAAGACAAGCGCCTGGATCTCGGCACCGAGGGTTTATCGATCGGTGATTGTGGCATGTCCTGGAGCACTAAGCACACCATCCGGCATTTATGGTTTATATTCGCACAAGGCTCGCGCCCGGCGCGCGCGTCCGTGCGCAGCTGGGGCAGGCACCGTAGAAGGACTACGGTGGACCCGCTGGAGCTTGGCAGCAGTTCATGGATACGTGCGGTGGAAAGAACAAGGTTCAGTGTCCGGTCTGCAGCAAGCCCCTGCAGTTAGTATTGCCGTTCGGGGCGAAGCGTTATACAAATCCCATAGCCGGGATACGGCGGTGGGCCATTGTGCTCGTATGGTGCAAATATTCGAACGAGCCGTATGATATTGTTATCAGACAATATTACGGATAATCTGTTCGTGCAATGACCAACGTCCTACAACCTTTCCACCTCCTGGTAATCGCCCTGGCCGGCTGGCTTAACCGCCACCAACAGACGGTCATCGACTATCTCATCGAAGAGAACCGTGTTCTCAAGGAGCAACTCGAAGGACAGCGGCTTCGGTTCACCGACGAACAGCGGATACGACTGGCCGTGAAAGCCAAGGTCCTTGGCCGCCGGTTACTTGATGAACTGGAGACGCTTGTGACGCCCGATACGCTGCTCGCCTGGCATCGTAAACTCATCGCGCAGAAGTGGACCTATGCCAGGAAGGGACCGGGTCGACCGCGCGTCACGCAAGAGATCACCGATTTGGTGTTACGCATGGCGAGGGAGAATGTCTCCTGGGGCTACGATCGAATCCAGGGCGCTCTCGCCAATCTCGGTCACATCGTTGCACCGAACACGGTCAAGAATATCCTGAAAAGGCATGGCATAGAACCGGCACCGGAGCGAGAGAAACGCACTTCGTGGAGGACGTTCTTAAAAGCGCATTGGGAGGTGATGGCCGCCACGGATTTCTTTACGGTTGAGGTCTGGACATCCCGCGGTTTGTTGACCTATTACGTGTTGTTCGTCATGCGACTCAAGACACGTTCCGTGCACATCGCCGGAGTAACCACGGCGCCCAACGGCGCCTACATGAAGCAAATAGCGCGCAACCTGACAGACGTGAGTGACGGTTTTCTTGTAAACAGTCGGTACCTCATCATGGACCGCGATACAAAATATACGGAGGAGTTCAGAGACTATCTGGATCGAGAGGGCGTGAAGCCAGTTCGCTGTCCAGTTCGGGCACCGAATTGTAATGCATTCGCAGAACGGTTTGTGCGTTCTATAAAAGATGAATGCTTGGATCGCATGATACTTTTCGGCGAGGCATCGCTTCGCCGGGCACTCAGAGAGTATGTTGCACATTATCACAGCGAACGAAATCATCAGGGTGTAGGGAATCGATTGCTGGAGCCACTTGCCACGGTCAGTTCAACCAATGAGCCGATTCAGTGCCGCGAACGGCTTGGCGGTATGCTCAATTTCTACTACCGTGAAGCAGCTTGAAAGCAAGGATTCCTGTTTTTGCACCCTACGGGGTTTCTCGATAATTGCAGCTATCTCATCCATGACCGTGACACCAAATACTGTCAGTCATTTCGGGATATCATCGAATCCGGTGATGTCAGGACGTTGCCGCTCCCGGCACACAGTCCGAATTTGAATGCGTTTGCCGAGCGCTGGGTGAAATCGGTGAAAGACGAGTGTTTGTCGAAGTTGATTCTGTTTGGAGAAGCATCATTAAGACGCACACTCCGTGAGTACGTCGTCCATTATCATGTCGAACGAAATCATCAAGGTAAAGACAATGTGCTGTTATTTCCAGCCGCCACGAAGGCAATGAATCATGGGGACGGACCAGTCGGCTGTAAAGAACGCTTGGGTGGGCTGCTGAAATATTACCATCGGGAAGCCGCATGAGTATTTTGACCGGACGGGATGTGGCAGCAGTGGTGCCGGTGATTGATGACGCCCGCCGAACAGGAAGCCGAGCAGGGGCAACGGCAATTGGCTGCACGGGAAGGCGAGTGAATCGATGGGATTTGACCGCATTGATGAAGAAACACAGGTTGTCCTTCCTTAAGATACGTACTGACTGATATCCTTGAGTTTTTTCAGAAGCACAGTCAATCTCGTTTCCTCGGTCATCGTTGTTTCCTAATAGGTGTTTAGAATACAGAGGATTATTGTCAGTGCGCTGTTACTACTTGTGTCCACCGTCGTCCGGTGAGTGGTCCAGCGAAAGTGTGCTCTCATGCTTGCACGGCAATTGACTGCACGATGCCGGTGTAAGTTGTCATCTTCACAGTGCAGATGCTTCAAGATGTCCACCTGACGGATATTGGAGTTCAACGAAAGCAATCGACGCTATCCGC
>CAVQCA010000026.1:0-6413 GCA_963710815.1 uncultured Gammaproteobacteria bacterium | reverse complement strand
CGGCATATCAGGCAATTGCAGACCATGCGAGTAATCCGCGCATACGGCCTCAACCTACGAATCCGGGTAATCCCGAGCGATATGGCTTGCCGAATCGCGAAGGTGTTCACTGGAGATATCCACCGGCATGTAGATCGCCGGGCGAAGTGAATCCAGCAACGCGCGAATCTTCTGAGGACTGCCGCTGCCCAGCTCAATCAGCACAGTATCATGCCCGAGGTGCTCAGCGATGGCATCGCCCTGTTCCCGTAGAATGCCGATCTCGGTGCGGGTTGGATAGTATTCGGGCAAGCGTGTGATGGCATCAAACAACTGTGAACCGCGCAGGTCGTAGAAGAATTTCGGCGGCAGGTACTTGGGCTCGCTGGCCAGGCCGTTCAGCACCTCGCCCAGCAGGTCCTCTGCGGGGGGATGGTAATCATGGAAAGCGTAGTGCATCACTCCTCCTCAGAGAGGTTCGACGCGCGGATCAGACATCATCCGCCAGTCGCACCCCCTGAAATTGCCAACGTTGCTGTGGATAGAAGAAATTGCGATAGCTGGCCCGGATGTGCCCTGCCGGCGTCGCACAGGAACCGCCGCGCAACACCATCTGGTTTGCCATGAACTTGCCATTGTACTCACCCAATGCACCCTCCGACGGACGAAATCCCGGGTAAGCTGTATAGGGTGAGGCGGTCCATTCCCACAGATCACCGAACAGCTGCTGCAAGCAGGCGCCAGCAGGCGCCGGCAGTGGTTGCAGGTAGCTACTGTCGGCCAGGTTGCCTGCAACGGGCAAACTTCTGGTTGCGTGCTCCCACTCTGCCTCTGTCGGCAGGCGCACGCCCGCCCAGCGCGCATAGGCATCCGCCTCGTAGTAGCTGACATGGTAGACCGGCTGCGTGGGTTGCAAGCGTTGCATACCGGCCAAGGTAAAATGCCACCAGCCGTCATTACGTTTTTCCCAGTACAACGGGGCCTGCCAACCTGATTCCTTTAGACAGCCCCATCCGTCAGACAGCCAGAGCTCTGGACGGCGATAGCCGCCTTCAGACATAAATTCCAGGTATCCCCCGGTGGTGACCAGGCGTGTCGCCATTCGGAATGGCTGTAGCAACACCTGGTGGCGCGGCTGTTCATTGTCCCAGGCGAACCCCTCACCCGCGTGCCCCAGCTCGCTGATGCCACCGGGGAATTCCACCCAGCCGAGCGGCTCGACAGCGCCGTTCGGCGGCTGCGGCAGATCAGCACGGTAGGCAGGTCGCAGGGGATTGACGGAGAGGTTGTACTGCAGGTCAGTCAGCAACAGCTCCTGGTGCTGCTGCTCGTGCTGCAGCCCGATCTCGACACGCCGCTCGATCTCGCCTCGCTGATCGGCGGGCGCGGACTCCAGCAATTCAAGTATCTGTTCGTCGATCCGGGCACGATAGCGATAGATTTCATCAACTGTTGGCCGCGACAGCAGACCTCGCTGCGGCCTCGGGTGCATCTCACCCACCTGCTCGTAATAGGAATTGAACAGATAGCGATAATCAGGATGAGAGGGCCGGTGTGCCTGTTCAAAGGCTTCCAGCAGGAAGGTCTCGAAGAACCAGCTGGTATGTGCAAGATGCCATTTCGCCGGACTGGCCGAGGGCATGGCCTGGATGACATAGTCCTCGGTTTCCAGCGGTTCACACAGAACTGCGGTGCGGCGGCGCACTTCCAGGTAGCGTTCCGCCATTGAGTTGCCAGACTGCGAGGCTGGCACTGTCAGCGTGTTCTGTGCATTCATTCGCTCGCCTCATTCACACGTGCTCCGCCGTCACCAGTTACTTCGATAGCCGTCACTTCCTCAGATAAGAGCCTACAATAATTATATCTCACTAGTTGGGACAAACAGAGCCCGTGCCACATCAACCATGCAAATTCCACAAATGTATACCACTTAACCGGAAAAGAATCCCCGGTATTTCTGGTAACCGCCACGAAATGCCAGGCTGCATAAGCCGGCGGCGCTCTGCTGGTTTATTGACAGGTAGAGCGCCCGGATAAGGCGGTGTTCCGGTCGCTTCCTCTGTAAAACAGCCAGATCCGCAGGTGGTAAGCTTCCAAGATATGACGACCTGCCGTGGGCACGTCAATCGAAGCTGCGAGCAATATCAGCTGTCCTTCAGACATGAGGTTGCTGCTCTGCAAAGCCATCCTGTTGAGCACCACCGCGCCCTCAATTCCTCGATGTAAAAATAGAAACATAACCGACCAGGAGTAAGTGTCTTGAAAAAGCCTGTCATCTCCAACAACAACCCGATCAATGTTCAGCTCACCAAGGGCAAGGAGTACCACTTCTGTCGTTGCGGCCGCTCAAAAAACCAGCCCTTCTGCGACGGTTCACATAAGAACACAGGTTTCACCCCCCTGCCCTTCCAGGTGAAGGAAGACACGGACGCCTGGCTGTGCGCCTGCAAACACACCCGCAACCCACCCTACTGCGACGGTACCCATCGAACTTTCAGCGACGAGCAGGTCGGCCATGAGGGACCCGGAGTCCGCAAGAATGAAGACGCTGCGCCCGAACCCAAAGCGACTGGCGAAGAACCGGCGGTGGAACTGATTCATCAGCTGGCCAGACAGGGTTTGCAGGGGTTCGGCCAACACGGCCCAATTGCGGCCATGGGCGTGCCACGTTCTCGACTGCCCAGCTGGGATGAACTGCAGATCATGGTCGCCCAGCTGGACAGGAAGCCGCTTATGGAAGATGTCGCGGTGGGCACCGAACTCGTGATCGGCCCGGAAAGCCAGAAACCGCTGGAACTCAACATGCCTCTGTTCGTCTCGGACATGAGCTTTGGCGCCCTGTCGGAAGAGGCCAAGCTGGCGCTGGCCAGTGGAGCCGAACTGGCCGGTACCGGCATCTGCTCCGGCGAGGGTGGCATGTTGCCGGAGGAACAACAGACGAACAGCCGCTATTTCTATGAACTGGCCAGTGCCAAGTTCGGCTATCACGAAGCACTGCTGACCAGGGTCCAGGCCTTTCATTTCAAGGCCGGCCAGGCGGCCAAGACCGGCACCGGCGGTCACCTGCCGGCGGCGAAGAACATCGGCAGGATTGCCGAGATCCGTGGCCTGCAAGCAGGCACGCCGGCTATCTCGCCCGCCAGCTTCGCGGAACTGAGCACTCCCGGGGACTTCAAGCAGTTCGCTGACCGGGTGCGCGAAATCAGCGGGGGTATTCCCGTGGGTTTCAAGATGAGCGCCAACCATATCGAGCGCGACATTGAATTCGCCCTGCAAGCCAGCGCCGACTACATCATTCTCGACGGCCGCGGTGGTGGCACGGGGGCAGCGCCGCTGTTGTTCCGCGACCATATCAGCGTGCCCACCCTGCCCGCATTGGTACGGGCGCGACACTACCTGGACAAGCAGGGCGCCAGCGGCAGGGTCACGCTGATCATCACCGGCGGGCTGCGCCTGCCTGGCGACTTCATCAAGGCACTGGCACTGGGTGCGGATGGCATCGCCCTCGCCAACAGCGCCATTCAGGCAATCGGCTGTGTGGCGGCGCGCATCTGTCATACCAACAACTGCCCTTCCGGCGTGGCAACCCAGGACCCGAAATTACGTCAGCGCCTGAATGTGGAGGCGGGCGCGAGGCGGCTGGCTAATTTTCTCAACGCCTCGGTCACACTGATGCAGGTTATGGCACGTGCCTGCGGTCACAACCATCTGAATCAGTTCAACAAGGATGATCTGGCAACCTTCAATTCCGACATGGCGCGGCTCACCGGCGTCGATTATGCCGGCTACAATCCAAAACGTTAATCTCCAAAGGAGGCACTTGCCGAACTAGGTTATGTTGCAGACCACCCGATTTCCCATCGGATTAAATCGCATTTATTTTTACAAGTTAAACGCCTGTGGCTACAAATTCAGCAACGGATTTCTTACTTACGATTCTACCTGACCGTAATGTTCGTATTTCTGACGGTGATACCCCGGTTATCCATGACGCATTGAAGAGACAATAGACGCGCTTTTTACCGCCTCAGTCACACGACCATGATTTAACGGCACCACGAACCGCATTGGCGAACCGTGCCAACCCGGGCTTCCTGGCAACAAAAAAGAGGTGGGATTCGCACTTGCAATCACTGCAACCAAACCCTTTGACCGGCCTCATTTCCTTCATTCCTGCCAGTGCCTCCGCCCAGCGGTGCTCCAGACAAACTGGCGAGTGGCTATACCAAACGGATGCAAGATTCGCGAACTCCCGCAAATAATCAATATGCCAATGCTTGCTTTTAGCCCCGCTGCAATGCCTCGATACGCGCGCATGCACACCACCGGAACCCAATGCACTGCCGACATAGACATAGTAGCCTGGACAGATATCAAGACGACCCCAGTGCCCGATTTCCGCAGATACCCTAGCATCACTCCGCAGCACCAGGACATACGTACCCTTAAATGAAGACGGCGGCGTAGAGGACGACTCAGGCAGCTACCGGTACCTTCGACGAACTGGCGCGTTAAAGAATGCAAACCCATAGCCAATCATGGCAAGTATGGTGAACCATTTTGCAAGCTCATAGAGGGAACGCATGCCGGCGTTGGCTTTGTTGATGACCTCGAATTCACTCAGATAGACGGTCTCGCATGCCCCGTTACCGGTGTCCGTGCGGACAGTGCTGGTGCCACGGGAGAATCCGTTGCCCGGGTTACGGTAACTTACCAGCATGCCTTTGAAGTGTATGTAGTCGCCGCTTTCGGCGCTCATCAAGGCCTTTCTTACCGTGACATCATCGACCAGTAAGTGATTGTTTGACAGTGCCGTCATATCGAATCGTTTTCTGGTGGCCTGGTCTGGCCAATACGCCCAGCACGTCCAGCTATCGTTGGAGAATTTCATGTCCAGATACACGCCGTTTCGCACGTTGTCGCCCCAGATAACGCAAATATCGCGCAGGTTGAGGTAATCCTTCCATTTATCGTGATGCCATATATCGAATATTGAATCTGCATCGTTGTAACTGACGATGACGCCATACAGCTCGTAGTCGAACTTCGGTTCGATCCTATAGTGCTGGTCTTCGGCGGTAGTGTTGAAAGGCGCCCCGGTTGTCGGAGTCTGTGTGGGCGCAACTAGTGAAGAGGAATCGTAAAACGAGGGATCGGGCGCACGATCCTTATTAAAATACGCGAACAACGAGATCACCAGGCCGCATAGAAATGCCCATTTGAAAAGAAATTCCATGGGATATGCCCGATATGTGGCCCGTCAGTCGGCCTCTTAACCTGCAAAACGAAAGATATGCATTGTATCGAAATGCGGGGTCAACGACTAAGAGTGGTTGTTTGGCAATCGAACTCAGTGACCCGTTCCCTTTTATTACTAGTGGTTGCTGAGTGTCTTCCATGGAGATGATGGTCTCATCGAACAACAATTGAATTTCAAGACCGCTTGACGGCATCCGTCGGTATCACGTAATCGGGACTGCACAGGCTTACGATCCACACTGTGACGAAGGCAAGCAGAAAAGCCGGTGCCAGCTCGTAGAGATAGTCATGCAGGATCATGCGCCATAGTACGGCAGTTATGAAACCGACGAGCATTCCTGCGACCACTCCGGTGGTGCTGGTACGTCGCCAGATCAGGATGAGAATCAGTGCAGGACCAAAGGCCGCGCCAAGTCCCGCCCATGCGTAGAGATTGCCGTCTGATCTGGCCTTCGTACCCGGGCCTCACATTCAACAAAAAACCGGCACGGAGCCGGTTCCACAAGACCCTGTATCAGAATGGAGGCTATGGGTGGAGCGCGCAACACCGACCCGGCTCTGCGCCCGCAGCACCGGTCAATAGGCCTGTGCGACGGCCGCTGGCGCCGACATGGCCTGCACAGCAAGAAGGTCGTTGCCGAATTCGTCGATCTCTGCGTTGAGGAGGGCCAGTTCGTCTTTGGCCTGTTCATAGCGTAGTTTCTTGTAGCCCGCGTAGAGCAGGCCGCCGGGTATGATCGCCGCAATTAACGCATCACCGCTGTCCAGCTTTTTCTCCTCAAGGCTTCGCATGAGCACTTCTTTGCGTTCGATCAGCTGGGTGCGCAATGTGTCGACCTTCTCGACAAGCGCCTCAGGGCCAACGTCGGGTAGCTGAAAGCCGAGCATACCCGTGGCAACGGCTGGTACCGGCGGATGTTCGGCGAAAGCCGGCTGCTGCATGAAGATAACCAAGAATATCGCTGCCGAAAGGAAAAGTTTGCACGTTGACTTTATCATCTGATCTCACTGGTCGCTTTGTTAACGTTTTCATTTTAGCATTTATTAATATACTAATCCAATGTAGCAAGAAAGATGATTTAGCGGCTAATCGAAGCAAATAAAAAAAGCGTAGCCAGAATAAGTCTCACTCGTTTTTGTTCCATCCGATTGCTGTCCTTCCCGAAAACTCATAT
>CAVQCA010000025.1:0-3229 GCA_963710815.1 uncultured Gammaproteobacteria bacterium | reverse complement strand
GTTCAGCTTTGAACCGGTCTGGGTGGCAGGCTTTAGTGGAATACGCAGTAAGTGAACTGGAGACCTACATCGCGGGTCAGGTGCGCCACTCCACCAGTGGTCGGGGAGTGGTGGAAGAATCTATTGTGGAAAATCCCATGGATTCAGGTCTCCAGGAATACTGGGAAATGGCTTTAACATCATGTGTTTCTGAAGTTGCCTGAGCCTGAACTGGGCCATGAATTCTACTGACGAAGTGTGATTTTTAATGGAGTGTTTTCTCTATGCCACAATGGATTTGATAGTGGAGACAAGCCGGTCAATTTTATAATCCAGGCTGAACATGGTCTCCATACGTTTGATGGAATCAAGTCCCATGGCGCGCCTCAGCGAGGCATCTCTTATCAGGATGGTCAAATATTTTTGCATTTCTTCTACTGCATATTCAAAATACTCATCACTTCTCAAGTCATAGTCCTTGACATCTATGAGGAAACCATTTTTTTCGTGGGCAACAAACTCCGGTATCGAAGTGATGCTGGTCGTTATAACCGGTAAACCGGCAGACATTGCTTCAAGAATCGACATGCCGGGCGTATCGTGCCTGGTTGGCATTACATAAATATCCGCTTTCCCGTAGAAATAGGAGATAAGCTGTGGAGGATAGATAGGTGTAAATATAACGTTACTCCTGTATTTGCTTTGTATATAGGCATTCCTTGTTCTCGCCAAGCATGCTTCTGTTACGGGATAAAATTTCGAGTGTTTTTTATAGTTGGAGGCCATTACGAGGCTTAGTCGGTATTCGTCAGATAATAAGGGTTCAATCCGTTCGAAGGCGCTAAAAAGTATATCAACTCCCTTTCTGGTTGCTTCACTCCCTGACAGAAATATAATCACCGAGTTGTCTTTCTTGTTGCGTAGTTTATTCTTCTTTTTAACAGGAAATGCAGGGTATAAGACCTCTATCTTCTTCTCTGGATCAAGCAGATTGGGTTTGGCGTAGTGGGACATCACAAATATTTTCTTGATATTTGGATCGTCGACTAAATCCTGTTTGAAATAGCGGTGCTCGAATTCAAGAATTCGAGGGTGATTGGTTTGTATCGATACAGGGTTTGGGCCATCCTGGTATATGGCATCAATTTTTGATAGCAGGAATTTCATTAACCTGCTATTTCGATACGGCTGCGTGAGTTTGGCAAAAACAAGGTGCTTTGGTGCATTTTCAGATACGACGTTCATGCGGGGATGGTTTTTTGTATAAACAATTATTTTGCGGTTACGCTTGTTTACCACGTAGTAACCTAGAGTAGTGATTTCCCTGATCCTGGTGATAAGCCGTGACTTGTACTGTATTAGCACATACAGAATTCCCAGGGGTTTGAAAAAATAAATAAGTGCGCGGTCAAGAAACATAAAGATCCGGTATGTCTTTACTCAGCAGCCAGAAATACAGGCGGCAGACGAATGCTTGAAAAACGAATGACCCTGCTTTGGATCATCTGCGATTGCCTGCAGTTGGTTGTAGACGCGTTCCTCCAGTTTCTCGCTCTCGTGCAACGGCTGCCTCGCCACGCCGGTGCGCTTGGCATGACCCCACACCAGTTCGTCAGGATTCAGATCCGGCGCATATCCGGGCAAGAAATGCGGCGTCAGCCGACCCTCGGTCGAGGCCACAAGGTGCGGGACATCGCTGACCTGTATCTGGATCCGCCAATCAAGGCCATGGTGTTGTGCATCGATGAGAAGAGTCAGATCCTGGCCCTCGACTGCACACAATCGATCTTTCCTTAGGCGCTGGATATCCCCGAACGGCGCACGCATGATTACCTGCGCCATGACACGACCATGCTGTTCGCCGCCTTGAATGTGGCCGACGTAGCGTGATTGGCCAACTGCACCGACGCCACCGCAGCAGCGAATTCCTGAAGTTCCTGCGCACCCTCGAGGCCGCCACGACCGCCGATGTGGATATCCATTTGATCATGCCAAATACGGCGCATACAAGACTCCTGCAGTCAGAAGCTGGTTAGCAAGCCCCCATGCTTTCATGTGCATTTCACCCCCACGTCGGCCTCCTGGTTGAACCAGGTTGAACGCTTGTTCGCCACACTCACCGAAAAGCAGATACGGCGAGGCATACATCGACCAACCCGAGAACTCGAACAGGTCAGCCGTGACTACCTCCACCACTACAACACCGATCCCAAACCCTTCGTATGGTCAAACTCCGCGGATGTGATTCTGGCCAGCATCGAACACTTCTGTCTGCGAATTTCCAACTCGGGATACTAGCAAATCAACCCACTAATTCCGACGATGTTCCATCCCGAATAATAAGACAATCAGCTGTGCTACCGACTTTATCTGAAATTTTGCAATAGAGCCCAACAGTGCCTGTACCGCCTGCTTTTTATCACCCTTCTTCCAGAGCAGGCGCGCAGACTTCCTGACCGCCGAATGTTCTATTTGCTTCATCCAACTCAATAATGTCTTGTCTGCACCCCGGGAACTTAGCCAGTTATATAGCAGGCCTGCAGCTACAGACCGAAAGTGCCATGCGCGCGCCTGATTCGAACTCAGGCTTCCCGGCAGCTTCAGATGCCAACCACACTGGTCTTCGAGGCGAACAATCTTCCCCTGGAAGAAAAGTCTGCAGATAAATTCAAAATCCTGATTGTTTCTCAAGCATTCAATATTGACTTTACCTTCGACAGCAGTCGTAGCGATGCTCGTCTTGCGGATCAAGGCAAAGGAAAGCAGATAAGAACCTGTATTCGATAAATAGGTATCCAATGCGTCCTGCAGCAAGTAGGAATTATCCGGTGATAAAGTGGCGATTGATTCTTGAGCCATCCCACTGTGCCAGAGGACAAAGTTGCCAAAAACTGCGTCCGCATCGGGGTAATTTTCATACTGTGAGCAGGCTGTTTGAAGAAAATCAGGGTGCAGAATATCGTCAGAGTCCAGGAAACAGAAATAGTCCGCCAGGTGCTGAAGATGCTCATATCCAATATTGCGTGTCGCTCCGACACCAAGGTTTACCTGATTTACAATAACCTCGGCCCCAATCTCATGTGTCCGACACATGGCTTCCAGGTCCGCATTGGGTCCATCAAGAACAATTACCACATGATCAGGCTTCCTGCTTTGGCCCAGGACAGAATCAAGCGTTGCGCTTATTGTGTCCTCACAACGGAAAGCGGGTATTACGACTGCAACCACACCGTTCATAGCACCGGCTCCT